>NZ_JBNPEO010000001.1:257667-790823 GCF_050490315.1 Pseudarthrobacter sp. J1738 | reverse complement strand
GAAACTTTTTTTAGGAATTCGTTCTCCCGTTCCACTTCACGTAACCGGATTTCCATCGCCTTGTACTTCGCTGCATCAACCGGGGTGTCCGGTGTTCGGGCGCCGCCAGTCTCGCCTTCACGGTCGAGCCTGATCCAGCGTTTGAGAGCGGTCAGGGAAACGCCAAGCTCAACGGCTACCAGAGCTAATGGCCGGCCAGAGGAACTAGCCAACGCAACAGCATCAGCCTTGAACTCATCAGAATAGGTGGGTCGAGAAGACATGAGAACAATCCTTTCAAAGACTGTCTCAGATCAGTAGTACACCTCAGAACGTTTACCCAACAAACGAATCACGAACGACTCGAATCGGAAACGTGTCGTCGTACGCCAGGTAGCTATATAGATTCTCCGGTCGGATCACCAGCATGCCACGGTCTGTGTGCCTTGCAGGAGCGATGCCACGTGAATACATGTCCGAGGGATCGGCCCCACGCCTGAGGAGCAGCAGGGCCACCTGCCAGTAGTCGCTGCCGTCGCTGCCGAACGCCACACTCATCCCCGCGGCCTGCGCGAGCGCGGAGTTTCCCCCGGGTCGATGAATATGGGGGTTTGCTCCTGCCCGTAGAAGCAGCTCGACGTTGCGCACCTGACCTTTGCTCGCGGCATAGAAGAGGGCTGAGTCCCCATCAGAGTCAACGGCGTTGACGTCTCCGCTCTGCGCAAGCATGACGGAAACTTCGTCGTCTAAGCCGGCCGCAGCGCACTGCATGAGGGGTGTACGTCCATTTCGGAAGTCGAAGAATGTCTGACGCAGCTCGCTGGAGCCGAGGCTTGCTAGCTCCAGGGTTGCCCAGCGCTGCATGCGCGACTCGGTGAAGTGTGGCAGGGGGATTCGCTGTGGCACGGGACCGTGGATGGTCTCCATGTTCCCGTAATTTTCAAGAACACGTTCACTCGGGAATCCGCCCCAGGCACACACAGTCCCGCTTGATGTAAGTGCATAGGCCTCGGCGCTGTTGTTGACGAGCTCGACGACGTCGGTGAGACCGGTCACCGGGACGGGGTGGTCACGGTCGATTGTCGTTCCGTCTCCGATCTGCCCGAAGTTGTTGCATCCCCAGCCGTAGACGCGTCCGTCGCGGTCGAGAGCATGCCAGGTGCCCTCATTGCTAATCGAATTGCTTCCGTGGACGATGGCGACAATGTCTGTCAGATCAGGGACTTGCTTCACTGCTAGGTCTTCGCCCCACCTCCAGACGTGCCCATCGCCATCGATCGCCGTTTCGCCGTCGCCCAAGGATCGGATTTTCGGGAGATCGATCAACTCAGTCGGAATGCTCCGCGCGACCTTGTCTCCGTCAAACGAGTACCCGTAACCCCAGACCAGGACAGCACCCCCCGTCGTCAGAGCAACGACCTGGTCTCGCTGCTCCGAGCACCGGACCTCTCTGACATCGCTCAAGTGCGGAACCAAAGCGGGCACACTGCGATTTGCCTCCGACCCGTCACCCAAACACCCACCGTACTTAGATCCCCAGGACCAGACCTCTCCTCGCGCGCCAATTGCGAAGTGGGTGCTACCTGTCGAAGCCAGCGAGACGATTCCGGCGAGGCCGTTGATGTGCAGCGGCGACTCTTCGTTTCGCCCATCTTCACCGATCTCATCGAAGTAGTCCTCACCCCAGGCGTAAACATCGCCATGCTCGGTGAGTGCGAGCATCCCGCCCCGCGAGCCAGCGATCTGAACGACGTTGCCTGGAATCGCCAGGCGACGCGCAGGGAGGCGCACGGGTTCGTACACGTCGTTCTGCGACTCGCTGACGAGGCCAGTACGCGACTCCCAACTGATAACGTTCCCTTCGACGTCGAGTCCGTAACCCCCTTCGCCCCGAGGGACAGCCTGGGCGAACCTCTTGAGCGCCGTGGAGAATCCGATTACGCGCAGGTGCTTGAAACCCGGGAGCTGCGGGGTCGCGGTGATCGCAGCTCTCAAGGGCAGTTCGGAATCCTTTTGAGACTGCGCCGACGCAGTCTCAACCCGGCGGACGTGGCTGTTGGCAGTAAGCAGCGACCGAGTCCTCGGACCGGCCTGCTCCACTGGGAGATCCCCTAGGCTTCCCGGCTGATCAGTGTCAAACTCTCGCACGTTGCGATTGGCTCCTGCTCTCAGGAGCATCTCAACCAACTCAGGGTTGTCCTCCCGGGCTGCGAAGTGCAACGGCGTTGTGCCGAGAGTCGTCCGCCGGTTCACGTCTGCGCCTGCCTCAATCAAACGAGCTACGCCCGAGTTGTCGCCCCGCGCGGCAAGCATGTGCAGGGTCGTATGAGTGAACCCACTGCCGTTGGGGAACTTAACCATGTTCGGTGCGTCCACGTCGGCGCCGTTCTCAATAAGTGCCTCAGCCACTTCTCGGTGTCCATCGATGAATGCGGTGAGAAGTGGCGTCTCGCAGTGCACGAGGTTGTCGCCATACTCGATCCATGCCATTCCATCGATCGGGGCGCCATTCAACAGCCATTCCACTACCTCTGATCGATGGACCGCAGCGTGCAAGCCCCACTGTTCTCCCGCGGAGGCCGCGGTATCGGTGAACAATGACTGGGATGCGAACGCGCGTTGGCCAGCGACGGCACTGTCGATCGACGAATACTGGCGAAGAATCCAGGCCCGCTCATCGGCGACGTTGGTGTCCGGCTCTTGGTCCGCTTCAGATTCTCCGATCGGAGCCACCGACTTTTGTGCAACCAACGTGTTCGCGGTTCTTGCATCGGCTTCTCGCCAATCAGCCTCGCCTCGTGCCTGATCCTTGCGCTGTTCTTCCTCGCGCTGACGCTGGGCCTTACGCGCTTCCTCACGTAGGCGCTGGTGTTCCGCTTCCCGATGACTCTTGCTCACTCTGGTGGCCACGACTGAAACGATGGTAGTCACCGCAGCCGTGAAGATGAATCGTCCCCCCGCATACCCCATGTCGCCCGTACCCGGGTCTGGAAAGATCTGGTAGCTCAGAATGAGAGCTATGACTAACGAGGCAATACCGGCTAACGCTGCCATTTCTGAGTACTCCCAATAGATCGAAATGATTTGAAGGATCGAGCGCTCAGTCAGATCTGAGCATTGAGGAAATCGTTGCACATCGCCTTCAGCGCGATCCGGTTGGACACGGCGGGTCTACCAAGGGGCAGATCGGGCGCATGACTTCGGAGTCCGCAAAACCACACGCCGCCAATCGGCCTGTGATCAATCACGAGTTGTGTCTTCACGAACGGGTGAGTGTGGTTCGGTCGCTTTGTCGGAGTCCGGTGACAGAAAGACGGTGTCTTCCAGATCGGTGTCTTCCAATTTGGACATCATTTCCTCAGCCGAGTGTCTTCGCGCGAAGGAGTGATGTCAAGCTGAGTCCCTCAACCGAGTGGCTTCGAATATGCCCCTCCCGGCAGCCTGTCCGTCCTCTCCCGATGTCGTCCGGCCCGCCATGACCAGGTCTGGCCCCAACTCAGCCGGCGCGGTGAGCCTCCGGGCAGCGGACGGCGCGGTGACGAGGCTACCGAAGGCATGGCCGTCCAGTCCGGGAGTTATTTCCGGCCGGATGACGACACCGCTGAGCGCATTGGTCGGCGCTTGTCGGCAAAGCCGGCTACTCAGTGGGACTCGAAGGCGTTGTCATCGCCGTAACCTCCGGTTCAGGCAGCCGCTGTCGCCGGGTGACTATCACGCGCTTTCCCGTAGCTGATTTCTGTGGCCGCCGGGCGCTGCAGGGAGTCCATTATGTGGCCCAAAGTCGTAGCCATGAAGCGGTTCCATAATGACCGGCACGTTTGACCCCCGTCGACTTCAAGACGATCATGACTGAAGAGATTGTCGTTGCGGATTGGAGACCAGCCCGCGGCAATTCCTCAAGACGAGTCAGTTCCACCGACAGCAGTCCAATCCATAGGCAGGTCAATCCGCATTGAGCACCCATCCCGGTGACCCGGTTATATCAGCGATAAGTTACCAGGACCGCGTCTCACGCGAAGCACTTGAGCAGTTTCTGCATGTTCGCGGTGAAGGCGACGAGTGGGACTTCAAGAGGTCCCTGGGTGACCTCGCTGACGCGTCCGCGCGTGTAAACCTCGCGAAGGATGTCCTAGCCTTTTGCAACCTGCCCACAGGTGGAACGCTCGTCATTGGCGTTGCCGACGATTACACACGCATGGGGCTGGACGCCCACGAACGCATGGACACGACCGCGATCCGCGCTGCCATTGAAAAGTACATCGACGGCGATTTCACTGTGCTCGCCGCGGAACATCAGCTCCTTCCAGACGAAGGCGTATCTAAGCGATTTGGCATCGTTTATCTGAGACGTCGCTCCAGCCAGCCTGTGCTGGCAGCGCTCGACGGGCATGTCCCCAACCAGAAAAAGCCCCTTTTCCGCTCGGGAGACATTCTCATCCGCAGGGGTGCAGCCAGCATTAGAGCTAACTCAGGGGATGTGCGACGTCTTTTGACAAGCAGTGTCGTTCATGAGGAAAAAGTTCGCTCCGTCAACGAACTGTGGAGGATCGTTGTGGAGCAACGAAGGTTGGTGAGTGGCGTCGAGTTTCTATACGACATACTCGCCGACAGCGAGTACCCAGAAGTTCCAACCCGACCTGAACTCAGTTCGGCTAGAAGTAAAATCAGCCTGGGTGAATACGCCTCCATGGTCGACGATCTGCAACTGCGGGTAAGTCTCCTTAGACCACACCTCCCGACGGAGCTATATCAGCAATACAGATTATTCGCCGTATTTCTAGGCAGGGTCCAGATGAAGGCGATACGGCAACGCGATGCTGGCATCTTTGTATCGTGGACTGATCTGGATGACGGATCCCCCGATCGCGCATTGCACCAAGTGGCTTCACAGCTCCTGTCCCGAAATGAGCTTGATGATTTCTGGACTGGTCAAGTCAGCGACATCGGTACTCTTCGCCCAATACGACCTGCAATTGATGCAACAGAACACGGCTTGCTCAGCATTATTGACAGAGTGTTGAGTGGCCTGGCGTAGCAAGGCCGAAGTAACTCATTCGACCGGCATGATGGCACGAGTAGTAGCCCTGTGGGGCGCGGAGGGCATTGTCCCTAACGGAAGGCCGTGTGTAACACACACGACTGCATACCGTATCGTGGGTGGAATGTCGAACCGATTTCCAAACAAATCCTGCGTTCTTTGTTCTAATGCGTCTGAGGGCGTAGGTGAACACGTGTGGCCGAGCTGGTTGATTAAGGAGTTTCACGGCCAAGGGCCCTTCACTATCGAGAAAGGTGGAATTCCCTACCCAAAGCGCGACGGGTCGCCGGTAACCGCCGAGGCGCTTCAGAGTGTTCATGTTCCCATGTGCGAGGACTGCAACAGTCGGCTCAGCCGCTCCATAGAGATACCGGCCACGAATGTAGTTCGACAGATTATGCCCACTACTGACACGCACACCTGGCCAAGAATCACCGCAACGGAAGCAGAGGCTCTGGCGCGGTGGTTCCTGAAGGTCGGGCTTCTGCTTACTCACCCTGAGGCGATACACGATTCTCCTCATGTGCAGAGAGACCCGGCTTTTCCACGCAAGGCTCAGGATGAGCCAGCGTGGTTGGAATGGATGAGTACAGAGATGGTCCCGCCCGAAGGGTTCTCAGTCTTCCTAACGCGGCAGAAAGTGACGGGCGTGCAGCCTTGGGACGGGGAGAGACTTCTGCTGGAACTGCCGAATGTGAACGTAGGGGCGAAGAGTCTTAACTACCAGACGTGGGGCGCAGGCATTCGGGGCATCGAGGCAACTATCGTGTGGCATCCCCACTGGCCTATCCTGCATCCGTTAGTCGAGGAAGGCCGGGCGGCGAAGTTGTGGCCCGATCCGTCGCCTGTGGATCTCGCTTTGCTGCCAGAGGTAAACCCAGGCGAGTTCGCGTTCTTGCTGACGGGCAGCTCAGTACATTTCACCGATGATGAGCACCTTCGTCGAGTCGCGCAGACACCACTCCAAGTCGGCTTGGACATAACGGAACACATTCTGAATTCCTGACTGGTAGCCTGCCGCTTCGGGTTCCGGGGCAAGGAAGGGAACGGGCTTGTCTGAAGCCCTCTGAGCCATGACGGAACAGCATCGGCAGTCTAAATCCCCCAATCCTCATCCGCCAAAGGGGCTCTGTTGAGTTCATCGCGGCGAACTCGCCAGTCAGGCAAGAACTGGTCCATCAGGTCGTTGAAGCGTTGGTTGTGGGAACGTTCGTGCAGGTGCGTCAGTTCGTGAACCATGATGTACTCGAGACTCCGAGGGTTCTTCTTGGCGAGCTCGGGGTTGATCCAGATAGTACGAGAGTGGGCAATGCAAGTGCCCCACTTGGTCTTCATGCGACGCACGACAATCTTGTCGACCTCGACACCGACAATCGGCTCCCACTTAGCGAGGAGGGCAGGCAGCGCAGCCTTCAGTTCGCGGCGGTACCAGCGGTCAAGCGTTCCTCGCTTAGCGTCGCCGTCCGCTTCGGGAGGCGTAACGACCCAGAGTGTCTGCCCCTTAGTCTCGACGTGGTAATTGCCAGAAGTTCGTGACGCATCAAGTCGGTATCGCTGGCCCCAGACGTAATGGGTCTCGCCGGACTGCATTTCTCGCTTCGTCTGGCGGTCAGCCTTTTGTAACTGATCGCGCTGCCGCTTGATCCACGGCAGACGTTGCACGATGGCCAGGCGGATGGTGTCCTCGTCAGTGGTCTCCGGAGCGGCTACCCGAACTCGCCCCATGGGCGGGTAGACCGAGATGTGTAGGTTCTTGATGTCCTTATAGATGACATCGATCCCGAGGCCGGCGACAGTGAGGTAGGCGTTAGCGATACTCATCGTGTCCCTTCAACAGGTTGATGAGGGCTTCCAGTCGTTCTGGCTCGAAGCCGCCCGGCAGTTCACCGCGGAGCGCTCGCGCCAGGGCACGCTCCTTCATCGGGTTACCAGCCCAGCCGTGCTCCTTGTTGTTCTGGATTACATCGCTGATGTATTCAACGTCAACGACGATGTCACTCGGCCAGGTGAAGTCGACCAGCGCACGACGAGCCGGAGTCGAGGCCCAGCCCGGGTAGGTGGCGTCGGACTCTTTCTTGCCGACCTGCGCCGTGAAGGAGAGCAGGTCGTTTAGGTAGTCAGCGTATGCCTCAGCCTCTTCACGTCGACGTTCGATGATGGCGTCGAGTAGGGCAGACATGCGGTCGTAGTACTTCGGGTTCAGCGCCCGCTCGTCGACGATGGTCTTGCGGACGTTGTTGATGATCGTCTCGGCGACCGCTTCCTGGTTCTTGCGGATGCCCTCCGGCAAGCTGTCGATGGCACCGGCTCCGCGTTCGACGATCAGCTCGACCAGGCCCTGATCCAGGGTGGCTACCGTCTCGGACGGCTCGGCCAGGATGTAGGTATCCAGCAGTGAACGCATGCCCGCCTCGAACTGCTTCATGTCGATATTCTCACCAGCACCACGCTCGACTTCGTTGCGGACAGCCACGTAGTGCGCGACCTCGTTCTTGATAGCCGCAGCCTCGGCGGTGCTGTATCCAGCCGCCGCCATATCGTTGGCGAGGGTACCGTAGGCGCGCACGAGTGATGCGACCGACTTGTACAACTCGACACGCTTCGGCTCATTGACCTTGATCTGCTCGGCGTCACCCGGCTCAGACGAGACGAAGTAATGCTGGTACTCCAGCGTGCCCTTCGGCGGTGCTACCGGCTCACACAGCGCCCGAACCTTCTCAAGGACTTCGTCCAGATCCTGGCGGTCCTGCTCGGTGCGATCCTTGAGCAGTCCCTCGATGTCTTCCTTCGCATAACCGTCCAGAGCGCCGGAAGTGTAGTCCGAGACCGCCTGGTCCAGCGATTTGAACAGGTCTCGGTAGTCGATGACGTAGCCGTACGTCTTATCGTCGCCGTCCAGGCGGTTGACGCGACAGATGGCCTGAAATAGACCGTGATCCCGCATCTTCTTGTCGATATAGAGGTAGGTGGCGCTCGGGGCATCGAAGCCGGTCAGGAGCTTGTCGACCACGATCAGCAGTCGCATCTGCCCCGGCTCTTCGATGAAGCGACGCTTGACATCTTTCTCGAACTCCTCGATGCGCAGCACCGCCTGATCTGCAGACGCGTGAAAGTAGTCCGCCAACATCTGGCGGTAGATGTCGTACTTGAGCAGCTCCTCGTTGTCGCCCTCACCAGCGTCTTCCTTGGAGATAGCGCTGGCGGTCGGGACGTAGCTCGATATGATGGCGACCTTGTCCTTGAAGCCGGCCTGCACGAACATCTCGTAGAACTTGCACGCCTGGTAGACGCTCTCGCTCACCAGCATGGCATTGCCCCGGCCTGAAATCAGGCGAGGCTCGCGCTCGAAGTCCATCAGCACGTCTTGCACGATCATGGCGGCGCGAGACCGCGCCGAAACGACCTTCTGCATGGTGCCCCACCTCTTCTTGAGGCGCGCCTTGGACAAGTCAGTCAGCCCCTGAGTCTTACGGTCGAACCACTCATCGACACGACTCGAACCGACCAACCGCTGGTCGATGCCTCGAGCCGTGTACCGCAGGTCGAGCACGACGCCGTCGCGGACAGCCTCGTCGAACTTGTAGGTATGGATGAACGAGCCGAAGGTCTCGATGCTGGTCATCTTGTCGGCCTTCAGCAGCGGCGTACCGGTGAAGCCGATAAACATCGCGTCCGGCAGCAGGCCAGTCATCGCCTTGTGTAGCTTGCCGCTCTGGGTGCGGTGAGCTTCGTCAACGAACACGAACAGGTTGCCCTTAGCCTTGAAATCAGCCGGGACGCGGGACCCCAGCTCTGCGATGAACTCATCGCTGTCCCCCTCGTCCGAGTCGCTGGTCGGCTCAGTACTGCGGAACTTGTGCACCAGGGAGCAGAGCAGCCACGGCTGGCTCTGGCCCAACTTACCGACCAGATCAGCACCCGAGGTCGTGCGGGTGATCGACTCGTTAACTCCGCCGAAGACCTTCTCGATCTGCTCATCCAGCTCGGTACGATCGGTGATGATCAGCACACGGGCATCCGTCTGGTTCTCACGAATCCACTTTGCCAGCCACACCATCGTCAGGCTCTTGCCCGAGCCCTGGGAGTGCCAGATGATGCCGCCCTTACGCGGGCCGACGCGGTCCTGGGCCGCCTTGACGCCAAAAAACTGATTGTGCCGGGCTGTCTTCTTGACCCCCGAGTCGAAAACGATGAAGTCGTGGATGATTTCCAAGAAACGATCCTTGGAGCACATCTGAAGCAGGGAACGATCGAGCGGGTTCGGCTCCGTGCCCGGCTCCTTCCACTTGAGCCAGTACTTCTCCGCCGTATCGATCACGCCATAGCGCAGACCCTCGACATCATTACCGGCGAAGAGCAGCTGGACCGTCGTGAAGAACGGCCGCACGAAGTGCTGCTTCTGGTTGCCGATGTTCTGACGGATGCCCTCGCTGACGCTGACCCACGAACGCTTCAGCTCTACGACGCCCAGCGCGATGCCGTTGACGTAGAGCACGATGTCCGGCCGCTTGGTGTGCTCGCCCTTGATGGTGACTTCCTCGGCCACCATGAAGTGGTTGGCCTGCGGGTTCGACCAGTCAATCGGCCAGATCGTTTCGGTTGTCTCGCCGACGTCACGCTTGACCTTGACGCCATAGCGAAGCAGCTCGTAGAACTTGCGGTTCGAGTCGTAGAGCTTCCGGCCGTCCGCCAGCGATGCGGCAGTCAGCAGCTGCAAGACAGCCCGCTTGATGACCTCCATGTCATAACCGCGAGATATAAGGCTCTGGATCAGCCGAGCCTCGTCGATGTTGTGGTTGTCGAAGTCCTCACGATTGCCGCCGTACTCGTAGCCGAGCCGATCACGGAACAGTTCAACGACGCGACTCTGCGTCTTGCGTTCGATCTGACCAACTGTGCTCATGCTGCAACCTTCGCGAGCAGGCGGGTGCGGCCGGTCAGCAACTCCTGCATCATGCCCTGCTTTACAGCACGAGCAGACTCAAGGCGGCGTTCGAGGGCCGAGATCTCAGCATCGGCGTTCTCCAGTACGGATGCGATCGCTTTCTGCTCTTCGAAGGATGGAACAGAAACCTCCAGTTTGCTGAACTCCGCAATCCATCGACGTTTGTGGTCTGCGATGGGGAAGTCGATGAGCTGCATACGCTCATACGCAAACCGAAGATTGGCTCCCGACTTTGCACTGAGCATCTTCATCGCGGAGGACTTCGCCTTGAACGGGAACGTTACGTACTTGGATGCCGTCGTGAAGTCGTCAAAGATGACTACAGGCAAGGAGTCGTAGACGCCATGAGACTCGTTTGTGTGTCCGAGCACAAAGGTCTTGCCTGCCGTCAATACAGGCACTCCACCTGCCTCGATGTACTCAGCGCTCGATACGAGATAGCGACCAGGCTGCTCATACGCGAGCAAGTCCCCAAGCCTGCGACCCCGCCATTCTCCGGTGAACCCGGGCAGACGAGTGCGGCCGGTCAGCAGCTCCTGCATCATGCCCTGCTTGACGTCTCGCTTCTTGGCGATGAGGCGCTGGAGGGCGTCGATCAGGCAGTCCGCATCCGCCAGCACCGTTGCAATGCGTTGCTGCTCATCTTCAGGAATCGATGGAATCGGCAACGTCAGAAACTTGTCCCGCGGAAGGTGAGCAATGCTTGTCTGTGTTACGTAATCGGCGAACCCGCCGGATTTCGCCCGAAGCTCCAGGATGGCGAGCAGGACTCTTGCATTGTATTCGCGACGCGGGCGCAATCGATGGAGAGCCTTCTGGTAGTAGCACTCCACGTCATATTCCCAGATGGCAGCTCGACCAACCTCACCGCCCTCGCACACGAGCAAGTCGCCCTTGCGTAGCCGAAATCGCAGGACGTCTTGTCTTGTGAGTGGAACGTAGCTCGCCGAGCTGAGGTCGATGTACCCCCATTGGACGGCACGATTCCCGATGTACAGTTTCGGATCACCCGAGTTGCGAGCGAAGTCCAGCATCTTCCCTAACTGAACTTCGAACTCAGCAGCGATAGTGGTCTCGCTCCAGATCATGAGACCCCCATTGCCGCCAGATGCTCGACGACCTTGGCGCTCAGCGCCTCGATCTCGGCATCGAGCTCGTCCAGGGTCGCCTCGTAGCGGCCAGCCAGCACATGCAGCCGAGCGGTGAATCGCTGGACGGCGGCCACGAGTTCGCTCTCGATGCCGGCCTCGATGGTGGCACCCCATTTGTCGTCAATGACCAGCACCTTGATTTCGTCCGCTGTGAGCTTGCCGTACCGAGCCAATGCGTGCTCCTCGAGCCTAGACGTGGCTTCCTTGACCGCTTTCTTGGCGGCGGTTTCCGTAGCGAACAGGCCAGCGACGTGGGTCAGTACCTTGATCTCGTCAGGGTCGGTACCCTCGGCCTTGGCGACGCGCAGCCGGTTCCTGACCGTGGTTGCGGTGATCTTGTCGTCCTCGACTGCTTCCCAGAGCAAACCCTCCTCAACGGCGTGCTCTTCGGTATACTCCTCAATCGCCTGGGCAGCCGCCTCAAGGTCAGCGGCCAGCTGATCAAGCTTGGCCTGTTCGTCGGCGAAGTACCGTCCGATGATGTGGCTGGGCGGGATAAGGTCCATAACCCATCGCTTGGCGTTTGCTCCAGTGCCGAACGTCAGGTGAGCGTCCTCGTACTTCGTCTTGTTGTTCTTGTCTTTCCAAGTGCGGGCAGTACGAGGCTTAGCCGCGGCGTCCCAGCCCTCACCGACGATCAGAGCGACGTCGTCGTGCATCGAGGCGTTCCAGTAGCTCATCAGCTGCTCATAGACGGCGTACTCGTCGAGCAGCCGGTGCGAGCGGTAGCTCTCGAGCAGTGACTCACCAAGCTCCGATGCTAGATCATTCGGACGGGTGGAAGGGTCGATGCCTTCCAGGGCGGCACTGTTGTCCTGCCACCACGACTTGACCAGGTCGCTCGTGCTCGAGCTGATAATCGGGTATTGGCTGAAGCCGAGGACGGTCGACTCGATGTCGGCCTTGCCTGCGATCAACTCGGAATATCCTTCACGCAACGGCTTGAAGAGTTTCTCGCGGAGGCCGGGGAAGGCGTCCCAGTAGAGCTGCAGGTCGTCGAGGTCGCGGTTCGGGATGCCAGCCTGCAAGTGAGCACGCAGATCCTGGATGTCATCCGGCCCTGATGAATCGATGTAGCGAGGGATGTTGAGGTTGTAGTCGTTCTTCGGGCCACCGATCTCGCTCAGCGGCACCATGCGGGAGAAGCGTTCGATGTCCGCCTGACGCACGTACGCGTCGACGATCTTGTGCATGTCACGCGGACGCAGGCGGTTCTTCGGGCCGTCCTTCTCGAGGCCCTTAGAGGCGTCGATCATGAAGATGCCGGTACGGCTCGCCGCGTCCTTTTTGTCGAGCACGATGATGCAGGCCGGGATGCCGGTGCCGTAGAAGAGGTTCGCAGGCAGGCCGATGATGGCCTTGATGTAGCGATGCTTGATCAGTTCCTTGCGGATCTTGGCCTCGCTGTTGCCGCGGAACAGCACTCCGTGCGGCAGGATGACCGCCCCGCGTCCGGTCGACTTCAGAGATTTAACCATGTGCAGCAAGAAGGCGTAGTCGCCGTTCTTGTCCGGCGGCGTCGCGAACCCGTCGAAGCGGCCATAGTCCTTCTCGAAGCCGTTCTTCCACGTCTTGACCGAGAACGGCGGGTTGGCGACCAGGTAGTCAAAGGTAGTCAGCTTGTCGCCCTCACGGAACTTCGGATCGGCCAGGGTGTTGCCCTGAACGATCTCGTGGGTCTCGTTGCCGTGCAGGATCATGTTCATGCGGGCCAGAGCCCAGGTCGCGTTGTCGTTCTCCTGCCCGTAGATGGTCAGGCCGTTCGGAGCTGCGTCGGCCACCTTAATCAACAGCGAACCCGAGCCGCAGGTCGGGTCGTAGACGGTCGTCGACTTCGGCGTGCCGGTCGGGATCTGGAGCAGCTGAGCCATCACCCGAGAGACCTCGGCAGGCGTGTAGAACTGGCCCTTGCTCTTGCCGGACTGGGTAGCGAAGTGACGCATCAGGTACTCATAGGCGTCGCCGAGCAGGTCGTCGCCCTCAGCACGCGAACCGGTGAAGTCGATGTCCTGGAAGATGCCGATCAGGTTCGACACACGGTCCTGAAGGTCTTTCCCCGAACCAAGCTTGGTCGGGTCGTCGAAGTCTGCGTTGTTAATGACGCCCTGAAGACTGTTCGCCTTGGCCAGATTGCTGACGGCGACGTTGACCTTCTCCCCTACATCCGGCTTGCCCTTAAGCGTGATGAGGTAGTCAAAGGAACCGTCCGCGGGAACCTCAATCAGGGCGTAGGGGTCACCTTTGGCCTTGTCCGAGACGTATTTCACGAAGAGCAGGGTCAGCACGTAGTCCTTGTACTGGCTTGCGTCCATCGAGCCGCGAAGCTCGTCAGCACTGTTCCAGAGTGAGTTGTACAGGTCCGACTTCTTGAGGGCCACCCTTACGCCACGCCACTTATGTCGGGGCTGCCAAACCGGGATGAAGTCCAACGACTCATAGTGGTGTTCTCCTCCGCGCTGAAGCGCGACTTAGTTCTGTATATCTGGGTTTCCACGCTATCGGCGGCCTCCGGTATTGCTGTCGTGGCTCGCCGTAGCGGCGGTGACGACTCAATCGAGAGGCGGACCGTTGGACGCGCTGGCGTCTCTGCTGATTGTCCCATGTTCGGGGGTTACTATCTCTGCGCACGTCAGCCGCCATGGGATTCATGGCGTCGCTCATGATCGGTCCTCCCCGCCGGACACCGCCCGGGTCAGGCCAACCTGGATCCACCACCATTCACCAGTCCCGCAACGTGAAACCACCCGCCCACACAACCCCGTATGTTCAATGGCAGCCGGGAGGACCGGGTGCCGGACCTGAAACAGCCCAGCCCGACGCTGGGTATCGACCCGGGTGCCTCGCGCACGCCTAGGACACCACTACCGGCAAGTCAGGCCTATGCAGTTAAGCCCGGGAACGACTGACACCACGTGGACGGGCCGAGTGATGGAGATCATTGACCCTCGGCTAACTGGTCCGAATCAGAACCTTGAGTTGATCCCGGGTCAACTGGCCCAGTTTCCAGCCGATGATGTCCATGGCCCGGAGCGGGCTGATCTGGGGATCCGGGGCGAGGTCGGCGAGTTGCTGCCACTGCTCCTCCCCTGCTTTCAGGTCGTGCTGGGCGGCTTGAATCCACGCGCTGATGAAGTCGCGACTCTCAGGATCAGATGCGAAGCGGGCCAAGGGTGCCGGATCCCCTCGCCAGATGTAGCAGCAGCGGATAAAGCGGTCGATCAGCGGCAGCAGTTCGGGTTTCTTGCGGTGCAGGACCTTACTGAGGACAGTGAGCCTGACGTGGAGCGCGCGGCCATAGGAGGCGCGACCCTCGTTGGCCACATTGTAAAGGTCTACGATGGCTTCGATGGTGTCCGGGCCGGCGTCGATCAAGGTGCCTTCCAGGGCCGGGTGCGCCAGTCGCTTGTTGATCTCCGGGAGTAGGTGCTGAAGCCCGTAGTAAGCCTTGACGGGGTTGCGGCCGGCGTTGAGCAGGGCTACGGCTAGCAGGTCGGCGTCGCCTACCTGCCCGTTCGAACTGCCCCGGTAGCTGTCATAGGCAGGGTAGGACCAGACTTTGGCCTCGGCGTCGTCCTCGTTGAGATGGTCGGTGAGGTACTTTTCGGCGTAGGAGTGGGCGTAGTCGAGGGCGCAGGTGGCTCCCCCGATGGTGACGGTTTCGAGCATGGCCCTGACGATACACGGTCGGTCTGGCCTTCTCCTGGAACTGCAACCATCGGAGGGCTGCCGTCGTTGACTAACCAGCCTTTCCGTGCCCGCAGTGCGTTGTCCATCCCGGGGAGGTGCTGCCTCCCCGGTGGCGGCTTCAGGGCACCGTTGGAGAACCCTTTCGGCGTGTTCAACACCGCATATCCCAAATGTCCCGGCCAAGTTCTGCTGCAGGCCCTAATCGACCTGACGGTGCGGGACGTACTCCAAATACCGGAGGTTCTTACCGAGTCAGCGCGCGGTTGATACTCTGCAAACCCATTTCCGCAAGAAGCTATACGTGACCGCGGCAGTCCTGGCGTACCTTCTGCGAAGCAGGGAAGGAGGAAGCCAGTGGCACCAAGCGTTCAAGACACGCATAAAGAAATTCCCGAAACTTTACCTGGCCGGCGCCGGGGAACCGCTCCTATCACCGGAGAAGAACATGGGGTTCGACATTGGGTGGGAGTAGAATCCCCTCTGACGCGATTGAGCCAGTCCTTGGGCGGCCGAGACGAGGCGATGAAGCTGTCTTCCCCACCACCGGCCCCCACCCATAAAAAACGTCAGGTGAGCAGGAATACGCCCCTGAGCGAGTAGGGGTCGGAGATCAGCCAAGACACCTCCCACGGCACAGGCCACGGAAGACATGAGGGATGAAGTCGAAGCTTTCAGCACGCTGCCTGCAGACCAGCCCCGCAGCACTGAACTGTCGTTGCACGACGGGAATGGCGCTCCACGAGTCGGTCCAGGGAGACGAAGAGGACGAATGGAAGGTTGCTCTCGCCTGGCTCTTCGCGGCGCTTGCGTAACATCAGTCCCTCGCGGCGGAGGTATTTGCGTCTCGCCCTGTCAATGCCGTTTCATCACTGCATGGCGAACGAATGGGTCTACGACCTGAAGGGCAAGGAAGTTGTCTTCACTGGAAAGATCGAAGGGTACAGCGAAGCGGAGCTGACGGAGATCGCGCTGAAGATGGGTGCCGGCCGGGTAAAGGGGTGGGTAAACAAGTCCAGCACCGACGTGCTGGTCCGCGGCTGGAGCCCCCAGTGGAAGTACGGCAACTTCGGCACGAAGGAAAAGCAGACCGCTGAGCTGCAACGGGGAGGCCACCACATCCAGATCATCGACACCGAAAGATTCTTCGGCCTCCGCTCCCATTACCCCGCACCGGCCCTTAAGCCCAACGTGCCCGGCGCCCCGGCTCGGGGAACCGCCGCCGAGGGCGGTGTGGTGGGCGCACCCTACCGGGCAGGCAGTTTCGCCGCCCCGCTACAAGGAGACGGTGAGCACTACCGGGATCCGGACATCATGGAACGGGGACTCAAAGCCCATTCGGCCACACAGGACAGATTGGCAGATCTGCTGGGCGCGCACGGGTCTACGCCCTTGTCGCCGTTCGACAATAGATGCAACTTCGATCTGGCCTGGCAGCTCGACGATGGCACGACCGGTATCGCAGAGGTGAAGAGCAATACCGAGGGGAATGAAGCTTTCCAGATCCGGCATGGCTTGGGACAGGTGCTGGACTACGGCCACCGGATGAAAGGCCGCGGCTTTCATCCCAAACTCTTCC
Source organism: Pseudarthrobacter sp. J1738 (assembly GCF_050490315.1). NCBI lineage: Bacteria > Bacillati > Actinomycetota > Actinomycetes > Micrococcales > Micrococcaceae > Pseudarthrobacter > Pseudarthrobacter sp. J1738. The sequence continues at coordinate 774,447 of NZ_JBNPEO010000001.1, read as the reverse complement.
TCGTCCTCGAAACGAAACCCAAGGACCCAACCTACTGGAAGGCGCTCTGTGCTGACCATGATGTCACCCTCACGTGGGCTCCCTCGTTCTCCGGTGTCTCGTAGACGAGCAACGGCTTCCCTCAGGAGCGATTGAATCCCGCCCGCGAACGCAGAGGGCCAGTCCGAGGCGCAGCACTGACAAGCGACAATGCAGTGCCGGCGCCCTCGCTAATACAGGGATTGTTGCAGACCCCGGGGGCCAAAGCCCCTTCATACGGGTCGCATCCGGGTACTTTATGCTGACTGGATGCTTAATGCCCAGCCCATCGCCGTTTTCGGCGACTGGCATGGCGACGCCGGCTGGGCACTGACCGCCATCAGATCTGCTGCTCGTGCAGGTGCCCGCACTGCCATTCACGTCGGCGACTTCGCCCTGGACTGGCCGGGCGCAAAGCGCGGCCGCTACGAGGCCAAGCTGAACAAATACCTCGTGGATCTGGGACTCACGTTAGTCGTGTCCGGAGGCAATCACGATAACTGGGACACACTCGCGAAGCTTGCCGTCGAAAGCGACGGGTTGGGCACCGTCCGTTCGAACATCCGCGTCCTGCCTAGGGGCGGTCGCACCACAATTGAGGGGCTCACCGTCGGCGGTCTCGGCGGTGCTTTCAGCGTCGACTATCGGCACAGAACAGAAGGCAAAGACTGGTGGCGAAACGAAGAACCAACGCCAGAGGAAGCCGCCGCGCTCGTAGCGGGCGGCCCCCTGGACATCCTCATCACCCACGACGCACCCGCAGGCGTGCCGCTTAAGGGCGACTTCCAGCTCAGCGAGGAACTCACCAAGAAAGCGGACAAAACCCGTAACCTCTTGCGACAGGTGGTCGATTCCCTGGCCGTTCCTCAACTGTTCTGCGGACACTGGCACCAGCGCTGCATCTACGAGCTGAGTCATCCAGATGGAAGCACCACACGCGTAGATGTACTGAATATGGAAAACTCTCGCCACGGTAACGGTGTCCTTGTGTGGCCGGGCCGGTCTCCCCTGCGTATCGATCCGCTCGAAATCCGGGCAGCCTAGGCAACGTTAATCGCCAGACAGAAATGCTCCCACGGCTTTGCCGCAGCCGGGACCGTGCTACCTATTCGTCGTCCTCTGCCGCCAAGACCAGGACGCTCTCGGGCGTGTGACGAGCCAGTCTTTTGTCCAGAACTACTTGTAATCGTGCAGCCGCCCGTCGGAGGTTCCGCCCCTGTCTGGCCTCGTAGTCCAGTTCCCGCTGTGTCTTTTGCCCGTGGCAGCGGCATGGGCAGCGCTTACGTGCTTCTCTGTCCAATCGGGCGATAGCTTCCTCGACCCACCCTGCCCCTAAGATGGGGTCGCCCTGCTCCCGCGCCAGATCCACGACCCAACCGGGTGTGGGGTCCCGTTCCAAGCGGCGGTCCGTCACGAGCCGCAGACGCGCCGCCGCCCGTTGCACATCCCGGTACGACTTTGCATCCCGGGCCAGTTCGTCAAGAGCTAATGTTCGCGGATACCGACGGCCGCAGGGACAAAGGTCGTGCCGAGTGACGACGACTTCACCCCGTAGGGTTGTGCCCGAGGCGGCGTGCCGACCCGCCATCACAACGCCCCCAGCAAGCGGACGCTGGGAGGATCCAAACGGTCCGTGCAGCCGCCCGCTTTCCGCCATACAGAGGCGCGGTCCTCGGCAACCAGCGGTTCGGCAATGCCCGTCATAAACCGATTCTAGGCGGGTGCGGCTAATTAGTCTTGGGGTTTTGCCAGGTGGTCTGCGCGTCGCGTGGGGCCTGACACCGTCATTCGCCGCCGCTAAACTCGCACCATGACGCAGGAGCTTCGCAACGACGATGCGGGCCGCTACATCGTGACCACAGCTACCGGCAGCCGATACCTGCTGGATCTGACAGCCAGGACACTGAAGCGTCACATGGCCGCCACCGCGCCAATTGTCGAGTATCTGGACGCGGGGTTCTCGCAGCTGCGCCGCGATGGGGAAGAACTCGAGCTGCTACTGCTGGAGTCGTGCCTGGTCGGCGCGTCCGCCCGCTACTGGGTCCAGGTCCGCGACGACGACATCCCAACCCTCAGGGTGACATCCCCGGTTCTGCGGATCGATGCCCTGCCGACCTCCGGATCATGAGACAGCTGTGTCTTAGATTCGGCGATACCCGCCCGTCTTGAGGGGGCAGTGGCAGGATGGGGTCCATTATGGACAGGCGACTGCGGCGCGCTCCTTACGGGGAATGGGTGTTGATGCACCGGCACGGACTGAGCCGGAAATCGCTGCCCTCGTGCGCGTTCCTCCCGCCGCGGTCGGATGTTATTTTGGGCTTGTTCCTCCGGCGGAACCTACTCCCCAGCTGATCGAGATATGGGCACTCATCGCCGCCTACTCCCTGATCGTGCATAGAAAACTGCCCGAACGTGGAGATCGCCACCTGGTCGATACTCGGGACATGCTCGCCGAAATTGACCCCGATGCAGAAGGCGGCCTGGTCCTGGCGATGATGACATGGGACTACGCGGCCCCGGAAACGCATGATAGCCGGGTACATTCACCCCTTGACCCCAGAGATGACGTTCACGAGACATCAATCCCTACGAGGGCGCTGAGGCAGGCGGTGCGGCCCAAGGGCAGCCGGGAGCATGGCTTTGTAAAGTTGCGCCTAGAAGGGACGGAGAGGGAGCGTGAACGGCACCTTGAGATGCGAGCGTGAAGATGTCCTGAACGTCGAAGCAGCAGAGAACGTCGGGCCTCCGTCAGCGCCACCGCTCTGACTATGAGAGCGCGCAAACGCGCGCAGAAGCTTTGATTCCCGAGGGCTCGAAAGCCATCGCCATCAGAACCGCTTGATCGACCTACGGCCCTTCTTCAAGGTCGCTTGGACGGAGTCTTTTAGGCCGATGCGATCACGGACCTGTGCCTGCTTCTCGACGACCTCAAGGTCTTCGAGCTGCTTCTCGGAGGGGTGCAGCCCACGCATGGTCTTGAAGAAGATGGCGCTGTCCAAGGGCTTGCGGGCCGGGATCTGATGAGTCATCGGAGCCTCCTTCTACTGTTTATCTTATCGTTTCATCGCCCGGGCGAGAACAGCGGCCGCGCTGGTCAGCAGGTTTTGCTGTATCTGGGCATCACCGAGAACCGACTGCTCGTGCGTGAAAGCGTCCCGGTAGGGAATATCCACTGCCAAGATACCCAGGACCTTACTGCCATCGTCTGACATTATGGGTGTGGCCAGGCTCTCGTAATAGTTTTTGACCATCATCTTCAGTTCGTCGTCCCCGAAACCGAAGCGTTGATCCTGGGGAATAGAAGCCAGCACGTCCTCACCGGCATTCAAAGCCGCTGAATACGGAACCCAGTCGGCATGGACGGACGTCCTTTTCTCGACGGCGTAGCCGATGGCCCCCTTTGCACCCTGCCATTTGATACCCGAGGGCGGCGGGTAGTCATCAAGTCGGTACCTGAGCAGCGTCTTCAGTTTGAAGCCACCCCAGAACTTTTTCTTGTGCTCGAAAACCGTGCCGCCCAGACACAGAATGTCGATCTCCGCATGCCGCGAGAGCACCCTCAGAACACCGAGAACTGTTTTCTCAATGTCCTTGTTCTTCTCCTCGGTGATTTTGCGCCGGGATTCACGAACGAGGCCCAAGGCGCCGTCCAAGGCCACCACAGCAGCAGCGACAGAACCAGCCCAGGCAGATGCCACAACCCAGTCAGCCTGGGCAACGCCCATTATCGTCGGCAGCATTTTCCCGGGATCCGCCGGCCCCGGCGGGGTGTAGCCAGGCATGGGCCGGTCGGGCGACTTGGCTAACTGCACGGTCACCGAAGCGATCAGCCCTGTGACGAGCTTTACCGTTTCCCAGATCCACTTCGGCCTTGCCAACGACACTCCTGTCCCCCGGCAGCTGCGTGATGCGCTGCGCCCAACCACACTACATTGCCATATGGAGGCTCAACTGCCGCCTCGATGACCTCCGGCTGGTTGCTGCAGCTCGTCACGCACGGCCTTCGATTCCAGGGTGTGCCCAGGGCCCGGGCAGTCTTGGCAATCGCCGCCGTCATCACATCATGGTTGGCTTCTACCCGGGCGATAGTCGGTCGGGAAAACGCCTGATGTCTCGCCACGCTCCGCCTGCGACCACCCGAGCTCCTTTCGGGCTTCCGGGTGATGTCGCCGAAAGCCATCTGCCCGTCGTCGCTCATGACGGCCGAGGGACCGCTGAAGATCCTGCATGAGGGCAATGCAATACCCCGGGCCAACGATGAGTTGATAGTGCGCTTCGGCTTTGGTTTCAATTAGCGAGGTGCATCGCCAGGTCAATCTGCTAAGTGACAAGCCGTCCAAGGGCCCTCACGCCTGCTGTGAATTCATCGAACTCCAGCTTCATGTGACCGTTCTGCAGACCTCCGGTGCTGGCAACGAGCTCCTGGGCCTTGAGCTCCAGTACCTGATCCGGCACGAAGCGTGGTTTGGTGCGGCTCACCCAAGGCCAACGTGATGCTTCATCGCCCCTGAGCTCGCAGTAGTCAGCAGGCAGCTTCTCCGGATCCGAGGTTACTTCCACGATCGCATAGCAATCACGGGTCTGCGCGCAAATGATGACCAGGTCGCGGGGTTTGATACTCGGCCGCCCTTCTCCCCTGCCGTTGCCCATCCGGGGGCTCCCAAAGAACCAATCTTTCCGCCATTGCTCTAAAGCCGGTGCGCCGTACTCGCCCTTGAGCCACAGCTTTCGTGTTTCGTCGCGGGCATCCGCCAGCAGCTGCTCAACCAGCGCCAGCGCGGAATCAGTATCCAGCTCACGTGAAGCAGGCGATAGGGCCTTGGTAAGGCGGCGCGCCTGGACGGACAGCTTCTGAAGATCCGCAGAAGTTGCGTCGCGACTAGGCCATGCGCTGATGTTGCGCCTGACAGCCTCGACTTGGCTGGAGGTAAGATCAACTCCCATTTCGAGATTAGACGCCGCCGAACTTCCCAGGCCGGCACCGGTGAGGTTTGCAGATCCCATGAAACCTCGGCTGCCGACGACGAAGGTCTTGGCGTGCAGGCGGTCGACATGGCTGACTTTTACCCCACTCTTCATCAGAGCCTTCAACCCCTCCACGGACAGGTAGCCGTTCGCCACGGCGGTTGGATCTAGGCACGTGAAGAGCCGCCAGGAAGCCTCATTACGGGCAGCGGCGGCGGCCAACTTCCTGCACACGTCAAAGGACAGATAAGGGCTGGCCAGCAGCACATCCCCGTTTGAGCTGCTAACTGCTTCGTACAGCCAATCAGAAGCATTCGCAAAAACATGGCCTTCGTTCAACATGATGATGACCCTACGGCACAGATGCCTGGCTCTGGTTTGATCACTCTGTGGTGGCCGGGGATCAGATGAGATTATGCGGCCCCAGGCGGCCTTCTCCGGCACACCTGAGGCGTACTTTCTCCCATGGTTGTCAGGAGATTCACGCGGCACGCAATGCCAGGGTGGGATCCGTGAAAAGGGACTCAAAGCTCTCCCCCTCGTCCGTGGCCATCACAGCAGATTTGGCACGCCTAACTAGATGCGAACGCCGGCCGGTTCCGGAGTCGGAACTACAGCACTCCCCTGATCGGATCCTGGGCGGCTAACAAAGCTTCTGGCCGCTACCGTCTCTGGTCCGAACCAGCAGCGCCTTCAAGGCGTCGCCTCGATCATGAACGGATCCTCCCCGGCCCCCAGCAAATGCGCCAAGTCGGCCAATTACTGCAACTTGCGCTGGTCCGGACCGGCGCGTGCCAGTACTACGCGGTCAGGGCCACGAGGAGGTAAATGCGTTGCCTGTCCCGCTCCGAGGTCCCCTCAAACGGACTCACTGGCGTCAACGCCGCGACCTAACACTGCGATTCGGGGCCAATCACCCAGTCCACGATCTCCTTGATTTCGTCCGGGCTGGAGAGGAACCATTCTGTCCCCGGGGCATCAACCAGCTGCTGGCCCCTGCAGTGGAGGATGGCATGCAGGCCCTGTTCCAATTTGCGGGGTGCGTTCGTCAGGAATTCGTAGCCGACCACGGGAGCTTCAGGCATAACGGTGCCCTGTTGGTTCAAGACGCGGATAGAGGAATTGCCGGCGTACGTCATTCCGACCTTCACCGGCCACCGCGCTTCCCTCTTTCGGATGGCCAACTCCTTGTAGGTGGGGAAGTAGTAGACGTACACGCGGCCGGCCCCCTGGCCCTCGCTGGTTCCCTGATTGGCCATTTCGACCTCACCCCCCACAAAGACGCCGGACGTGGGCCAGGAGCCGGAGCCAATCTGCAGGCGGCCCGGGAAGTTTGCCCCTGGCCGCCATCGCCACCAGCCGGGCTTTCCCGCGCCCTCAAGCAATCCCGCACGGGCCAGTATGGTCAAAGCCTTCTTGATCAAGGTCACGATGTCCGTCTCGGTCGGCGCGCCGCCTCTTGCCAGGTGGTACTCACGGATCTTTCCCAGTGCCGTGCGACGGAAGACCGGTTCCGGCACTAGGTTCCTGGCAAGGTCTGCCATGACCTGCGGCGTGAGGCGTCTGCCCTCGTACCTGTATCCCAACGGCTCTTGGCTGGCGCTTTCAACCGGCTCCATGACTCACCACATTTCATTCCACGTGCGCCGCGCAAGCCACGGCGTCCGGTGCAGCCACGAACTGCCGTCCACCTCCAGCCCCACCAGGAAGGGTTCCGGTAGTTCGCCGGTCAGGGGCTTGCACTCCGCGGCGACCCCACCGACCACCTCGTAGACAAGACCCGTCTGGGTGACCAGTCAAGGGGCCCTTGGCACCTCGGTGGTCCACCACTCCCCTGACCTCCACATCCAAGCAGTAAGCCATGGCTGTCTCATCCCTCGTCACGCCGTTCAATCGAAACGACCCGGACCGTGGGAATGCCGTCCCTGCGCACGTCGAGGAGCAGGGCATCGGGTTGGCCGAGCTCCATCTGCCGATGGCCAGCAGGGGCAGGGTTGCCCCCTCCCGCCGGAGGCTGGCGACCGGGATCAGGGCGTAGTCTGCCTTCGGCTTCTCCCGCCCGGACACGCGCATCGTGCTGCCGGGGGCCACCCGCACGATCAGATAAAGGTCCGCTCGCCCAGCAAGCCCCATGGCAGTGTTTTCGGCCATCCAGACCCGGTCGAAAGCGGTCCCCCGACCCGTCTGCAGAGTTTCCACCAACCGCCCAACGCCGAGTTGAACCACTGCCGGTCCTCTTCCTAGTGATGCCACGGCCTGAGGAGCTGTTGTCCGCCAGTCGGTCGGACTATGCCTTCAACTGACAGCCACACGCTGTGGAACGAACATCACATCCCCAGCTGCGAAATCCTTATATATAGGGTCGATTATATTGGGCCATATTGACATGTTCAATGCATGCCTTGGACCAAGCAACACTCTCTCCAACTCGGACGACGGATCCGAGAGCTGAGATTGCTGAACGGTCTAACGCAGGAATCCCTCGCACACCTTGCCGGGATAACGAAGAACCAAATGCAGCTAATAGAGGCGGGCCGAGGATCACCTCGAGACCCCCTGCCCGGCTCCAACCCCAGGGCTTCAACTCTTGTCGGGATCGCGGAGGTACTTAGTGTGAGGCCGGGAGACCTCCTCAATGCAGCGGTAGCACCACCTGAGTAGGTCATGGCACATCCTGGAGTGCATGGCATCCCACACCTCGCCGCCGGCAATCGAAACAACGAAGGTCGCAGAACCTCGCATGTTCTTATCGATCTGTCACTGAAGACGCCATCGCGGTGCCAGCAGGCAACCCAACCGCAGGCACCGAGAAGGCGTGAACCGGCATGAAGCAGGCCATCCGGCCTCTCGAAACGTCAGCTCACAGCTCCACGGCGCCTTCGGCCCACATCGTGATCAAATGTCCACGACGGAGACTGTGACCAGTCAGGTACGGATTATCCAAGCCTGCATCGGCAGCCCGCCTCCTGATGATCCTCCCTACATCGGCGGCCGCCAGGGCTTCACCGCTCGTCATACCGCCGCCCGGGGCAATATGCTGAAACAGCGCCTCATCGTCCCGGATGTCGGTCGCCGCCAGCCACTCGTGCAGTGCAAATAGGGGGTCGGTGTCACGGGACCGGCCACGGCGGAAAAGTACGATTTGCGCCGACCGTTTTCCGCAAACTTGCACCGAAAAAGGGGTTGTGCCTCGCCTGTGGCGGAACTGGCCAGCCGTCAGCCTCGTCATCGCGCTCGGCCGAAGGGCTCCCGCGAATCCCATCAGGAGCAGGGCATAGTCCCGCTTTCCCCGGAGCGAAGTTCTGTCAATCAGCGCCAGGATGTGTTTCAGGCTGTGGGCCAGTAAGGCACTAGTTCGGTGGCGGGGCTGCGTACGGAGACGCTTAGTCTCGTGCCGGATTGCTTCCAGGTAAATGGGGCCGAGGAAGGCTGGGACAGGCGCGGCACCTTTGGAGTGCTCGGACCCGTCCACGTCCTGCCGAGGGTCACAGTCGCACTCAGCGGGCTTGTAGTTACATGGCGGTGGGACATCGACATGTGCGTACTTGCATCCCTGCGGGTCGTTTGAAATATCAGACATCTGACGCATCCTTTTCGACGTGGTTCATTAGAACGATTCGCCGGCAAGCAAGTGTCACTGAGACTAGTGTCAGGGCCTTGGAAAAATCAATAGATTCCACTTTAGTTCCAGACGAGGCCCGCAGATCCTGTGGAACGTCCCGGTAGCCCGGATGGCGTTGGCGACGACGACAGGTGGCACGGCATCCTGTATTGAGACCTTGTCAGGGGGCCACGAGTTAGTGATGGACGTCAGGATCGCTGTCGTCTGTGCCGGCGGATGGAGACGGCGCCATTCGTTTCTGTGCGCGGGTTGTCCTCGAGGTAGTAGGCGAAGAGGGTCATCGCGTACCGGTCAAGTTGCCGGTTGAGCTCGCTGACCTGTTGTTTGAGTTCGGCAATCTTCTGTTTGTCCTGATGCTTTTCCTCGCCCGCGGGGCTTCGCCTGCCGCTGCCGAGTGCGCCGATCAGGTGATTGAATTTCTCATTGAGCCGGTACGGGTTGTCCGGCTCGGTCGCGTCTTGCCGGAAAGCGCGGGCCACTGCGTCATGGCCGAGCCCACTGAGGATTTCAATCTGTCGTTTCGTCCGTGGCGCGTTTTGGTCGACGGAGAGTACCTTGATTGCATCGGACACACGGGTGAGCACGTCATCGGAGACTCGTTTGCGCTTCGCAGGCATCATTCCTCCATCGGGGCGGACGCGTCGTCGCCGAGGTCGCGGAGGACGCGGACAAGGTTCGCCCGGTCCTGCTGCTTTGTTGCGCGTAGGTCCGCGTTTCCTCCTTCCCGGTCAAGGTAACCGTCAAGTCGGGCGATTCCATCTCTGAGGACGGGGGTGTGTGCCTGCCTTAGGAGGGCGTTAAAGCAATCAACCCCTATACAGATGTGGTCATTCAGGTGCGGGCCGTCGGTTCCGCAGCCGCTGGTGGCGACATTCCACATACAGTCATTCGTGATACCAAGGTGGTAACGGTCCGCGACAGTATCGGCGATGTGGTCGGCGCGGGATGGGTCGGCGATGACCTGAGCGCGGAAGGCCTCGATGTGCCGGGCGGCTGGCCCGGCGACTGGGGCTGTGTCCGCAATAAGCGCGGCGACCTGCTTACGAAGAATGACTTTGCGGGTAGCGTCCAAATGCTTAACTGCTTGCTGTTGGCCGTCGCTGAAGTACCCGCTGGTCATGCGCCAGGCTGAGTGGCCCAGTTGGATGCCCAGGCCCAGTTCGGCACCGGGTTTGGTCGTAGAGTAGACCGCGAAAGATCGGCGCAGCGTGTCCGCATTGATGCTGTCGGAATCTGTGGTGTTGATCGGACGAAGGCCCAGGCCGGCGCCCCGACCGGGGCGGGTCTGCGGATCGCCGTTGACGAAGGCTATGAGGCGGGGAAGGTCCCGGTCGCCGGCGTAGGCGCCGGCGTTTGTGGCACTGCGCGCGAATAAGTAGACGGGGTGCGGACTGACGGCGGCCAGTACTTGGCACGCGCGGATTACAGGTTGGGGAGCCCACCACGCACGTGCTTCCCCGTCCAGGGTGTCATTGCCCTTGTGCTCGATGCTCGCCAGAGCAGGCAAACCGTCCCGGGTGGTCGCAGAGTCACGTCTCAGTTCCTGAATTTCACCGTCCCGCATCCCAGTCAGGCAAGCGATGATGACGTAGCACGCAGCACGCAGCACGCTGACGAAGCGCTCGGTCTCGCCTAGGCCGATCTCGGCTACCCACGGGTTCCGGGTACCATCCGCTTGAGCAACTAGGACTGAAGGCTCGACCAGTCCCCCAAAGACTGCGCGGCGAGCGTCAACGGCCGCGGCGGCCAGCAGGTCTGCCGCCTCCTGACGGTAGTTGTGGTTAGCCCGGTTGAGGACGGAGTCGTGTATGCGCAGCACTCTGCATAGCATCGACACGTTTGGTTGGCCGCGCCGGCCGGGGCTCCGGCCGAAGCCGGTATGCAGCGGCAGCTTCCCATCGTTTGCATCCCAAGCTTTGATAATGCTCAGGGCGTTCGTGCCGCCTGGTCCGGAGGCCTGCGGCGGAAGATTCTGTCGGGCATAAACGGCGGCGATGATGTCGACGGACCATTGGTCCACAATCGCCCACGACGAGGCGACCAGCGGTGCCCACAGGTCCCACCCGAGCGGCGCGTTCCCATTCTCGACACCTCGGCCATCGCCTGCGCCGGAGATCTCATTGGCGGTCCGCGCGCCCCATGGCCGGAAGGACAAGCCATCAGGCAGCATGGCTCGGCAGTCGTAAAGCAGTTTAAGCACTTCCAGATAGCTACGGATCGTAGATGGCGACACCCCGTGCGCGTTCTCGCGGTGTCGTCCGGACTCAAGATCGGCCAGGAAATCGTCGCAGTCCTGCTGCCGCCAGGCCCTGAATGACGCTAGGGAGCGGGCCTTGCCCCACTGGGCGAAGGTGCGAAGGTGCAGGTAGGTGCCGTAAACGGTGTGGGTCGGGGCGGGATCAGCGCGGCGAACAACTCCCGCCTCGACGACGGCCGGGTGGTCGGGTTGGGCGAGGACCATCAGCAGGTCTGCGGCATCAGCGCGATAGCCATCCGGGATTTCGATGAAATCGATCCTGCGCTCCCCCTCGCCTATCCGTTTGATGAGGCGGCCGAAGTCCCAGACGTGCTGGCCGTAGCGGGGTCCGTCCTTTTCCAGTGCCCAGACCGGCTCGCCGGGGGTGAATACGCCGGGTTGGGCGGCAGCTACGGAGTCAGGCTTCGTCATCGGTGCCCCGCATGTCGTTGCGCGTGCCAAGGTCGAGCGGCACTGAAGCGATGCGCTCCCGGGCTGCTTCTACGGTTTCGGGGGAGAACGCGGGCAGGATCAACTGGGTAATCATCTCGTAAATCGGCTTCCAGTGGTCGAGCCAGACCTGTGGGTCGGCGGCGCGGGCCGGGTCGGCGACCTCGGCGATGGCCAGCGCCGCCGGCAGGTGGTGCCGGGTGATGATGGCGTTGCCGCAGCCGAAGCAGGTTCCGGTCATCGATTTGGTGCAAATGGCCCCCGGCGCCTCGAAGGGGCTGTCCTTGGGGTCGCGGCAGGCGGCTTGGGGCCCTTCGAGGTCGCCGTGCAACAGGGCTGCCGCGGTAGCCGCGTCGAGGCCGGCAGCATCCTGGCCCTGGGCCAGCAGATGCTCGGCTTCCGGCGTCACCACGGTGGGTCCAGCCAACGCGGCATTGAACATGGCATCGGCGCTCTCAAGCAGCAGGCGTCCCGCTTCGGCACGGAGGACCTCACTGTTGGTGTAATGCCTGAAGAACGTCTCGGCCCCGTGCCGTCGATTGCTGGTCAAATAGCGGCGCGGGCTGGCCAAGGCCTCGCCTGCGAGCACCACCTTGCGAAACCGACCCCAGACCTGCGGCTCACTGACCGTCAGGTCCGCGTCGCCAATCCAGCGGCGAATCCCAAAGTCGTCGTTGTTCCAGACCGGCTCGGTGATCCGGCCGTCCCCCCGCTCCTGCTGCCAGAGCGCGGGGAGAGCGCTGCGCGCACGCAGTCCTGCGGTCAGCCGGATGAGTGCCGTTAGCGTCCGGTGGACGGCGTGGTCATGTCGGGTGTAAACGTCCTGGTAGGTTTCCCCCGCCCGGTTCTTCGTCCAGGTAACGGCATACTGGTCTACCAGGTCCCGTTCGGCCAGCCATGCGAGCCGGGCCGCGGGCGTCATGCCACCGACATCCCGTTCGTGCTCTGCCGGGGCGGTCGCGGCAATGTGGTCGACTCTAAGGGCGCGGATCACCTCAGGCGGTTCACCGGTTGCCAGGCTAAGCAGGACGTGGGCGGCGACCAGCACCTGACGGGGTGGAGCAGGTCCTGTTTTCCCGTCTGTCCCGAGGCGTAACTGGCCGTGGACGAGTCGGTGGGCACGTGACCGCATCTGCCTCACCTCGCCGGGGGCGAAGGCGGGCAGACCATCGTTACGGTGGTGGCGGAGCCGTGTGTCGCTCTCAAGGCGATGCACCACTTCAGTGTGAAGGATGTCGGGCGTGTCGTAGTGAATGCGGTCGAGCAGGGCGAACAGGTATACGGCGTAGCGGTAGTGGGTGTCGGTCTTGGCTTCCCGATGCGCCGCCAAGAGGTCCACCTCCCACGCGTCTAGGTGCCGGCGACGCACATCGCTTAATGCGAATGACGACGCGCTTCCCGCTGCGTGGGGTTGCTGTCCCACATGGGTGAGGAATTTGCGTACGGATGTCGCCAGTTCCTTCATTGCGCGCCCGTTCTCTTGGGTTACCTCCAACCACTTGTCAGCAAGCTGTGCACCGAGCACGGGCAGGAGGAAGTCCGAGGGGGTGATGGACGCCGTGGCTGGTTGTCCGTAGTCGTGCCAGGTGTACGTGCGGGGGTCATCTAGGGTGAGGGCGGCCGCCGGGGGCTGGTGGGTGGGGCTTGCCGGGGTGCTGTAGGAGCCTCGTGTCATGCCTCCTCCTCACCTGCTTTGTGCTGCACTGCATCGCGTTCAGGGTCCAGGGCGGCGTGCCCGACAAGTTCGGAGGCCAGGGAACGCAGCGCGCGCGGCACTTCGCCCTGCCAGGTCTCAGCGGCGAAGAGGTACTGGTAGGTGGTGGATACGCTGGCATGCCCGAGCAGTTCCTTGACGGTCAGCACCGGGTTGGCCAGCAGTAGGTAGGGATCTCCGGCCCGTTCGCGTCCCTCTTGCATGAGCGAAGCCAGCATAGTCACGGCGAAGGTATGGCGGAAGGTGTGCGGCGTGACGGTGATGTGCGCCGGAGGACGGTTGGGGCCGCCGAGCTCGAACACCCTGTCGCGGGCGTCAGAGAACAGCTCGTTCCAGTAGGCCGGCACCGGGGGCAGCCCCCGTGCGATGAACAGAGCCAGCGGTTCGATGCTGCCGTCGTCCAGGATCCGGACGGCACGGGCGCGATCCTCGTCGGTCAGGCCGAGCGTCGAGCGAGGGTGCCCGTCGTTGACGACGGCCGGCTGCCCGCGCAGGCGGGTAAATCCATCAAAGATTAGAAGCCTCCCCTGCCGGCGTAACCTGCGCAGGGACGCCTGGTGGCGCCGGACGAGCGCGGCCCGCTCGGTCTGCCGGTAGAGGTCGACGGTCCGGGCGACCTCGGCCGTGACATAGATGGAGCGGATGACACCCATCTTGCCGATGCGTTCGAAAACGTGCACTCCGTCGGCCGGCATTCCAGACAGAGGCGGGATCTCGTTATCGAGAACGAACGCGCCCTCCTCTCTGCGGAGGCCGGTCGCAGCCAGCAACAGCCCATACGCGTAGTCTCGTTCCGGGGCTGCAGGACGGGACACCGCGTCGGATCCATCACCCCGTAACCCTGCCGACAAGAAGTGCGCAGTCTGGGCCGTGGTGAGAAAGCGGGCTTGGCGGACCTTCCGCTTCCCAGACATGAGCGTGTTCCGCTCCCCCCATTGCGGAAACGGATTGGCCGGGACCCAGCCCACGGCGGTGGCATAACGGAAGAACGAGGACAGGCAGCCCAATTCGGTGTCGAGGGTGGTGAACTCGACGGCGCCCTGGCGGCTGTCGCGGTAGCCGACGAGATCCTTACGGGTCGCGTGGATCAGGTCGACCTTCGGTTCCCCATGCGTCTTCAGCCAGTCCTCGACCGTCTGTCCTGCTAGCACGGCGAGCCCTTGCGCCCGCTTACGCCGGATGTAACGCAGCAACCGGGCGAGATGGTAGACGTGGAAGCGGCGCATGTTGCCTAAGTCGAAGGCTTTCTGCTCTTGGGCATCGAGAAGGTACTGGTTCAGGTAACGGCAGCCGCTGACGCCGCCGTCGTCATCGACGACGAACGGGAAGCCGTCCGGCAGTGTTCGTTCATCGAAGACCTCGCGGACGTGAGAAACGGCGAAGGCCTGTCCCTCGGGGAGGGACAGGCCTTCGTTACCCAGCAGTTGCCGGTTGATAAATACAGTCCTCACTGCCGCCTCCCCTCGATGGCCACGGTGATTACCCGATGGCACTACTCGTGCGGAAGACAGTAGCAAACACTATGCGATGTAGGAAGTAAGAATACACTCCCTAAATCTGTCTGGTGGAGATGGGGGTGTTTGAAATCGGGACATCGTTCATATGTGTGTCGGGACATACTGCACAGTGATAGTTCATCGATGTCGCGGGACATGAAGCACACGGTGACAGTGAGTTCATCTCTCGGGTCATGGTTCTGTCGGTGGAGTTCTGGATCTCTCGCGTCATCGTTCCTATCGGTTCACGATGATTTGATGGAGAAGAATCAACTCATCATCAAGTCCATCCGCCAGGGGCAATTATCCCCGGCGCAGGCCGCTGAACACTTCGGCGTCAGCCGCCGCTGGGTCTACGAACTCATGCGCAGGTACCGTTGCGCAGGCGAGGACGGGCTAGTTCCGCAATCCAGGCGTCCTCATTCAAATCCGCGTCAGACCCAAGAGAGTGTGCGTGAGCGTATCCGTGCTCTGCGCCATGAGCTGACAGTCAAGGGCCTCGATGCCGGCGCTGAAACAATTGCATGGCACTTGGAATCCGAGGGGCTAGAAGCCCCTGCGCCGTCCACGATCCACCGTGTATTGCGCCAAGCGGGCCTCGTGATCAACGAGGTCCACAAACGTCCGCGTTCGTCTTGGCATCGCTTCGAGGCCGGTCAACCCAACGAAACGTGGCAATCAGACTTCACGCACTGGGCTCTCGCGGACGGCACGGACATCGAGATCTTGAACTTCCTCGATGACCACTCCCGTTTTCTGATTTACTGCACTGCCCACCGGCGAGTTACCGGGGCTTTGGTTCTCGAGGCGTTCATTCAGTCGGGAGAGATCCATGGATTCCCTGCCTCAACACTGACGGATAACGGGATGGTTTTCACCACGAAGCTTGCCGGCGGACGGGGAGGGTTGAACGCGTTCGAGAAAACGCTCCGGGACCTGAAGATCGTGCAAAAGAACGGCAAACCCAACCACCCCCAAACGCAAGGAAAGATCGAACGATTCCACCAAACCCTGAAGCGATGGCTCACCATCCAAAAACCAGCGACCACCCTAGGACAGCTAAATGAAGACCTCGTCAGGTTCCTGAACGTCTACAACACTGAACGCCCACACAGGGCCTTGCAACGACGCACACCCGCGCAAACGTACGCAGCACTTCCAAAAGCTCAGCCTGAAGGGCTTGCTAAAGGTGTTCATCACCGCGTCCGCACGGACAGGATCGATAAAGCGGGAAAGGTAACCGTGCGCTTCCAAGGCAGACTGCTACATCTAGGCGTGGGCCGCCGCCACAATGACGAACCGGTCACCGTCCTCGTTGCCGACAATGCCGCCACCGTCATCCAAACAAGCACGGGAGAAATTCTCGGAACCTACACACTCGACCCCATGAAGGGATACCAAGCAAAAATGAAAAAACCCCCGGCCGAAGCCGAGGGTCCTTCCATATGAACGATGACGCGGGACATATATGAACTATGTCCCGCTACATCACACTGGTGGAGATGGGGGGAATTGAACCCCCGTCCGATGTGGTGTTGCCAGGGCTTCTCCGGGCGCAGTTTGCGTCGGATTTTCTCGGCCCCGGCCATCCTGCAAACAGGTAGCCGATCCGGGCCCAGTCATCTAAAAGTCCCAGCTACTCCAATGACAAAAGTAACTAGCAGTGGCTATCTTAATGACGCCAGTATCCGGAGCGATAGCATCCCCGGGCTGACGGACTGTCTTACTGCTTAGGCAGCGAGAGCGAAGTCAGTGCGCTTTGATTCGGCACTTATTGGTTTGCAGACAGCGTTTACGAGATAATTCTGCATCCTCGGCCCGCTTCACCTGGCGCGACGAACACCGTCGAAACCGATCATCCCCGTATTTTGTTACCAATACCTGACGTGCACCGAAGTGTCCAGCAGGACTTTTCAGTATAGCGCGGCACAGGGCACCCCGCCACCTCAGCCGGCAGAACGGCGCAGGCCTTGAGGAAACAAACTGCCCTTGGCCTTCCAGCCAGGAATCTTAGCTACCGCGGTTTTTTTCGCGCATGGCGCGCAACGCCTCGCGCTTGTCCTGTTGCTCACGCAGCGTTTGGCGCTTGTCATAGTCCTTTTTACCCCGGGCAATGCCAATCTCAACCTTGGCCCGGCCATCTACGAAGTACAGCTGAAGCGGCACTATCGTAAAACCGGATTCACGAATCTTGTGGCTGATTTTGATGAGCTCTTCGCGATGCAAAAGCAGCTTCCGCCGCCGGCGTGCTGCGTGGTTGGTCCAGCTGCCTTGGTTGTACTCCGGGATGTGGATGCCTTCCATCCACAACTCATCGTTGTAGAAGGTGCAAAACCCATCAACCATTGAGGCATGGCCTTCACGCAAGGACTTCACCTCGGTCCCCATGAGGGCAATACCAGCCTCATAGGTATCAAGAACGTGGTAGTCGTGCCGGGCCTTGCGGTTGGTGGCCACTACCTTCCGGCCACTCTCTCTGGGCACGGTAAAACTCCTTAGAACGAATTGATTCCCACTAGTTTACGCGCAGAAAACCTAGAGCAGGGTCATGGGGTCAACCGGCGAGCCATTAAGCCACGTCTCGAAGTGGGCATGGCAACCAGTGGAGTTACCTGAGGTGCCCGAATAGGCAATGAGCTGACCTTGGCTGACGCGCATACCGGGAGAGACCACAACACTGCTGTTGTGGTAGTAAACCGTGGTCAAAGAGTTTCCTTGGACAACTCCGTGCGAGATCATCACCGTGTTGCCGCCACCGTAATTGGTCCAGCCGCCCACGGTGACCTCACCAGCCGCTGCAGCGTACACCGGGGTGCCACAAGCCGCACCGAAGTCGATACCTGTGTGCATGTATCCACCGGTGCCATAGAAGTCGATGGTGCCAGGCGGTGTTGCGCGCCAACCGAACCCAGAGGTGATGGGAATGTCGCCGCTGAACGGGTGCCGGAGACCAAAGGCCGACGGCGAACCCTGGCTTGGGGTGTAGGCCGGCGGTGCCGGCGGGGCCGGCGGAGCTGCTTGTCCGGCTTTTGCCGCTGCGGCCTCCGCAGCAGCTTGTGCTGCCGCAGCGGCTGCGGCAGCCTCGGCAGCTTTGCGGCGCTGTTCTGCTTCCCAAGCTTCGCGAAGCTTACGATCGCGTTCCTTGATCTGCGCTGCAACTTCGTTTTGCGCACTTTGAACACTGGCAAGTTTCTTCTGGATGCCAGGTTTAGCAGCTTGAAGTTGGTTGTTCAGCGCGGTGGTGTCTGAAACAAGTTTGTCCACAGCGGCCTTTTTTGACGCTGCATCATCACGCGCTGCCTGCTCACGAGCAAGTGCAGCGTCGGCCTTAGCTTTAAGGTCTTTGATCTCAGCCTCAACGGCAACAAGACGGGCTTGTGAGTTCACGTTGGTGGCGTTCTGCTGGGACAACTTGTCCATGGCAGAGTTTTGAGCTCGCAACGCTTGATCAGCAAGATCCATGGTGTCAGTCAAAGATCCAGTGCCGTCTGCTCCGAAAAAGAGTGACAGATCAGAGGGCACTCCCCCGGACTTATAAGCCTGCGATGCGATCTGACCGATGAGCTTTTTGGTTGACGCCAGCTTCTGCTTGTCCGTGTTCATCTGCTCGGTGATTTTGGCTTTGTTCTGCTGAGCCATATCTACTCGAGCCGCCATGGCCTGAACTTCGGAGGTAGCGGTGGCTACGCGGCCTTGGGCTGCAAGGAGGGCCTGCTGGGCGCCGGGAAGCTGTCCTTGGTACACCACCAAGTCGCCGGCAGCCTTGGCAATCTTGGCATCAACGAACTCGAGAGAATCTTGAACCCTTGCTGCCTGATCCTGAAGAGCCTTCTGTTGATCTTCTAAACTATCCGCATGCGCTGCTGGCACAGCTCCAAGGCTGAGGGTCAACGTAAGGACTAGAGCAGAACCCATCACCTGGCTTGCCCGGCGAACAGCCCTACGTGAAGTGCTGCGAACAGCGCCGCTGCCCTTGAATGCGCGCATCGAATAATCCTTTATAGAGATCATGTCTAAACCTTCAGATAACGTCGCAGCGTCAACAACGAGGAAACGCCAGCCAAGAGGACACCTAGGGCAATCAACGCGGGAGCCAAAATCAACGTTTGGCCAGCCGAGATAAACGCAGTCTGGGGGTACTGCTTGGCAAGGACGTCGCCAAGGAAGAAGTGCGCCACTGCCCAGAGCGTAGCCGAGGCCAACACTGCGCCGATCACGGCCGCAATAACACCTTCAAGAACAAACGGCAGTTGGATCACTGTTTTGGAGGCACCCACCAACCGCATAATTCCCGTCTCGCGCCTACGGCTATAGGCCGAAAGCCGAATGGTGGTGGCAATCAGCAAGATGGCGCAGACGATCATCACACCGGCAATCGTCACCGCTACCAGGGACGCTGCATTCATCGCAGAAAACAGCTTCTCTAGCAATTGACGCTGGTCCGTCACGGACTCAACACCTGGCTGAGAAGAGAACGTCTCAGAGATGATCTGGTACTTCTGCGGGTCTTTCAGGTTGATTCGGAACGAAGAAGGCAGCTGGTCTGCAGTGACCGAGTCAACGATCGGTGAATTGGAGAACTGCTCCTTGAAGTGCTTAAAAGCCTCATCCTGGGACTCAAACTGGAAGTCGTTGACGTACTGCTTGACGTTGTCAGACTCCAAGAGTTTTTGCAGATTGTCTTTCTGCTCCGCAGTCACCGGCCCGCTCGCGCAACCAGTCGCCGTCGAACCGTCACTGCACAGGAAAATGGCAACCTGGACCTTGTCGTACCAGAAGCCTTTCATCTGGTTGATCTGCAATTGCAACATCCCCGCGGCGCCCACAAATGTTAGCGACACAAAGGTCACAAGAATGACAGAAACCACCATGGATAGGTTGCGCCGCAGGCCCCCGCCGATTTCACCGAGGATAAACGCGAGCCTCACTTCTGGCCCTCCTCATCGGTGCGGTTCGAACCCGTTGAACTGTCTGAACCTTTTGAACGGCTTGGGTCCGTTGACCGGTCGGTGGAGCGCGAACCGGAATCCGGACGTTCCCCACGAGCGCTGACCACCGGGACCATCGAAGTGTACAAAGCCTTCGCTTCGTCACGAACAACCAAACCATTTTTTAGCTCGATCACACGCCGGCGCATCTCGTTGACAATATCGTCGTCGTGCGTGGCCATAACAACCGTGGTGCCGTTCTGATTAATCTTGTCCAAAACAGCCATAATCCCCATCGACGTGGTGGGGTCAAGGTTTCCAGTGGGCTCGTCAGCGAGCAGAATGCCCGGCTTATTTACGACGGCGCGGGCGATCGCCACGCGCTGCTGCTCACCACCAGAAAGTTCGTGAGGCATACGGCGTTCTTTGCCCTCAAGTCCAACCGTCTTAAGCACCTCAGGCACTGTCTCGCGGATAACTGCTCGGCTCTTCCCAATGACCTGCATAGCGAAGGCCACATTGGCGAAGACATTTTTTTGCGGCAACAAGCGGAAATCCTGGAACACCACACCGATGCCACGGCGCAGCTTGGGCACACGCCAGCTGGAGATGTTGTCCACGTTTTGCCCGGCGACATAGACGGACCCGGAGGTGGCACGGTCCTCTTTGAGGACCAAGCGCAGGAACGTGGACTTACCTGAACCGGAAGCCCCGACGAGGAAGGTAAATTCGCCTCGGTCGATCTCTAGGCTCACCGAATCCAGTGCAGGACGCGCCTTTTGGTCATAGACCTTGGTGACATTTTCGAAACGAATCATGACTCTTCGTAAACCCGGCAGGAGAGCGCAAAAAATTGCCCTATCCAGCTACCGGTGCTCGGGCTTTCGCTTGGGGGAAGTAGGCTCCGGCCTTTCGACTATAGGCATTGAACCCACCCTTGGCCCCCGTTTAGCGCGGTGTGTCGCCTAATCGGTGATCAACCGTGACTACTCGGCCGCGTTGCGATTATCCGCGCGCCAGCGAATGCCTGCGTCAATAAAGTCATCAATGTCGCCGTCCAAGACCGCGGAGGTGTTACCGACTTCGAAGTTAGTCCGTAAGTCCTTGACCATCTGGTACGGGTTGAGAACGTAGGAACGCATCTGGTCCCCCCAGGACGCCTTGATGTCTCCAGCGAAGGCTTTCTTCTCAGCGTCTTCCTGCTCTTTTTTGAGTAGCAGAAGCCGCGACTGAAGGACCCGCATGGCTGCTGCACGGTTCTGCAATTGCGATTTCTCGTTTTGCATGGACACCACGGTGCCGGTGGGAATGTGTGTCAACCGGACAGCTGAGTCAGTGGTGTTCACGGACTGTCCGCCGGGGCCAGATGAGCGGAACACGTCAACACGGATTTCATTGTCCGGGATCTCGATCGAGTCTGTTTGCTCAATCAGAGGAATAACCTCCACCGCGGCGAAGGACGTCTGCCGGCGACCCTGGTTGTCAAAAGGACTGATCCGAACCAAACGATGTGTCCCTGCTTCAACGCTCAAAGTTCCAAAGGCATAAGGCGCTTTGACCTCGAAGGTGGCGGACTTGAGCCCAGCCTCTTCGGCATAGGAAGTGTCCATCACGGTGGTGGGATAGCCATGGCGCTCCGCCCAGCGTAGGTACATACGCATCAACATCTCGGCAAAGTCAGCTGCATCAACGCCACCGGCACCGGAGCGAATAGTTACTACGGCTTCGCGCGAATCGTATTCGCCGGCCAGCAGCGTCACGATTTCTAGCTGAGCCAGCGACTTACGGATCGATTCCAGTTCCGCAGCGGCCTCATCCATCGAATCTGAGTCGTCTTCGTCTTGGCCCAGTTCAACCAAAACTTCAAGGTCATCGATTCGGTCAGCCAGAGTAGTGAGACGTTCGAGTTCGCTCTGGCGGTGAGAGAGCTTTGAGGTCACGATTTGGGCTGCCGCAGGGTCATCCCAAAGATCAGGGGCACCAGCCTGATCGGACAAGTCTTCAATATCCTCACGGATTTGTTCGACGTTGGAGACCTGTTCGATGGAGGTGTACGTGCTTCGTAATGCGCGGATTTCCGCGGGAAAATCTATGGCAGCCATGGTCAATCCAGCCTACGCTATAGCAGCGCGTGGCGTGTTTATCGCACCAGCCTAGACCGCGCCGTCGAGCTCGCTTCAATTCTGATCCCGTCCGGGATGAGGAAGTTCACTACTGGTGGATGTACGACGGCGGTGAGGACAACGTTCGCAGTTCGTCCGTCGGTGCTGCCGGTCCTTGGGTCAAGAGCAAGGGCGTTAAAGCGGACCGTGGCGTTGTCCTTAACCAGAAAATCTTGGGCCGAGTTGTAGACGCGTTGCGAGTTCAATTCCGCCACCGGTGAAGAGCCGCCTTGATTTTGGCCAAGGGAATAGCTGTCCGCTGCGGCTACTGCAGCACTGTCAGCAACCGAAAGTAGTTTCTTGTGCTCGATGTACACATTCGAGATGGCCATAACAACGGTTGCCAGAAGTAGTGAAAGGAGCACGTACCCAATGATCATGACCATCAGCTGGCCGCCTTCGTTGGATCGCTCTCCGTCCTTGGTGTTTGTTGACGGGGTGAGAGCTTCTCGAATTTTGGGACTCATCACCGGAAACGTCCCACGATTTGGCTCGCCGATGACGAGACCTTCCCGACGTTGAGACGGTTGCCGTTATCAAAGGGCATCAATGGCAGTGGAACGCTCAGATCCAAACTCACGGTCACGATCGAACCAGAATCTGAACAACTGCCTGGGGCGCACGTAATTGACATACTGCCTGCTTCTTGCCCGAACCCGTGGTCCGCGAGCGCAAGCATTGCCGCTTGCTGTGCGGCTACTGTTCCATCTGCAGGGTTGGCCTGGGCGACGTAAACCTTGGCAGCTTGATCCGTGGCGCCAACCGCAGCAAATGAAGCGGCCTGAAGTTGAGCCACGGTCAAGATGAAGTACACCACTGGAACCATAAGCAGCACGGACAAAAAGGTGAACTCAACAATGGCGTTGCCAGCCTGGTTCGCGGCGGTGGCCCGTCCGTGTGCATCGCGGCCCAGCGCGAGTAGGAGCCGATGTTTGAAGCGTTCAACGCTAGCGCTGCACTGCTGCATGCCCTGTCACCTCCAGCGCCGCACTAGGACCAATGAGGCCAATGACAGGCAGCGGGGCAGAAATCCTAACTTCCATGGTTCTTACCCCCTGGTATTCAGTCTCTGACACCGTAACGTCCTGAGCGAAGTCCGCATTCAGTGCCGAAGTTGTTAAGTCCTTAGCGCGTTGAACCGCATCGGCGGGGCCTCGGTCAGCGAGCGTTCCGTACCGCGCACCGGAAGCCGCAGCATCAATCAGAGTGTTCCGGATATGGAGAACAAGCGTGAGCTGAATTATCGCCAAAAAGAACATGGTGAGCAGCGCCCCAACGAGGACAAAGTCCACAACGGCAGAGCCCCGCTCCGAATCCCGGTTGGCCGTAGATAAAGTCCCCTTGAGGAACTTATTTCTTGCCGACACTATCCATTGCCTGATTGAACAACCCTTCCAATGCGGGGCCGGCGATCGCTAGCAAGAGTGCCACGAGAGCGGCAGACATCAGTGTGATCATGACCCAGCCGGGGACATCGCCGCGTTCGCTGTTTTCAGTCCGGTCCAGCGGGCTTGTATTTGCTCCGGGCACTGACTGACCCAGCGATCCGTTCAGTCCAAGTAGTGCAGTGAGTGCGAGGGCGATCAGTTGAGCTGACGCCCGGTACATGGTCAAGGTAGTTTGCGTGATTTTTTGGATTTTCATGGTTTCTTTCCTTGCTAGTGATGAGATTTAATCTGATTTTTGAAATCCGGGTAGCCCGTTAGGGATTGAGCGAGATGGCAGCAATACCAGGGAATATTGCGAAAATGACGGTCAGCGGCAATACCCCGAAAACGAGCGGAACCATCATGGCAATTTCTTTTTTGCCCGCAGATTCCATCAGCTCGCGTTTGGACATGTCACGCACATCCTGCGCTTGAGCTCGTAAAACCTCGGCTAGTGGGGTCCCTCGCTCCACAGCCACAACGATCCCGTCGACAAACCGCACAAGCGGCGCAAGGTCAGTGCGTCTGGAAAAGTCCTGGAGCGCCTCAACAAGTGGTTTTCCCGCCCGAGTTTGAGCCAAAATTTCCGCGAATTCCGAGGCCAACTCGCCCTTGGCCGAACGGCATATCCGCTCCAAGGCGCCGGTGGCGCTCTCCCCCGCACTGACTGCGAGCGCCATTAGTTCCGCCAGACTAGGAAATTCTGAGAGCATCCTGGCTTCACGGCGTCGGATGGTCACCCCTAAGACATAGTCGCGCGCTACAAACCCGGCTAAGGCGCTTCCCACCACGGCTATAACCGCTATTAAGGGATTGAATCGGCCTGCCGCGGCCGAACTCACAATGGCCACTACGCCCACGACAAATCCCGCTCCTGCCCAGAGCAGCTGTTCTGCCCGGAAGTCCACTGCGCTCTTTTTGATGCCAGCTTGGGCTAGGCGTCGGCTAAGTGCCGAGGCGCCTGTATTAAACCGTGCCATCCAGTGGACTGCGTCCCGGAGCGCGGGAGCAAGAATCCGTTCCAGGGCGCCGAAAGGTGTGATGTTCTGTTTCGCCGTCCGGAGTAACCGAGACTCGTTACTGGCTGAACGCAGCTGCGGGGCAATGCGGTCCGTGAACGTAGTGGCTCGCATAAACGGCAGCCTGACCATCACCAGCCAGAGCCCACCTCCCAGGACAACCCCACAAAATACCGCTGACGCGTTCAGCGCACTCACCGGAGCACCCGCTCATCTTCTGGGAGGGCACCAATCCGCAGCATCACGCGGTAGCAGACCACGGAGATCACTAAGCCGCCAACAAGGACAAGTAAACCGAGGGTGGAGCTGTAGGCTGTCACTGCCTCGCGCCGCGAAGCCATCAGCAGCAGAACTATCCATGGTGCCGCAACAGCAAGTCTGGCTGCGTTTACTGTCCACGACTGGCGCGCTTCAAGCTCGCTCCGGGTTCTGCCACTATCACGCAGGAATTCTGCGAGGGTGCCCAAGAGCCGGCCCAGGTCTGAACCGCCGACCTCCCTTGTCAGACGCAAAGCTTCAATGATCCGGTCTGCCACTGGGTCAGCAATGCGAGCCTTCAGGAGCGTGAGCGACTGATCGAACTGCCCACCTGAACGGTAGTCAGCAGCGAATTCCAAGAAGAGCGGCCTCAACTCCTCCGGACCTTTGGTGCCCAATTGCATCAGCGCTTCCGGAAGTGAGAGACCAGCCCGGATGGCGGAGCGGAGGTGGTCAACGACGTCGGGCCATAGCTGGCGTAGCACGGCCGTGCGCTTTTTGGCGCGCCAGCTCACTAAAGCCAGCGGGAGCCACCCGCCGAATAGGCCAAAGCACGCAGCGATCTGCCACGAGCGTGTGAAAACAAAGAAAACCAAAAGCACCACAAGCCCGACTGCGAAGCAGGAGACGATTAGGCCCGTTGCGCTGACCCGTTCGATCCCGGCGCTCAGGAGCATCAATTCGAGCCGTGATGGTTTAGCGTCACGTTTTGGCTTTACGGGCACAGCCCAAAATGACCACCAGATCAGGAAGAGCCCGGCACCAAAAAGAAGCCCCCAAGCCGCCGACATTAGCGAACCTCCAAAAGCGAGGCTGCGTCGTAACCTGCCAATGCAAGCTTGTCTGCTGAAGGCAGCCCAGTCCCGGTTGGGGCTAGTTCGCCATCTTTGATTGAGAACACCATGGTGGACTCAATCACACCGTTTTCGACTCGACGTCCCAACGCGAGTATTTCCGATACTCGCCGGCGCCCATTAGCGAGTCGCGTGCAGTGCACTACTAAGTCAACACAGGACGCTACGGTGGGCACCACAAAGTGGCTGGATATGTTGGCTCCGGCTAGCAGCGGCAGGGTACAGATCTTGGTGACAGCGTCATGCGCGGAGTTCGCGTGGACCGTACACATCCCAGGCAGGCCACTGTTCAAGGCGATCAGCATGTCTAGGCTCTCGGCTTCACGAACCTCTCCCACGATCAGCCGGTCGGGCCGCATACGCAGAGCTTCTTTAACTAGCCTGCGTAGCGGAATCTCTCCTTCACCTTCGAGGTTTGCCTGCCGGCATTGGAGGCCCACTACATCGCGGAGTGGAAGCTTGAGCTCAAAAATTTCTTCAACAGTGACCACACGTTCACGCGAGCCAATGCTGGCGGCAAGGCAATTGAGCATGGTGGTCTTCCCCGCTTGAGTAGCTCCCGAGACCAGTACGTTCAAGCCGCTACTCACGGCCGCTCCGAGGAAGCGTGCGGCCTGCGGGGTGAGTGTGCCGAATTCCACAAGGTGTTCAAGCCGGGTTGCTTTGACCACGAACTTTCTAATATTTACTGCCCAATGCCGGCGGGTGACATCGGGGATCACGACGTGGAGACGGGAACCATCAGGCAATGCCGCATCCACAAAGGGCGAGGAGAGGTCCAGTCGTCTGCCGGAACTCTTCAGCATCCGTTCCACGAGGTCTTTGACCTGCTGGTCCGTCAGCGAAATGGAAGTCAGTTCAGACTCACCGTTACGCGCCACGAATATTTCATGAGGCGCGTTGAGCCAAATTTCTTCAATGCTGGGATCGTCCAAGAGCGGTTGCAGGGCCCCAAACCCGGCAACAGCATCGAATACTTGGCGGCGCACGGTCTCCGCGTGGCCTAGTGGCGGCACTGCTCCCAGCATCGAGCGTTCGTCGTAATCGCTAACCGCCGCCTCAACCAGGCGACGAACGTCGCTCGCTTGCGTCAGAGGATCTAGGCCACGCCGTCTAATCAGCTCACGGACCTCATCCTCGACAATAGCTATTGCATCCACGTTTCCCCCGTACGTCTTGCGCCGTCGACCTGCTGGCTTGTCCCCTATTAGCCAACACGGTAAGCCAGCACAGAGCTGAATAAAAGTCATACGAGATTGCCTGTGGAAAACAACCAACTCAGAAGTCGATCGATGCGCCGTTCGTTTAGTCACTCGAGTCACATGGATCACTCTGGTCACATCAGGCGCGAGGTGTTAGGGTATTCGCGTTAGCCCCTAGAGTTTGCAAAACACCTGTCGCAACTAGCGGCCCGTAAAGTTTCAGTGCAAGCTGAGCTCCTCCCCGCACTGCCCCGGAGTCATCCATGATTAAGCCTGCACTTTCCCGCCGCCACCCGAGCGCACTTCAGTCTCGAACACTCCGCGGCGCCGCATTCGCCGCCGTTTGCGTCACCACACTTGGACTACTGTCGCCGGGCGCGGCTAACGCCGATTCGCTGACCAGTTCAACGTCGTCGCCCAGCCCCACAGCATCCGCCACGAAAACCAGCAGCGCGGCGACTGTTTCGCCGTCGGCCTCCCCCGCCGCCACCGCACAAAGTACGACGACGGTTGCGCCCACTATGTCCCCCACCGCAACCGCAACGGCCTCTGCGGTTCCAGCACCGGCCGGAAGTAAAGAGGAACAACTCCTCAAAGCCATCGGCCCAGCCGGCGCCACAATGGAGACCAACGCTTCAAAGAAGTACGTGTCCTCTGGAACCAGCGGCGTGCTATCACGGCAAGCCGTGAGTGCTGAGGCCTTTAGTGCAACGCATTGGCGTCCCAGCTTTGGAGTTCCTGGCCAAGACGTCAGCGCCTATCAGGGAAATGTGGATTGGGCATCGCAGTGGTCCCAGGGTTCGCGCTTTGCCTATGTGAAGGCCACCGAGGGTAGTTTCTACACCAACGCAAACTTCGCTCAGCAATACAACGGCTCGCGCCAGGTTGGTATGACCCGCGGCGCGTACCACTTCGCTATTCCCAACTGGTCCTCTGGCGCTTCCCAAGCCAAGTACTTTGTGGCCAACGGTGGTGGATGGAGCGCCGACGGTTCCACACTTCCTCCCGTGATTGATATTGAGTACAACCCCTACGCGGGCCGCACAGACCTCGGGTACAACACTGGAAATGTTTGCTACGGGATGACCGCGAGTCAAATGGTCCAGTGGCTCAAAGACTTCGGCACCACCATGAAGTCGCTGACCGGACGCTTGCCCGCGATCTACACCACCACCGATTGGTGGACGCAGTGCACCGGCAACTCCGCCGCCTTTAGTGATTACCCGCTGTGGCTCGCCGCCTACCCGCTTTCTGCAAGCAACGACGCCGGAACCTTGCCCGCGAGCTGGAGCGCCTACAGCATGTGGCAGTACAGCTCCGAGGGCCCATTCTTGGGCGACTCGAATGTATGGAACGGTGACGCCGCAGGGCTGAAGCGTTTTGCTGGCGCCAGCGCTCCGGCTCTGTTCACAAAAGTACAGCGCCTCACATCAGGTGATTACACCTCAGACGGACGCGCCGATCTGTTGACGAAGACTGCTGACGGAAAACTGCTGCTCCAGCGAGGGCTCGCAGACGGGACTTTCGGTGCAGCGACCGTGATCGGGGCAGGGTGGGATATCTACGACGTCGTCACTGCCACCAAAGACTTTAATGGCGACGGAAACGCTGATCTCCTAGCGCGCGACGCCAGCGGGAATTTTTGGTTTTACGCCGGTGACGGTCAAGGAGGACTTCGCCCACGAACACAAGTTGGCTCTGGGTGGAGCATTTTCAAGTCTGTACTCGCGCCGGGTGACTTCAACCGCGATGGGTTTAACGACCTCGTAGCCGTGGGGACAGACGGGGTGCTATGGCTTTATGCCGGCAACGGAAAAGCAGGATTTAAGCCTCGGATCAGCATCGGTCAGGGCTATCAACAGTTCGCTTCTGTCCTTCCTGCCGGTGATTTCTCGGGTGATGGGAAGGCAGATCTGTTCGCCATTTCCACGTCCGGAGACCTGTATTTGTACTCTGGGAATGGTTCTAACGGTTTCGCATCTCCCGTTATTGCTGGCCGCGGTTGGGGAGCGTTCGATTCTGTGCTCGGTGGCCTCGACATCAATCGCGACGGTAAAAGCGACATCGTCGTTCGTACCTCCAGCGGCGCACTCACCACGTACTTAGGCGGCGGTAAGGGCAATTTTGCGATGTCGGTGCAAGTTGGCCGCGCATGGCAGGTATTCGCGAAGGTGCTAGAGGCTGGCGACTTCGACGGCGATGGGAACCCCGACGTTTTGGCCGTCGCCAAGACTGGGCAGCTCTATCTGTACCCGGGCAACGGGCACGGCGGATGGTTGACCCGGCGGCAAGTTGGCGCCGGCTGGCAAACATTCACCTCTGTTTCAGTGGCAAGAGATTTTGATCGAAAAGGCGGAACGGCCCTGCTGGCCAGGGCCGTCGATGGCACACTCTTGCTCTACCCGACTGACGGGCGTGGGAACTTCCTAGCGCCTAAGACGATCGGTAAGGGCTGGCAAATATTCGCCTCCATCGTCGCGACAACCGACTGGAATGGTGACGGCTCCGGGGACATAATGGCCCGAACGTCGCAAGGGGCACTTTTCCTGTATCCCGGCAACGGCTCAGGAGGATTTCTTTCGCGACGACAGATCGGAAGTGGATGGGATATCTTTTCCGCGGTAGTGGCCACTGGAGATTTCAATGGTGATGGCAAAGCCGATCTTCTGGCGAACACCTCGTCCGGCACAAATTGGCTCTACCCGGGAGACGGCGTGGGAGGCTTCAAGCCACGTACGGCGCTTTCAGGACCATGGCAAACAGCAGATCAGAAGATGCCCGCATTTGGCTTCACCTCTGGTCAACAGAAGAATATTTTGCTTCGGCGCACGGACGGTTCCGTGTGGGTGGCAGCCGGCAACGGTAAGGGCGGAATGCAAAATGTCTTGCTAAGTTCGGGCACCAGCTAGATACAGACGGGACAGGTTCGCTCATGCAATGTGTCGTATCCTTGAATGCGGTCGCTACTTCGCAGGCCCACGCAGTTCCATAATTTCTCTCAAAAGGAGTCCGGTCCGTAATGGATATCCAGAATCACTTCTACGGCCACTCCGCGGTTTTAGCCGGTCACGCAGGTCTACCCCGCCCACGCCATATGCGAGGGCTGCTTCAGCACGGCTGGACACCCGTGACACCAATTTCAACGCACTTTGCCGATCTAGCCAGCGCTGCCCCCGCAGGCAATCTCTTTGTGTGGACCCACGATTCTCGGGGGTGGACCGAAGAAGAGTCGGTTCGCGAGACGGGCTTTAGAAGCACCGCAATCGGCGCCCCCGCCCTCTATTTAGCCGAGATGGTCAACCGCAGTGGACCTCCAATAGAACGCACTATCGACGCAGTCGTTTTCCCTTTCCACGGCACACGATTGGTGTCCGTGGACGGCGACCAGAACGCATATGCCCGTGAAATTTTTGAGCGCGAAGGATCGGCTCTCGTGTGTATGCACGTCGACGACCTTCAAAAGCCAGAAATCGTCAAGGCCTGGACAGACGCTGGTCACACCATTACCAGCGCAGGCGAACGGCGCGACTCAGCATTCCTGGCTCGAGTTATGTGGTTACTCATGAGCTCCAAGAAAGTAATTTCCAACCGTTTGGCAACGGCGCTAATTTACGGGGCTGCGGTAGAAACGCCGGTGAGTATCTACGGGCCCCATTTCCAGATCGCCGGTATTCAAGAAACCTCTTCCGAAGAGTATCTCCGGCGCTTGTGGCCTGAATTCTACGAAGACGCCACCGATGGCCCAACACTCTTGTCCGTTGCACGGGCGGAGTTGGGCTACGAATATATGCAATCGCCCGAGGAACTTCGGCACACGCTCGGGTGGGACACGCCCTCCGTTCGGGCATTCGCCGACTACTGGGTTGGTGCCCCAATTGCGAAAGCTCAAGCGATCCTAGGGCTCAAGAAGCGCGAAGTCGGCCCGTTGGTTAACGACGTCAAGCCATCTCCGCTTCACTTCCTTCGTGACCCATTTGAGCACCTTCCGGACCGACTAGCCCGTTCGTCCTCCACCACACTCGTTGCCCCCAAAATGGACTACTTTGGCTGATTCAGCAAAAGCACCGGTATCTCACACGAGGCAATCGGTCTACTACCTGCTTGGAGCAGCGCTACAGGGACTAGGCGCCCTTTTAGTACAGCCGTTCTCCATTCGAATCCTGGACTCTGCGGAGTGGGGGCGCGTAGGTTTTTCCGCAGTAGTGTTGCAAGTTGGCCAGGTGGTATTGTCCGCAGGGTTGCCCCTAGCTATTACCCGCGCGTACTTCCAACCAGAAAACGGTAAAGCCCACGCTCGGGCTATACACGGAGCAAACCTGATCCTGAGTTTCGGTATTTCTCTGATCTCCGCACTATTTGTCTATTTTTCAATACCGGACAGTCACGTTGGGGCGACTTTCGCTTTTGCTGTGGCGTCCACTGGTCTGCTCAGTATCGTGGTGAGTTCCCAAGCCATTCTGCGAAGCCAACGTAGAGCTCTGGCCTTCGTGATGTTGAGTGGGGCTGCGTCTCTGGGAGCGCACCTGTGTGGACTTATTGCGATTAGTTTGTTATCAGCCGACTCCGCCACCTACATGGCCGCGTTCCTCATTGGGATGGCAATTACCGCTGGCGTGTCCTTCAAGCTTGCACCACCACTGTGGCCCGGAAAAGCATGGATTGCGGTGAAATCTGCGTTCAAGCTTGGCTTGCCTCTGCTTCCCCACAGCATTGCCATGATGCTGATGATGCAAGGCGATTCGTTCCTTGTACAACACTTCCAAAATTCTGTAGGCTCCGGACGATACGTTGCCGCAGCAGCATTTGCCCTGGGCCCGTTCGCTGTTCTCTCGAGTTTGAACAATGTCTGGACAGCGAGGCTCTTCGAAGCGTCCCACAGCAATGGGCTGCTCGTCGTGGCACGGCAGCTTTCGACTCAGGCAGCTCTCATTGCCGGTGGTCTTGTGCTTTTGGGCAGCTCCGGAGCGACAGTGGGAATGCTCGTCCTGAAGGGGAACGACCCCGAAGTCATGATGCTAGCAAAGGTGCTGCCCGCAGTGGGCTGCGGTTATGCACTCTACCTGCTGGCAATGTCAGTGTTGTTCGCTAAACAGGAAACCCGTTCGTTCACGTGGGTTACGCCGTCTGTGCTAGTGCTAGCTGGCCTTGTTGGCCTGTTCGCTGCCCAGACCACCAACTACTGGGAGCTTGGTGCCGTCAAAGTCGGCGCGTTCGGCATGCTTGGATTGGTATATGCCTTGCTTGCAGCCAAAGCGTTGCGAGAGGCATTCCCGTGGCGTCCATTTGCGTTGACAGCGGCTGGAGCAATAGTGGTTGTCGGCCTGAACTTTCTAGTGCCAAACACACTCCTCGCCGGATTGATCAGCATCGTTGTCGCGTTGGGCGTTTGCGGCGCCGGTTTTATGCTGGTGCGCAAACGGGTCTAGCATCTTTGTAGAAACTGCAACCACCACTGCGGATTTAAGTACGCCATCGAGATAGGTACGAAATGCATTCATCCTACGAAGTAGCCGGTCACAAAATCGGTAGCACCGAAAAGCCATTTATCATTGCTGAAATGTCTGGTAACCACAATGGGAGCCTTCAGCGGGCCTTGGACATTGTGGACATGGTGGCGGACTCTGGCGCACAAGCCGTTAAGCTGCAAACTTATACCGCAGACACCATTACGATCGACTCCAATAAGCCTCAGTTCCAAATCGGCGAAGACCATGCACTCTGGGGTGGCAAGAATCTTTACAAGCTGTACACGGAAGCGCACACACCGTGGGACTGGCATGCTCCGATTTTCGAACGTGCGCGTGAACGCGGTCTTATTGCTTTCTCCAGTCCTTTCGATTCCACTGCCGTAGACCTCCTGGAATCCTTGGACGTTCCGCTGTACAAGATCGCTTCTCTGGAGATCGGGGATCTGCCTCTGCTCCGCTTGGTTGCACGGACTGGCAAACCAATCATCCTCTCCAACGGCGCAGCAAGCCTTTCTGATATCGATACGGCTGTCAAAACCATTCGGGCTGAAGGCAATGATCAAATCGTGGTTCTTGCGTGCACCTCTTCTTACCCCGCGTCGGCTTCAGAGTCCAACCTTCGGACTATTCCAGTACTGCGCGATGCCTTCGGCGTTCAGGTTGGTCTTTCCGACCACACTATGGGCATCGGTGCCGCCATTGCTGCAGTTGCACTTGGCGCAACTGTCATCGAAAAGCACGTCACGCTGAGCCGAGCTGACGGTGGCGTTGATTCTGATTTCTCCTTAGAACCCCACGAATTGCGCTCCCTTGTTGAGGAGAGCCGCACCGCGCAAGAAGCACTCGGCTCCCCCGTGATCCAACAAACCACTGGCGAATCCGCGAGCCTCAAACTTCGCCGTTCCTTGTACATCGTCAAGCCGGTAAAGGCTGGCGAGATTGCCACCGCGGAGAATGTACGTTCGATCCGTCCCTCCGGCGGCTTGGAACCCGCCTTATACGAGACTGTACTTGGGCGCCCCTTCCGCGTTGATGCCGAACCCGGAACTGCGCTGACCTGGGATGTTATCTAGTCACATAAAAAAGATCGGCCGGTGAAACACAAGCAAAAATTGTGTTTCACCGGCCGATCTTTTGAACCCTGTCTAGCTTAATTTGGGGTTATAGATGCCGCAGTTTTGGTCAATCGATACCACAACTCGCCATCAATTCGCTCGAGTTCCCCAGCATAACCGGCACCCTGAAATAGTTTGAACGATTGCACGTTCGATTCCAGCATTGCCGCTTGAAGGATCGCTTCTGGATGATCGACGACGAAGTGTACTTCAGCCGCAGCGAGAACTGCAGAGGCCATTCCGCGTCCTCGCATCTCTGGTGCGAGCGTAATAGAGGCTTCCCAAACATTGGGTTCCACAACATGAAACCTGACAGTACCAATTCGAGCGCCCTCAAACTGTGCGATCAACAAACAGACCTCGGGGTTTGCAACTGCACGGGTTACCCAGGCAACATGGTCACCCCAGTGCAGCTCGCCCCTTTGGCGCGAAACCGCTCTTACGGAGGCTTCGTTTCGCCAATCGAACAGAATCCCTGCATCTTCGACCGTCGCCGGTCTAATCGATACCTCCGATGGCTCATCCATTAGCTGTTCCCATTCCGCCACAATTCTGTCCGCCCCAGCGCCATCAAGAAGTTCGGTTGACTGAGTCGAGAGTTTCCGGCGGAGTGAATCGCTCAGTAGCAATTGTTGAATTTTTTGTATCGCAGCGGCCTCGTCGAGCTCCCCCGTACTGATGTCCCCCAGCCCAACGGCTATTCCCCGCTGAATGGCAAATTGATAATTGTCGTTCTGGTTGCCTACAAGCTGTACAAGGCCGGTAGGGACGCCAAGGGTTGCAAGTTCCCATGTGGTTGTTCCAGCACCACTGATAACTACATCCATCGTGGGGAAAAGTTCAGGGACGTCTAAGGAAGGTCTAACGAGTTCGAGGGTTTGCCCCTCAAGAAGTTCAATACCAAGCGTAGAACGTCCGTTCGGATCGACAGCAACGCAGTGGGAAGGAACTGCAGCTTTGGCCCAAAGTCTTACCAAGGTAGCTGTCATGTCCCGAGCGTCAGTTCCACCCATAATGATCATGACGCGCTTGATAGCCGGGCTATGTTTTCCGACGGATCGCAGCTGCCTGATGGAACGTCTAATCGGAATCGACTTTGTGCCCCGAAAAAGCCTGTAGGAGCCGTCATCCGGGCGGTGCAAGACCTCCGCACCCGGCGACGGGTCAATGATGATATCTGCTCGCCGCCGCCCGTAAGTGCCGTCCTCCATCGAGGAGAGACGAACCGATGAGCGGTTAAGGCATTCAAAAATAGTGCCTTGTTCCACGTAGGTATCAATGTGCACCAAATCAGCACCAACGGAAACGGCCAGAGCGGCAAGTTCCTCCGCTGACTTTGGACCCGGATGCACTCGAGAACAAAGTGCTGAAATGAGCTCCTGACCCACAGGGCTCGCAACATCGCCAGAGAATTCAACGCTATGGCCCGCGGCCAATGCAGCCTCGGCGATTGCCATAGTCCTGATCACATGGCCTAGGCCCTGCGACTTGGTGGAATCGCATCGGAGCAAAATGCGCAAATCAGCCCTCTTCCAGCGCTTTCTGTTCAATATGCGCATTGAGCGCAACAATATCTGGGTTCTCGTCTAGAACGTGGAGGATGCCTCGCCAGGACGGGATGTCAGTGCCGATTTTAGCCACGAGTGCGTCCAGAAGCTGAGCGTCCTCGTCAGTGTCCAGTGTCACCCGGAAGTGGTTGTAGCTGGGCTGGAAAGAAAGCGAACCAGTTACGAAGCCTGCTCCTTCTTCGTAAATGGCGCTTGTCACGTGTGCTCTATGGTGCGGCTCCGTGCGCTCATCTGCCTTGAGCAGCGCCGATGAGCGGACTAATTCGACGTCGAGGCCACGGGGAAGCGAACGGTGCTGGGTCGTGGAGACATAATCGACCATCTGATCTTGCCGCCACAGGTACACCACTTGTGAGATAACCGCAGGATCCAAAAGAGGACAATCGGCGGTAAGCCGAACAACAGCATCTGCGTTTGTCGTCTTGGCGGCCAACAAAAAACGCGAGAGCACGTCATCCTGTGACCCGCGAATAACCCGGACTCCGTGCTTGCGACCGAAGTCTTCAATCACGTCATCATCCGGTAGATCCGAGGTGGCAATAACCACCTCGTTGATACCTTGGGCCGCCCTTGCGGCTCGCAATACCCATTCAAGAACTGGCATGCCGCCAAGGTCCCTCAGGACCTTGGCGCGCAAGCGCGTGGAGCCAACCCTCGCCTGGATGACCGCGACGACGCGGGGTGCTTCAGCAAGGTTGATGCGCTTGATTTGCTGCGTATTCAGGTCTGTGCCGCTCATTCTCCGACAATCTCCAGAACGTTCTCAATGACCATATCCACCTGGTCGTTGGTCAGGGTGGCGAAGAGCGGGAGGCTAATTTCCTGAGCGTAGAACTGCTCGGCGTTAGGGCACATGCCCTTTTTGTATCCCATGTCTTGGAATACGGGGTGCCAGTAGCTCGGGATGTAGTTAACTTGAACGCCGATACCCCGGGTGCGCAGCTCGTCGAAGATCGCCCGACGGCGCTCCGCAGGCACTCGCAGCGGGTAGAGGTGCCACATGGGCTCAGCGCCCTGCTCAACGCCCGGCAACGTGAGGCTCTCGTTGCCAGCGAAGGCGGCGTTATAGCGGTCGTGGATCTCCTGGCGGCGAGTCTTGTACTGGCCAAGGCGAGCAATCTGGCTTGTGCCGAGCGCACAGAGGACATCCGGGAGACGGTAGTTCAGGCCGAACTCCTGGACCTCATAGAACCAGCTTCCTTCGTCCTGAGCGCGCATTTCCTTTGGATCGCGGATCATGCCGAGTCCCTTAAAGTTGCGGGCTCGCTTGTCGAGTTCAGCACTCGTGGTGATGACTGCACCACCTTCAGCGGTGGTGAGGTTCTTCGTCGGGAAGAAGGAGAAGGTCGTGAGATCCGCGAGCTGGCCGACGGGCACGCCATTGAGCGTGGAACCGATCGAGTGGGCAGCGTCCTCCAGGAAGAGCGCGCCAGACTCTGCGGCCAGCTTCTGGAACTCGGGACCCTTGACAGGGTGGCCCGCGTAGTCGACGGTGGCAATGACCTTTGTTTTATCGGTCACAGCTGCCGCGGCAGCCTCAGGATCGAGATTTCCCGTGAACGGGTCGATGTCAGCGAAAACAATCTTCGCCCCGAAAGCACAAGCCGTGGACTGGGTTGCGACGAAGGTCATCGGAGTTGAGACGACCTCGTCGCCGGGCGCCAAGTTAGCTGCCGCGTACGCGGTGTGAAGGGCGGCAGTACCACTTGTCACAACCGTGGCACTAGCCCCGCCTGCCACCTTAGAAATGGCCGCCTCAAAGCGTTCAACTTCAGGTCCCGTCGTCAGCCAGTCGCTCTGGAGCGCGGCGACGACAGCGTCAACGTCAGCTTGTTCAATATCTTGGCGTCCGTACGGAAGCATCCTTACAGACCCTCCGCCTTGAACATGTCGCGGAGCTCGTCCACGGAGAGGAAACGGTCGTTGCCGTCCGATTGGTAGCTCCAGCCGTCCTTGACCGTCTCAGCACCTTCGGGGCGCTTGTATCCCCAGCCTTCGAGGTGTGGCTCAACGATGTATCGGTCGCCAACCGAGATTGTGCGGCGTGAATCGTCCGCAGCAATCATTTCTTCGTGAAGCTTCTCGCCGGGACGGATGCCAATCTCGTGGACCTTGGCGTTCTCGTCCACGGCCTTGGCGAGATCGGTAATTCGGATGGACGGGATCTTAGGTACGTAGAGCTCGCCACCCTGCATGATCTCGAAGGAGTCCAATACAAACTTAACGGCTTGCTCGATGGTGATCCAGAAGCGGGTCATGCGGAAGTCTGTGACGCCGAGAGACTCGCCGCGTTCTGCCATGGCCTTCCATTTGGGAACGATAGAACCACGAGAACCCATAACATTGCCGTAGCGAACCACGCAGAAGCGGGTGTCGTAGGCGGCAGCATAGTGGTTGCCCGAGATAAAGAGGCGGTCTGCGCAGAGCTTTGTGGCACCGTAGAGGTTGACCGGGCTTGAGGCCTTGTCCGTGGACAGTGCCACAACCTTTTTGACACCCTGATCAATCGCTGCGTCAATAACGTTCTGTGATCCTCGAACGTTAGTCTCGACAAATTCAAACGGGTTGTACTCAGCAGTGTCCACCTGCTTGAGGGCTGCTGCGTGGATAACGTAGTCCACACCGTGGAAAGCCCTGTTGAGTCGGTGTCGGTCACGAATATCGCCAATGAACCAGCGCAAGCGCGGGTCATCGTTGAACATGTTGCGCGCCTCGAACTGCTTTAGTTCGTCACGGCTGAAAATGACCAATCGACGAACATTATGGTTCGCAAGAATTTCCTTGATCAGTGCTTTACCAAGCGAACCTGTGCCGCCCGTGATCAGTACCGATGCACCGTCCAACATGGACATGCGTCTCACCTTTGCCTTCGTGTCTCGTTACACATACATTGTCAGAAAAACTGGGTTTTCTCTCACCGAAGCGAGAGTCGTATTACGGCTTAACGACGTGCGCGCTCAACGTCCGAAGTCCGGGCCACATACGCTTGCTGACCACCTTTGGAAGGAGCGACGCAGCATTCAATCTCGATGTCACGTGGAATCGAGCAGCACGCGCTGCTCTAGTCCAATTTAGCGCCGTGAACTCGCGAACCTTCTCATCGAAGAAACGACGCTCTTCGACAAACCGCCGACCATCGAGGGCGCGGACCGAGCTGTCCGATTCACGGTGACGGCGGTACTGGAAGCAGACCGTTCCCGTCACAAACATCTTGCCGCCGTCCATAATCACGTCAAGGGCAAGAGCCAAGTCTTGAACCACGTCATAGCCCTGCCGGAAATTGTGCGTTTTGATGGCAGACGCGCGCCAAGCGACAGATGGGAAATACAACCAGTTTCCGTCGATGAGATTGGCGGCCAGAGCCTCGCCCTCAACGATAGCGGAGGAGGCCTTCCCCACCAGCGAACGGCGCATGGCGGCCTTGATACGGTCCATCAGCGGCAGGTACACCTGGCCGTTCTCATCGATGACCTCGATGCCCGGCTGCACTATGTCCACCTCGGGGTTTTCGAACGCCGCACGGACTGTAGCCAGATAGTTCGGCTTCATGAGGTCATCGGCACCCATAATCACAACGATCTCGTGCTCGATGAGTCCCACACATTTGCGGTAATTACCATTAGCGCCGAGGTTCGTCTCATTTTTGAAGTAGACGATTCGGTCATCGCTCGCTACAAGTTCCTCAAAGTATGCCGGGAGCGAGTCATCGGGAAAACCGTCATCGACGATCGTGAGTTTAAAGTCAGTATCCGTCTGCGCTAACACAGAGCCGACAGCGGCCTTCATCATGGCGACGTCGCCGTAGTACGGGAACATAACGTCAATGGTCATGCGGTCCTCATTTCCATCGGTGGAGAGCAGTGTTGAGCTGGTGTCAGCGTCACGAGTTTGGTCAATATCCTACGATTCGTCCTCGAGCCACGGCTTGCGCGCCTCTTTGAGTGCAATCCTCCGAGACAGTTTGGTCAGTGCCACTTCCTGGCCACGGAACCGCTGGTAGGTCGATGCCATAAAGATGAGGAACGACACAATAAACGCGTAGAGGACTAAGTCAGTTCCGCGTCCGATTCCCACGAAGCTCGCGACACTCTGAATAAGTCGCGGAAAGAGAATGGACATAACTGCTGTGACGGCGAACAGAATAGTCATCATGCGGCGAATGGCAGTGTGCCGAGCGTTGGCCGAACCACGCATCAGGACAAAGGAAAATAAGATAACGCCAAGAACCAGGACGAGCTGAACAATGAATTGCATGGTTACCTCAAGAACAGTTCGGCCAGAATATTGACGGAGTTTAGTAGGGACTGACCCTTCGCCTTGGAATAGTCTGTGTAGATAATCTCGACCGGATGCTCAACCCAGCGAGGCTTCATTTCAGCGATCTGGTTGACGAGCTCAGAGGCATGGGCCATCCGGTTTTGCGTCAGGTGAATACGGCTGGCAACATCCCGGTTGAAAACCCGGAGACCGTTGTGAGCGTCCGTGAGATTCATTCCCGTAGCTAGGCGGCTCTGCAGGGCAGCGGTTTTGAGCACAGCGCGCTTCATAGGGCCGATTTTGGTACGCGAATCCAAAAAGCGGGAGCCGAGGACGATGTCCGCCTCCCCCGAATCGATTCGTTCCACCATGGCCTGTGCATCCTCGATGCGGTGTTGCCCATCGGCGTCGAAAGTCACGATCGAGGTCATGTTTGGATCTTCGAGCGCATACGAAATTCCGGTCTGCAATGCCGCTCCCTGACCGAGGTTAATTGGGTGCTGGAC
Organism: Pseudarthrobacter sp. J1738; assembly: GCF_050490315.1. Taxonomy (NCBI): domain Bacteria; kingdom Bacillati; phylum Actinomycetota; class Actinomycetes; order Micrococcales; family Micrococcaceae; genus Pseudarthrobacter; species Pseudarthrobacter sp. J1738. The sequence goes on along the minus strand of NZ_JBNPEO010000001.1, from coordinate 735,182 downwards.
GACGACGGCGCCGGCGCTTTCAGCGACCTCCGGCGATCCATCCGTGCTGCCGTCGTCGATGCACACAACATTGGGGAACACCGTCTTGACGCGACTAATGACGTCGCCGACGACAGTCGCCTCGTTATACATCGGGATCACAATCCATGCTCGATTCACTCTTATGAGTATTCCATACAGCTCCCGTAATCAGCGGGTTAGCACGACGCGTCTTGCAGTTAGCCGAGGCACATGGCTCTACGGCGATCGGAGAAGAACAAGATTGTGAACCAGAGAATCAAGACCCAATGCAGCGTTTGAACACGCCGCCGAGGAGCAGATTACGCAACGTGCGGCTGCGTCAGACGGCGAGTTGCTTTGGCTCGGCGCCACGTATCCAGCCAAGCCTAGTAGTCTTTCCTTGACGTTTAGGAGTTGATCAATGTCCTGGTGGGAAACCCTACCCACGCTCGGCCTTGCCGTCGTCGTCTTTTTCGCGCCGGGCCTCGCCCTGTTGTGGGCGGCAGGCGTCAGAGGACCGAGCTTGGCTGTACTAGCCGTTCCAGTCACTGCCACAGTGGCCGCCTGTGCGGGCATAGTCTTTGGCTACACGCATATACCGTTTAACCCGGTGACCATCGTTGCCCTGACAGTTCTTTTACTAGTTTTGGTACTTGTGATTAGGCGCCTAGTCGACAAGTACACCTTGCATTATTCAGCGCTGAAGCTGGCCCCGCCGGCCCGTGACTACTTCACCGGGCACAGGATCAACCAGCTGATGATCCCTCTTGCCGTGGCCATACCGGCGATCATTATTGCTGCCCGGTACATGTCAGGCTTCGGATCTCCGGAGGCATTCTCCGAAACTTATGACAATGTCTACCACCTGAATGCTGTCCGTTACATCGCCGATACGCAATCCGCCAACACTCTTACTTTGGGCAATCTGACTGATGCTTCTCAGGGCCTATATCCAGCGGGTATGCATGCGATGCTTGCTTTGGTATTGATGTCCGGTGCGCAGTCAATCACCATCGCAGTGAATTGGGGAACGATCCTATACGCTGCTTTAGTCTGGCCGATGGGCGCAATTTTCTTAGTAAGCCGGATTGTTGGTTCGCGCCCCGCTACCCTTCTGGGTGCGGGTGTTCTATCGGCAGGGTTTAGTAGCTTCCCATACCTGATGGTGGCGTTCGGCATCCTGTATCCCAACCATGCCGCCCTGACAATGCTTCCCGTCGCTTTGGGGCTGGCAATCGAGGCTCTTGGTGTACGGTCAGGCCAATTGCGCATCAACGCTCATGCATTGATTTTGTTGGTTGCCATTGTCCCAGGGCTGGCATTGACCCACCCTAGCGCCCTAGTGGCTCTTCTGGCCTTCGCGTCCCCCGCAGTGTTGGCCGTGCTGCTACGCGCTGTAGTCCATTTCAAGCGCGGCCAAATTACTCGTAGGGCATTCGTCTTTTGGCTAGCCGCGGCCATTCTGTACTACCTAGTTACTTTGATCATCTGGATCAAGGCCCGGCCACCAGCGAGTGCCGCGACGTGGCCGCCCTTCCAAAACAACGCCCAAGCACTCGGCGAGGTTCTTACCAGCGCACCGATGGGCACCACCGTCGCCTGGATAATTTCATTTTTCACCGTAGTGGGGCTCTACGCGGTGGCTCGTAATTTCAGACGTCACTGGTGGACCTTATTGATGTTTACCATTGGGGCTGTTTTGTACTTGGTGGTCTCCGCATGGCCCTTCGGCTCGTTCCGTTTCTTTATGACTGGGGTGTGGTATTCAGACTCCAACCGTTTCGCTGCCATGTTGCCTCTGATTACCCTCCCCATTGTGGCTTTGGGCATTGAATGGACTATTCGCAAGTTGAGTCCTGTCTGGGACAACGGCATGACTTGGATTGCCGATCGCGCAAAATCGAAGGAAAGCCCCTTAGCCCGCTTATCGAAAATCCGAACAGGTAGCCCGGCGCTCGGCGTTGGGGCCATAGTGGCCTTCGCTGTACTTGGCGTAGCCGCTCAGGGTGGAACGCTCGCGAAGGTTCAGGAGAAGCTTCACACGACTTTTGAGACTCGTGCGGATTCCTCTTTGGTGACGACGGACGAGCTCACCCTCATGAATCAGTTGGGTACGCTAGTACCCGAGGGCGACGTTATTGTGGGCAACCCACGCACGGGCGCGTCTATGGCGTACGCGTTCTCTGGGCGGAAGGTCATAGCGCCGCACATCGTGGGAGCACGAAGCGACAGCGAGAGACTGTTGATGGATCACTGGGCGGAAGCAGCATATAACCCGGATGTTTGCCCAGTCATCAAAGAAAAGCGCGCCTACTGGGCTCTCGATTTCGCAGACTCTGAAATGGCACCGCGTGGCGAACCGCTTGAAGGAACACGCGACCTTGCCAGTGACTCGGCTCCTGGCATGAAGCTCATCAAAGCCGTTGGCAAAGCAAGGCTCTTTAAAGTAACGGCTTGCGGCTAGCATCTAAGTGCAGCCAATAAAAAAGGTGCGTTTTGCGCCCCCGCCCGGGGCGCAAAACGCACCTTTTTAATACAGACGGTCTGCTACTTCTGACGATTGAGATATACGGACTTTGCCAATTCAGGCAACACGTTCCTAGCGCACCACTGCGCACCAAGAATCGACTGCCGCTGAAGCGATAGTGCCTCGGCAGCGTTAGTCACATACAAGGTGCCGTCTCCGAACGCTGGGAAACCCTCACCTAGCTTTTCGTTTGCTTTGTAGCTTGTGTAATCAACGGCAGGCACAGACACGATCAGGACGTCCGCACTGAGCCGCCCCGATTGGGTCCGCGGTAGGTACAAGGAATCATAGGGGAAACGCGCATTAGCGGCGGTGAGCTTGGCGGCGAGCGTGGCCACAGCGGGTGCTTCCTTCATACCGATCCCTTTCAAAAAGGCCATCGGCGAAGAGTGGGTTCCGGACAAAACGTAATCAGAGCCAGAAACAGACGACGCGCTGACCATAAGTGTTGACGCTCCCTGAAGGTCAGGGTAGTCCTCCACGATCTCTGCGATAGCTGTCTTAGCGTCAGCGACAAGTGATTCCATGGGCTTTGTCATTCCAACGGCGGAAGCGACGAAGCTGGCAATGTCCTCCCAACTTTGGGGACTCACATTTTCCGGAGCAAGCAAAACAGGGGCTAGCTTGCTGAGCGACTCGTATTCTGCTTTGCCGAGGCGAGGACCAACTGAAATGAACGCATCGGGTTTGATGTCGCTGAAGAGAGAGGAGGAAAGCGACTTTGCATCGTCATAGTTTTGCAACTCTTCGCTCGTAACGATGGAACGCACGGCCGAGCGATACCAGGGTGACGAATCGCTGCCCGGCCGGGACACGGGTGCGATCCCCAGCGCCACAAGTGTTTCCGCTTCGACGGCTCCCAGAGCCACGAGCCTCAGAGGGACAGAATTCAAGGTAGTGGTGCCGAAGCGGTGCTCAAACGTTTTTGGAAACCCGTCGTTTGATTGCTCAAGAGGTTGCTGGACGGCCGTGGGCGTGGAACACGATGCGAGTAACCCCGCGAGAGGCAACACACCCCCCAAGGCGAGTAACCGTCGTCGGCTGAGAGTACTGTCCGAACCCTGCGACTTCATTAATATTGTCCGTTCACTTCTAGTTTGAGCTTTCTGCATTTGATCTGGGCCTACTTCGAATTCATGAGGCCCAACAGGCGCTCGTCAAAGATCGGCTCGAGGCTCTCAACGTAGTTCTTCGACAAGTGGTTGTTGTCGAAGTAAACGAAGATTCCGCCGATCACGGCGTGACACTGCTTCGCATCACAGAATTGATCTGACAAGTCCATCACCTTGAGGTTACCCGAGCCAAGATCAAGTGCAGCTTTGGCCGTGGGATCAGCTACGAGAGCTTTGGAACGATCAGTGGCACAGGCTAGAGAATCACCCTTCTTCTGAATCACACAGCCTGGTGTGCTCTTACCGAGGGTCAGTGGTGGATCCCGGATCACGATCACTCGAGTTCCGTTCTGGGCCCATTTCGCCTGCCGGCGTTCGACTGTGTCTTTATACTGTGCCAGCTGATCGCGACCGGTGCCGTCGTCGATGGTTTCTTTAACAGAGAAGGTCGAGGTGACAACATAGTCTGGTTTTTGCTTGAGGATCTTGTCAGAAACCTGTTGACTCCATTGCAAACACCGTTCTTGACTGGCTGAATCTAGCCGCGGAGCGTCCATAAATGCGATTCGCTTGACGTCTGCCAACGAACATCCCCCAGCCAGAGATAACCGGACGTGCCACTTTTGCTTTCGTGCAAGATCGAAGAAAGCGACCTTCCAATGTTCAGCGTGAGAATCGCCAACGTACCAAACGGTCTTGGCATTCTTATCCCCACCCGAATAGTCACAATCCTGCAAGAACGAAACATCCTGGACAACGATTTGATCGGTTGCCGAACGACAGCCACTCACAGCAAAGTACGGGGACTGGGCCTTGCCAATATTCAACACATCCGGTGAACCGTATTTGTCCGGGCAGTTTGCGTTGGGCAGCAAACTGGAAGCACCGTAGCAAGGCTGCTGCGCCAAGTTGGCGAGCTTCTGGGCCTCAGCACTCTCCACCCTGCCAGCGGACAGAACCATGCCTAATGCCAGCGCCGTCACCAAAAGCATGGCTCCAAATCCTGCCAGCAAACTAACCGCCGAGCGCCTGCCTTTATAGAGCTTGGTTCGTCCCGGATCCTCGATGTAACGCTTGCTCAAAAACGCGAGCGCAAGGGAAATCGCGGCAATGATCCATTTGTCCACGTTGCCCAATTCGCGGCCGAGGAAGGGAACTGCCAAGACAATGAGGGGCCAGTGCCACAAATACAACGAATACGAAACGTCACCGACAAACTGAAAGGGCCTGAATCCAGAAAACGGGATCGCACTGGAGCCCAGTACAGAGCCTGTCCAAATGATCAGCCCGGTACCAACCACGGGGATCAGTGCCATGGCGCCAGGGAAAGTCGTCTCTTGGTTGTAGACAAACAGGGTGACCAAAACCGCAATTAGTCCGATTCCGGCTAGTAGCTGCATCCGGTTTTGAACAAGCTTCGAGGGCGAACGCCTTTGGGAAGCTTTGGTGTCCAAAAATGCCACGGTGCCCAAAGCAATCAGACCGCCAGCAGCAAATTCCCATGCCCTCGTGGTGGTGACGAAGTAGGCCTCGTTGGGGTTAGTCACAGTGTAGATAATGCTGAAAATCAATGACGCGGCGAACACGACGCTCATAGCGATGGTGAGGAATCGCAAAGGGTTCTTACGCCGCCATAGCGCTGCCGCGAACGCACCAGCCAACAACAGTGGCCAGACCACGTAGAACTGCTCTTCGACGGACAAGGACCAGTAGTGCTGGACTACGGTAGCTGTTTCCTGGCTTGCCGAGTAGTCAACAGATTTAGCAGCTAACAGCCAGTTTTCACCATAAAAAGCAGCGGCGATGCCCTCCCCCGCAGCATCAGCCCACCGTGAATACGGCATAAACAACCACGTGCCAGCGAGCCCCAAAGCGCCCACCAACAGGGCAGCCGGCAAAAGTCGCCGCATGCGACGGGCATAAAACGCTGCGAAGTGAACCCGCCCTCGTTTCGTCAGCTCGCCAACAAGGTGCCGAGTGATGAGGAACCCAGAAATGACAAAGAAGATGTCAACGCCAACATAGCCACCGGGCAGCCTATCCGGCCACAGGTGATTCAACACCACTGCTCCAACAGCTAGAGCACGCAAAGCCTGAATGTCTGTGCGAACCTTCGACTTTGGCCCAACAACATCACGCCGCGTGGGCAGTGTAATGGCCTGGTTAACGCTCAATCTACCTATCCCGTCGTACGTGAATCGTTGCCAGTTAGTCGGCGTAAAGGAGGACCTAGTGGCTGTCCCTTGACCTGAGGAACTGCACGACCTCTGCAACAGGTCCGTCCATAAGAACCTTGCCGTGCTCAAGCAAAACTCCACGCTGACACACTCGTTGCACAAGATCTAGGTCATGACTAACGACGACCAGCGTTTGACCCGCGTCTACGAGTTCTTGGATCTTGTTCAAGCACTTGCGTTGGAACGGCTCGTCCCCCACAGCAAGGATCTCGTCGACCAAAAAAACTTCTGGATCAGAATGAACTGCAACGGCAAACGCCAAACGCAAGTACATTCCCGATGAGTAGAACCGGACCTCGGTATCCACGAACTCACCAATCTCGGCGAATTCAACAATGGAGTCGAATCGTTCTTGGATCTGAGCTTCCGAAACCCCAAGAATGGCGGCATTGAGATAAATGTTGTCCCTACCAGTGAGATCCGGATGGAAACCGGCCCCAACCTCAATAAGACCGGCAACTCGTCCACGCGTTCGGACAGTTCCGGAGTCCGGTGTCATTACACCTGAGATGTGCTTGAGCAACGTCGATTTACCGGATCCATTGAAGCCCAAGAGGGCCACCGTTTCTCCCTGCCGAACGTTCATCGTGACGTTGTCCAGGGCATGGAACTTGACGCTGAGATCGCCTTTGCGTCCCTTGAGGAGCCAGATCAGAGCTTCCTTGAGGGAACGGGTATGCCGCAAAACGAACTGTTTGCTGATGCCTTGGATTTCAACGGTAATCGGGGCTACGTCGGACACTACAACTCCTGCGCAAACTTGACTTCCAACTTGCGGAAGGTGAATTGACCGAGGGCCAGAACGGCGGCAGAAACGATCAGTGCAATCGGCAGCCAAAGTTCAAATAGCTGTGGCGGGGCAGCAAGTGCTGTGTCACCACCGGAGGTGGTGGACCAGAAGGCATAATGAAAAAGTTCGACGCCGACAGTCACCGGGTTCGATTGGTAAACACCGAACCAAAAATCGCCGAGCTTCTCGTGGACCATGGTCCATTGGTACATTACGGGCGACGCCCATGTGGCGATCATTAGCATCAGTTCCACGAAGTTCTCTGAGTCGCGGAAATACACATTAACTGAGCTAAAAAATAATCCCAAGCCCACCGAGAGCATGGCAAGGACTAAGAAGCCTGCCACTCCTGCCAGCAGCCCAAGCAGGGTGGGTCGCCAACCGGTGACTACACAACCAATCACTAGTACAACTAGTTGCGGAAAGAAGTGAGCTGCGGAGACAAATACCGAAGCCACCGGGAAAAGCTCCCGCGGCATAAAGATCTTCTTGATGAGACCCGAGTTATAGACAACGGATTTAGCTGCGTTGTTGAGCGCTTCGGTAAAAAAGTTGATCAGAACAATGCCAGAAAAGAGATAAACCGCATAATTTCCAACATTGCGGTTGAGGCCAAGAAACACCCCAAGGGCAATGTAGAACACAATGAACTGCACTGCCGGTTTAACGTAAGACCAAAGGATGCCCAGAACAGAGCCACGGTAGCGGAGCTTGATTTCTTTGCGAACAAGGAGTTTCAAGAGGTACCGCTGGCGGAAAACATCCTGCAATCCGTGCCCGATACCAGGGCGGATCAGAGGCGCGTCCTGAATTGCTGTCATTCTTCGCCCTCGGTGCTTACTGCAACTGGCGTTCGAGAATCTGAGATGGTGTGCTGGGCAAAGGTGTGTGCCCACACCTCTTGGGTACACAGAGTCGGCATGGTGGCCCGGTATTCAGCTGCCAGGTCATCCCAACGACGTACCAATTGGGCAGTGTTTTTGGCTGAATCCTTCAAGAGGGTCCGAGCTAGCTCAGGATTTCGTTTGTACCATGAGGCTCCCGTGCCGTCAGCGTTGCTGACTACGGCTGAATCAAACTGGGACACTGACCACCATTTGTTATCTTGGTGTGAAATCCGCGCTTGTGGCCGCTCAGCGTCTGCACTGGAAACCTCTGCGAGCAACTGTCGCTTCAGCGTCTTCAGACCCCACGGAATGATGTTGCGCAGCGAGGGCCGCCCGGCAACGGCAGAGCTTCCGCCAATGCTGAGTTCTTTTTGCGCCTCGGGGAAAGCTTCTGGGTCACTCAGGTACACAGTGTCGCTGTGGGTAGCGAGCATCTCGCGAATCCGCGGCAGCGTCGAAGCGAGGGAAGCGTGCAGTTCTTGCGGCCCGTCCAAGATATCTTTGACCGCCCATACCCGCCCCTGAGCCGTTGCATATTGCATGGACAAAGTGTGCTTGAGGTCAGCAAACAAGGCGCCCAAGACTGCTTTGCCACCACGTGCGAAGGGGCTGTACATCAGGGCAACCATCAATCGGTTACGGGCGTGGAAATAAGCCTGCCAGCCCACTAGGTCGTCTTTGTCACCCCACGAGACGTGCCACACTGCTGCTCCGGGCAAACTGACGGTCTGGTAGCCGTGAGCTTTGGCGCGAAGGCCATATTCGGCGTCGTCCCATTTAATAAACACGGGCATGGAGAGACCGATTTCCCGGATTACTGAGGTGGGGATCAAGCACATCCACCATCCGTTGTAGTCAACATCCACGCGGCGGTGCATCCACGGCGTCTGGCGCAGGTTCGAGCGCAAGAAATCGTGTCCCATTTCCATCTCTTCCAGCGGTTGTTCCGGCTGGATTCGGGAAGGACTAACAATTTCACCAAAGGTGTGTAGAGCTGTCCGGTGATGAAGGTCAAACATGTGAGCACCAACAATGGTTGGCTTGCGGCAATAGTTAGCAAACGTCAACAAGCGGCTGATGCTCTCAGGTTCAATCACCACGTCATCATCCATCAGCAAAACGTAGTCACTGCCGTTTTCACACGCCTCAAACATGCCGCGCGCAAAGCCGCCAGAGCCGCCAAGGTTGGACTGCTCAATGATGCGAAGTTTCCCGCCCAACGCTGCTTTGACGTCTTCGAAGCCTTCAGCCTGAGCAAGCTTGTCGCTGCCTTGGTCCACAATCAAAATCTCGGAGACAAACTCCAAGCTTTCAGGGTGGCTAGCCATCAAACGAAGATTGTTGAGGCAGTAGTCAGTCTTATTGAGCGTCGTGATTTCAAGAGTGACGCTCGAAGGGGCCGGTGCGGGCCCGGGAGCCTGCCACTGCGCTGCTTGCATCTGGAGCTCATCACGGCTAGCTACCAGGTCAAACCAGTACCAGCCTCCGTCTCCGAAGGGCAAAAGATCAAGTTCGATCTCGGACGTTTGCTCGCCTTCAAGACGCACATTACGAACCTGCAGCAAAGAACCTTTTGCATTGGATCGGTAAACAATGAGCGTGCCGGAGCCGCTGGTTTGAACCTGCAAGCGAACAGATTTAAGAGTTGTCCACTTCCACCAATAGCTAGCAGCAAAAGCGTTGAAGTAGCTTCCGAACGAAACCCGCTCCCCTGGCCGTACACGTGTGGCCGTCCGGCCCATAAAGTCTTCGGCGTGCGCTTCGCGAGCCGATGAGCTTAAGCGGACGGGACGCTGACCACGTTTACGGGCCTCTTCCTCGGTAGGGGCCGGCATACCTGCTGCTGTGCCCATGTCTACGTAGAGCGGAGCCGTATCCATTTCCGAATCTTCAGGGAAAACGACTCGCTGGAGTGTGACCCACTCGGCGGTGGGGGCTGAACTTGAGGCAGTCTGCGCGTCCCCTGCGCTCATGCGTCCACTCCTCCACTTTCAATTTTGGTTCCCGCCTCGAAGTGAGGACGAATCTTGTTCTCGAACATGCTCAGTGCTGAACCGATGGCCATGTGCATGTCCAGGTACTTGTACGTTCCCAGACGGCCACCAAAGAGAACATCTGATTCGGCAGCTGCGAGGTCGCGGTATTTGAGCAACTTCTCGCGATCTTCCGCGGTGTTAATGGGGTAGTACGGTTCGTCGCCCTTTTCCGCAAAGCGCGAGAACTCGCGCATAATGACGGTCTTTTCCGTCTGGTACTCCCGCTCCGGGTGGAAGTGACGCGGTTCGATGATGCGCGTGTAGGCAACGTCTTCGTCGTTGTAGTTCACTACCGAGGTGCCTTGGAAGTCACCGATGTCAAGAACTTCTTCTTCGAAGTCGATGGTGCGCCATGACAAATCGCCTTCTGCAAAGTCGAAGTAGCGGTCCACTGGGCCCGTGTACACAACAGGAACCTTGCCAACAACTTTATTCTTCGAGTACTCGTGGGACTCATCAAAGAAGTCAGTGTTGAGGCGGACCTCGATATTCGGGTGCTCCGCCATCTTTTCAATCCACGCCGTATACCCGTTCGTCGGGAGACCCTCGTACTTGTCATTGAAGTACCGGTTGTCATAGTTGTAGCGAACGGGCAATCGAGAGATGATCCCGGCTGGCAGGTTCTTAGGATCTGTCTGCCACTGCTTACCCGTGTAGTGCTTGATAAAAGCCTCATACAAGGGGCGCCCGATGAGCTGGATGCCTTTGTCATTCAGGTTCTGCGGGTCAGTTCCTGCGAGCTCCCCGGCCTGCTCCTGAATCAATTCCCGCGCTTGGCCGGGCGTCAGGTTTGCCCGGAAGAACTGGTTGATTGTTGCCAAGTTGATCGGCAGGGAGTAAACCTCGCCTTTGTGCACGCCGTAGACCTTGTGAACGTAGTTCGTAAAGGTGGTGAAGCGATTTACGTATTCCCAGACTTTCTCGTTTGAGGTGTGGAAGAGGTGCGCACCGTAGCGGTGGATCTCAATTCCGGTCTGAGCTTCCTTCTCGCTGTAGGCGTTTCCGCCAATGTGGTGGCGACGGTCCAAGACCACTACTTTCAAGCCCAGCTCGGTGGCGGCTTGCTCTGCAATGGTTAGGCCAAAGAAACCTGAACCTACGACGACGAGATCAGCGTTCACAAACACTCCTGTGTAGACATGTGGGCAGGCAAAAGTTGAGCTATGCCTGCTGAATAAGGTTACCCGAGATTGCTTTGGAGACTGTTGAGGCGCACCCCGCACTGGCAGCGACCGCCCCAAGTTATCCACAGGGAGCAATTTTTGACTGTTGTCTCACCACTGTCCGCGCCTAGCGTTGGGGCTAGCAGTAAAGCTCATTGAAGGGGAAGGTGGTGCGGTTGTGTTGCATTGCACACTTGTTCGCGGTCCAGCTGCGGGGCGCGGTCCGGCGCGTCCGCAGGTTCTCTCCGCTGATCCAATGGCGAAGCCCGCTGCCCAACCAGTAATCCCAGCGGCTGAAGTTTCGGTGCGTATTCAGCCAGGAGCTCCAGGCGCGGATCTGGCAACTGCACTGGCACAATCGCACGGGACGCAACCTTCAGGGATCGACCAGCCTCGAGTGGGTGGGAAGCCTCTTGATGAACTAGTGGTGGGCGACTTCCCACTGGTTAACGGCTGCGTCATCGTGGACGGCGTTGCCGCCGTTCCCCAAAACTCGCACCATAGGTCTCATGGCCGACTCCACTTTGTAGTTCACTCCGGGCCCGGCGCAGGTTTAACGTTTCCTCTGACTCGGGGTCGCTACAGCATTGGCCGGAATAACGCCGACATCACCATCCCGGATCCTTCGCTGTCCAGACACCACGCTTGGCTCGAGGTCGCCGAGACGAATGTAGTACTCCAAGATGCCGGTAGCGCCAACGGCAGCTTTGTGGACTCTCGAGCTGTGGCTAAAACGGCGGTTGACACGTCCTCCCTGATTGAGCTGGGCTCGAGTTGGTGCTCTCTGGCACTGAACACCGAGGCCGAGCTTCCCGCCGAAGCCGGGGCTGATGTTTCAACTCCGATCGAAGTCTCAGTGCGTGCCGACGCAGCCCAAACCAACAAGACCACCATTGCTCTGACCGCTGGTTTGCCTTTGTTGATTGGTGTGGGCTTGGCAGTGATCACCGGCATGTGGATGTTTTTGGCCTTCACAGCTGTCTCCGCCGTATCGGTTTTGATCCCGCTTGTATCCGGCAGACGCCGTCGTCAGCGTTTGGGTACGGCAGTTGCCGCAGCCGTGGCGCAAGATGAAGAACGACGACGACGCTCGGCGCCAGCGCTTCCGCTGATCTTGGGTGCCCCTACAGTGCGGGACGTTCCCGAGCCTCTAGGCCCACTTTCACTGCGCCTCGGCACCACCGTTCAGTCTGCAAACATCAAGGTCAGTGGCGGGTATGACGACTTTGAACCACCCGAGGTGGGCCGCACTCCTCTAGTCCTTGTATTCCCTCGACGCCCCGTCCTAATACGTGGTTCCGAAACGCAGGCCCGGGGATTGATCGCGGCGCTGCTAGCTCAGGTAGCCACTTATCCGGCAGCTGCCGGCTCCACAATATTTATTCTTACCGCGCCAGGTCATTTTTCGCGTGGCGCCCAGTTCTTGCCCGGTGTCACCCTCAGCACCAACCCGCTGACTGCCCTGACGTTGTTCACCGGCGCAGCAAATGCCACGGAAAGTCATACAGCTCCGCTGAAGTTTTTTGTCTCAATGATGGACACTCCCCTGCGGGCGGAGATCGAGAACGCCGCACTGACGGCAGGCTTTCAGCTTATAAAGTCGGTTCGTTCGAGCGCCGCCGAGTCGGCCAACAGTGGTGAGACAACCATCAAATTCGGCGAGCGCAACGCCCAGCTTCTCAAGGGGGAAAGCTCCACAGATTTTGTGGCGGATGTGCTCTCGAATGGCCTCTTCGATAAATTTTGCCGGAGCCACGGGGCCGGCCCCCTTCTGGCCGAGACACTGGTTTCTGGTCTGCCGGCGAAGACGAAACTAGGGGAGCTATTGTCAGTTTCCAGTGGCAGCACTGAAAAACGTTGGAGCGCGTCAGAGGCTGCAGCGGGACTTCCTGTGACTCTGGGGGCGAGCGCCACCGGCAATTTAGTGGTGGATCTAAAGTCCGATGGGCCGCACTTCTTGGTGGCAGGAACCACTGGCTCGGGTAAATCGGAGCTTTTGCGGACGCTCGTAGCTTCCGCAGCCTTGAGTTTCCCGCCTTCTCGAGTGAACTTTTTGTTTTTTGATTTCAAGGGCGGTTCTGGTTTGGACCCGTTGGCTGGCTTGCCCCACTGTGTGGGCGTGGTGACAGACCTCGCCCAGGAAGAACTCGAACGAACCTTGGCGTCTCTTCGCGCCGAAGTTCGTCGGCGCGAAGCACTGTTAGCTTCGGTCTCGGCCCCGGATCTGGAGCAGTACAGGGTTCGGCGCACCAGTAGCGATGAGGCCCTGCCGAACCTGTTTATTGTGATCGACGAATTCCGCATGCTTGTGGACGAAGCCCCGGCCGCGCTAACAGAACTGATGCGTATTGCCACGATCGGCCGGTCTCTGGGTATTCAGCTGATCATGGCAACTCAGCGTCCTTCTGGCGCTCTCAATTCAGACATTCGTGCCAACGTCACCACCAGCATTGCTCTACGCGTTCAATCCGAGATGGAGTCCCTAGACATTCTCAATCGACGAGACGCCGCGCACATTCCGGTGCAGTTACAGGGCCGGGCCTACATTGCTCGCGGCACGGCGGAACCGGAACTTTTTCAGACTGCTGAACTCATAGCAGCAACGGAGGACGTTATTCGCCCCGGGATAGAGATTTTCTCTGCCGAGGAGGCGATGCATATGGGCCCTTCGGAGTCCGCCATGCCACTCAGCAAAAGCAGCGACGGAGACGATCCCGGCTGTACACCGAGTAATACACCAACGGAGAATGCACGTCCCATCGTTGAAATGACGACTGCTTTGTGGGCCAAGACGTCACAAGAATCAGTCCGGCGACCGGTGGCACCACCCTTGCCACGTTCACATTCACTAGCCCCAGCAGAATTTAGTAATACGGGAGAATTCAGCAAGCCAGGAGACTTCATTTATAGTGAGTCGCCAGCTGGCCCGGCAACGGTATTGGGTCTGACGGATTATCCGGACCGCCAACAGGTTGCTTCTCTACGATGGAACCCTCTTGAGCACGGAAACTTGGGGATCTTTGCTCCGGATGCCCAAGAGTCTGCCCGCGCCCTTGCCGTGGTCACGTCACAGCTGTTGAATACCCGGCCGGCAGAAAAGCAGCTCTCCCCCACCAAGCCCTCGGTCCCCAGAACACCATCGGAGATGAGTGCTGCACTGTACCTGCTAGACGGCGATGGCCAACTCGCCTCCGTGGCCGAGGCTCCAACGGTGGGTGCTCACGCATCGCTGTACGAGTTGCGTCGAGGGGTTCGAATCCTTGAACGTTTGGCCAGCCACATCGTTTCCTCGTCAGCGCAGGGTCCGGAGGGCGCCCAAAGCGGTAAGTCACCGTTAGTTTTGGTGATTAGTTCGTGGGGTGCATGGCTCTCGGCGCTCCGGAGCAGCGCCTATTCGTGGGCTGAAGACCTGGTCAGCGACATTGTTCGCGACGGCCCGCGCGCTGGTGTATTTGTAGTGATATCCGGTGATCGTGAGCTGAGCATTGCCCGATTTTCACCAGCCCTAGCTTCCCGTCTTTATTGTCCCTATGGTGCCTCTGAAGACAGCAAAATGATGTGGCCCAAATTGCCGGCTACCTCACGTATTCCTGGCAGGACGGTGGCAAACGGCGCACTGACGGAGGGAACGGCCCGCGTGACACAGATCTTCGAAGCCCCAGATCTGGCCGAGGCTGCTTCAAATAGCTACGGCACCACGCCACCAGCACTGCGTATTATGCCACTGCCATCAACGCTGACTGCAGCGGACATGGACAAGCTCATGGGCACTCAAGAGGCACAGGATCGCCCCCAGAATGGCCTGGTCATCGGAGTGGCAGGTGATGAGGGCAAGCTCGCCGACGTACCGTTCAGACTTGGCATGCTTCTGCTGGTTCTAGGCTCCCCGGAGTCTGGCAAGTCGAGCTTTCTGACGGCCCTCCAACAGTGCAATCCGCAGGCCGGTCATTGGCTGCCATTGCGTTATTCCAGTAGTACTCTCGCCCAGCTTTCAACCCTCCGTGAGCAACAAATCGAGGGCTCGCTGCCTGCTGACTCGATCCTGGTTATTGATGATGTTGAGCAGCTTGAGATCCAGGGACAACACTTATTGATGGAGTTGCACCACGGAGGGCTCACCATGGTGTTGGCTACAGTGTTTAGCCCGGTTTTGCTCTCACGAGTCCCCGTTTCCATGAACGCCCGAAGTAGCGGTTGCGGAATCATTCTGGCTCCGCGATCGGTAAACGACGCTGACATTTTCGGGCTCAGGTTCGACGTCGAACCGCGTGGACCCCGGGGTCGCGGCGTTTTGATTTCACGCAACGAAGCGATTTCAGCCCAGTTTGTCCTCGAAGCGGCCTAGTACCAGAACGCGAACTCCAAAAAAGCTCACACTCTAAAAGCTTGGCGTTGAGCCGCCGCTCCGGGAGGCGAAGCTCACGGTGTCCTTAAAGAACAGCAGAACTATGACAACCACGGCTGGAATAATCATGGCCAGTCCCAGCAATGGCAACCCGCCGGTCAGTGTGGGCACACCAATCGTCAGAACAAAAAGTTGCATCACTAGAGCTGCCGAACGAGTCCAACGCTGTCCACGGAACAAAAAGTGTCCCACGACTAGCAAACCAATGGCGGCAGCCAGAATCAGTCCTAGCGTAAAGACCGCGCCCCAAAAGGAGAGTACAGGGGCACCGGTAACAAGGTTGTAGCCATACCAAGCTGCCGCCAAGAGCAATGCCAGCGCTTCCAGGACCAAAATGATGGAAATAACCCCAATAGTCCAGGGCCGCTTCACGGCTTCTGTTGCGGATAACGCACTCGCTGAAGTCACTGCGTCGGGCTGATCGGGATGTTCACTGTGAGGTCTTGACACAGTGGCACCATACCGGACATAGTCAAATTTACGGGTTTCGTTGCTGTCAATGTGACGTATCGCTCATGCCAAACCAGCAATTTGCAGACCTTCACCCCTTGTTTGCTCCGCGTTAACATGACACGCTTGAACAAGTAGAAACAGGGGCCAGAAATGGCCCCTTTCCCTTGTACCTCCTCGTGAATATTTTCACAAGACCGTTCGGTCGCCGAGGTATGCATCCAGAATTGGAGTAATTGATCGCATGGATTGGCGTAATAAGGCCGCGTGCCTCGACAAGGATCCGGAATTGTTTTTCCCGGTTGGCAATACCGGCCCCGCTCTGTTGCAGATCGAAGAAGCCAAAAGCGTTTGTCGCCGTTGCCCGGTGGTAGACACATGTTTGCAGTGGGCACTCGAATCCGGTCAGGACGCCGGTGTTTGGGGCGGTCTTAGCGAAGACGAGCGCCGTGCACTCAAGCGTCGCGCAGCACGCGCACGCCGCGCTTCCTAGTCAGGCAAGCAACAGGTTCAGCTAGCCACATAACATTCGGCCCCATAGACCGCTCGGTTCGAGCGCTATGGGGCTTTTTGTTTGCCGAATCTCCTATTGCGTTAACTCCAGGAAGATCTCAACATTGGTCCCGCCACCTTCGCGAGCACTCCAGAGGATGGTTCCTCCCAGTTCGCTTTGAACAAGGGTCCGCACAATCTGCAATCCCAAACCTTCGGTGTAGCTGCCATTGGGAAGTCCAACACCGTCGTCGGCTATGGTCACCGTCAGTTCCTCAGCGCCAGTCTCCCCTACTGACCGTTTTGCCATCAGCCAAACAGTCCCAGCGCGTCCATCAAGCCCATGTTCGACGGCGTTAGTCACCAATTCGTTGATAACCAGCGCTAAGGGTGTGGCAAAGTCGCTGGGCAGTTCTCCGAAGTCCCCAGAACGTTCGGTGCGCACCTGCTGCGATGGTGAGGCAACTTCCGCTGAGAGCCTGAACTGCCGGCTGATCAGCTCGTCAAAATCCACGTTTTGAGCCAAGCCCTGGGACAACGTTTCATGGACCAAGGCAATCGTGGCCACGCGCCGCATCGCTTGCTCAAGGCCCTGCTTAGCCTCGTCGGAGACCATCCGGCGTGATTGCATTCGCAAGAGCGCTGCCACCGTTTGAAGATTGTTTTTCACCCGGTGATGGATTTCCCGGATAGTTGCGTCCTTGGTAACAAGTTCTTGCTCGCGGCGCCGCAGCTCAGAGACGTCACGGCACAAAACCAGCGCGCCGAACCTCTCGTTTTCATCCCGCAAAGGAATTGCTCGCAAGGACAAGCTCACGCCACGAGATTCAATCTCTGTGCGCCACGGCATACGGCCGGTGACCACTAGGGGCAGCGTCTCGTCAACAAGACGTCTGTCCTTCAACAGGTCAGCTGTCACCTCGGCCAGTGACCGTCCTTCCAATGATTCACCGTCGCCCAAGCGCCGGAAGGCCGAAACACCGTTAGGGCTCGCGTACTGAACAATGCCCTCCGCATCAAGGCGGATTAGTCCATCCCCCACACGCGGAGCACCGCGGCGAGAGCCCGTTGGCGAGGCAAAGTCAGGCCACAAGCCAAGCGTTCCCATCCGCAACAAGTCATAGGCACACTGGCGGTAGGTCAGTTCCAGTCTCGACGGCATCCGTGAGCTGGACAGATCCATGTGGGAAGTCACCACGGCCAAGGTGCGGCCGTTACGGACCATGGGAACTGCCTCGACACGCAGCGCCATATCACTGCTCCAGTTGGTCTCTGGAGAGCGCTCAATGCTCTGACTAGCCCACGCTTTGTCCACGAGCGGCCTCAAGTCCGAACGGATGCCTTCACTGACAAAGTCAGCGTGAAACACCGTGTGCGTTGTTGAAGGCCGCACGTGGGCCAAAGCGAGATAGCCATGCTCGGGATGCGGAAACCACAAGGCAAGGTCGGCGAACGCAAGGTCCGCGACCATTTGCCAGTCGCCTACCAGCAGGTGGAGCCATTCGGCATCCCCCGGCCCAAAATCAGCATGCTCCCTGATGGGGTCGGTAAAGATGGCCACATGAACTCCAGTGCTAGCGGCGGACGATTGAACGCAGAAGTCTCAATGCTACCGAGAGCGAAGCCATATCGTCTTCTTCGAGTGAATTGACCTCGTCAAACATTGTTTTGGCCCTACCCAGCTGTTCGGCATTTTGGGCTTCCCACACCGCAACGCGTTCGGCGGGCGATACTCCTACCTCACTCGCTGCCAGGACTGAGGTGGTGATGTCAGCAGCCGTTGAGTACAAGTCGTCTCGAAGCGCCGCCCGTGCCAAAGCCTGCCAGCGGTCTTCGCGGGGAAGGTTGCTGATCCGTACAAGCAATGAGTCGATGTGGAAACGTTCAAACACGGTGTAGTACACCCGCGCCACGGCTTCAACCGGTTCACTCTGCGAACGAGTGATCCTTGCGATGTCCAAGAGCGCATAGCTCTCAAACAGCTCAGCCCAGCGACGGCCCAAGTCTTCAGGAAGGTTCCATCCCTTAGCCCGTTCAAACCACTCCTGGACGCGTTCCCGGTCAGTCCCTTGCAAATAGTCCAAAAGCTGGCCGCGGAACGGCAACATCTTGGGCTTGAACTCGGAGACGACTTCTTCAATGCTCCGGGAGGTGCTGCCCTCCGCCACCAGCCAACGAACCGCGCGGTCTAGAAGCCTGCGCATGTCCAAGTGCACGGCAGTCCAGTGCTCAGTTGGGAAAGAGGCTGGCAAGCCGTTGAGCTCGGCCAGCATCACGTCGAGCTGATAGATCTCGCGCAAGGCCACAAATGCTTTTGCCACTGCGGATTCGGTAGCGCTGGTTTCTTCCATGGTGCGGAAAGCGAAGGTGATTCCACCGATGTTGATCATGTCGTTTGCTACAACGGTGCAAATGATCTCCCGGCGCAAGGGGTGGCTGTCCAGATCAGCATCAAAACGTTCAGCCAATTGCGCAGGGAAATACTTACGCAAGGTGGACCGGAACCACGGATCATCGCTCACATCGCTGTCGATCAACGCTTCCGCGAGCTCAATTTTGGCGTAGGCCGCCAAAACAGAGAGCTCCGGCGAGGTCAGCCCTTGTCCCTGTTCCAAACGAATCTGCAACGTCGCGGTGCTCGGCAGCGCTTCTAGGTCACGCTTAAGGTCGGCATTCTTCTCAAGCCAGTCCATCAAGCGCTCGTAGCTGGGGCTCCACTCAGCAACGCGGGTGCGGTCATTAAGAAGCAGGATGTTCTGGTCAATGTTGTCTTCAAGAACCAGACGGCCCACTTCATCAGTCATGCTGGCTAGAAACTCTGCACGCTCGCCAGCGTCGAGTTTGCCGGCCGCCACCATACGGTCAACAAAGATTTTGATGTTAACTTCGTGGTCGGAGCAGTCCACACCAGCAGAGTTGTCAATGGCATCCGTATTGAGGATCACTCCTTGGAGCGCTGCCTCGATGCGACCCCGCTGGGTCATACCAAGGTTTCCGCCTTCACCAACAACCTTGACCCGCAGATCACGGCCATCCACCCGAATGGCATCGTTAGCCTTGTCCCCAACATCGGCGTGTGACTCAATAGAGGCCTTTACGTAGGTACCAATACCGCCGTTGTAGAGCAGATCGGCTGGCGCCAAAAGAATGGCTCGCAACAGTTCGGGCGGGCTTAACCGTACGGTGCCCTCGGGCAATCCCAATGCGACACGAATCTGTTCGCTGATCGGAATACTCTTGGCCTGGCGCGGGAAAATTCCCCCACCTTCACTGATGAGCGAACGGTCGTAGTCATCCCACGACGAACGCGGCAGGTCAAAAAGCCTGCGGCGCTCAGCGAACGCGGCTGCAGCGTTGGGGTTCGGATCCAAAAATACGTGCCGGTGGTCAAATGCCGCCACTAGACGAATGTGTTCGGAGAGCAACATGCCATTTCCGAACACGTCACCTGACATGTCGCCAACACCCACCACTGTGAACTCTTGAGTTTGGGTGTCTACATCCAGTTCGGAGAAGTGCCGTTTAACGGATTCCCATGCACCACGGGCGGTAATTCCCATCGCTTTGTGGTCGTAGCCCACCGAGCCGCCGGACGCGAAGGCATCACCAAGCCAGAAGCCGTACTCATCGGAGAGCGAGTTGGCGATGTCGGAGAAGGAAGCTGTTCCCTTGTCCGCTGCCACCACAAGGTAAGAATCGTCGTCGTCGTGACGTACCACTGAAGCCGGTGGCACCAAGGTCTGGCCATCAGCAGCGGTGACCAAGTTGTCAGTCAGGTCCAACAGGCCCCGGATAAAGGTCTTGTAGCTTTCCACGCCTTCGGCCATCCAGGCTGCACGGTCCGCGGCCGGGTCCGGCAACTGCTTGGCGAAGAAGCCACCCTTGGCGCCGGTTGGGACAATCACTGCGTTTTTGACAGTCTGAGCTTTGACTAGGCCAAGGATTTCAGTGCGGAAGTCTTCGCGTCGGTCAGACCAGCGCAAACCGCCACGGGCCACCTTGCCAAAGCGCAAATGCACACCTTCAACACGTGGCGAGTACACCCAGATTTCGAACATCGGGCGCGGGAACGGGAGCCCGTCGATGTTCCTCGGATCTAGCTTGACGCTCAAATATGGCCGGTTTTGGTAGTAGTTGGTCCGCAGCGTTGATTCGATCAAGTTACTGAACGTCCGCAGAACACGGTCGGCGTCCAGCGTTGGGACCTGTTCGACGGCGGCAGCAAGTTCGGCGCGAACCGTCGCCACACGCTCCTCGCGCGTTTGAGCCGGTATCTCGGGATTAAGGCGGGCTTCGAAGAGCGCTATCAATCCGCGCGTGACAGCCGGGTTGGTCAACAGCGTGTCGGAGACAAAACCGTACGAATTAGTGTTCCCCATTTGCCGCATGTACTTTGCGTAGCTTCGCAGAATAACAACCTGGCGGTAGTCCATACCCTCGCGGAGTACCAAACGGTCAAAGCTGTCTGATTCAATGGCACCGGTAATTGCCGCACCAAAGGAATCAGCCAACAACGATCCTGTGGCGATGGGATCGATACCTTCCGGGTACTTCAAACCAAGATCGTAGAGGAAGAAATCCTGTTGATCACTGGTCTGAATCTCAAAAGGACGCTCGTCCAGAACTTCAAGACCCAAGTTATGGAAAAACGGCAGAATCTGGCTCAGGCTGCGGGGTTCCATCATGTAAAGCTTGACGCGCGCGTCCTCCTCGAGGCTCTCCCCCGCGCCAGCTGGGCGATACACATGCAGGCCCTGTCCGCCACTGGCGTCAGCATCAGAGCGTTCGCTGTTCGCCCCATACTTTTCAAAGCGAGCGATGTCCTCGAGTGCATCCTCCACTTCGTAGTCCACCCGGTAGCTCGCCGGAAAAGCTTCTGCCCACAAGCGGGCGAGCTGGTCGGCATCTTCGTGAGTGCGTCCGTTACCGAGCACTTCTGAAATACCTTCTGACCATGAGCGGGCAGCACGAACCAAACGCTGTTCTAGCGCGTTGGCGTCAACGTTGGATAGGTCTGCGTCGCGAGGTAAACGAATGCGGAAGAACAACCGAGCCAGCGCTGATTCGCTCATACGCGCTTCGTAGTCGATGGACTTAGCGTCGAAAGTTTCGCGAAGTTCTTTTTCAATCCGCAAACGGACGTTGGTGGTGTAGCGATCGCGTGGCAAATAAACCACGGCGGAGACAAAGCGGCCGTAGATGTCCGGGCGCAAGAACAGGCGTGTTTGCCGACGCTCTTGAAGGCGCTGGATGGCGCTGGCTGTAGTGAACAGCTCTTGTGCGTCCATTTGGAACAGCTCATCGCGTGGATAAGTTTCCATAATGCCCAGGAGGTCTTTGCCCGAGTGAGAATCCGGCGGGAACCCAGACTCACGCAAAACCCAAGCCACCTTTTCCCGGATGATCGGGATGTTCTGAACAGAACCGGCGTAGGCAGTTGTAGCAAAGAGGCCGATAAAGCGGCGTTCGCCGGTGACATTGCCCGCCGAATCAAAACTCTTGACGCCTACGTAGTCCAAGTAAGCAGAGCGGTGCACCGTGGACCGCGAATTCGCCTTGGTGATAACCAGCGCGCGCTTTTCGCGAGCCCGACGTTGGCCTTCCGGCGTAAGATGCTGGATCTGCTTGCCATCCTCGTGGCCCCGGAGCAGACCAAGGCCGCATTCATCCCCAAGCTTGAGTACATCTTCGCCGTCCTGTGTGATGAGTTCGTAGTCGCGGTAACCCAAAAAGGTGAAGTTGCCATCATCTAACCAGCGCAAGAGATCTTGAGTTTGCCGAATATCCTCCACCCCATGGGAGTGCGCAACCTTTTCCAAACCGTCAGCCACTTCAAGGGCTTTGCTGCGCATTTTCTGCCAGTCTTCAACGGCAGCCCGGACATCCCCCAGAACGCGTTCGAGTCCGGCCACAAGTTCCTGAGCGTGGTCTTCGCTGGTTCGATCGATCTCGACGGCGATCCAAGACTCCATGTGCGAGGTTTCGTCATCCGCGGCTACTAAATGCGCGAGGTTAGGCAGAGCCGCGGTGTCACCACTGGAAGTTCCAACGTGCGAAGGCACCCGGGCCACGCTACGGAGGGCACCGGAGTTGCGGTCACGGGTGACTACAAACATGGGGTGAACCACAAGGTGAATAGGAGAGTTTTGACGCACTAACTCTGCGTTGACTGAGTCAACAAGGAAGGGCATATCGTCAGTGACGATGTACACCACGGAGGCGTCTCCTTCGTGCTGCACGGCTATATTTGCGGTGCCGGACAAGCGCGTCTCCGCAAGCTGGCGGTGGGCGTTGGCCCGTGCAGCGAGGGTTCCGCTGTCGAAGCGGCTAGCGTCGTCCGCTGCCAGATGCTCGTAGTAGTCGGCGAGAAAACCATTTTGATTTTCCACCGGGGTGAACTGATCCGACTCGTTGGATCCCGACGACATCGACAAACGCCTCCATCACTGGTTTTTGACCAGCATCATTGCTGGCTACATGCCGAGCCTAGCGCTTCGCGCGACGTTGCGCCGTGGTTGAAAACACAGAGGATTTTCGCTTCCGCTGGACAGGTGCACAAACGAGTGCTGCAATTCCTCGACGCAAATCGGAGTCCGGGGCCACCTCCAATAACACCGAGCCGCTCAAAAGCGCTGCGTCCGTTGCAGCCTGATCAGCGGGCAAAAACGCCGTGATCGACGACGCAGGCGCGAACCTATCCCATGCGTCGCGCAACTGAGTCTCCGGCGAACGCCCAAGCAGCGCTGAACGCACATTGTTCATCAGCACAAGCGGAGCTGCGCTGGGAACTGACTGCTCCAATTCAGCTAACGCTCGCACCAGACGCGGCACACCAATCGGGCTGGCCAATCCAACCGCGAACACTTTGTCGGCCAGTTCCAAGCTCCGAAGAGTGGCCGCATTTCGCCGCGGAGCCAAGGTGTCAAAACTCAGCTCTTCGTCAGCTTCGAGACAAAACCCGGCATCGATGACTACGTACTCGGCGTTCGCTTTGCATCGTTCAATCACACGCTCCAACGCAGCTGCCCTGAGCTCCGTCCACCGATCGGCACGAGTGATTCCCGTCAGCACTCTCATGATTCCGCCCTTGGTGACTACGGGCATGGCGATCCGCAAGAGAGCTGCATCATCAAGAACACCCTGATCCGCTAGGCGGCAGGCATGCGCCAAGGCCGCGGATTCATCCAGTAGACCCAGCATGGTGGCGATACTTGCTCCATAGCTGTCAGCGTCGATGAGAATGACACTTTTACCCTCGGCAGAGAGCTCGGCAGCCATGTTGACGGCAATAGTTGTTCGACCTGGCGCACCGGCGGGGCCCCACACCGCAATAACTTGGCCAGTACCTTCGGCCAAAGGCGTTGGCTGGTCAATGTCGAGTGCGGATACCGCGGCATCTGACGGATCCGCATAGGCGCTATTGAATCCCCCAAGACCCGATTCTGGCCGGCTCCGGGAGTTACCGCTGAGCTGCCGCACGGCTTCGGAGAGTCTTTCTGCGAGCACACCCGGTTCAACAGCAAGAGGCGCGACGCCAACACCAATTGATGACAGACGGGCCCGTTCCTCCGGTACGTCGCTAAGGGCAACCACGGCGACACCCACTGCATGTAAACGGTCAATCAAGGAGGCGGTCAGTTCTTCGCTGCCTCCAGCTACAACCGCAGCGCGGGCGAGCCCGCTTTGGCACGCAGCAATCAGTTCGGCCAGTTCGGTGCAGCGCCGAACCACTGTCACGGGACCGTGGAGACGCTCAAGCCCGCCCACAAGGTCCTCTTCAGTACTGCCCACGGTGATGACCGGAATACTCATTTGACACCACCAGCCGGGTCCCAAACCACAGAAATCTTTGCCTTGTTAGCTTGCGCTCCCAGCAACTTGGGCATTTGGGCATCGGACACTAAAACAAGCACCGACTTCGCCGAGGATGAACCCAGAGATTGTGAGCTAGCCACAATGTCGCCAATCTCAGCACCAGGTAACAGTAACTGCGGTTCCTGGTAACCGTTGCGTGTGTCCGGCATGGCCACCCACACATCAACGTGTGAGCCCACCACTGCTTGGGCGGGAAGAGCCTGATCGATGGTGATAGCTACGGGCTTCCGATCCAAGGCGTCAGCATGCCC
This sequence comes from Pseudarthrobacter sp. J1738, assembly GCF_050490315.1. NCBI lineage: Bacteria > Bacillati > Actinomycetota > Actinomycetes > Micrococcales > Micrococcaceae > Pseudarthrobacter > Pseudarthrobacter sp. J1738. The sequence continues at coordinate 710,957 of NZ_JBNPEO010000001.1, read as the reverse complement.
CACGCTGTCTTTGGGAAGAAGCTGCCCCTTGGGGATCATCCGAGTAGCGATGCTGGACTCCGGAACACCGTCAGAGGCGAGGATGTAGCTGTCTTGGGTGTCACCTAGCTGGACTTTGGCACGCCCCAAGGAGCCGGCGTCGACCTTTTGCCCGACGGCGATGGGTGCGTTCGCCACGAAAACTTCAGTGGTGCGATCCATGGAAGTTATCAGCGCAACCACTCCAGCCACAGAGCAAAGAACCAGCAAAATACCCACCAAGAGGCGCGGATCCTTCCACGACGGCTTCTTCAACCTCGCAGCAGTGTTTGTGGTCGTGGAACTCATCATTGGTACATCCCCCATAGTGGCCAAGGTCCAGCGCCACTGCGGCGCCTCGTTCACCATTCTCACCACCGAAGCCCATAACCAAAAGTCATACGGTCAAAATGCATCAAACTGTGGATAACTACGTCAAGACACAGCAAGGATGGCAGAATAGTGCCATGCCACGATTCCTGACTTTGGCCGATGTTGCCGAACAGCTACAGATCAACTCTCCACAGGCCTATGCCTTGGTGCGCAGTGGTGAACTCAAAGCCATTCAAGTGGGTGGCCGCGGCCAATGGCGTGTTGAGCAGAGCAAGCTCGAGGAATACATCAACGAGCGCTATGCCGAAACCGAGCAGATGACTGCCGCCAACGCCAAAAGCAAGGGCAAAAACGTCACCGCTTGAGCAATGACGTTACTTCCAAGCAGTAGCGCGAACCACTAATAGATCCGCAATGACTGCACTACTGCCACTGAGCTCAGCGGCAGAGTCACCACAGCCTCGAGAGAGGCACTTCTGCGGACTTCGCCTGGTGCAAGAACCGCAAGATCAACGTGATCGGCAGCCACCCGGTCCAAAACGCCTCGCAACGTCTGTGATTCTTCGCGGCCGTCCAGAAGTTGGAGCTGCACTTCGGTGCGGTCTCGCCCGATAGTCCGCAGCGCCGAGGCAAGGCTAATGCGAGCCCAACTCTTAGTCACAGTAGAGCTGCTGGCCCTCCCCAAACCCTGATAGGTGATGATGGCCGGATAAGTCACCAAATACTCATGGACTCCGGCGTCCATCACCAGCCAATCACGGCCCACATGCGAGAGCTTGCCGGAGATTTTTGCCCCGCCGCGCAAGGCTATGGAAATTCGGTGTCCTGCATGAGCGCGCAAGCGATCAATAAGCTCAACGGCCGAGGCATCCACGCGAGCGCGTTCGGAAATTTCCGCTTCAAGATCCAGCTGAGCACTTGCTGCCAGCTGATTCTCAAGGTCTTCAAAAAGAGCGTCCCATCGCATGGCGTCAGCGTAGGCTGCGTCCTTCCCCGGGTCAATTCATACGCGACTTACCCGCTTCTAAGGCGCCATGGACGGCTAGAGCAGCCCTAGTGTGAGCATTTCTGACGTCAAAATCTCCGGAAATTTCTCAACCATCCCTCAGGGCCTGGAATCTGCACGTTTACGCAGGCCAACGCGTTTTTCTTAGCTTGACGGTGAGTCCCAGCACGCAAATATGAGCGAAAAACTGACGTCAAGAAAATCTATCCTCTAGACAAACGTCGATGGAATGAGTCAAACTGAATTCAAATTCGTCAAACTACATCAAATGACATGATCGGAGTCCGGTAATGAACCAACACCAGCCCATTCAGCATCGCGTTTCTATGGACGCCGCTATGGCTACCGTCATCTTGATACTCGGAATTGCCCTGGTCTGGATAGGAAGTAGCGCCGCTAGTCGCGGAGCCGTTCAAGACCTTATGGCCGGGCATCCTGATTTTGAAGGTCTGCTTGGTTTGTTGGCCACCGTTACTGGCTTGGCAGTGGTCCTTTGGTGGATTCTTTCACTTCTTGCTGCACTCATTGCCGCAGTGTTGGGCAAGCTCGGTAAAAACCGCGCATCTGAACAAGCTGGACGCTTTGCACCAGTGTTTATGCGCCGCTTGGCACTTGCGATCTTAGGAATCAACCTCTTGGCAGCGCCCATGGCACAAGCCACAGACGCTGCCCTTGACCCAAGGTGGCACCCGGTGCCGGCGGTCTCAGCCACGGCCGGCGCGGCCGCTACTGTCACCGCTAACGCCAATGCCGCTAATGCCACTGCTACTTCAAGTCCAGCAGCAACTGCCACAGCTATCCCTAGCAGCACAACAGCTACACCCCCAAGCGCAGCTCCAGCGCACCCGCCATTATCGGCTGCAACATCTCAGGCAGTTTCCGGCTCGACGCCGATTCGTGGGGCTTGGACGCCAAGTGCACCGGCCGCAAATGCAGGTGTCTTAGCACCACCGCAGAAGCGGGAAGTTGCCGAAAGCGCCAGCCCCACCTCAAGTGCAAGTGCCGCTTCGAATGCGAAGGGTGGCCGCCGGGCCGGAACGGTAGCCGCCGTGGCAGGTGACAGTCTGTGGAGTCTCGCGGCTCGACACCTGCCGGCTGGTGCTAGCGATGCCGAGATTGCAGCCGAATGGCCCCGCTGGTTCCAACTCAACCGAGAGGTTGTGGGCGAGGACCCCAATCTATTGCTTCCCGGCACGGTGCTTTGGATCCCCGCACACTAAGAATTCCACTCGAACTCATCACCACTCGTTATTCCACCTCAGATTGAAGGGCAGTCCCATGAGCATCAGCACACTGAAGAAAGTTCCCGCCGTTTCCCCCAAAGCCCCCAGCGCAAAGCGAGCGGGCACGGCCAAACGCGCCAGCGCTATGGCGCCAGCACCGTCGCAACAACCGGTACTCAGCGTTGTTGGAGCCCAAGAGATCAGAGAGGTTCGCCACACGGCTGGCACAGTAGTGCAAGCAGCGATGGAAGTCCTGGCCGGTACCCGACCATCGCGTCAGCTCTCACGTTGGTTGGAGCCGAACATCTTCGCAGCGCTCGAGCTACGCGCCACCATTAGCCGCAATTCGGAGAAAGCAGCGGGCAACCGCCGTAAAGTCCACGCTAACCCGGCCGTTCGTAGTGTCCATGCCAGTCAGGTATGCGAGGGCGTCTACGAGCTCGCTTTGTTGGTCCGTGAGGACACCAAGGCTCGAGCAGTGGCCGTGCGGCTAGAACAACGCCAAGCGTCCTGGTGCGTTACAGCTCTAGAAATTGGCTGACGCGCCGCCCAGACCGGACGACGCGTCAGTTCAACGCACTAATGAAATCTCACCAGAGGGGTCTTATCCCTGGCGATCAGCGCTTCTTCTTGTTGTTTCTTTTCGCCTTGGCTGCAGCAGCCTTAGCCGGATTACCTGAGCGAGCATCAGCGGCATCCGTATTGCGTGCGGTCTCAATATGAGTTTCCGCATCGCCATCCTCAGTGGGTGCTGTGTACTGCAACTGTGCCGGCTTAGCGGGAGCTTCCAAGCCCGTAGCGTGAATGTGTGGCTCATGGTTTGCCTCACCCTCAGCTGAACCTTCTTCGCCGGGCGTAACCTCAACTTCAAGGTTGAACAAGAAGCCAACGCTCTCTTCACGAATCGCAGCCATCATGGACTGGAACATGGTGAAACCTTCACGCTGGTACTCAACCAGCGGGTCACGCTGAGCCATAGCTCGCAGACCGATTCCCTCCTTGAGGTAGTCCATTTCATACAAGTGTTCTTGCCACTTGCGTCCAATCACGGACAGCACCACACGACGCTCAAGCTCGCGCATGCTTGCTTCGCCGAGCTGGTTTTCGCGGCCTTGGTAGACCAAGCGAGCATCGGAAAGAATCTCTTCCTTCAAGAACTCACTCGTAACGCGAGACTTTCCTCCGGCCTCGTCAATCACGTCATGGTAAGTCAAGGTCACGGGGTAGAGCGTTTTGAGGTTCCTCCACAACTGTGCGTAGTCCCAGTCATCGCCATGGCCTTCGGCGGTCGAATCGTCAATAACTGCATTGATCGTATCTTCCAGGAAGAACTGGACCTTTTCGTGCAGATCATCGCCCTCAAGAATCCGCCGACGGTCGCCGTAGATTGCTTCGCGCTGGCGGTTCAACACGTCGTCGTACTTCAAAACGTTTTTACGCTGTTCGGCGTTGCGGCCCTCAACCTGGCCCTGCGCAGAGGCGATAGCACGCGAAACCAGCTTCGACTCGAGCGGGACATCGTCCGGAAGCGAAGAAGCCATCAGCCGCTCAGCGCCACCGGAGTTGAACAAGCGCATCAAGTCATCGGTCAAGGAAAGGTAGAAGCGAGATTCGCCCGGGTCACCCTGACGGCCGGACCGTCCACGCAACTGGTTATCAATCCGGCGAGACTCATGGCGTTCCGTACCCAAAACATACAGCCCGCCCAAGCCCAGGACTTCCTCATGCTCGTCCTTAACAGCCTTTTTGGCAGCTTCGAGGGCTTCCGGCCATGCAGCCTCATACTCTTCCGGGGTATCAACCGGGTCAAGACCCTTTGCCTTGAGCGCCGCAACGGCCGTGAACTCCGGGCTACCACCGAGCATAATGTCGGTTCCGCGACCAGCCATGTTGGTGGCAACCGTCACTGCTCCCTTGCGTCCAGCCTCGGCAACAATGCTTGCTTCGCGAGCGTGGTTCTTAGCGTTGAGGACCTCGTGCTTAACGCCTTCCTTGGCCAACTGGCGGGAAAGATATTCACTCTTCTCCACGCTGGTGGTACCAACAAGGACCGGCTGGCCCAATTTGTGGCGTTCGACGATGTCTTGGACTACCGCGTCAAACTTAACCTGCTCGTTTTTGAACACCAGGTCCGGCTGGTCCACACGCTGCATTTCACGGTTGGTGGGAATGGCCACCACACCGAGCTTGTAGGTGCCCATAAATTCTGCGGCCTCGGTCTCGGCAGTACCGGTCATACCTGCGAGCTTGTTGTACATGCGGAAGTAGTTCTGCAGCGTTACGGTGGCGAGCGTCTGGTTCTCGGCCTTGATTTCAACGCCTTCTTTGGCCTCAATCGCCTGGTGCATACCTTCGTTGTACCGGCGGCCAGCCAGAATACGTCCAGTGTGCTCGTCAACGATGAGGACTTCGCCGTCCAAAACGACGTAGTCCTTGTCGCGCTTAAAGAGTTCCTTAGCTTTGATGGCGTTGTTCAAAAAGCCAATCAGCGGAGTATTTGCCGACTCGTACAGGTTAGAAATGCCGAGGTAATCCTCAACCTTTTCAATACCGTTCTCCAGCACACCGACGGTACGCTTTTTCTCATCAACCTCGTAGTCAGTTTCAACGCTGAGCCGGTTAACAACCTTGGCGAATTCGCCATACCAGCGGTTCGCGTCGCCTTGAGCCGGTCCAGAAATGATGAGCGGGGTGCGGGCCTCATCGATCAGGATCGAGTCAACTTCATCCACAATCGCAAAGTTGTGCCCCCGCTGAACAAGCTCAGTGCTGTCCCACGCCATGTTGTCTCGCAGGTAGTCAAAGCCGAACTCGTTGTTAGTGCCATAGGTGATGTCAGAGGCGTACTGTTCACGCCGAACAGCGGGATCCTGGTTGGAGAGGATGCAACCGCTGCTGAGGCCAAGGAACCGGTAGACGCGCCCCATCAGGTCTGACTGATATTCGGCCAAGTAATCGTTGACCGTAACTACGTGCACGCCTTTGCCACTTAGTGCGTTGAGGTATGCCGGGGCCGTGGCCACCAAAGTTTTACCTTCACCAGTCTTCATTTCGGCAATGTTGCCCAAGTGCAGCGCGGCGCCACCCATCAACTGAACGTCGAAGTGGCGCATACCTAGGGTGCGGGAAGACGCTTCACGCACTGCAGCAAAAGCCTCTGGCAGAAGATCATCCAGGCTTTCGCCGTCAGAGTGACGCAGCTTGAGCCGGTCAGTTTCTTCGCGCAACTCAGCGTCCGTGAACGTCTTGAGTGTGTCCTCGAGGGCGTTGATTGAAGCTGCATAATTGCGCAGTTGCCTCAGGGTCTTCTTATCGCCGGTGCGAAGAAGTTTTTCAAGAAGTGATGCCACGTGACGTTGCTCCCAGTCCATTGCTGCCGAAATCTGGCGTGTTCAGTCTACGGGAGAGACTCACACCACGTGCGCGCCTTTCCCTCTGAGTGAAAGTCCGTATCTAATTTTCTAGGGTGTGCACCGCGTCGGCGAGCTGCGCGCCGAGGTCTCCTTCGTCGTCGACCCTGACGGTGTCCAACTTGAGCCAAGTTGCCATCAAGCGCAGTTCCGCGGCCAGTTCCTGAGCTGTGTCCAACGGTGCGCCGGGCTCGGCATGGCTTGCGCGTACCCAAAGTGCCGAGGCTTGCCGGTCAGCCTTCAGATCCACCCGGGCAACAAAGCTGTCCCGTAACAAGAACGGCAAAACGTAGTACCCATAACGTCGTTTGTGCGCCGGTGTATAAATCTCCAGGCGGTAGTGCATACCGAATAGTTCTTCGAGGCGGCGCCGCTCAAACACCACGGGGTCAAAAGGGCTCAGCAATGCGCGCCCCGTGGCCCGGCGCGGTAAAGCGGCCTCAGTGTGTAAATACAGTTCCCGATCCCAGCCAGCCACCTGAACCTTTTCTAGGACGCCAGTTCGCAACAAATGGTCGACGGCGGTACTCGCCGCCGATTGTGGCATACGGAAATAGTCGGCTAGGCAACGAAGGGAGCCGATTCCGTGGGCACGAGCTGAGGCTTTAATCAGACGAACCATGGACTCCTCCCGCGATGCCTCCCCCAACTGCGCTGTTTGAGGATAAGCCTTATGGGTCAAAGTGTATCTGCGCTCAAACTGATCTGTGCGACCAGCAGATGTAATAGTTCCTTGTTCAAAAAGGTCTTCGAGAACACGCTTCGCGGAGTTCCAATTCCATCCCCAATTAACGTCTTCTCGTTCTTCTTTGTGGTCAATGCGCGCCGTCACCTCGGAGGCGGTCAGCGGGCGGCTGGTGGACAGCACCGTCATAATTTGCCCGGCAAGCTGATCACGAAGCTCAGGGTCCAGGTTTTTGGCACCCATCCACGTACGGTTTTGCCACACCCGCAAATCATGAAAGTGCTGAGGCTGGATGTAACTGGCTTCATGGGCCCAGTACTCCATCATTCGCCGCGGAGATCGATTAGACATTGTCTCGAGGGTGGAACGGTCATAGTCGCCAAGACGGGAGAAAAACGGCAGATAGTGGCTGCGGGACAGCACATTAACCGAGTCGATCTGCACCAATTGCATCCGCTCAAACGCGCCACTGATCGCCCGCGCCGAAACCGGCCCAGGCTTGCGGGCCTTCGCGAGTCCCTGAGCACCGAGGGCAATTCTGCGAGCCTGCGCGAGTGATAGTTGCGCCAAGATTTGTGTCCTTCCACAGCTGATGCGGGCCCATCACTGGACCCGCATCAGCTTTTATACAGTCATTACATTGGCGTTATGCCAAGCACTCAAGGCCTAGACGCTGGCCACCTGGTCATCGGAGTGATACGCATGAATCTGCTCTTCCACGGGACCAGTGCCCGGTTCGCAGTTCTGATCAAGCGTGATGATTCCGTACGTCCAGCCCCGGCGACGATATACCACCGAGGGTGTGTCATTGGCGCTATCGATAAACAAGTAGAAATCGTGCCCCACAAGCTCCATGTTGTCCACTGCTTCGTCCATGGTCATCTTGACCGCTGGGAAAACTTTGCGACGAATGAGGACGGGACTATCGCCTGCGGGAATGTCGTTCTCGATCTCATACGGCGAGCGTTCTTCAGTGGGCGCCGACGTCTCTTCCTGAGCAGTTTCGAGGTAGAGCGGCGTGCTGGTGCTGGCCGGTTCCAGAGTGGCCGTAGCTTCGCGAACTGCCTTCGGTGTATGGCGACCGTGATGGACCTTGCGACGGTCCTTGGCCCGGCGGAGGCGCTCAAGCAACTTGGCATAGGCCAAATCAAAAGCGGCAAACTTGTCCGGAGCCGAAGCCTCAGCTCGAATCACAGGTCCGCGTCCCAAAACGGTGACTTCAACGGTCAGGAGGTTGTCCGTGGATCGTGCATTAGTTTCCTTAGAAACCTTGGCGTCCACTCGTTGAATCTTGTCTCCGAGTGACTCGATCTTTGCGATCTTTTCGCCGGCGTAATCCCGGAAGCGCTCAGAAACTGTCAGGTTCCGTCCGCTGATCATGAATTCCATGGTGCCCTCCAAATAACTTCGGTGACACGACAGCGGCACTTCTGGGGCCGATCTGTATTGACAGTCGAGCCCCTTTCCGAGCCGCCATCGAAAGGTACATCTCTTGATTTAGTACCCACAACTGACGTTAGTTCATTAGCCCTGCTTATTCACCCTTTCTTCACTTATTTTTTCCTGGCACTGCTCAGATGTCGTTACTTTCAGGTGCCGGCGCCCGTGAAGCGGCAAGTACTACTGCTCCTTCTACACTGGCACCGGCTGCCCGCAACACACGGGCAGCTTCGGAGAGTGTGGCTCCGGTGGTGAGCACGTCGTCCACAATCACCACTCGGCGGCCACACACAGCGGCGCGGGCCATATTTATCCCCCATTGCGGAACAATCAAGCGCAAACGCATACTGTGCCTGACGCGTCTTGATCGCTCACCGGCACCCAGACCTTTTTGCCCGCCACCGGCGGCACCCCAGGAGGCTTTCTTCGCCAGAACATCACCGATGCTCACACCGACCGCCAGCGACCCACTGGTCTGCACAGCCCGAAGCATCTCCTGGACAGGACTAAATCCCCGCCGTCGGAATGCTGCCGAAGAGGTGGGAACCGGAACAAGGATTACCGGCGGACCTGGAGCAAGCGCCACTCGCAAAGTCTGCGCGAGTATGAGGGCCAAAGGACGCAGTAGTCCAGCGCTACCTAGGTGTTTGTAGGCCAAAATCACTTGGGATAACTCGTCCCGATACACACCTGCGGCCACTGCTGGCAGCAACACGGTGCCGTCGAACTCGGTCAGAGCTGGCGCACCACTCTCCGCACGAAAAGGCACTCGGCATTGAGCGCGTAGCTGAGCCGCGCACTGTTGACACAAAATGGTGTCTTCGAGCCCACAATGCACGCACTGAGCCGGTAATAGCAGATTCAAGACGTCCGTTGCAGAGGCAGTGATTCTTCCGCTCAGCGTCTGGACTTTATGAGCTCCCATAGCTCGAGCATGCGCTATCCGGCCGCTACGCGAGGCTCAAATATGCCCATATGTGGAAAACTGCACTGAATTTTAGCCAGGGAATTTAGGGTCCAGGACGCCCGTGGTTTGTTGAGCCCAGCTGTTACCCACCCGCTGCAAAATGCCGTCCTTAGTACGGGCATACAGGTCTTGAACTCCGTTGCCTGCGCTCAGTGCCAGCAAACCTTGCAGCGCCGGGAGGTTCTGCGCTTGGCCCGAACGGAGCGTCAGCAGCTCGGGGGTCACCGAGGCGGTAGCTGAAGTGGCCATTACTGCAACCGTGGAATCACTAACCCACACGCCTTGATCGGGCGAGGATGTTGATGGCAAGGTCATAGGTGAGGTCAGTTCGCGCGGGGTGCCATCGCTGCTGCGGACGATTCCAACCAGCTGGACAGCAGTGCTGCCGTTCGCTGAAGAAATGACTAGAGCGCGTGTGCCGTCCCGTGAAACTTGGAACTCCTTGACCGCCCGGCCGGCAAGCCAACTCGGGGTCAGGATCACGCTGGGCATGGTGGCACCTTCGCGAACACCGTCCGGACGGTACGCCACAATCTCTTCGGCGCCGGTGCCGCCAGGTCCTGCCGTCCACACCCAGTTCTGGGGATCGAAACTTGGCCGCGACAAGCGGCTCCTGGTGGTGACGGCTCGAGCCGATTGCCCCGGGACGATGGTGTACATCGTGGTGCGCTGATCGTTCAAAAAAGCGTACGACGCCGAGGCTGGCGCCGCTGCCGGATACCGCGGCCCAAGCGCTGAGGTGTCCTTCAGACCGGTGATGCGTTCAGTCTTGTTGTTCTCGTACTTCACCAGCTCGTGGTTGGCGACGGCTATCTGCCATGACGGTACGTTTTTGTCCACAATCGGAGGCGAGACGGTGCCAGCGTCTTCGAGATGCAATTCGTTTTGGCCCGCACGTAATTGGACGCTGACCACTGTTGATTGTCCCCGGAAGGAGAGCGTGAGTTGGTTCAGCATCCGCTGACGGTCCTCCACCGAGGTCTCTAAGAGATCCTCTGTCAGGTCAACCTGCGCGGCCCCGGACACTACAGGTACTGATTCCCGCGCTAGCTGAGTTCCGGAAGGGAATGCGCTCACCACAGCATCTTTGAGGTACGGCGCCGGGCCAGCAAGGAGTGCGCTGACAATCGACTTAGTGACAGAGGCACGGTTGATAAACCAACGGACGTCTGGAACAGCGTATTGGAAGCTCGGGTCATAGAAGTAGATGGTGTAAGGCTGGTAGAGCCCACGGTAAATCTCTTCGGGAATGATGGTGCCATCTTGGACTTGGGAGATTCGCCATTGTCCATCCACCTGAGCCAAGGTGACCGGGACACTTTCAATCGTGCCGGAGGGGAACTGAGTGGCGATTCCCTCTGAGTCAACCGAATACGCAACATCTAGTTGATAGTTGAAGTCGTTGGCTTTCCCGCCGGGGACCACCTTGGCGGAGCGGTAGACCAATGTGCGCTGGTCCGGTTTCCACGAGACTGACGTAGATTGAGTCAGGAATTGCCGAGCTACCGCATAGTCATCTTGGTGCGAATTCCCTGCATTGTAGAAATCTTCAACGATGCCTTGTGGGCTTGACCCTGTACGTGGCCCTGAAGGGTAATAAACAGTGGCATCGGAGAGCTGCCCGCTGCTTTCGTCTTGGCTTTTGGTCACCGGGCCAGAACTAGGGATTTGGGCGCAACCACTCAAAAATAGAGCCATGATTACGACGGCGACGGCCCACCGGCGCCGCTCGCTGCGCCTATTCATCGTTCTGCTCCCTCGTGGCCATGTGATCTTCGAAGCTTGGCACAACGTCGTGCCGGTCAGCGGCACCCGCCGGGATGGACAAATAGTTTTGTTCCATGGGCACCGGCGACTTAATGATCTCTCCGCCGGCTTCAAGTGGGATGGTGAGCCGGAACGTAGAACCTTTGCCCTTTTCACCTCTGGCTTCCAGCCAGCCTTGGTGAAGTTTGGCGTCCTCCATGGCGATGGAGAGACCTAGACCGCTGCCACCAGTTGAGCGTGTTCGTGCGGGATCCGCGCGCCAAAAACGGTCAAAAACGCGGTCGGCGTCTGCTTTGCTGAGCCCAATTCCGTGATCTCGTACAGCAACGGCGACGGCATCAGCGTTAGAAGCGACCATAACTTCAATCGGCTTTCCTTCGCCATGCTCAACAGCGTTGAGGAGCAAGTTGCGGAGGATACGCTCAATACGTTTGGCGTCCATCTCGACCACGATGGTTTTTTGGCTTGTGGTCATCCGAATTTCTGAACCGTATTGTTTTGCCACCGGTGCAGCGCTCTCAATAACCTTGTCCAGCACTTGGAAAATGTCGCGAGGTTCAGCATCAAGTGTGGCCGCACCAGCATCAAAGCGAGAGATTTCCAACAAGTCAGCTAGCAGCGATTGAAAACGCTCGACTTGGTTATAAAGCAACTCAGCGGAACGCTTGTTAACTGCGTCAAAGTCATCGCGAGCGCTGTACAGCACCTCGGCTGCCATCCGTACTGTGGTCAGCGGAGTGCGCAGCTCATGGGACACATCCGAGACAAAGCGCTGCTGCATTTGGGAAAGGGTAGCCAGCTGGGTGATCTGCTCTTGAAGGCTCGCAGCCATGTGGTTGAACGAAGCCCCCAAACGGGCTACCTCGTCTTCACCCTTAACTGTCATACGTTCTTGGAGTTGTCCGGCAGCAAGCTTCTCCGAAACTAAGGCCGCGTGACTGACGGGGCTGACCACACTTCGAGTGACGAACCATGCCACAGCACCAATCAAAAGCACCAAAACCGCTGCACCAGCCAGAAGGACGTTTTGGATGTCGTTGAGCGTGGTTTGAGCCGAGTTGACGTCGTAGATCAAGTACAACTCGTACACAGTGCCGTTGAAAAGAACTTTGTTGCCCATCACTATGGCAGGGTGGTTTTCGCTCTGGACCGGCAGGCTAATAGAAGCCCAGTACTGGTCCTTGCCAGACTTTTGAACAGCTGCGCGCAAGCTCTCCGGAATGACGGAAATCCCGGTCTGGTACGAGGAGCGAGAATCTACCCATTTGTTGCGTGGTTGGGTTTGATCCGGGAGGGCCAAAAACACAAAGCGGCGCTGAATTTCTGTGCCTTTGCCCTCCAATACATCAAGGGTGTCAATGACGAGTTTTTGGACACTGGCACGGTCAGTGACTTGGGCGCCGTCGAAGGTGTCTTGGACTTCCTTGACCGAGGTGCGCGTGTCTATCTCAGCTTGGCGTAAGCGTTCCTGGAAGAGGTTGTTAGCGATCTGATTGGACAAGTATGCGCCCACACCAAAAAACGCCAAGCCAGCAAGCAGCAACGTCACCAGAACAGTTCGGAATTGCATGGATCTGCGCCAACGTCGCGCTACAGCCCTCCGTGCAGTGTCCAACGATGGGATGATCCGCGAGAGTGCGTGCAGAACAAAGCGAGCCAAGCGAACAAAGATGATTTGGGCGCGCCGAGCATAAATCCGGGCACGCAAAGAGGCGCCTTTTACCCCTCTGATATTTGGGTGTACAGGACTTTGATCGGGAGTAAGTTCTGGGTCCGGCGCATCGTCAGATGAAGGCGGCACCGCTGACTCAGGAACCTGCTTTATATCCGACACCGCGGACCGTCAAAACTACTTCAGGGGCTTCCGGATCCCGCTCAATCTTGGAGCGAAGGCGCTGCACATGAACATTTACTAGTCGTGTGTCAGCGGCATGACGGTAACCCCACACCTGTTCCAAAAGGAGCTCGCGGGTGAACACCTGCCACGGCTTCCGAGCCAACGCCACGAGCAAGTCGAATTCGAGTGGTGTGAGGGAAATTCGTTCGTCGCCGCGACTGACCATGTGACCGGCCACGTCGATAGTGACGTCAGCAATGCGAAGAGTCTCTGGCGCTTTTTGATCGCCCGGGCGTAGCCGCGCTCGAACACGTGCCACGAGTTCGGCTGGTTTAAAGGGCTTGGGGACGTAATCGTCAGCGCCTGATTCAAGGCCACGCACAACATCGGAGGTGTCCGACTTAGCCGTCAACATCACAATAGGAACATCGGACTCACCACGGATCTGCCGGCACACTTCAATGCCGTCAGAGCCGGGCAACATAATGTCCAAGAGGACTAAATCAGGCTTGGACGCACGGAAAATCTCGAGAGCCCGGCCACCATCAGCGCAAAACACCGGATCGAAACCGTCGTTGCGCAAAACGATGCCAATCATCTCGGCAAGAGCTTCGTCGTCGTCCACTACCAGAATGCGTGCCTTCATACGTCTATGTTCCCTTATTGACACAGCTTTGTCCCGTTGACTGGCCGAGGGGCGCTGCTCTGAGCGGGGAGAACTTCCCCTCTACATGCCTAGCGGCGCAGCGATCAGCGCCTATAGGCTGTCTGAGAACACAAGGTCCCCGGCGATCGCGAGTGCCACCCATCACGTGGCACCGTTGACCGGGGTGGGGGAAGGAATCGTGTGAGCAATCCGTGGGTATCTCCGGAGCCGTCCGAGAATACCGGGGCGCCTACACCGCCAGCTCCGCCGCTGCATCCTCCGCCGCCGTATCCTCCGGCCCAAGAGATGCCACCGTATGGGTCGCCGCGGTATCAAGCAGCCCCGTATGAACAACAGGCGTACCAACAGCGGCAGTACCTACAACCGGCTAATGGTTACAACCAGCAAGCTGGTTTCTACAATCCGAATTTCGCCAATGGCTATGTCCTGCCCCCGAAGCCAGTCGCAATTCCGCTCCGTCCTTTAGGACTAGCTGACATCCTCAGTGGGGCCTTCTCCGTTCTACGCCGAACTCCCGGTGCAATTCTTGGCTCGTCCCTGATCCTCTACACATTGATCGGGCTCATTATTGCTGGCACCGCTTCTTATGCCACAAGTATCGGTGTCGGCCTAGATTCCAGTATGAGCTCCGCTCGCGGGCTACCTCCCGAAGTGGCAGCGTTTGGCCTTGCGGTCATCAGTGGGATGGTTCTTTTAGCTGCCGTGGTTGGCCTTTGTTCGGTGCTCCTGCAGGGCGCTGTTTCTATACCGGTTTCACGCGCTGCACTTAATCGGAAAACTTCTCTAGCCCAAATGTGGCGAGGTGCCCGAGGCAGGATCTGGGCCGTGGTTGGTTTTGCTGTGCTGACAGTACTGGCTGGATCCGTGTGGTTTGGCCTAGCTGTAGGGATTTTGGTTTTGACTGCCAACGTGGACTGGCAATGGTCCCTCCCGCTGAACCTTTTGGGGATGAGTGGAGTATTCGTTGGATTCTTATGGATCTACATCAAGATTTCGCTAGTGCCGTCCATCATTGTGGTGGAGCGGCTGGGGATCTTCGCCTCGATCAAAAGATCATGGACTTTGACCACACATAATTGGTGGCGAATTTTGGGGATCAATCTCCTGACGGGACTCATCGTGGGCGTTTCTACGAACATCGTCTCGTTCGCCATCAGTACCGGATCGACTTTGATCTTCAGTACCTTTGCACCGCGTCAGAGCCCCGGCGACTACCTCGGTGGATATTTGATTGCCATGGCTGCGACTGTTGTTCTGACGTGTTTTGTGAGTGCATTTGGCTTTGCCCTCCAAGCAAGCGTGATCGCGCTGATGTATCTAGACCTGAGGATGCGTCGGGACGGTCTGGACGTGGAACTCATGCGTTTGAACGAAAGCAATGAAATCGACAACGGTGGCGTCCCGGGCGGCAGCGCTAACGTGCTGGGAACGTACCGAGCCATATGACGTTCATTCGTTTTGCAGTGACGCTTCTGCAACAGCGGTTTTTCGCTGAACCTCCCGTTACTCCGGGAGGAGATGAGGCGCGCCGTTGGGCTGAAGAGGAGCTCTCGCGGAGTGTCTATCAAGAAGCCAAACCAACACTTCTGGGCAAACTTCTCAACGATGCGTTGAACTGGTTCCGCAATCTAGTTGACGTTAATTTCAGCGCCCCTCCCTCCCAAACCAGCGTGGTGTGGGTAGGGGTTGCTGTGTTGGTGGTGGTTGTGGCAGCAATATTTATTGTCCGTCCCCGGCTGAACGCACAGGCACCGAAACAGGGCTTGGTTTTCGAGGAGGACAACACCAAATCTGCTGCCGACTTCCGGTCCGAAGCCGAGCTTGCCCAAAGGGCCGGGGAGCTCAGCGCCGCCGCAATTGCTTGGTTCCGCGCCGCGGTCAAAACCGCCGAAGAACGCACCGTTATCGATGCGAAGGCTGGGCGTACAGCAAGCGAAGCGGCGGCCGAGATTGGCAAGTCCTTCGTTTCCGAACAGGCTGAGCTTCACCGTGCCTCAGTGATTTTTTCAGCGATCGTTTATGGCCAACACAGTGTCACCCCAGTTCAGGTTCAACAGCTCAGCGGCCTCGAGTCTAGGCTTCGAGCACTCAAGCCAGAGCGCCACAAAAATACCTCCGCGCTACCGGCGGTGCCTCAATGAGCATAAGCAGCCCCTTCTCCAAAGCTCTTGCCTGGGTCCGCCGTCACCTGCTCTGGATCATCATTAGTGGATTTCTCCTCGGGGCTGCGATCATATTCTTTGTTATCGCCACAAGCCCCACACCTGATGCCAGCGATCTATCACTCAAGAACCCCAAACCGAACGGTGCAATGGCACTGGGGGAAGTCTTGAAGAAACACCAGGTGGACGTCAAGGGACCCGATTCGTTCAAAAAAGCCCTCGTAGAACTGGACTCCGCTAGCCAAGAGTCCACGACTTTTTTGTACGACCCGCGCAGCTACCTGGACAAAGATCAATTGCTCGCACTGGCCTCACGAAGGGGCAAGATCGTGGTGGTCACTCCGAGCCTCGCATCCTTGAAAGTCCTCGCTCCTGAGATATTCCAAGCCGGTGTTCTCGAAGTGCCGCACGGGAGTCTTAATCCACGGTGCAGCGCTGAGATCCCACAGCGGGCAGGGAACGTACAGGTGCACCGCGTACGTATCTACCGCTCTGCCACTGCTTGCTACGGTAGCGCCGACAGCAGCCCACACAACAGCAGCGAGGACAGCGGATCCGCAACCGGAATGTACGCAACGTCCAAGGATGGCCAAGTCACAGTACTGGGCAGCAAAGAAATCCTGATGAACGAGTTTTTAGCTCAGGGTGGCAACGCATCCTTAGTGATTAACTCGCTTGGAAGCACCGAAAAACTCGTGTGGGTAACACCAGACTTCTCTGACGTTACCCACACCAGCAAACCGAAAACGGTCACCGAGCTGATGCCTGATTGGGTAAACCTGGTGGGATTCTGGGTGATGTTCTTAGGGGTGCTAGCCATGCTGTGGCGAGGCCGGCGCCTCGGTCCACTCGCTTTAGAGCCCTTGCCAGTGGTGGTGAAATCCTCCGAAACGGTGGACGGCCGGGCCCGGCTTTATCAGCAGTCGAACTCTCTTGACCGCGCCGCTAGTAACTTGCGTTCAGGCACACTCTCCCGCCTGGCCTCCCAATTGCATCTGGGTCCACATGCCCCAGTGGCGAGCGTAGTGGAAGCAGTTTCCCGGCATCTGGGGCGTCCTGAGACCGATGTTAGCCATCTTTTGACTTCCTACAGACCCGCCACGGATGCGGATTTAACCCGCTGGGCGCAAGAACTCAACGCACTAGAGAAGGAAGTACTGTCACGATGACTACTACCCCATCCACCGAATTTCCCGGTGGTCCTCATCCCGCGCTCGAAGCGTTGAACCGTGTTCGTGCTGAAGTTGGTAAAGCCGTTGTAGGGCAAGACTCCGCTGTGACCGGCCTGCTCATTGCTCTGCTTGCCGGCGGTCACGTGCTGCTGGAAGGAGTCCCGGGCGTTGCAAAAACACTTCTTGTCCGCTCCCTATCAGCGGCCTTGAGTCTGGACACTAAACGAGTCCAGTTCACACCCGATTTGATGCCCGGTGACATTACTGGGTCACTGGTCTACGATGCCCACACCTCCGAGTTCACCTTCCGCGAGGGCCCTGTCTTCACGAACATTTTGCTCGCTGACGAGATCAACCGGACACCTCCCAAAACTCAGGCGTCCCTACTGGAAGCCATGGAAGAACGCCAAGTGTCAGTGGACGGTGTCTCGCGTGCCCTGCCCGATCCGTTTATTGCGGCGGCCACCCAGAACCCAGTGGAGTATGAGGGGACTTATGCCCTTCCTGAGGCCCAATTGGATAGGTTCCTGCTCAAACTGACCATGCAACTTCCCGAGCGTCATGACGAGATTGAGATTATTCGCCGCCATGCAACTGGTTTTAACCCGCGCGACTTGGCCGGGGCCGGTGTTACTCCGGTGGCAAGCGCAGACGATCTAGCCGCGGCTAAAGCTGCTGTGGCAGCTGTAGGTGCTGCGCCCGAAGTCTTGGCCTACATTGTTGACGTAGTGCGCGCTACCCGTACTGCGCCGTCGTTCCAGTTGGGTGTTTCACCTCGTGGCACCACAGCTCTTCTGAACACCTCACGGGCTTGGGCATGGTTGTGCGGGAGGAATTACGTTATCCCAGACGACGTCAAAGCTCTCACCGTCCCATGTCTGCGGCACCGGGTGAGTTTGCGAGCCGAAGCACAAATGGACGGTGTCAGCGTTGATGACGTGCTCTACGGCATTCTGGCCACCGTGCCCGTCCCGCGCTAATGGCCATTTCCGGGCGGGTCCTTCTACTCGCCGCCGTTGTGCTGGTTCTTTTGATGCTGTTCCCATCGTGGTCCACAGTGCTCCTGGCCCTGGCCGCGCTAGTGCTGCTGGTATTTTTAGACGTTGCGCTGGCCGCCCCGCTGAAGAAACTTCAGTTCCGCCGTATGCTTCCCCAGAACGTCCGGCTCGGGGAGCCCTGCACGAGTGAAGTTCTAGTCAGCAACGATTCGTCGCGCCGTCTCAAGGGCGAAATGAGAGATGCATGGCAGCCTTCGGCGGGAGCCCAAAAAGCACGCCAGGCTTTGGATATTCCACCTTCAGAGCAACGCAAAGTCAGCACCACCTTGTTGCCAACGCGCCGTGGCGAGCTACGCACGGCGAACCTGTCGGTGCGGGCCTTCGGACCTCTTGGGCTCGGGGCGCGTCAGCGAACGTTTTCAGCTCCGGGCTCAGTCAAGGTGCTGCCACCGTTCCATTCCAAACGTCATCTTCCTTCCAAACTCAAGCGTTTGCGTGAGCTGGACGGCAAGGCCGCTGTCCAGATCCGCGGAGCCGGCACCGAATTCGACTCGCTGCGCGATTATGTGCGCGGCGATGACGTGCGGTCCATCGACTGGAGGGCTACCGCCCGACGCCAATCCGTGGTAGTCCGGACGTGGCGGCCAGAGCGAGACCGGCGGGTGATCGTTGTCCTTGATACTTCGCGGCTCTCCGCAGTGCGGATTGATGATGAACCGCACTTGGATACCGGCATTGAGGCGGCGCTCCTGCTAGCAGTTTTGGCCGAGCGTGGTGGAGACCGAGTGGACTTTGTGGCTTTCGATCGACGCGTCCGGGCGCGCACCGGAAGCACCGCCAAGGGTATGCTGCTGAACAACTTGGTCCAATCCATGGCTACCTTGGAGCCAGCCCTCATCGAGCTGGATTTCAGCCAAATTCCTCAACAAGTACGCGCCATATCTTCCCACCGGGCCTTGGTGGTTTTGCTCACGGCCTTGGATTCTGGAGCCCCTGAAGAAGGACTGCTGCCCATAGTCCAGCAACTCGCCCAAGACCACGTTGTGGTGGTGGCAAGTGTTCGTGATCCAGCTTTAGATGCGCTGCTCACAGAACGGACGACGGCGACCCAGACGTATCGGGCAGCGGCGGCAGAGCGCGCCCTCCTTGAGCGGGAAGCAATCAGCAGGCAATTGCGGCAGATGGGGGCCGAGGTAGTGGACGCTGCACCGTTGGCATTACCGCCCTTACTCGCCGACGCCTATATCCGGCTCAAAGCGGCCGGGCGTCTGTAGCAAGGGATGCTGCGGGTTACTAGCTTTGATGCTTAGCCGAGCATTCGCTGGTTGATAGCGTCTGCCGCGGCGCTCAACCGTCCAAGCACAGTTTTCCCCTGCTGCGGGGTGCCACGATCCAGTGGTTGCGCTGGCATGACTCGAACAGCACCCAGAGTGTTCAACGGCAGACCTAATTCGCGCCACGGAACAATGATCTGATCTGCTGCTTTGCTGGCCGAGCCGGATTGGCTCGAGGCAAGCTCAAGCCCGGCCCAAAGCCGTTTTCCGCTTTCGACAGCACCAGCAGTGATGTCCCACTGTTCACGCGAAATACCCGCCACATCGAGGGCGAATCCATCAGCCCCGGAATGCAGGATTCGTTGCAAGGGCGCATCCTTCGCCGCCAGGGAGAACACAATCTCGTGTGCCCCAGCGTCCCGAAGGGCATCAACAAGTAACGTCCACGTAGCCGTAGCTTCGGCTCCCGGGATAGACCGCAAAGTGCGGTAGCCACTCGCCGTTGGCAGTGTCCCCGCCAACGCGGAGGCTGCCATATGTTCATCGACCTGAACCACGAGCCGCGTGCCTGGTACTGCGCTTTGAATACGGGTCAAATGCTGGCCCACACCTGCTGCCAGAGATTCGGCGATTTCCCGGCGCGCACCGTGATCGCTCACAGCACGTTCGCCGCGATGAACGTACAAGGCGGAGCTGAGCGTGAGCGGACCTACCAGCTCAATTTTCAGTTCATCGCTGGGCTGCTGTTCTGCACCGGCAATGTCAGCAAGGATATTAATGTCCGTGGACAGGGCTGAGTGAGCACGGCGGATGTCCTTGCCTGGACGGTCAACCAAACGCCAACCATGTGGTTGAACATCCACAGGGAGTTCCACCAGCAAACTTGCTGTCCGGCCGATCGCGTCTGAACCTACTCCGCGGTCCGGAAGCTGCGGCAAAAAAGGGGTGTGCGGCGTGCCCAGTTCGCCACGAACAATCTTGAGCGCTTCAACAGGATCATTCCCAGGCCATGCTGAAAAGGCAGTAGCGGTGACTTGCTTAGTCGTTGACATTGTTCTCGTGATCGGCCGAGATGGCCTCATGATGACGAATCACTTCACTGATGATGAAGTTCAAGAATTTCTCAGCAAAAGCCGGGTCAAGGTGAGCTTCTTCGGCGAGCCTGCGTAGCCGCGCGATCTGGGCGGCTTCACGCCCCGGGTCTCCGGCGGGCAAACGGTGCTTCGCTTTGAGGACACCCACGCGCTGGGTTGCTTTAAAACGTTCAGCGAGTAAAAAAACCAGCGTGGCATCAATGTTGTCGATGCTTGAACGGATGGAAAGGAGCTCATTCATCACCTGATCCTGCACGTGACCGGCAAGAGAGCTGGCCGTTGGATCGAAGGAAGTGCTAGTACTGGAGGCGTCGGTAGCCGGGTGCTGCTGCGTCATTGACTCAGTCTATGACGCAGCAGCACCCGTTGACCGCGTGCGCAGCTACTGTTACCTCTTCAGCACCGGGAAGATGCGCTGACACCCCATGCGGTGTTTAAGCACCTGTCAGCAGCGCGCGGTGAGCCTCGCGCCGTCGTGCTTGTTCATCCGGGTCCGGGACTGGAAGCGAGGCGATGAGCTTTCGCGTATATGGATGCGTCGCGTTGCCCATCACCGTTGAACCGATGCCCTGCTCCACTAGCTTGCCCTTGTAAAGCACACCAACCCACTCGCTGAGCATGTCCACCACTGCCAAATCGTGGCTGACAAACAGAGCCGCAAACCCAAACTCGGCCTGAATTTCGCGGAACAGCTCCAGAACCTTGGCCTGAACCGAAACATCAAGCGCTGATGTGGGTTCATCAGCAATCAACAATTTGGGGTTCAAGGCGAGCGCACGGGCCAAGGAGGCTCGTTGACGTTGACCGCCCGAGAGTTCGTGCGGAAAACGCGCGGCATAAGCTGCAGGCAATTGAACTGCCTCAAGTAATTCGCCCACCCGTTTGCGTACCTCTGCCGGGCTGAGATCCAAATGGATCAGCAACGGCTCAGCAACACATTCGCCAATGCTTAGTTGCGGATTAAAGGACGCCGCTGGGTCTTGAAAAACGAACCCAATGTCCTTGCGGAGTGGCCGGAAACGCCGTTCGTTAAAGGTCCGCATTTCATAGCCCAAGACCTTTAGGGAACCACCCGTAGTTTTGTTCAAACCGGCGATGGCACGCCCAATAGTGGTCTTCCCGGAACCGGACTCCCCCACCAGCCCAAAGACTTCGCCGGCCGAAATAGTGAAGCTGACGTCGTCAACAGCCCGGAAACCGGGGCTGCCCAAACGACCGGGGTACTCAATGACCAGGTTCTTGGCTTCCACCAAAACCTCGTTCCCCTGATGCGCACGTTCGGTCAGTCCGGCCGAGGCCGAATCACGGCCCAAGTGCGGAACGGCCGCAAGCAGCTTCTTGGTGTAATCCTCACGCGGCTGGGCGAACAGCGTTTTTGCGCTGGCTTCTTCCACCACATCACCCTGATACATCACCACCACACGGTCGGCCAGATCCGCCACCACACCCATGTTGTGAGTAATCAGCACAATGGATGTTCCGTAGACGTCACGCAGTTCACGCAGAAGTTGCAGTATTTCCGCCTGCACTGTGACGTCCAGGGCCGTTGTGGGTTCGTCCGCAACAATCAACGAAGGGTTCAGCGCAAGAGCACAAGCAATCACCACACGCTGTTTTTGACCGCCGGAGAATTGGTGCGGGTAGTAATCCACACGTTTCTCCGGCTCCGGGATTCCCACTTTGCCCAAGGCTTCGATGGCCCGGCGTCGTGCTTCTTTTTTGGTGATGCGGCGCCCATCGCGAGAGTGTGCAAGCAGCCCTTCGGCGATCTGCCAACCCACCGTGTAAACAGGGTTAAGCGCAGTTGAGGGTTCTTGGAAAACCATCGC
Organism: Pseudarthrobacter sp. J1738; assembly: GCF_050490315.1. Taxonomy (NCBI): domain Bacteria; kingdom Bacillati; phylum Actinomycetota; class Actinomycetes; order Micrococcales; family Micrococcaceae; genus Pseudarthrobacter; species Pseudarthrobacter sp. J1738. Next base: position 689,075 of record NZ_JBNPEO010000001.1, on the reverse strand, counting down.
CACGTCTTCACCACGAATCCGGCGAAGCTTCTCGGGAGTCACTTCAATCACGTTCTGCCCACTGATCAATACAGCACCAGAGCTGACGGCTGTCTCAGGCAAAAGCCCCAAAATGGTCTTGGCGGTGACCGTCTTCCCCGAGCCGGATTCGCCAACAATGGCAACAACCTCGCCGGAAGCGACGCTGAGCGAAACATCATCCACTGCACGTACGTCGCCGGAGTCCGTGGCGAAGGTAACTTTGAGGTGCTCAATCTTCAGCACCCCCGTGCGATTCGGCCCAGGCGCCGTGGTCTCAACGTTGCTCATACCGTTGCCTCCTTAGCTGAATCATTTCCGGGTGCGGTGGCAGTCTTTTTGCCTGCCCGCTTCCGTCCGCGTAGCCGTGGATCGTTGAGATCATTCATGCTCTCTCCCAACAGGGTTAGCCCCAGCACTGTGAGCACAATGGCGATGCCAGGGAACAATGCAGTCCACCAAATGCCTGCTGTGACATCGGATTGCGCATGGTTGAGGTCGTAGCCCCATTCAGCTGCCGAGGACGGTTCCAAGCCGAAGCCTAAAAAGCCAAGGGCCGCGAGCGTCAAGATAGCCTCGGAGGCGTTGAGCGTAAAGATCAACGGCAGCGTGCGGGTGGCGTTTTTGTATATGTGGCGGGCCATAATGCGAGTGCTTGAAGCGCCCACTACCTTGGCCGATTCCACAAAGGGTTCCGTTTTGAGACGGATGGTTTCGGCGCGGATCACTCGGAAGTACTGAGGGATAAAAACCACGGTGATCGATGCGGCTGCGGACAAGATTCCGAACCACAGGTTAGAGGCTCCGTGGTTAATGGCAATGGAAACCACAATGGCCAGCAGCAAGGTAGGGAACGCGTAAACAGCATCCGCAATAACCACCAGAACACGGTCCAACCAGCCACCGAAGTAACCGGAGAGCAGTCCCAGCGCAACACCAATAAAAATGGACAGCGCCACTGCCACAATGATCACCAATACAGCGGTTTGGGTGCCCCAAATGGTGCGCGAGAAAACATCCAGGCCACCCGCGGTGGTACCCCAGATGTGAGCGCTCGACGGCGGTTCTTGGCTCACGGGGAACCGCTGACCAAAACCGTACGGGGCTATCAACGGAGCGAAGGCTGCCGTCAGCAAAAACAGCGATGTCAAGATGATGCCGGCCAGCAGCATCCCGCGTTGGAGTCCCACACTTTTGTTCAGGTGGGAGATGATGGGCAGACGTTCCCAAATGGATCGACGCCGGTAAATCTCAGGTACGTTACTCATCTCAGTACCTCACCCGGGGATCGATCAAGGCGGCGATAACATCCACCACAAAGTTAGTGACGGCCACAATGATGGCCAGCAGAACCACAATTCCTTGCACCGCAATAAAGTCACGGGCGGTTAGGTAGTGAGCCAGCTGGAAGCCAAGGCCTTTCCATTCAAAGGTGGTTTCAGTCAGCACAGCTCCACCGAGCAACAGCGCGATTTGAAGACCCATCACCGTGATGATCGGGATCAAGGCTGGCTTGTAGGCGTGCTTTGTCACCAAGCGGAATTCTTTAACACCGCGAGAACGCGCAGCTTCCACGTAGTCCTTGCTCAGGGTTCCAATAACGTTGGTGCGTACTAGACGCAGGAACACACCTCCAGTCAGTAGACCCAGGGCAATGGCGGGTAGAACGGAATGGGCCGCTACATCGCTGAGTGCTTGGAAGTTTCCACTCCGGATGGCATCAAGCCAGTAGATCCCTGTGGGTGCTGCCAGGGAGTTGAGCGCAATCTCGTTACTCGAGGACACTCGCCCGGCCACCGGCAGCCATCCTAATCCCACGGAAAAAATGAGCTTGAGCAATAGGCCAGCAAAAAACACGGGTGTTGCATAGCCCATGATGGCCAAAATGCGCAGTACGGCGTCCGGGGTTTTGTCCCGCTTGCGGGCAGCCCACATTCCTAAGGGCACACCCAGCAGCAAGGCTACTACTAAGGAGTTGACGGCCAATTCAAGTGTTGCCGACCCATAGGTGGCCAGCATGTCGGTGACCTTCAGGTTGTCCGAGATGGTGCGGCCAAAGTTGCCGGTGGCAATCTGGCCGAGGTACTCAAAGTACTGAACCAGCACGGGCCTGTCGTAGCCAGCATCATGAACTCGGATGGCTAACTGTTCGGGCGAGAGACGCCCGCCTTGGGCTGCCGTGATGGGATCGCCGGTGATCCGCATCAGGAAAAACACCATGGTGACCAAAATAAAAATAGTGGGGAAGATCAGCAGAAATCTGATCAGAATATATTTGCTCAGGCCACCGCCGGATTTAACCTTGGCGGTGGGGAGGAGTGCGTCGGCGCCGTCTGGCGGACTTTCAATTAAGGTTGTCATTCTTGCCGTTCGTTGTGTCCAATACCGTAGGGGGAGGCGGCGCCTGTGGCGCCCACCCCCCCCCCCCAACACAGCCATTTTTTTTGGTGGTCTGGTTTTCTCTTTTTTTTTTTCCAACCCCTGTGGGGGGGGCCCGCCCCTGGCCCCCCCCCTCCCCCTACGCAGTCACTTCGTTTTTATGGGTGTTCGGCGCTTACTTTGACAGAACGCCCAAGCGGAATTTGAAGGACGCATCCAAGGTGTCCTTGGTGCCCTGCACGTTTTTACCCGAGACAGCCACTTGGGCGCCCTGGAAGAGCGGCAAAGTGGAGAGGTCCTTGGCTACAGCTTCCTGAATGTCACCAATCAACTTTTCACGTGCCGGCTTGTCCACGGTGACCAACTGCTTGGCGATCATGTCCTGCACGTTCTTGTTGTCATAGTGGTTCTTCAGGAAGTTATTGGCTGTGAAGAACGGAGACAGGTAGTTGTCAGCATCGGAGTAGTCCGGGAACCAACCGAGCTGGTATTCCGGGTAAGTGTCCTTAACGCGTTCCTTGGAATACGTCACCCACTCAGTGGACTGCAAGTTCACCTTGAACAAGGAGCTCTTTTCCAGCTGATCCTTGATGGCAGCGTACTCATCGCCGGAGGACTGGCCGTAGTGATCCGAGTTGTACTGCAGGTTAAGTGTCACCGGCGTGGAAACGCCTGCTGCCTCAAGCACAGCCTTGGCCTTGTCCACACTGGGCTTGCCCGAACCGTCGCCGTACATGCTCTTCAACGGTTCAGTGGCACCAGCAAATCCTTGCGGTACGTGGGAGTAGACCGGAAGGTAGGTTCCTTTGTAGACCTGATCAGCAATTGCCTGGCGATCAACAACGTTAGCCATTGCCTGCCGGATGGCCAATGCCTTGGCGGGATCAGCCTCAGGGGTCTTGGCGCCGAAGGGCATCGTGTCAAAGTTGAACACGATGTAGCGCAGCTCGCCACCGGGTCCTACGTCTACACGAACCTTGTCGCTCTTGGTCTTCAGGTCAGCGATGTCCGTGGCGGACAGGCTCCGGGTAGCAACGTCAACGTTGCCCTGTTCAACATCTAGCTTCAAGTTAGAAGCGTCAGCGTAGTACTTGATGGTGACGTCGCTGGTCTTGGGTGCACCGAGCAAGCCCTTGTAGTCCGCGTAGGCCTTGAAGCTGATGAGCTCGTTCTTTTTGTACGACTCAATCGTGTACTGCCCAGCAAAAGCCTTCGCCTTGATGATCGCGTCGTCATCGATAACCTTGTCCGCTGGGAACGTCTTGTGATCCACAATAGGCCCAGCCGGGCTGGTCAAGATCTGCGGGAAGGTTTGGTCATTCCCCTGCTTGAGTTTGAAGATCACTGTTGTGGCGTCAGGAGCACTCACGGAATCCAGGTTGGCCAGCAAGGTTGCCGGACCGTTCGGATCGTTGATCTTGAGCTGACGATCAAAGCTGAATTTCACGTCCGTTGAATCCAAAGTGTTGCCATTAGCCCATTTCAGACCCGACTTCAGCTTGACCGTGTATTCGGTGGGGCTCGTGAAACTAGCGGACTCGGCGATATCCGGAGTGGGATCCGCGCTGCCTGGCTTCGAGTTCAGAACAAAGGGGTAGATCTGGTTCATCACCATAAAGGAGCCGTTGTCGTAGGAACCAGCTGGATCCAAGAAGGTGACTTTGTCAGTGGTGCCCAAAACGATGGCTGCTCCGGAAGCGCCGCTGGCGCTGCTGGTGCTTCCACCGCTAGGGCCGGTGCAGGCTGTGACGCCAATTGCCAGAACGGACATACCGGCAAACCCGAGAAAATGACGACGATCAAAGGTGTACTTAGTCATTGGGTGACTTTCTTTCGATGCGTGCGAAGTGCCTGGCATCACACCCCAAGGTGACCGCCAGCACATTCGTGATCTCTCGTTTCTACCAGACGAATGGCTGGAAGGCGCGCCTAAACCCAATTTGCAATCAGATGTTTACAACACGATTGTTAGTTCACTAATAACTAGCACCGCGGCTGGACGCCCTTACCGGGCAAATCTGTGGCGTCCGGGCTTCTCCAGAAGTCGCAACTAGAGCGCAGTGCGTTGCAAAGAACGTGCCACATCGATGGTTGCTTGGCCCAAAACACGGCTGCCCTGATAGAGAACAACAGTTTGACCGGGAGCCACACCACGCAGTGATTCATCAAGGGTTACCAACACCTGAGTACGGGCGGTGCCGTTCTCGTCGTCGACCATTTCTACCTTGGCGCGAGCCGGCACCGGATCCCCGTGAGCGCGCACCTGGGCGTAGCAAGCAAACTCTTCGCCGGTGTTGACTTCGCTAATCGGCAACCCGGCCCAAGAGACTTTGATGCCGCGAATCTCGTCGATCGCCAACAGTGCCTCGGGCCCCACCACAACTTTGTTTTCCTTGGGGCGGATCTCCAGAACAAAGCGCGGCTTGCCGTCCGCCGCGGGGGTGCCGAGCTTGAGGCCACGCCGCTGTCCAACGGTGAAAGCGTTAGCGCCGGGGTGCTCCCCTACTTTGGTGCCTGTCTCGTCAACGATGTCGCCGTTGGTCATGTCAATCTTCTCGGCCAGCCAACCCGCGGTGTCCCCGTCTGGGATAAAACAAATGTCGTGGCTGTCCGGCTTGTTGGCCACGGAGAGTCCGCGGCGTTCAGCCTCGGCGCGGACTTCGGCCTTGGATGGGGTGTCAGCGAGCGGGAACATCGAATGCTTGAGCTGCTCATGCGTCAGAACACCAAGTACATAACTCTGGTCTTTGGCCCAATCTGCAGCACGGTGCAATTCAGGGTTGCCATCGGCGTCAGTGATGACCTTGGCATAGTGACCAGTGCACACTGCGTCGAAGCCCAAAGCGATGGCTTTCTCCAGCAGCGCGGCGAACTTGATGCGTTCGTTGCAGCGCATGCATGGGTTAGGTGTGCGCCCCGCAGCGTATTCGTCAATGAAGTCTTGGACTACGTCTTCTTTAAAGCGTTCAGAGAAGTCCCACACGTAATAGGGGATGCCCAAAATGTCGCACGCTCGCCACGCATCACGGGAGTCCTCGATAGTGCAACAACCGCGGCTTCCGGTACGCAAAGTACCGGGCATTCGGGATAGGGCCAAGTGGACGCCAACAACGTCATGGCCCGCCTCAACGGCTCGGGCGGCGGCAACGGCGGAATCGACTCCACCGCTCATGGCTGCAAGGACTCGCATAATTACTCTCTAATGGACTTTGCACACAGTGCTTTGAAGAGTTCACCAAGGAACTGCGTTAAATTACTGCCACGCCAAGGACGTGGTGGGTGCCCCACTATTCTAGCGCCGGGTGGACCCTGGTGCAGCGTGACCCTAGAGCCGAGGCCTAGGGATTGAGGGTTCCAGCCGTTTGGATAGAAGAAATATGGGAAGCCATTCCGGCCTTCAATGCTTGGGCATAAGCTCCCGGAAGGGCGGAAAGTAGGGCTAAGACGTCTGCCTCGGTGGAGTTGTGCCCCAAGCTAAAGCGCTGGGCACCACGGGCAGTTTCTTCGTCCAAGCCCATGGCCAACAACACATGTGAGGGCCGTGGCACTCCTGCCGTGCATGCCGATCCAGTTGACGATTGCACCCCAACCAAGTCCAACAGGAACAGCAGCGAGTCCCCCTCGCAGCCTGGGAAGGTGAAGTGAGCGTTCCCCGGCAAACGTCCGGAGCCTGGCGCGCCGCGTAATTGAGCTTGGGGAACCGCCGCGAGAACCCCCTCGATGAGCTGATCTCGCAAAGCACTGAGCCGCACCGCCTCGGTATCCAAGTGGGCTGCTGCCTCCTCGGCGGCAATTGCAAAGGCAGCAATCGCTGGTGTGTCCAAGGTGCCGGAACGAACATCACGTTCTTGGCCGCCACCATGCTGAGTTGCTTCCAAGGCAACTGCACGGCCTAGAAAGAGTGCGCCGATCCCCATAGGGCCGCCGATTTTATGCGCTGAAACGCTCATGGCATCAAGGCCTGAGCTCTTGAAATTCACGGGTACCGAGCCAAACGCCTGCACCGCGTCCGAATGCACTGGAATGCCGTGCGCGTGAGCTAATTCCACAACTTCCTTGATGGGCTGAACGCTCCCCACCTCGTTGTTGGCCCACATCAGGGTCAACAAGGCAATGGTTTCTGGGCTCTGACTCAGCTCACGTTCCACCGCCGCGAGGTCCACCACGCCGTAGCTATCTACTGGCAACCAGACGATCTCGGCGTCCTCGTGGCGTTCCAACCACTCAACGGTGTCCAGTACCGCATGGTGTTCGATGCCGGCACAGAGGATCCTGCGCTTGGCCGCATCCCGCTTTTTTCGAGCCCAGTACATGCCCTTGATGGCGAGGTTGTCGGCCTCTGTGCCGCCGGAAGTGAAGATGACCTCTGAAGGGTGCGCACCCGCCGCAGCGGCCAAGCGCTCGCGAGCATCCTCCACTGTGCGCCGGGCCGAACGGCCAGCCGAGTGGAGTGAAGAGGGGTTACCTACTTTGGCCAATTCACGGGTCATTTCAGCAAGAGCGGAATCCGAAAGGGGTGTTGTGGCGGCGTGATCTAGGTAGCTTGGCACTGTTCTATTCTATGTCCGCTTGCTATGGCTCGTTGTGGGCAGGACAAGGTAACGCAAGCAAGTGCCGGCCGTCAGTCACTCACCGAGTGCTAATCGGCAGGTGGTTGCACCACCATTCTTTTAATCACTGTGCCTTTAGCAGCGGCGAGCGCCGCATCCGTTGGGCACGAGATACTCAAGAGCAGCGTTGACTCTGCTTGGGAGAACACCCGTGCATAAACCACCGAGGCGCGCACGGGAGGCGCGGCTTTGGTTTCTAGAGCAAGGACGTCAAGTTTTTTGCCTGGCTTTTCATCATCGCCGCCCCACCGTAATTGGGCGGTTTTGAGGTACTCAGGCAAAACACTTGAATCAAGGTAAGCAAACATCCCTGCCGTGGCGGCGTTGTCATCACCGGCAACAGACAGTGATCTCTGTTTAGTACGGGTTTTGGCCGAGACAATACACCCGGCGGTGCTCGTGTAGTCAGTTCCTGAATCAACGTTATTTCGTGTGATTCTCCATCCTGGGGTTTCTTCAAGGCCTTGTCCGAAGCTAATCGGCACGGATGCGGCGAGCGTGTTACCCGCGGCGAAGGTCATGTCCTTAGCGGCTACAGCTGCGGCGTCATGACCGGGGATGACCGTGGGGGTGGCCAATGTTGGTGTGCTCGGCGCCGGTTTGGGGGCTTTGGGATCGTCAACGGCCACGGCGCACGCAGCAAGACTTGCGCAAAGTAATAGGGCACTCAAGGCAGAAAAAGTTCGACGGCATTGCGCCGCAGGGCGCACTTGGCCCACCTCTGAATGGACTGTCGTATGCACTGCTTCCCCTTGCTTTTGCCGACGCTGGTGCGCTTGCGCACCTGCGCCGCACGCCACCGTGGACGATTCTAATCTGTTGCCGCTTGGAGTGTCATCAAGTCCAAAGCCGATGAGCGATCATGCCCATGGATGAAGTGGCTGTTCACCGGATAAGCTTGGCAGGCGAAATGCGCACGTATTTTGTAGGTTCTCGCCACGAATTTGGCTCGTGAATCTTGGCCACGGAGGGATGAGCAACAACTGTGAGCAAAGCTCGTGTGACGCACTACGAGATTCTTGGTGTGCCGATCACCGCTACAACTCAAGAAATCAAAGTTGCGTACCGCAAACAGGCTAGGCGCACCCACCCTGACCATGGTGGAGATCCTGCAACGTTCCGTCTTGTCACTCTTGCTTTTGAAACGCTCTCCGATCCCAAAAGGCGGGCGGCTTACGACGGCAGCTACGGCGCAGGTTCGGTTCCGCGAACTACTGCCGAAAAGTCCGGGTACCGTTCGTCGTCGGGCCATTCGTCAGGTACGGCTGGCTTCACCGCACACGGTGTCCGCAGACCTGCACCCCGGGTTAGCGCAACTGATCCTGCAGTGTTTGTTCCACCGTTTCCCACCGGGGCACCGGGCGAAGACCCCTCGGCGTTCGGCACCAGTATGATCCCCGAGGCTATGGCACGTCAGCAAATGCATGGCCTCCCCCGCAAGCGTGGAATCTTTGGCGCAGAGGCCCGGATTGCCCGCGAAATGCGCACAGTGCAACTCTTGGTTCGTGGAATTTTGTCCGAAATGCCATCCGCTAGGCTCATCAACGGGCTGGTGGCACCGCATAACAACAGCCACATAGACCACGCCCTTTTAGTCGGTTACCGCTTAGCTTTGATCGACTCCATGCTTCTCCCACCGGGCGTTTATGGTTGGAATGGTGACTCGCTGAACCGGGCTGGCCGGTTAGTGAAACCGCCCCGGCTGGCGCCATCGCTGCGGAGTCTTCAGGATGCTTTCCCGGAATTGAACGTCACGGCTTGGACTGTTATTCATAGTCCCGACGGCGCCATTCATCAACCGGTCATTGACGATCATCGCGGTGGCTCGGAAATCATCGCCCCCGAGGTGGTGAATGCCGCTGGCCTGATTCGCGGGCTAAAACACTTCCTCGGTTCTGGGCCAGTACCTAACACCGTTGATGTGCCTATTCTTGCGCGGCTGATCAAAGGGATGCACTAGCAATTCAAGGGATGCACGCGCCCGGCACTAGGATGGTTGGGTGTTCCGCATCCTTTTTTATACGCCAGAAATTCCCGGTAATACCGGCAATGCCATCCGTTTGGCCGCCATTACCGGCGCAGAATTGCACCTCGTTGAACCTTTAGGGTTCAGCTTCGAGGACTCTAAGTTGCGCCGGGCGGGTCTGGATTATCACGACCTTGCCGTGGTGACGGTTCACCCAAATATTGAAGCAGCCTGGGAAGCCTTGCAGCCCGAGCGGGTGTTTGCTTTTACCTCCGAGGGGGAACTCCCCTACACGGAGGTCCAGTATCAAGCCGGTGACGTTTTAATGTTCGGCCCAGAATCCGTGGGGCTACCCGCAGAAATCAAGATTGATCCGCACGTGACATCACGGGTGCGTTTGCCCATGTTGCCGTCCTTGCGATCGCTCAATCTGGCTAACTCTGCCTCGATTGCCATCTATGAGGCATGGCGCCAGAACGGATTCGCCGGAGCGCAACTGTAAGCATCCACTCCAGCTCTCCATATCCAGATGAAAACGTCCGGACAGCTCTCGGTCCAGCAAACGCAGGATTCACGGTGAGCTTAGAAGCCTGCGAAGGTGCTTTGCCCGTTCACAGCCACCACATGGAATGCCTCGGCTAACCTTCCCTCGCCCAAGCCACCGCGGGCGGCGGTGTCTTCCAGACCTTGGCGGACCGAACGGTCCATCGCAGTTAGATCCGGATGTTGGCTGGCATGGATTCGAATCGCTGCGAGTTTGGCCTCCACATGTTCGGTGACGTCCACAAAATGGTTTTCTAGCTCTTCCGGACCAGCCATCAGCCAGAGCCAGGGAACTTTGTACGCTTCCAGCCCACGCTCGGCGAGTTCGGGGTACGCAAAGGGGTTCTCGGCGGCAGGATACACGGCTCGGGTGACTGCCTCGCCAACCGCAAGGTGATCTGGGTGGGACTTTTGGATGCGTGCCCAGTTTCGCTGCGGGTGCATGGAAAGTACGACGTCGGGACGGATTTCCCGGATCAGTGCCACTACTTCAGCAATCACCGAATGATCCGGGGTGAGGTAACCGTCGCGGCGGTGCAAATAGTGGACGTTTTTCACCCCCACAATCTGTGCAGCTTGAAATTGTTCAGCAGCTCGTTGGGCGATGATCGCTTCACGTTCGCGTGGCTCAAAGCCGCCGGCGTCGCCGTCGGTCATCACACAATAGGTGACTTCAACACCTTCGGCGGTCCATGCTGCAATGGTTCCGGCCGCGCCAAAGTCAACGTCGTCCGGGTGGGCAGTGAAACACAAAACCCGTTCGACCCTGTGATTCGAGCCGAACGGGTCCGTGGTGTGCTGAGTCAAGATTTAGCCTTTGCGCTTCCGGATTTCTTCGATGGCTTGTGGCAGAACCTGAAAGAGGTCACCCACCACACCAAAGTCAGCAATCTCAAAGATGGGTGACTCAGCGTCCTTGTTCACCGCAACGATTACCTTGGAGGTCTGCATCCCAGCTTTTTGCTGGATTGCCCCGGAAATACCGACTGAAATGTACAGCTGCGGCGACACGGTTTTACCGGTTTGCCCCACTTGGAATTCGTGACCAATCCAGCCAGCGTCAGTAGCCGCACGTGAAGCACCGACGGCGGCACCCAGAACATCGGCCAATTCTTCAACCGGCCCAAAATCACCGTCCAGACCTCGACCACCGGCAACAATAATGCGTGCATCCGTCAGCTCGGGGCGTCCGGTTGCCGGGCGAGGTGCGCGATTGGTGATGCGGGCCGAAGAAGCCAAGGCGGCAGCGGGAACTTCAACTGTAGAAACATTTGCAGAACCCGGTGCTGATGCTTCAGACGGTTCAACACTGTTGGGCTTGAGGGTCAGAACGGCAATGCCCGTGCGGACCGTAGCCTGCGTGGTGTAAGAGCCGGCGAGCACTGACTTGTGTGCTGTGCCGTCAGCGTCGAGCTGAACAACATCGGTAATCACACCTGCACCCAAACGGATGCCCGCTCGTGCAGCGATCTCTTTGGACTCCGCAGTGTTTCCAAGAATGATTGCCGAGGCACCTACTCCTTGGGCTGCAGCGGCCACAAAAGCGGCCTTTGGCCCCACGAGGTAATCGCCCAAGTCAACCGAAGGCAACAGCACCTCTGCGGCGCCGTAACGTCCCAGGGTTGCTGAGGCATCGGCGTCGGGCGTTGTTGGTAGAGCAACAGCCAATTCGCCAAGGCCACGTGCGGCAGTCAAAAGTTCAAGGTGGCTCTTTTTCAGCTCACCCTCAGCGTCAATATATACAAGTACTTTTGCCATGATGATTACGTCCTAGCGTCCGGTTCAGATGAGCTTCTGGGCGGCCAAGAAGTCCGCGAGCGCAATGCCAGCGTTGCCGTCGTCATTGATAATGGTTCCGGCTGTGCGCGCCGGGCGCTCATTTGCCGAGGTCACTGCAGCCCACGAGCCGGCAGTACCCACCTGGGACGCATCCACGCCAACCTCAGCGAGACTCAAAGTCTGAGTCTTTTTCCGCTTGGCCGCGATGATGCCTTTGAAGTTGGGGTACCGGGGATCATTGGCCTGGTCGGTGACGGAGAGTACTGCCGGCAAAGTTGCTTGGACAGTTTCCGAATACAAGTCTGAATCACGGCGGATCGTTAGGGTGGATCCATCTAGTTCCACCGAGGAAGCAAACGTCAATTGCGGCAAATCGAGGCGTTCGGCGAGCATCGCCGGAACCAAGGAAGTTTCGCCATCGGTGGAGGCCATCCCTGTGACAATCAGGTCCACAGGAGCTTCTGCCCCAATCTTGTTGATAGCAGCGGCGAGTGCCAGCGATGTTGCAGCAGCATCGGAACCAGCTAGAGCATCGTCGCTCAAGTGGATTCCTTCGCTTGCACCCATCTGCAGCGCCTTCTTTACGGCGTTGGACGCACCAGCCGGGCCCATGGTCAGTGCAACAACAGAGTGACCTGACCCCGGCGCGGCGTCTGCGATCTGCAGTGCGGCCTCGAGTGCGTACTCGTCCAGTTCGGACAGAATGCTTTCGGAGCGGTCAGTGGTGTGACCAGGGCCGCTCAAGTGGCGATCAAATTGCGCATCAGGCACAAACTTGATCAAAACAACGATCTTCAACGTTTCTCCCACTGTCTCTTAAAGGCCACCGGTGCTGTACCGAGCCTGTCTTCGTCGGGTGTGTTCCAAGCTAACCACAAAGCCAGCTTGGTGGGCTTGAGCGTTAAGGTCCTTTTCGTCGCTGCGCTTAAAAGAACGACGGCGACCGACCCTTTTTCGGGGCCGGTCGCCGTCGTTCTTATTTCATTCTTACCGAACTATCTGCGACGAATGTCAGTTGGCCGCTTCCGTAAGTGTGACGTCAAATTCTTTGGTAGAACCGTCACGCTGGACGGTCACCTTGACGGTGCTTCCGGCAGCCTGTTCGCGAACAGCTGCTGTGAGTTCCTTGGGATCGCTGATGCTGTAGTCACCGAACTTGGTGATCACATCACCCTTTTTCAGACCGGCTTTGTCAGCGGCCGAACCACTAACAACTTCAGCTACAAGGCCTCCTACCGAGAAGGTAGAGTCGGCGCTAGTGGAGGTTTTTGGCTGAACACTCACACCGAACTGCCCGTGGGTGGCCTTGCCGTTGCTGATGATGTCTTGAGCAATTCGCTTGGCGTAGTTGATCGGGATGCTAAAACCAACACCGATGTTTCCGCTGCTACTACTGCTACTACTGCTGCTTCCAGACGAAGCTATAGCCACGTTCACACCTACAACTTCACCTTTGCTGTTGACCAAGGCACCACCGGAGTTTCCGGGGTTGATGGCTGCATCGGTTTGAATCACGTTGAGGTAGATGGAACTTGTAGCGGTTTGGCTCTGGTCTTGGCTGCTACCTGGCGGGGCAAAACGGAAGCCGTTGTCATCCTGGCCCTGGGAGCTGTCTGAACTTTGGTCAGGTGCCGCTGAAGACGCTACGGATATGGTCCGGTTCAGCGTGGAGACAATGCCGTCTGTCACAGTGTTGGTCAGGCCCAGCGGTGAACCGATGGCCACAGCGGTGTCACCAACATTAAGCTGGCTGGAATCTCCCAGAGTGGCTGGGGTCAGCCCTGAAGGATCAACCTTAATCACTGCCAGGTCAGAAAGCGGGTCAGTACCTACTACGGTGCCAGTCAGGACCTTACCCTCATTGGTACGTACTTCAATGGTGGCTTTCGCTGCCGTTCCATCCAAGGTCACCACGTGGGTGTTCGTCAGAATATGCCCCTGATCATCAATGATGATTCCTGATCCTGTGCCTGAGGACTGACCGCTCACTGCGCTGATGGTCACAACACTCGGAGATGCTTTGGCTGCAGCCGCGGTGATCGCATTAACAGAGTCCTTGTTGTTGACAATCACCGTGCTGGGCTGGCTGGACGTGGAAGCCGCGCTGGAAGTGTTTTGACCCCACAGCGCACTCCCGCCGGCGGCTACACCTCCGCCAACAAGACCCGCAGCAACAATGCACGCCACCAAAGTGCCAACACCAAAGCTGGCTTTGCGTTTGGGCGCAGAGCCCGGCATGGTGGCCACGGAGGCCGAAGTGTGCTGACTATATGGCTGCTGCCCATACTGAGGTGAGTAGTGCGGGGCCGGCGGCGTAGTGGCATTGCCCCCAGCGTTGGCCGGTCCATTGAAGTTGCTCTGCTGTCCAGAGAAGGTTCCTTGCGGGGCTGGCTGCGGGTATACCGGCTGCGGCGGCGAGTAATTTCCGTTGGCTGTATTCTGCTGCTCGTGGCCCGCCTGTGCTGGGTTGGCCTGGGCTGGGTTCGCCTGGGCTGGGTGACGATCAAAACTCATGGTCGGATTTTCCAGGTGCGGGATCACCTCAGTGTGGTGCGTGGTTGGATCCTGGTTCGCAGCAGAGTCGGCCGCTTCGCCGGAATTCCTCGGTGCTGGATTCTCAGTCATGAAATTTCCTTTCGTCCTCCGTCTCACTAACTATGGTCAATGATTCTGGGGCAATGTCGGACGTTTGCTGGAAGTTGTCTGGGAACTTTTCCTGCGCTCAATCTACCCTTGTTCGCATTTCGCTTGTGGCATATTCGCTTCGGTGGACGCACCCAGTGCTGCACCATAGAATCAAGTTGAAATGCCACAGCGACCTGCGGCGAAACCTGTGCGTGGGGGCGCTGATGCATTCTGAACTGCTGTTCCGGCCTGGGACGGTACTAGCGTGCTGAAGGGTTACCCATGCGGTTACTGTTAAAACGAGTCCTTGCCACTATCGGGTTGACCGGACTCCTCTTAGTCCCGGCCGCTGCGGCGTTCGCCGAAGATCCCGTGACCATTCCCTCGGGTCAAAACATCACGGATAATTCCGGCGTGATCAAGGACAAGACCGCGGTCAATGATGCCATTCGAAAGCTCTACACCGATCACCAGATCAATCTCTGGGTAGTCACCGTTAAGACTTTCACCAACCCCACTGCTCCCACTGCATGGGCTAATGCCGTGGCCACCAAAAAGACGTTCAGTGCAAGCGATGTATTGCTAGTGATTGCAACAGAATCCGGCAACGGAACCATTGTGCGCGGGCCCAATTCCCCCATCACCGATTCGCAGCGCAATGATCTCCTCAAAAATGCCGTGTCCCCGGCTCTGAGCCAGGGCGTTAAGGATTACGACAAAGCCATCATCAACACGGCTACGCAAATCGGTGAGAGCCAAAGCGGCGGTGGCAGTGTTGCAGCACTCGTTGGTGGTGGCGTGGTGGTTGCAGGCGGCGCCGGAGCGTATTTGTTGGTCCGCAACCGGCGCAAAAAGGCAGCTCAAGCATCGAGCGCTAGCTATGGACCTCAGGGCGAACAGCTGGACCCATTGGCCGGGCTAAGCATTGACGAGTTGCGCAAACGCAGTGGTTCTTTGCTCATCGCTGCGGATGACGCCATCAAGTCCAGCGAACAAGAGCTTGGCTTCGCTCAGGCACAATACGGTGATGCTGCAGTGGGGAATTTCACCACGGCACTCGCTGAGGCCAAGGGCCACATGTCAGAGTCGTTCAAGCTGCAACAGCAACTTGATGACCACATCCCAGACACTGAAGAACAACAGCGCAGCTGGCTTGGCGAAATCATCCGACGCTCCGAAGCTGCAATCGCTTCCCTCAAGGAACAGAAAGCTGACTTCGATTCCCTCCGCGAGCTGGAGAAGAATGCCCCGCAGGCCTTGGCTTCGGTTGAAGCCGGCGCCACGAAGGCCACGGAACGAATCAATGCAGCCGAGCAGTCATTGACGGTGCTGCGGTCTAAATATGCCGAATCAGCCAGCACCCAGGTTGCTGACAACATCACTCAGGCGAAGGAACGTCTGAGCTTTGTCCAGAACGCTTCAGCAACGGCCCAGACCAAACTCGACGCTGGGGAGTCCAGTCTCGCCGCCGTGGCTGTGCGAGCAGCTGAGGAAAGCTTGGCTCAGACCAACATCCTCCTTGATGCCATCGCTAAGGTCTCCGCAAACCTGGATATCTCCCGCACCTCGCTAGACTCAGCGATAGCCGAGACTGAACAAGACCTGGCCCAAGCTAAGGCCATGACCGCGAACGGCCAGCACACTGAACTGGTGGGCCCGGTAGCGGGGGTAGAACAGGCTCTACAACAGGTCAAAACAGAGATGCAGGCTGGGAAGATTGACCCAACGCTGACCTTGCAGCGTGTTGAAACCGCCCACCAAGGTTTAGATCAGGCGCTCACGGGAATTCGGGACCAACAAGATCAGGCCCGGCGTGCCCAAGCCTCACTCCAGCAGGCACTGATGTCAGCCCAGGCTCAAATTAGCGCCACCACTGACTACATCACGGCTCGCCGTGGCGGTGTAGGCACCGAGGCTCGCACCCGCCTGGCGGAAGCGCAACGCAACGCTGACTATGCGCTGTCCATTTCCAAAACTGACCCGGTTACAGCGCTCAGCTACGCACAGCAAGCAAACGCCTTGGCTGCTCAGGCAGCCTCCTTGGCCCAGCAGGATGTGGATCAGTTTGGCCAGGGTTACGGTAACCAAGGCTTCGGCGGTGGAATGTTCGGTGGCCGCGGCAATGGTGGAGGTCTGGGTGGCGCCATCCTCGGCGGCATCTTGATCAACTCGATTCTCAACGGCGGAAATCACAGTGGAGGCGACTCCGGCTGGGGTGGAGGCGACTCTGGCGGAGGCTGGGGCGGTGGCGGAGGCTGGGGTGGAGGCGACTCCGGCGGAGGCGGCGGCTGGGGCGGCGACTCCGGCGGCGACTTCGGTTTCTAGGTTCAAATCATCCGCGGCTGGTCCCCGGTTCCACAGGGAACCAGCCGCACCAATAGCTAGGCATCTATGCGTCACCACGGCGCAGATGTATAGAGGAAGTACCCAATCGGGTAGCTGAGACCAGCACCCGCTCTGAGCAGGACGAAAGGGATCACCATGGTAAAGCAGTCCATTTTTGGCCGGATCGCACAGTTGGCAAAGGCGAACATCAACGCCATTCTGGATCAGGCCGAGGATCCGCAGAAGATGCTGGATCAAATGGTTCGTGACTACACAAACAACATCGCCGAGGCTGAGTCCGCCGTGGCACAGACCATTGGCAACTTGCGCCTACTTCAGGACGACCACACCGAGGACGTCAAAAACGCACATGACTGGGGCAACAAGGCACTTGCAGCATCACGCAAGGCTGACGAGTTCCGTGCTGCTGGCAACGATGCAGATGCCACCAAGTTCGACAACCTCGCCAAGGTTGCCTTGCAGCGTCAAATGTCGGCCGAGAACGAGGCCAAAGCTAACGAGCCCAACATCGCTTCGCAGACCGAGGTTGTAGACAAGCTCAAGTCTGGCCTGGACCAAATGAAGGCCAAGCTCAACGAGCTGACCAGCAAGCGCAATGAACTGGTGGCTCGGTCCAAGACAGTTGAGGCTCAGTCTCAGGTTCACGATGCCATTAAGAGCATCGACATCCTTGACCCCACGAGTGAGATTGGCCGCTTCGAGGAGAAAATCCGTCGCGAAGAAGCAAAAGTCCGCGGTCAGCAAGAGCTGGCATCTTCAAGCTTGGACGCCCAGTTCAACCAGCTTGAAGACCTCGGTGAGCAGACTGAAATCGAAGCCCGTCTTGCTGCTTTGAAGCACGGCGGCTCCACCCCAGCGTTGGGCGCATCCGCTCCGCAGACTAGCCGTTCCACCGTGGACGAAGCTGACTTCGACAAGCTCTAAATAGCACTCAACAAAACGATCGTCGCCCGGCTCCTGCTGCCGGGCGACGATCGTTTTGTGCTTTATCACTTTTGTTTTGCTGCCCTGCTGAGATTCACCGTGGCTTAGAGCTGGCTGCGCTAGAGCGCAGCAGCAGCTGCCCGGCCCGCCGTTCTGCCAGTCAACATGCAACCACCCAAAAAAGTCCCCTCGAGGGCGTTGTAACCGTGGGAGCCTCCCCCACCAAAGCCGCTGACCTCACCTGCCGCGTAGAGCCCGCTAATCACTTTTCCGTCTGAGTTAAGCGCACGTGAGGACAAATCGGTTTGGATTCCGCCGAGTATTTTGCGAGTGAGAATGTGCAGCTTTACACCGATCAGCGGGCCGGCCTTGGGATCAAGAATTCTGTGCGGTGCGGCGACGCGGGTGAGCCTGTCGCCAAGGTACTTACGGGCATTATGAATCCCCATCACTTGCGCGTCCTTGCTGAACGGGTTGCTCATCTCCCGGTCTCGCTGCTCTATGTGGGCCCTAAGAGTGGCCACATCCAACAATTGCT
The DNA here is from genome assembly GCF_050490315.1 of Pseudarthrobacter sp. J1738. Classification (NCBI taxonomy): domain Bacteria; kingdom Bacillati; phylum Actinomycetota; class Actinomycetes; order Micrococcales; family Micrococcaceae; genus Pseudarthrobacter; species Pseudarthrobacter sp. J1738. Next base: position 671,347 of record NZ_JBNPEO010000001.1, on the reverse strand, counting down.
CCGTGGTCAGAGCGTTCATTTGCGGGACTAGCTCCTCAAGTGAGTTAGCCACCACAAAGTCCGCCCCATAAGTCTTGAACGCTTCCACAGGGGCTGGAGCTCCCTTGCCCAGCCGCGCCTTAAGCAGCAGCTTAAAGTCCTTGTTGGTGATGTCCGGGTTTTGTTCGGAACCTGAGAGCGCGAACTCTTTCTCAATCATCTTTTGGGTCAAAATGAACCAAGAGTGGCTGTACTGCGCGATCGCCGGGTCCGTCCGCAGTAATCTCAACGTGCCTAGGGTGTCATAGCCTGGCAGCCCGGGAGCGGGAAGCCGCCGTCCCCGCGCGTCAAACCACATGGACGAAGGGCCTGGAAGTATTCGTATTCCGTGTTGAGGCCACACTGGGTCCCAATTCTGGATTCCCTCTGTGTAGTGCCACATCCGGTCTTTATTAACCAGCCGCACGCCACTAGATTCGGCAATGTCCAGCATTCGCCCGTCCACGTATTCGGGGACTCCAGTGATCATGGTGGCGGGCGGCGCGCCAAGCCTCGCCGGCCAATTGCGGCGCACCATCTGGTGGTTTCCGCCCAGCCCGCCGGTGGTCACAATGACCGCTTGAGCGCTGAACTCGAAATCCCCCACTACTTGCGAGTTCGACGGCGAACCGCGCCTTGCCGTCTCAGGCGCAAGGACCGCTCCGGAGACCGAGGTGATGGCGCCGTCGTGCATGCCGAGGTGATCAACCCGGTGGCGAAAAGCGAACTGCAATTTGCCTTCCGATGCTGCCGCTCGAGCCTTTTCAACGAACGGCCCAACAACCCCTGTGCCGGTCCCCCAAGCAACGTGGAACCGCGGCACCGAGTTGCCGTGGCCGCCAGCTCTGCCGTCCCCACGTTCAGCCCAACCAACCATGGGCGTGAAACTCACCCCCTGCTCACGTAGCCACGATCGCGCCTCCCCGGCGGCAAATTCAACATAGGCACGGCCCCACTGGGAGGCCCACTCGTCTTGGGGAAGTGGCCCGTCCAAACGATCCCAAGCTGCACTCCCTTGCCAGTCCTGCCAGGCAAGGTCAAAAGAATCCTTCACCCCAAGCCGCCGCTGTTCGGGAGTGTCCACCAAGAACAACCCGCCAAAAGACCAAAAGGCCTGGCCACCCAGGTTCGCTTCGTTTTCTTGATCTACCAGGAGCACGGTGTGGCCAGAGTTGATAACTTCGTTGGCTGCCGCGAGCCCGGCAAGGCCGGCCCCAATAACTATCACATCAGCTTTCATCGTCAGCCTTTCAATGGGCTTGGTGGCGCAGGATTGAATCTACTCAGCCCCGGTGACTAGTGCCTCTGGTACCTCGGTTATCTGGAAATCAAGCCCAGCACCTTGGCTTTGAAGGTACACGAGGTGACTTGCGGTTTCGGCCATGGCTAGCCTCAATGCGAAAGAGCCGAGGGAGTCAAATCCTCGGGACCAGGTCAACTTGCTTGCCACATCCCACACGTTCCTTGCTGTTCCCGAGTTAATGACGCTTTGTACTTCAGCGGACCTAGCCAAGGTGTGTTGCCGCAGCTCGGCAAGACGTTGACTCAGACCATCAAAACGATATTCGTGAGCTGGCAAAACTTCCAGAGCCGTGTTCGCGTCTTGCCTTTGGAGGTTTTCAAGGACATCCAGAGAGGAGAGGTAGTCGGCTACAGGGTTGATGGGCGAGTGCATTTCAAGGGATATATGTGGAGTGATTCGAGGAAGAATATGGTCCCCCGTGAGGAGAAGGTTGTTTTTCTCATCAAAGAGACAAATGTGCCCCGGGGTGTGGCCAGGGGTTGCGATGACCCGTAGCCTCAACCCAGCGGCCGGAACATAGGCGCCATCAATGAGCCGGAGTTGAGGTTCCTGCATCCGTGCCATCTGAGCCCAATCCGCTGCACCAAAGGTGACTTCCCTGAGGCGATCTGCCGGCACACCCCAATTCCGGTACCGCTCAGCATCCTTGATTGCATGTTTGTCAGCATCGGCGGCCCAGCCCGAGGGTAAAACCTCTTGCTCCCCAAGCGCCACCCATGCTCCGGACGCAGTCCGCAAACGTGAAGCGAGACCAAGGTGGTCTGGGTGCAAGTGAGTCACCACAATTCCACTAACGGCTTCGGTTGATACCCCGGCAATAGCCAGCCCCTGGGTCAAGGCTTCCCAGCCCTCGGCTGACGCCCATCCAGGATCAACCACCACAACTGAACCGGAACCGGCGTCCTCTCCAATGAGCGCATAACACAGTGTGTATCGCATGGGGTTGTTGGGGAACGGTACCGGAATTGACCACACACTCGGCCGGACTTCTTCCACCGGTGGGAGCACTTTTTGGCGCCACGCCTCGAATTGCAAGTCCCCGGTGACGGTAATCATTTCCTCTGCCATTGCTTTAACACATCCTCTAAAGTGACCCCAGTTTCTGTGGCTGAAATTTCTGAGACGGGGGATTCTGTGGCTCGGGTCTCTGGAACTTGAACGGCCGACGGCGTCCGGGAGAATCGTGGGGCAGCTGCGGCAACAATATTCGCGCCGTCGCCGTGGAGAGTCTCGCGGGCCACCACTTGTGGTGTGAGGGCGGCCTCGCCAAAGCTCAACACGGGGGTGACACACGCATCAGTATCCCGGAACAGTTTGTCCCATTCGTCCCGGCTGCGCTGGGCAAAAGCCTGGGCGAACAGTTCGGTGATGAGCGGCCAATTGGCCGGGTTGATGCGTTCAGGGACGGATCCTGTTGGTTCTGCGCTGCTTATGGGTTCTCGGCTCCCTGCAGCCTGCTCACGAAGCCCCAAACCAGACAACAGCTCAGCATAAAAGGGGTCTTCAATGGCGCCCACAGCAACAAATTGTCCGTCCGCACACCGGTAGCAGCGGTAGTAAGGGGCTGCCCCGTCCAAGAGGTTACTGCCACGGGTGTCAGTCCACATCCCCACCGAGCGCAGCTCCAAAATCAGTTGCGAGAGCATACCTATTCCGTCCAGCATGGCCGCGTCCACCACTTGCCCCATGCCGGAATATTCCCGCTCCACAAGTGCCGCCAAAATGCCGGTGAGGACCAGCATGGATCCCGCACCAAAGTCCCCCACCAGATTTAGCGGCGGGACGGGATGCTCGGCGGGACCAACGGCGTTGAGCGCACCGCTGAGGGCCAGATAGTTGATGTCATGCCCGGCCCTGGCAGCCAGCGGCCCGGACTGACCCCAGCCGGTCATCCTGGCGTAGATGAGTCGCGGATTTCCCTCCAAGAACTCTGCCGGCCCCAAACCCAAACGCTCGGTGGTGCCTGGCCGGAAGCCCTCGAGTAGTACATCGGCCTCGTTGATGAGTGAACGCACCTTCGCGAGCGCGGCGTGGTCTTTCAGGTCCGCCCGCACAGTGGTGCGTCCGCGCTGGAGATGAGTATCGACGTCGTACCCTCCAATAAAAGGTGCCGGGCCCACGATGCGGACCACGTCTGCTCCCATGTCCGCAAGCATCATGGCAGCGTGCGGCGCTGGTCCCAGCGCCGCAAGCTCCACCACTTTCACACCCTGCAAGGGTCCTGACATTATTATCCTTGTTCGCCGTCTGAGGCTGCGGCTTTTTCCCGTGCGTACGTTTCGCGCAAGTCCCGCTTGAGGATCTTTCCGGCACCTGACATCGGCATGGATTCAGGGAATGCGAAGCTGCGAGGAACCTTATAGCCGGCAATGTGTTCGCGGCAGTGGGCCTGGAGTTCCTCCACGGTAGGTGCTGCGTCCGGCGCCAAAATCACCACTGCGTGCACCCGCTCCCCAAAGCGTTCATCCGGCACACCAATGACTGCAGAGGACGCGACGGCGGGATGCTTGCTCAGCGCGTTCTCTACCTCGGCTGAGTACACGTTTTCGCCGCCGGTGATGATCATGTCCTTGAGTCTGTCCACCACGTACACAAATCCTTGGGCATCAAGGTAGCCAAGGTCCCCGGTGTGCAGCCACCCATCTTGGAGGGCCGCGGCAGTCTGTTCGGGGTTATTCCAGTAGCCGAGCATCACGTTGGCACCGCGGGCACAGATCTCGCCCACTTCACCGCTGGGAAGTTCCGTGCCGTCCGCGCCCAATACCGCGACTTGGCAGTGCGGTGCTGCACGGCCTCCCGAGCGCAGAGCGTCGCCGTGGTGGTCGTCCGGCAGCAATAGGGTGATCACGGGCGCGGCCTCCGTCTGCCCGTAAGCCTGAGTCATCCGCACACCTGGGAAACGCTCCATGGTCCGTTTCAAAACACCTTCAGAAATAGATGCACCACCGTAGAGCATGCGCTGCATTGAGGACAGATCGTAGTTCCCGGCATCGGGATGGTCGGTGAGGATCTGGATCATGGTGGGTACCAGCAAAACGTCGGTGGGCCGGTGCTTCTCGATTGCTTGGAATACGGAGGTTGGTTCGAAGAACGGAACCATCACGTGAGTGCCGCCCAAGATCGTGAGGCCGCACCACGCGGCAAGGTCAGCCAAGTGGAACATCGGCGCCGCGTGCAAGAATGTGGCTCCTGCGAACAACAATTCACTCGTGGCAACGGTGCCCAAGCCGGAGGTAACAAAGTTCGTGTGGCTGAGCATCACCCCCTTGGGGAATCCCGTGGTGCCACCCGTGTAGAAGACCCCAGCAAGGTCATCCCCGCGCCGGTATGCATCCTCGACTGGTTCATTCTGGGCCACGAGTTGTTCATAGGAGAGCATGCCTTCCGGGGTGGGTCCATCACCACAGTGGATCAAGGTTTCCAGTCCCGGGGTTTTTTCCTTCAAGGACTGGGCCATGGGGAGAAACGCATCGTCGATCAACAAAACCTTGGTGCCGGAATCGTTGAGAGAATACGCAATCTCGGTGGGGCTCCACCGAATGCTCACCGGGTTAACTGCCGCACCAGCCCACGGCACAGACAGAAGATACTCGGCGTAGCGGTCGCTATTGAGCGAGAGCATTGCCACCCGGTCCTCCGGCTGGACGTTGAGCTGCCGCAAAGCTCCAGCAAAGCGGGCGATCCTATCGGCATGCTCGGCGTAGGTCCGGGAACGGTCCTTGTAAATGGTGGCAATACCGTTGGGGTCTGCCTGAAGTGAACGATGAAGGCCTTGAGTGAGATACATTGCGGCTCCTTAAGAAATCGACGCTGATTCTTTGTGGCGGGAGTGCCAAATGATTTTGGCTAGTGACCTGTGAACCTTGCTGAGCGCCCCTCCCCCATGGCTTGAACGGCTTCTAGCAAGTCTTCGCTGTGAATAAATGAACTATTCCAAAGCGCCACGTGACGCAGTCCCCGGGCAATGTGTTCTTCACGATCCTCGTTGAGCACGGCTTTGGTTCCGGCCACGGCTAGCGGCGAGTTAGCCGCGATCTCCCCGGCCATCTGGATGGCGGCAGCCAGTGCTTCCTCGGGTGTCCCCAGAACCTCGTTGACCAGGCCGATCTTTTCGGCATGGGCAGCGTCAAAGTCTTTGGCTGTTAGTGCCAACTCCCTTAAGTGGCCTTCACCGATGATGCCGCGCAGGCGTTGCAAGCTACCAACGTCGGCGACGATCGCCAGCCGTGCTTCGCGAATGCTGAATTTGGCGTCTTGGGATGCCACCCGCACATCTGCCGCGCTAATCAGGTCAACTCCGCCACCAATGCACCAGCCGGATACTGCTGCAATCACTGGTTTCCGGCACACAGCCACCGAAGTGATACTGGCTTGGAGTGTGCTGACCAAAGCCAAGAACCCGCTGCGATCCGCCGCTGTGGATGTTGGTCCCCCACCTATGCCAGCAAGCCACGGCCCCAGTACGCCCTGAACATCAAGGCCCGTGCTGAAGTGCTTACCTTGACCGGCGAGAACCACAGCGCGAACCGAGGTATCGGCATCGAGCGCGGCAAAAATTTGCGGCAGCCCAGCCCAAAAGTCCTGCCCCATCATGTTGCCGCGGCCAGGGCCAAGCAACTGCACGACGGCGACTTCCGGGTTTTTATCCCGCGTCACCGAGAACGCTTTCCACTCGCGGTCAAACACACCGCCGGCAGGCTCAGGCACCAGGCGCATCAGTAGTGGCCGCCGTTCTCGGCCTTTTCCACCAGCGACGCCGGCGGTTCGAATTGCTCACCGTAACGGGCAGCAAGCTCACGGGACCTAGCCACAAAACCTGGCAATCCGCCGTCGTAACCGTTGATGTACTGAAGCACACCGCCAGTCCATGCGGGGAAACCAATACCCAGCAGCGAGCCAATGTTGGCGTCCTCGGCACTACGCAGAACACCCTCGTCCAGGCACCGAACAGTCTCCAGCGATTCCGCGAAAAGCATCCGCTCCTTGATGTCCTCAAACGGAATCTGGGCTGTGCCACCAAAGTTTTCCTTGAGCCCTGACCACAGGCCGGTTCGGTGGCCGTCCGCATAGTCATAGAAGCCTGCACCGGCGAGTTTTCCCTTGCGGCCGAACTCCTCGATCATCTTGTCCACGATGTTGTACGCAGCGTGGTGACGGTACTTCTGCTGGCCGTTGTCGGCTTCGAGCCCAGCCTTGGTTTCCTTCTGGATCTTGGACATCAAAGTCAGGTTGAGTTCATCGGAGAGTTGCAGTGGTGCCGCCGGGTAGCCTGCTTGCAGACCCGCCTGTTCAATCGAAGACGCCGCGACGCCTTCACCCAACATGGCGATGGCCTCATTCATAAACGTCCCGATCACCCGGCTGGTAAAAAATCCACGCGAATCGTTGACCACAATCGGGGTTTTGCCGATTTGCTGGGCGAGGTCGAACGCCCTAGCCAGGGATTCATCCGAGGTCTCCGTGCCAGCGATGATCTCCAAGAGTGGCATCTTGTCCACTGGGGAGAAGAAGTGCAGCCCAATAAAGTTCTTAGCTTCATTCACTCCCTCAGCGAGCGAGGAAATGGGCAAACTAGACGTGTTGGAGCCTAAGAGGGCATCCGGAGCAACAATGTCCTGGATTTCTTGGAACGCAACTTGTTTCACATTGACGTTCTCAAACACTGCCTCGATCACCAGATCACAACCGGCAAGATCAGTGGCCTGAGTGGTGGGGGTAATTCGGTCCAGCAACGTGGTGGCCTGCTCTTGGGTGGACCGGCCCCGGGACACAGCCTCTTCTGTGATGGCCTGCGAGTACGCCTTGCCACGCTGGGCTGCTTCGAGTGAAACATCCTTGAGCATCACCTCGATGCCCGCCTTGGCACAAACGTAGGCGATACCGGCACCCATCATCCCGGCACCCAGAACTGCCACCTTGGTAGCGGTGCGCTGGGGGAAGCCTTCGGGGCGGCTCAGACCTGAATTGATGCTGGCCATGTCAAAGAAGAATGCCTTGATCATGTTGGTGGAGACTTGCCCCGTGACCAGCTCAACGAAGTAGCGGCCTTCGATCTCTTGGGCCGTCTCAAAGTCCACTTGCGTGCTTTCAACTGCTGCGGCCAGAATAGCCCGCGGTGCCGGATAATTTGCACCCTTGAGTTGCTTGCGCAGATTCGCTGGGAAGGACGGAAGATTCGCAGCGAAAGCCGGGGAGGAGGGGGTTCCACCAGGAATCTTGTAGCCCTTAACGTCCCACGGCTGCGAGGACTCAGGATGGGAGGCAATCCATGCTTTGGCAGCCGGGATGAGCTCCTCCACGGTATCCACTACGTTATGAACCAAACCCAGTTCGAGAGCCTGTGCTGGCTTGTACTTTTGGCCCTGCAGCAAGAGCTTGGTGACAGCTTCTTGGATCCCCATTAGCCGGACGGTGCGCACAATTCCGCCGCCGCCAGGCAACAGACCCAGGGTGACTTCTGGCAAACCAAGTACGGTTCCTCGAGTGTTAGCCACCACCCGGTAATGCGTGGCCAATGCGATTTCGAGACCACCACCGAGGGCAGCACCGTTGATGGCAGCCACCACCGGCACACCCAGGGTTTCCAGAGTCCTCAGCTGTTGCTTTATTTGCCGGCCGAGATCAGCAATGCGCTGTGCATCGTCCTTGGTGGCTGCCACCAGGTCTCTCAAATCACCGCCGGCGAAGAACGTCTTTTTGGCCGAAGTGAGGATCACGCCTTTCACGTTTTCCTTTTCGGCAAGCAGCCTGTCCACTACCGACTGCATCGAAGCGACGTAATCGGCATTCATGGTGTTCGCGGATTGCTGGGGATCGTCCATGGTCAGGACCACTACACCGTCGGCATCTTGCGCCCAGCGGATCATCATGCCTGTTTCTTGGTTCACGGTCATTTGGTTCACGGTCTTTGAGTTCGCAGTCTCGTTTGCCATCGCCCCTAAATCCTCTCCACCAGAGTTGCCACGCCCATACCGCCGCCGATGCACAGGGTGACCACCGCGCGTCGTTTGTTAGTCCGTTCCAGCTCATCCAGCACAGTGCCCAGAATCATCGCCCCCGTGGCACCGAGCGGGTGACCCATGGCGATGGCACCACCGTTGACGTTGAGCTGCTCGTCCGGAATACCCAAGTCCTTTTGGTACTTCAAGACGACAGACGCGAAGGCCTCGTTGATCTCGAACAGGTCAATGTCCTCCACACCGAGGCCTGCCTTCGCAAGGAGTTTTTTGGTAGCCGGAGTGGGGCCCGTGAGCATAATCGTGGGGTCGGCGCCGGACGTTGCGGTGGCCACAATCCGCCCTCGCGGCTTAAGACCTAGCCGCTCCCCAACTTCCGCGCTGCCCATCAGAACCAGCGCAGCGCCGTCGACAATTCCCGAGGAATTACCGGCAGTGTGCACGTGATCAATCGACTCCACGTGGTGGAACTTTTGAAGTGCGACGGCGTCAAAGCCACCAGCCGAGCCCATCACCTCAAACGCCGGCCGCAATGCGGCCTGAGATTCGGGAGTGGATTCAGGGCGCATGTGCTCGTCATGGTCCAACACCAGTAAGCCGTTTTGGTCCCTGACTGGGACCACTGAGTTCGCAAAGCGGCCCTCTGCCCAGGCCTGGGCGGCGAGCTTCTGCGAGCGCACCGCGTACGCATCAACGTCCTCGCGGGTGAACCCCTCCATGGTGGCGATCAAGTCGGCACCGATGCCCTGCGGAACAAAGTAAGCATCGTAGTTGGTGGCAGGGTCCATAGCCCAGGCTCCGCCGTCGGAACCGATCGGTACGCGAGACATAGACTCAACGCCACCGGCAATGATCAGCTGATCCCACCCGGAACGAACCTTTTGAGCCGCAATGTTTACAGCTTCCAATCCGGAGGCGCAGAACCTGTTGACTTGAACGCCGCCCACCGTGTCAGGCAACCCAGCAGCTAGCACGGCGGTCCGGGCAATGACTGCGCCTTGGTCCCCTACGGGTGAGACAACTCCCAGAATGAGGTCATCAATCAGAGTTTCGTCAAGGCCCGGGTTCCGTTCCCTCAGGGCGTTGATCAGCCCCACCACGAGGTCAATGGGTTTAGTCCCGTGGAGCGATCCCTTTTTGCCGCGTCCTCGCGGGGTACGGACTGCATCAAATACGTAGGCTTCTGGCGGCGTTGTTTCACTCATGGGTTTTCCTTCCACATCACAGCGAGCGGGCGATGAGTTCCTTCATAACTTCGTTGGCGCCGGCGAGAATCCGCAGCACCCGGTTGTCGGCGTACATTTCGGCAATGGGGTACTCGGTGGAGTACCCGTAGCCGCCAAAGAGTTGTAGGCAACGGTCCACTACCTCGGAAGTTTTGTCAGTGATCCAGTACTTGGCCATTGACGCGGTGGCCGCATCGAGGCCGCCGGTGGTGTGCCGGGTTATACAGTCATCGAGGAAAACCCGGTTTACGCGGGTGATAGTGGCGCATTCGGCGAGTTCAAAACGGGTGTTTTGGAGTTCAAAAAGTGGTTTGCCAAAGGCTTCACGGGTTTTGGTGTAGTCAAGCGTTGCCGCAACCGCTGCTTCGCTGATGGCTTGGGCCAGGATGGCCGTAATCAGCCGTTCTTGTGGAAGCTGGGTCATTAATTGATAGAAGCCCTGACCTTCCCGGCTGCCATTTTTCTCGGTACCCAGGATGTTTTCGGCTGGGACCCGGAGTCCGTCGAAGTACAGTTCCGAAGTGTCTTGGCCTTTCAGGCCCAGCTTGGCGAGTTTGCGGCCGCGGTTGAACCCGGGTGGGTTGTCGCCAACCTCTGCTACCAAAAGTGAGATTCCCTTGGCGCCCTGACTGGTATCGGTTTTGGCGGCGATGATCACCAGATCACACAGCTGACCGTTCGAGATGAAAATCTTGGATCCGCTGATAACGTACTCGTCACCCTCGCGAACGGCTTTGGTGGTGATCGCCTGCAGGTCGGATCCGGTGCCTGGCTCGGTCATGGCGATGGCGCCCACCCATTCGCCGCTGCAGATTTTGGGCAGCCAACGTTTTTTCTGTTCTTCACTGGCGTAGGCCAAGAGATAGTGGGCCACAATGCCTTCACTCACGGCGAACCCGAGGCTGCCGGCGCCTGCAGTAGTTTGCTCTTGGAGGAGCACGGCGAGGTTAGCGAAGGTGCCACCGCCGCCACCGTATTCCTCAGGAATGGACATACCGGAGAGTCCCAGCTCCCCTGCTCTGGCATAGAGTGCTTTGTCCGGGAATCCTTGGGCTTTGAACTTCTCCTCGAGCGGGGCTACCTCTTTGACGAAAAACGTTGCGGCCAGCTCGGCTACATCGCGGAGATCTTCATCGATCCATGCTGACGACGTCGGAGTTATTGACATACCGCCAATAGTGCAAGACTATTGACAGCACGTCAATAGCCGTCTTGAACTTTTCCCCTCGGCCCGGAAGGCTGCCCATGACTACAGAGATTTCGGCACCATACTCCTCCATCACTTATGAGGTCACGGAGCGTATTGCAACGCTGACCCTGAACCGGCCAGAAGCCCACAATGGATATACCCTAACCATGGCCAGCGAGCTAGAGCACGCCTTCAAAGCAGCCGACGCCGACCCCGAAGTTTTCGTCGTAATCCTCACCGCCGCCGGTAAAGACTTTTGTGTTGGCGCCGATCTGAGCGGCGGCGGCTTTGACGTGAATGAAAAATCAGCAGGCGACGACTGGCAAGAGCCCGCAGGGCGGTGCTCCAAAACGATCTATGGAATGAACAAACCGGTGATCGCAGCGCTACGAGGAATCGCCGTCGGGGGCGGGCTGACCATAACTCTCTCGTGCGATTTCCGCCTAGCCTCCCACGACTCCCGTTTTGGTTTCCCCTTCAGCCGCCGCGGCATCTTCCCCGAAGGCGGATCTACCTGGTACCTGCCCCGGCTCGTTGGCGTCACCCGGGCCTCAGACTGGATGCTCACGGGACGCATCTTCGGCGCCGAGGAAGCCCTAAGTGCCGGCCTAGTGACCTCGGTGCACGCGCCGGAAGACGTGCTTGGCGCCGCCAATGACCTGGCGCATGACCTCATAAAGAACACTTCTGAAGTGTCCAACGCCGTGATCAAGCAAATGCTCAACAGGCTCAGCGGCCTTGAAACCCCATATACAGCCCACAGTGTGGACTCACGACTCATTGCAGGACTCCCCACGCACCAAGACGCCGTGGAAGGTGTGAAGTCCTTCCTCGAAAAACGCCACCCGGACTTCCCTCTGAGTGTCCCGCAGGATCTTCCCGCGTGGCTTCCATGGATCGACGGCGAGCGGAGTTGATGAGCCCCACCCCAGCCGAAGCACCGCTTGCTGAACAGCGCCGTAGCCGCCTCTCCCCCGATGAGCGGCGGCAGCAGATCTTCGAATGCGCGCAGCGACTGTTTAATGAGCGCCCCTACGAGGACGTCTCGGCTACCGACATTGCCATTGAAGCCGGCGTGGCGCGCGGCCTGATCAACCACTATTTCGGGAACAAGCGCGGCCTGTACCTTGAGGTCATCAAAGTCAGCTCAACAGTTTCTGAGCTTGCCATGGCTCAATTGCCCAATAGCACACTGGCCGAGCGGATCGACAGTGCCGTGACGTGGTTTCTTGATTCAGTGCAAAAATCCGGCTCCACGTGGCTCCCGCTGGGATCTGGGGCGCTCGGGCGGGACCCTGAGCTTGAAGAAGTCCTGATTTCAGCCGAGAACGAGTCAATTGAGCTCCTAATGGAGGCGTGCGGCCTGGCTGATCGACGCGTCAACCAGCAAGAGATCCGGGCGCTCTTCCGTGTTTTTGCGCAGCTGGCTCGAAGCGGCGCCCGCGAATGGCTTTTGCGCAAGACCCTCACTCGCAGCCAAGTCCACGCGTTGCTGGCTGGCACACTCCAAACAATCGTCGAGGACGCAGTCCCTGCACTCTAGTTCCCGGGTTCTCGCTACATTTTTGGACATCCGCAGCCTGGATCGGCGCGCGAGTGTCCAATTTTGTAGCGCTGGTTAGAACAAAACGGCCCGGTCAGTGTTTCCACTGACCGGGCCGTTTCCTTGGTTGCGGGGACAGGATTTGAACCTGTGACCTCTGGGTTATGAGCCCAGCGAGCTACCGAACTGCTCCACCCCGCGTCGCAAGAACTAGTCTACCGCAGTGAAGCACAGGCAGATTACCGCCGTGCCACCGTGAAGTGCCACGGCGTAACCCCACCCCTGAACAATCGTGCTCAGACGCGAAAAAACCCGGAAGAAAATCTTCCGGGTTTTTCTCATTGGTTGCGGGGACAGGATTTGAACCTGTGACCTCTGGGTTATGAGCCCAGCGAGCTACCGAACTGCTCCACCCCGCGTCGCAAGAACAACACTACCGGCTGGGAAACTTCAGGCCAAATCCTGGTGACGTGATCTGTGTCTCCCAGCCGGTGTGCCGCGTGTTTTAGCGGTTGTTCTACTTGTTACTTGGTGACGGTGACGCAGAGTCCGACGGCGTGGCCGACGGTGATGCGCTAGGGCTCGCCGTCGAAGTTGCAGCGGCGGCTGGGTCGAGCTTAGCCTCAGCGTCCATGGCCTTCTTCAGCGCCGCGTCCAACTTCTTTTGCTGCTCGCCATAGGCTGCGAAGTCGCCGGACTTCAACGCAGCTTGACCATCCTGAATAGCCTTATTGGCTTCATCAAGAGCAGCCTTCAGATCCCCCTTGGGATCCGCGTTGGGATTGGTAGTTGTTCCTGATGTCCCCGGCGCGGTGGGTGTCTTACCGTTGTTCGTAGCATCCCCCGCTGTTGCACCAGAGTCACCGCCGAAGAGCTGATCTAGGGCAGCGTCCAGGGTCGGAGCAAAACCAATCTTGTCACCGAAAGCAACAAGAACTCGCTGCAAGGTGGGGTACGCGGTGCTACCTGTTGACTTCAAGTACACCGGCTGGACATAGAGCAAACCACCACCCACCGGCAGAGTCAGTAGGTTTCCGTTGAGCACCTCGGAGGCGCCTTGACGCAAAAGGTTTAAGGCTTGGGAAACGGTGGGGTCTGAGTCAAAGCGGTTTTGTGCCTGGCCCGGCCCGGTGACTTGGGTATCCGTGGGCAGCTCCAGCAATTGCAGCTTGCCGTAGCTTTCTGCCTTCACCCCCTTGGTGGAACCGGCATCAGAATTAGCCGAGAGGAAGCCGTACAGAACGTTACGTGCGCTGTCTCCAACCACCTGAGGGATAAACGTGCTGGTGAGACGGAAAGCTGTTCCGGTTTCACCAGGCACTTGCAGTGACATGTAGTAAGGCGGCTGCTTGACCTGGTTGGCTGGATCCTTGACGGTGGGATCATTCGGTGTGGACCACGCATCGTTGTTGGTGTAGAAGCTATCCGGATCCGTTACGTGGTAGCGTCCCAAAAGCTCACGCTGAACCTTAAACAGATCCTCTGGGTAGCGGACGTGACTCATTAGATCAGCAGACATCTCCGAGTACGGCTTCACAGTGGTGGGGAAAACTTTCTGCCACGTCTTCAGTACGGGATCCTGATCATCCCAGGCATACAAATCCACTGAGCCATCGTATGCGTCAACGGTTGCCTTGACTGAGTTTCGTATGTAGTTCACGGACTCACCCGGGAGAGCCGCAACACGGCCGGCTGCAGTCTGGGAATCGCGGGTAGCGGAGTCCAACTCTTGCTGCTGGGAGTACGGGAAGTACGGGCTGGTGGTGTACCCGTCCACAATCCACTTCACACGACCATCAATGACGGCCGGGTAAGCATTCCCATCAATCGTCAAATACGGTGCAACCTTCTGAACACGTTCGCGAGGTGTGCGGTCATACAGGATCTGCGACTGCTCATTAACACCGTCAGAGAGCAGCAAGTCGGAGGACTGGAACTTCACAGCGTAAAGCAGTTTGTTGAACCAGTTACCTACGTTGGGACCACCATTTCCATCAAAGGTATTGAGGGTTTCACTAGTACCTTCGCGGCCAGCAGGCCGGTCTTGCTCGCGGTTCGGGGCGCCTTCAGGGGCTCCAACAATCGAGTAGCTGGGCGAGTTTTCGCCAAAGTAGATTCGCGGCTGGTAGCTCGTGTCATTGCCCAAAACACCCGTGGAAGGAATGCCATACTGCAAAAATTCCGGCTTGCCGTCTGAGGTGAATTTGTTGCCCTTGGCGGCCACTACACCGTAACCGTGGGTGTAGACGATGTGCTGGTTGTACCAAGTCTGCTGTGAGGCGTTCAAACCGCTGGGGTTCAGCTCACGCACGGCAATGACGGTGTCTTGAACCTTGCCATCGATCTTGTAGCGGTCAACGTTCAGCGTCTGCGGGAACTGGTAGTACGGGCGGTATTGCTCAAGCTGGCTAAATGCCGAAGAAATCAGGTTGGGGTCTAGAAGCCGGATACTTGCAGCCGTCTCGGCGTCGCCGCGCAAAGCTCCGGCAGTCGCCGTCGTGGTGGCGTTGTACGGCTTAACGGAGACCTTATCCAGGCCGTAGGCCGAACGGGTCATCTCGATGTTGCGTTGGATATATGCCTTTTCCAAGGTCCGCTCAGAGGGCCGTACCTGGAATTGCTGAATTGCCCACGGGTAGATGCCGCCGGCCAGGATTGCGGTGATGATCAACATGGCTGTACCGATCACCGGCAAACGCCAGCGGCCAATGACTGCGGCCACAATAAAGAGCACAGCAACAATCGCCGCGGCAATGGCCAAGATGGCCTTGGTGGGGATTACTGCCGAAACGTCCGCGTACAGGGCTCCAGCCCAACGGCCCGGGTTGGCATTAAGGACTGCACTATAACGGTCCAGCCAGAAATTCGCGGCGAGCAACAACAAAAAGAGCGCACCGGCAACGGACAGGTGAATCTGTGCTGTGCGGCTGGTGAAAATGCCGCGTTCTTGCAGGCGAATCGCGCCATACAAGTAGTGCGTCAGGAGTCCGGCAATCGTGGAGATGACCACAACGCTGATCAAAAAACCCACTAAAAAGCCCAAGAACGGCAGTGTCATGAGGTAAAAACTAATATCCAAGTGGAACTGCGGATCTTGCTGACCAAAGGGAACTTGGTTGATAAACATCAAAACGCGCTGCCATTGAGCCGCTGCAGCACTACCGGCAAACAGTCCAAAGAGTGCAGGAACACCAATCATCACTGCCCGGCGGATGGGTTCCAGCTGTGCCTGGTAGCGGTTCAGATTGTCCTGAATGCTCGAATCAGGCGCGTAGACCGGGCGTGACCGGTAAGCAATGCGGATCGAGAAAAACACTGCCAAGAACATCAGCGCGAACCCCACCAAGAAGGTCAGGATGCGGGAGATATTCTCGGTCAAAAATACGGAAATGAATCCCAATTGCTGATACCACAAAACGTCAGTCCAGATATTGGCGAAGAAGATAAATGCCACTACCAGCACCGCAACAACAATGAGGGTGGGAACTAGAGCCCCCCTTCGCGCGCGTTGATATGCGGGACCTGCGGGGCTGGCGTCTCTAGACAAGCTAGCTACCTCTTAGTGATGTGAGTGCCTTGCGCGCGGCCGCGCGCAACAAGCGGTGATGATAATTCGGGTACTTATGGCACGAGCCAAGAGCCCGCTAAGTTCCCACACCGTCAGTCTAGTTCGCTGAGCAACTTGGCAAAGCGGAAGTGTCCTTACCTTCTCCAGCAAGTCGAACTGCGTCCCGCGCCTCAGCCAAGGTCTCGACCTTGACCACTTGGAGCCCATCCGGGACGTGCCCCACAACGTCATTGCAGTTTGCTGCCGGTGCCAAAAACAGCGTTGCGCCTTGGTCGCGAGCGCCGTGCATCTTCTGGGCAATTCCGCCGATCGCGCCCACTTTGCCGTCCGGGGTGATGGTTCCGGTGCCGGCGACGAATTTCCCGCCAGTCAGCTCGCCCGGGGTGATGGTGTCAATCAGGCCAAGCGCAAACATCATTCCGGCGCTTGGCCCACCGACCTGGTCCAGACTGAACTTCACGTCAAAGGGGAACGTGAACTTGTACTCAAGCCCAATGCCCAGCAGGTAGCGGCCCTCAGAATTGCGGGTTGGCGTCACTTGAGCTGTGACATTTTTTCCGCCGCGAAGTACGACGACGGTTGCTGGCATTCCGGCGCCGGCTGCCAGCGCGTCTTGCACAACTTTCAGGGTGGTCACGTTGTGACCGTCAACGCTGAGCAGTTGATCCCCCACCGCCAGTTTTGATTGCGAAGGCGAGTTTTCCGAGAACCCAGCAACAATCAAGTTTTGCTTATAGGTGATCGCCAGCTCAGAGAGTGCGGCCGCCGTCGCATTTTCTTGTGAGGTGGACATGGCCACGGCACTTTCTTGGTCCGACTGCTCTTTCGTGACGCCGGAGGGGTAGATCATTTCCTGCGGGTACACAGCTTTGGCTGGATCCAACCAAGCTTGCAAGGCTTCCAAGATCGATACCGGACCGTTGGGGCCGCCGCTGACGTAGACGGTGGTCAGGTTGAGGTTTCCAGAGGTGGGGTAAGACTCGTGACCGGTGACTGAAATGACCGATTTGGTGCCATCTTTACCGAGGGTATTAAAGGTGGGGCCTGGCGATTCCACCACGTAAGGCACTGGTACCACTGCCGCGACGATGCCCAACACAACCGCCACTGCGCCGGTCACCAACATGGCCGTAAACCTGCGGTCCCGCTTGGTGTACGGAGCATTGTTGGCGTCCGGAGCATCAAGGTGATTACTCAGCTGTGTCATGGGGCCTTTCCCTGGCGAAACTTTAACTCTGTGTTTTTACCTGCCCCGCTGCTGACCGCTGCGGATCATAGAGGTGTACCCGGACGCGAGGAGTGTTGTGAACAGATTACGCGGTGCTCATGAATTGTTGGGCCGCCGGTGACTTCACACAGGCCAGCTCACGGCATATTCCATGGACATTCACAGTCTGGAGCCCAGCATATTTGCCTATAGCGAAACCGGCCGCTCGCTGGCAGACACGCAGCAGTGCGCCGGAGTACGGTGAAGGTCGAAGCAGCTCGAAAACAGATCGGCGGAGCCATGACCTCGAATCCCAACACCCCTTCAAATGGTGACGAACCCCAAGACCCGCTTGCTGAAATGCTGGCGAATCTTTTAGGCGGTCAAGGCATGAACGGGTTGGACGCTGCCGAAATTGCCAAAGCAACGGGCCTCCCCAATGACCCTGCCCTGCTGCAGCAGATGTTCGCGCAGGTGCAGGCCATGATGAGCGCACCGGCCGAAGGGCCAGTGAACTGGACGCTCGCCCATGAAAATGCTCGACGCGCGGCCGCTGGCACTTCGGATCCTTCGGTCACTAGCCTGCAAAGCCGAGAGGTGGACGAGGCACTGCGCCTTGCCGAGCTTTGGCTTGATGCCGTCACCGACCTTCCGTCAACGGGTCTGATTGGGCGAGCATGGTCCCGCGCTGAGTGGGTGGAAGAGACCATGGGGACGTGGAAGCGCCTCACCGAACCGGTAGCTAACAGCATTGCCAACGCTCTCTCCAACGCGATGACCGAGCAGATGCCGGAACACATGAAGTCCGCCATGGGCGGGGCATCCTCGATGCTGAACAACATGGGCGGTGCCATTTTTGGTATGCAGTTGGGCCAAGCCATTGGTGCGCTCTCCACCGAAGTTGTGAGCTCAACGGACGTTGGTGTCCCCCTGGCTGACCTAGAAATGGCTCTACTCCCGGCCAACGTGACCAAATTTGGTGAGGGCTTGGAGCTGCCTGAAGGCGACATTCGTTTATTCTTGGCGGTTCGAGAAGCCGCACACGCCCGCCTGTTTGTGCACGTCCCGTGGTTGCGCGGCCATTTGCTGGGTGCCATTGAGGAATACGCACGCGGCATCCACATCGACACTTCACGCATCGAAGAGCTAGCCCGCGAGCTTGATCCTTCGAATCCTGAAGGCATCCAAGAAGCGCTCTCGCAAGGCGTCTTTATGCCGCAGCGAACGCCTGCGCAGGAACAAGCCCTCGCTAAGCTCGAAACCGCTTTGGCGCTGGTTGAGGGTTGGGTGGACGAGCTCACCGCTGCCGCAACCCACAATGTGTTGCCTTCCGCTGCGGCCCTGCGCGAGACGGCTCGTCGTCGCCGGGCAACGGGTGGTCCGGCCGAGCACGCTTTTGCTTCGCTCGTGGGCCTTGAACTCCGTCCGCGGCGACTGCGCGAGGCTGCCGCCTTGTGGTCTTCGCTCAAGGACGAACGCGGCGTGGAAGGCCGCGACGCTATTTGGAAACACCCAGATTTGCTGCCGACTGCCGAGGACCTTGATGATCCCACAGGTTTTGCCGCTCGACGCACACTGGCCGAAGCGTCTGATAGCGAAGTCGACGACGCGCTGGAGAAGTTGCTTGCCGGCGGCTTTGACGAGCCAGACTCTGGTGACGAACCGGCGCCGGATTCATCCCCAAAGTAGTTCGCATTTGTGGTTGTTCTCAGCGCTGAGAACAACCACAAATGTCAGTCAGGCGGGCAGCCGCGATTGGGCAAAGGCAACACCCTCGAGGAATGCTTTAGCTCGCTCGGTATGCGGGTAAGCGTCCACCAACCGCCAAAAAACAGGCCCGTGCGAAGACACCAATAAATGTGCCAGCTCGTGCACCATCACGTAGTCCTGTACCCAGCCTGGCATGGGTTGCAACTTGTCTGACAGACGAATACTGCCGTCCGCCGGTGTTGCCGAACCCCAACGCGAATTCTGATTACTCACCCACCGCACGCTCGAGGGCACAGCCTTAGCCCCCAAATACTGTCTGGACAGCTCCGTGGCGCGTTGCATCAACTCATCGTCGCTCCGCGGAGAACGCTTGGCGCCTGCACCACGTCCTTGCCCGCGCTGTTGCAACTTGGGCACCATTTTTTGCACCCAGTCGGCCTCTTGAGCTGGTGTAAAGTGCGCCGGAATAGCCACCACAGCCGTTCCCTGCTCCCAAAATGCAGAGACGGTACGCTGGCGCCGGGTTGACCGGCGGACCTCCACGGTAACGCCGCTGAAGTCAGTCACCAGCTGCTGAGGTTGCGCCGAACGGCGCCGGCCCAAACCTTTCACGCCGCCGGCCCCGCCACCGACCGTGCAAGCACAGCGAGCACCGCTTCCCCGTAGCGTTCGAGCTTGGAGGGCCCCACCCCGGCCACGGGAGCGAGCTGTTCCATAGTGAGCGGACGTGCCTCAGCAATTGCCGTCAACGTTGCATCAGTGAACACCACGTACGCCGGAACGTCAGATTCGGAGGCCACTCCTCGGCGCCATTCACGCAACGCTTCAAAGGTGTGTTCTTCGTAGCTAGGCGGGCAGTTTGAACAGCGGCCCACTTTCCGTTCAGCGCCTGTGGTGAGCATACTTCCGCAGACCTTGCACGACGCCGGAACTGCAGCTTTGCGCCGCATGGATACTTTGCTTCCACGCACCGTGGAGGTGGTCACTGAGCCGGGACGCAAGCCGTCCAAAAAGCGGGATGGTTTACGGTTGGCTCGTCCGCCGGGTGTTCGGGCTGTGGACCATGACAGCGACAAGAATTCTCGAGCACGTGTGATGCCTACATACAGCAAACGCCGTTCCTCATCCACTGACGCTGCAGAATCGGCGAAGGAGATGGGCATCAGCCCCTCGCTCAATCCCACCAAAAATACTGCGTCCCATTCCAGCCCCTTGGCCGCGTGCAGTGAAGCCAAAGTCACGCCTTGAACGGTGGGGGCATGTTGGGAGACGGATCGGTCTTGAAGCTCAGCCACAAAAGCCATCAAGCCAAACTCAGGGCCACGATTGGCACTGAGTTCATCAGCCAAAGACACCAAAGCGGCAAGGGATTCCCAGCGCTCCCGGGTGGCACCGCCGGAGGCTGGAGCTTTGTCCGCGTAGCCGAGGCTGCTGAGAACGTCACGCACTATTTGGCCAAGCTGGAGAGCGGCGTCTTCTTCCACAGCCCGCGATGCTGCCCGCAATTGCAGGATGGCATCACGCACTTCCCTGCGAGCAAAGAACCGCTCTCCACCACGGAGCTGGTAGCCGATTCCGGCCGAAGCCAGGGCTTGTTCGTAAGCTTCGGATTGGCCGTTGGTACGGAAGAGGATTGCAATCTCGCTGGGTTTGGTCCCTGCTGTCATCAGTTCTTTGATCTTGGCCGCAGCCATGGCTGCTTCAGCTTCGTCATCCGGGCATTCGGTAAAGACTGGCCCGGGTCCTTGCGGACGTTGGGCTTTCAACTGCAAGGGTTTAGCCCAAGCAGCGTCAGCTGTGGGGCCACCGCTGGGGCGAGCAGCGAGGAGTTCGTTGGCCAGCTTCACCACTTGCGGGGTGGACCGGTAATCGCGGACCAACTGGACCACTTTGGCGTCAGGGAACGTCTTGGGAAATTCCAAGAGGTGGCGTGAGGTGGCGCCCGTGAAGGAGTAAATAGTCTGGCTCGAGTCCCCCACAACACACAGCTCTTGCCTGCCGCCTAGCCACAAATCGAGGAGCTTTTGTTGCAGCGGCGAAACGTCTTGGTATTCGTCCACAACAAAGTGCCGGTACTGTTCACGAACCGTGGCCGCTACCTTCTGATCCTCTTGCAAGATGCCCACTGTGATCAGTAGAACGTCTTCAAAGTCGATCAGATTTCGGTCAGTTTTGAGGTCTTCATAGGCCTGAAAAACCCTCGAGACGGTGCGGATATCAAAACCGCCAGGTTCTCCCCGGTCCGCAGCACGATCTGCGTAATTGCCCGGGGTGAGCATCGATACTTTGGCCCACTCAATTTCAGAGGCTAAGTCGCGCACGGTGGCACGGTCCGTTGAGAGGCGGAGCCGGCGCGCTGACTCGGTGATCAGCTGCGCTTTGTGGTCAACCAGTGCCGGCAATTCGCCGCCAATGGCTTGGGGCCAGAAGAACTGCAATTGCCGCAATGCAGCTGCGTGGAAGGTCCTCGCTTGGACGTTCCCCACACCAAGGTCGCGCAACCGGCTGCGCATTTCCGCTGCGGCCCGGGCCGTGAAGGTCACGGCCAAGAGCCGCTGAGGCTGGTAGACGCCTGTGTGGACACCATAAGCGATCCGGTGGGTAATGGCCCGGGTTTTTCCTGTACCAGCACCTGCCAGAACACACAAGGGACCGGTCAAGGCGGTGGCCACCTCGCGTTGTTCGGCATCCAGCCCGCCCAGGATCCGTTCCTCGAGGGAGAGTGAGTCGTCAAATGCTGGTGTAGTCAAGGGCGCCGTTCTAGATTGCTGCAGTTGTTCTGGGTCTTTGGTGATTGTTGGACCTTCAAGTTTAGGCCGGTTGAGGCTCTTCAATTTTTCCGCCGTACCAGTGCTCAATCAACGCCCTGGAAATCGAAATTCTGGACGGAATAACAATCTCCCCGCTCAACACCGCTTCCTGCAATTCCGCACGAGTGAACCAACGCGCCCGGGTGACCTCAACGCCGTCGGGTTTGGGGTCAACGGTGGTGGTGCTTGCTGTGAACCCGAGCATCAGGCTTGCTGGGAAGGGCCAAGGCTGCGATCCGAGATACTGCACATCTGTTATGTCCACGCTGACTTCTTCAGCCATTTCCCGGGCAACAGCTTGTTCTAGTGATTCACCTGGCTCAACAAAACCGGCGAATGTGGAGTGCATTTTGCTGTGCTGAGCACCACCGCCGCCTAGGAGCACGCGATCATCCGGGCCAACAATTGTCACAATGATCGCCGGGTCAGTGCGCGGGTAATGCTCTGAATCATCGCGCGGGCAGCGGCGCACCCAACCGGACTGTTCCACGTTGGTAGCTGCTCCACACCGCGGGCAATAGGGGTGCGAGGAATGCCAGTTTGAAATGGCGCTGGCCTCGATAAACAGTGCCGTGTCAGTGGCGTTTAACCAGGCTGCACACTCACGGAAACTATGCCACACAGCGGTGGTGCTGATGCCAGCAGTCCCCGGTTCTAAGGGTTCAGGCAAAACCACCAGTACGACGGCGGTCCCCACCGGAGCGCTTTCGGAACTGACAGTTCGTCCCAAGTAGACGAACTGCAGCTTGTCTTGCTCTGGAATGTGCTCGAGCACAGTACCGACGTCCAGCAGAAGCAAGCCTCCGTCGTCGTCAGCGGTCAAAAGTGCCTGACGCTGGGACAGCAGCATGGCTTTGGTGCCCGGCTCAACCAAAAGCTCCGACAATTTCTCAGGGCGCATCCGCTCAGTAGCATCTCGATCGATCGATGCTTCAATGTGAGGCAAGACGGTGGAGGTGAGGCGGTCGGCTGCATGGGTGCGTGACGCGACAATACTCATGCTTCTACCGTACTGACTTGTACACGGTATTGGCGACTCGCCGGAGAGCCTCGAAACAGAGCGCGCCCCGGCAATCTACGGTGGAAGGCGTGAGAAGATCCCCCATTGAACTGGCCGCCATTGCAACCGCCGCCGTACCCGGCCTGGCTCCCAAGGCAGTAGCCGCCTCCGCAGACGACGCCGCCGACTTCGATTCGGCACTCCTGCTGGACAATGAAGACAAGCGCTGGCGTGTGCGCTCCCCTAAGCACCCCGAGGCCAGCACCCGTCTTGAAACTGAGCTATTGGTGCTCCGTGCCTTCGCCCCCGCTGTGCGTGCCGAACTTCCGTTTTTGATGCCCACCGTGGCCGGCACCGTGCGACAAGGTGCGCTCACCACCTTTGTGTACTCGCACTTGGCCGGGTATAGCGTGCCGGTGGATGAGATGGCCGCCGCAGGGGACGCCATGGCCGCTGATCTGGCCACTACGTTGGCCGCGATCCACGATCTACCTCACTCTTTGGTGGACAACGCAGACCTGCCGCATTATTCCGCCGAACAATTCCGTCAGCGCCGCCTCAACGAATTGGATCAAGCCGCCACCACCGGCAAAATTCAGAGCGTTCTGTTGCGCCGCTGGGAGAACGCGCTTGAGGATGTCACTTTGTGGCGCTTTAACCCGTGTGTGGTTCATGGCGACCTCCACGAAGACAACATCCTGGTTGAAGGAACCCGCGTGATGGCCGTGACCGGATGGACTGACCTCCGCATTGGCGATCCCGCCGATGACTTGGCGTGGTTGGTGGCCGCTCAAGATCAGAGCTTTGTGGATTCCGTTTTGCGCCACTACGCCGCCTCCCGCCGGGACCAGCCGGACACACAATTACTGCGCCGCGCAGCCCTGTCCGCTGAGTTTGCCCTGGCCCAGTACTTGGTCAAGGCGCTTGCGAGTGAAGATCCACAAATGATTGCCGAGGCCGAGGACATGCTTGCCTCCTTGGCTGCAGACATCGAAGAAGAACAACGTGTTGAGGAAGAAGCTCGTCTAGAGGCGCGGTTGCAAGAACTCGCTGCCCACGAGCCCGAACCCGAAACCGCCTTGGAGACGGAGACTGCCGCTGCTGTGCCGTCCCCGGCCGCAGAGCCGCCGGTCGCTGAGTCGCCAGCGGCAGCTACGGTTGCCGTATCGGCAGGTGCTGCAGCTGCTGTGTCGGTAGCGCCAATTCCCGTTGAAGTAGAGAGCAGCGAGCAGGACTCGGATTCCGAGGAAACCACGGAACCGGAGGCTGCGCACCACGACAGCACCGAAACGGCTGCGATTTCCATCATCGAGGCCCCCAAGCGCTCCTAGCGGCTCGGTTTGTCGGTGATCGCGCTGACCGACTGTTCAAACCGGCTGTTCAGCGTAGGCGGCTGCCACAATAGCTTCCAGTTCGGCTTCCTCTGCAAGGTCCATGGGCCGCACCACCGCGTCGTCCGCAACGTAGTAGAACGCAGCGCGCACCTTCGCCAAGGGAACGTTTTTGAGCCGTGCCCAGGCTAGCCGGTACACGGCCAACTGCACGGCGCGCACTTCCAGATCCTTGGCGGAGGGTTTGTGGCCGGTTTTCCAGTCCACAAGTTCCCAGCCACCGTCAGCGTCTTGGAAAATGGCGTCAATGCGGCCACGAACCACAACGTCACCTACGCGCGTTTCCACGGCAGCTTCAACAAACGCGGGAATGCGGCTGGCCCATTCGGAGCGTTTAAAAGTCTCTACAAGCTCTTCAAGTTGGTAGACGTCTGCCGGATCGCTATTAGTGCCAGCGAGATCTTCAAAGTCCAGCATTCCGGCCGAACCAAAGAACTCCTCCACCCACAAGTGGAAAGCCGTCCCCTTACGGGCGGCCATTCCCGGTTGCCGCGGGATCGGTCGGCGCAATTGGGTCACAACACCAACCGGATCCTTGCGCAGTTCCGTCAGAGTGGACGCGGAAATGTGCTGCGGCAGACGGACTTCGTTGTTTGGCCTCAACTGCTCGCGAGCAGCCAAGAGTAGCTTTGCCTCTTCGGCCCATCCAGACGCTTTGAGGCTCAGCCCCGCCGCAATATCCCCGGTCTCCGTCCCCCTTTCTAGCCAAGCGTTGACCTCAACAGCGGCACGTTCCATTGCCGCGCGTCGGCCTGGTTTGAGACTCAAACGTTCACCGGTCACAGCGTCGAGGGGCCCCTCTAGCGGATCGTAGGGCCAGTTGGCACTTTGGATCTCGGCGGTGTGCGGGTTCGTCTCTGTGATGGCCTCAGCTTCAACACTTTCGGCGTGGATTTCGATCAGCGATTGCCCCGGCACAGCTAGCTGCCACAATTCGCTCAGGAAGGGTGACGGTTCACTGGGTTTACTGCGAGTTCCCACCCAGGCCGCGCTCGAGAGCCACAAGAAGTCCTTGGCCCTTGTGTAGGCAACGTACGCAAGTCTCCGTTCTTCAAGTTCGGCGTGCGCGCCCACCTCATCGGAGAAGGTTTTCTCGGATTCCAGCCAACCTTTTTTGTCCGGCTGATCCGTGTCCCATTGAGGTAGATCGTTGGCGTCCCCACGTAAAGGCCACGGGAGCGCCGCACTGCCGCTGCTCCATCGTGAGATTTTGTCGCTCGGAAAGCTGCCTGCATTTAGACCCGGAACAAACACCGCATCCCATTCGAGCCCCTTGGAAGCGTGGACGGTGAGGAGTTGAACGGCTTCCGGATTAACCTCGGCTTGTGCCATGGCCAGGCCGTTTTCTTCATCTTGAGCCGCTTCGAGCCACGCCAAAAAAGTCGCCAGGTCAACCCGTTCAGCCGTTTGCATAAAGCCCGCCGCCGCATCCTGAAAAGCATCAAGATTTCTACGCGCTTGATGGATACTCACCCCAGGTTTTGCTGCCACCTCAATATCCAAAAGCATGGTGCGTTCGACTTCACCGAGTAGGGAGATCAAGTCATCACCCAAGAAAGTACGCAAGGTACGCAGCTCCGCCGATAACCGTTGAAGACGCTCCAGCCCTTCAGCGGTGAGGGAGCGTTGGTGACCGGAGACCCAGCCTGGCTGCGGCAACCAGTCCAGCGCTTCAATCAGGCTTGCTGAATCGCTAAGGTCCGCCGCGATCACTGGGGCGCTAGCGTCCTCGCTCTCGAGCTCCTCAGGTGTGTTGAGATCCAGAGATTCTCTGCGCTCAATGGCTTGGGCACGGCGCTTGGCCAAAAAGCGAGACCAGTCGTTGAATGCCATCAAGTCTGCGGTGCCCAGACGCCAGCGCGCTCCAGCGAGTAACCGCATCAAGGAATCTGATCGGCCCGGATCCGCTAAAACGTGGAGTGTGGCAACCATGTCCACAATTTCTGGGGTGTCCATCAAACCACCGAGACCAACAATCTCGTAGGGAACACCGTAACGCTCGAATTGTTGACGAATGCCTTCCATTTGAGCCCGACGGCGGCATAGAACGGCCATAATCGGCGGTCCGGAGCGGCCCCCGGCCACACCCGGCTCACGTAACCCGCCTGGTCGACGTAAACGCATAATGGCCTCGGTAATGGCCAATGATTCGTCCACGTCAGTGTTGAACCTGGACATAACAACGCGGCCCTGTTTGGCAGTTGGTGAAGCCGTGAGTGAAGGTACACCACCGGTGACACTCACTGCCGCCTTGTTCAAGGGCGCTGCGATGGTATTTGCCATGGCCAGCACGTTGTGGCCGTTACGCCATGCGGTGGTGAGGAAAGCAGTCTTCGCTGGTGCACGGTTGCCGTCGGGGAACACCCTAGGGAACTCTGTGGAGAAGTGGAACAATTGCCCTGCTGAGGCACCGCGAAAGCCGTAGATGGATTGATTGGGGTCCCCTACCGCTGTGACCGGGTGCCCGTCGCCGAATAGCCGCGAGAACAGCACCATCTGTGCGTGCGAGGTGTCCTGAAATTCGTCCAGGAGGACAACTTTGCTGCGCTCACGCTCCATCCGTGCTGCCTCAGGAATTTCATTGGAAATACGTGCTGCAAGTTCAACCAAGTCCCCGAAGTCTAGGACTGAACGGCGACGTTTGGCTTGTTCGTAGCGTTCAACAAGCTCAGCAACGGTGATCCTTGTTTTGAGCAGACGCTCGAGGTCCTTGGCTGCTTTCTCTGGACCCCGGGCTCCCTTGGAAACGAGGGGAAGCTCACTGTAGGTAGCAAGCCGTTCCGCGAGCCACTCTTGAACTTCTGTGGCGGGCCGCAAGTGCTCGGAGCACTCGCCTGAGAGTTGAACAACTGCTTTAACTAGCGTGGATTTGGCAGCGCTCAGGTGCTCGTATTCGCCGTCGAAAGATTCCACAATTTCGTTTGCCATCTGCCACATCCGGGCACCGCCCAAGAGGGTCACGTCCCGTTCGATACCCAGGCGAAGGCCGTGGTCCGAGACGATCGAGGAGGCGTATGAGTGATACGTCGACACCTTGGGTTCCAAGGCATCGGGGTCCAAAAGGCCCGCCGGGAAAACGGCATGTTTGGTGTCAGCAGCGGCAATTTTGGCCAAGGCTGCAAGTTTGCTTCTAATACGCGAGGCGAGTTCACCTGCGGCCTTGCGAGTAAATGTCACACCCAAAATTTCTTCCGGCCGCACCCAACCGTTGGCTACCAGCCACACCACCCGGTCTGACATGGTTGCAGTTTTACCTGAACCGGCACCGGCGATCACCAGCATCGGTTCCAGAGGAGCGGAGATAATGGCTGATTGCTCAGCGGTGGGAGCATGGGATTCGCCCAATAGCGAGGCCAATTCCTCGGGTGAGAACCTCACGGGTAATTCCTGACTCATTCAGTGACCTGCCTTCCCCTAGCGCAGAGGGGACAAACTTCTGGAAGCCGGCAACCATGACCGCCGTAGCTTCCTTTGGTGGGATCGTGCCGGGCTTGGAAAGATGCGGAGCCCATTAATTCAGCAGCTTCTAGGATGAGTTCCTGAGCCCACGATTCGTCTTTTTCAAGGGCTGGTTGTTCCTGAACGCCAACCGAGGCCGTTTCTGAACCCAATTGGACCAACGCGGCACCACCGCTACTTCCCTCCGCTAGCTCGGCAAAGGCACCGTTTTCAACGGCTGCTTGGTAAACACCTAGTTGGGCGTGCCGGGCGAGCTCAGCTTTGGTCGGTTTTCGGCGGCCCGTCTTAAGGTCAACCACGTAAAGCCGCCCATCTGCGTCCATCTCCAGGCGGTCCACTTGTCCACGCAACACGGCGTCGCGCGCGGTACCTGGGGCCGGGAACTCCACTTGGAAATCATGCTCAGTGGCCACGAGCTCGCGGTTCTGAGAACGCATCAGGATCACGTAGGAGGCGAGGTGTTTGACCATGCCTTCGGCTCGTTTGAAATCCAGCCGTCCCTCCCAGTTGTCCTTCATCCCCAAGGTGGGCCATCTTCGGACTAGCTCCTGAATGTATTCGTTGCCACTTGCTGCTGGCATGTCTTGGGCAATGGAGTGCACCAAGGTACCCAGGCTGCGTGCGAAGTCAGTCGCTGCTTCGCCGCCTGCTGCTTGCACAAACCAGTCCAGAGGTGACTTGTGGACTGCCTCAATTTTTGACGGCGAAACTGCCACAGGAAGTTCAGGGCCCACAATCGGAGCCGTTGAGCTCAAGGGCGCCAAGCCCCACCAGTCTTGCGGCGCAGCACCGGGAACTGGCGGTTGGGCGGACGCCAAGACTGCAAGCACTCGAGCTGCCTCGTGAGCGTCAGGGGACCAGGGAACGCCGGCTGCGCCGGCTGCCGTCTCTGTCGCTGCATCTGTCGTTATAGCCGTCTCCGTTATGGTGGCCGCCCGTAATTCAGCCACGAGGGCCCGCAGAGTTAGTGGCCGCTCTACTCTGGTCAGCGAGCGTCCAGGATGATCCACCGAAAGCGGCGCAACGTAATCCAAAAATTGTGAGGGCTGTTCGTCTTCACTCGCCACTGCTGTGCAAATCAGAATCCGCTGGGCGCGGCTCACAGCGAGTGAAAACATTCGTAGCTCGTCGTAACGAACTTCGCGAAGGCGACTCACGGGCCCCTGCTGGAGTGCATAGTCCACCCCGTGTTCCACGGCGTCCGCAAAGAGACTGCTGCCTAGCAACTCGCCACGAAGCTTGGTATTGGGCCACACACCTTCTTGCAATCCTGGGATCAGCACCATCTCCCACTCTTTGCCCGCTGCGCTGGCCGGTGTCATGATCTGCACAGCACTTCCCTGTTGGGCTCGTGCCGCCAAGGTATCCATCGGTATTTCTTGGTTCATCAGGTAGTCAAAGAACTGGGCAGGGCCAGAACCTGGAACCTGATCTACATAGCGTTCAGCGGCGTGGAACAGGGCCATGATGGCGTCCAGATCCCGGTCTGCCCGTTCCCCTGCGGCTCCTCCTGCGAGGGCAGCCTCGCGCCAGCGTTTGGCGAGTCCGGCTGTATCCCAGATTGCCCATAGGACCGTCTCAGCATTGGCTCCTTGGACGGCCATCGCTGCCCGGCCGGCTTCAATCATGGCGGCGATCCGGCGAGCGCCCCGGGCTTCGATGCCAAGGGTCTGTAGAGCCCGAGGATTACCCAGTGCTTCGACTAAGAGCTCGTCACTGGCGCGCCCGGAACCGCCAGAGAGTTCTTCTCGCCGGAGGCTTTGGCGCAATCGCCTCAGCTCCATCGCATTACTGCCACCCACTCGGGAGGTGATCAGCGCGACCGCGCGTTCGGCGTCGAGCATTTCTGGTTCTAGCACTACGCGGTAAACGTCCAGAAGTGGGCGTACGGCGATCTCGTCACGGACCGCAGTGTCAGCTACCGGGACTGCGCAGGTGATCCCTTGAGCTTGGAGAAAGCGCTGGGTTTGAACCACTTGGGCACCGTTACGGACAATCACGGCAATGTCCTCGAAAGCGATATTGTCCCGCAGCTTCGCGTGAAGAATCCGCTGTGTGAGGTACCGCAGTTCGTGCACTGGTGAGGCCAAGAGGTGGGCCTCCACAGAGCTGTTCTGATGCACAGAGCTGTTTTGATGGACCGAGCTGTTCTGCTCCGCTTCAGAGAT
Organism: Pseudarthrobacter sp. J1738; assembly: GCF_050490315.1. NCBI lineage: Bacteria > Bacillati > Actinomycetota > Actinomycetes > Micrococcales > Micrococcaceae > Pseudarthrobacter > Pseudarthrobacter sp. J1738. The sequence goes on along the minus strand of NZ_JBNPEO010000001.1, from coordinate 641,799 downwards.
CCCCGCAACGGCAGTGAGCGTTCGTGCAGCTCCCCCACCGGCCCGGGTGGAGATTCGCTCTGCCACGGAAGTCCAGGCTGCGGCCAGCGGTGGAGTCATTCGGTGTGAACGGCTCAGACTCAGTTTCTTGACGCCCTCGTCCGAGGCCCCGGGCAAGCTAGCCCCCACGCCACGTACAGGTGTGCCGCGCAAGAGCTGCGGTAGTTCGGCGACGAGGTCTGGCCGCGCCCCGCGGAACCCTTGGGCCACTGTGTCTGGGCAGGCGGTAACAATGCAGTCCTTGCCTTCCGCCACATCTGCCAGAAGTTCGTATATAGCCGGATTCGCCTCTTGAATGTCGTCAACCAAAATCAGCTGGAGCCGATCCCGTTCAAGGCGCAAAAACTCAGGAGAGTCTTGGAAAATATTGCGCGCTGTGGTGATGATTCCTGCCGGATCAAAGGCGGCATCAGCACCAAGATCCATCACGTCCCGATACTCGGCATATAGGTTGGCCGCTGCATGCCACTCGGGCCGGTTCAGTCTCGTGCTGAGCGCCGCGAGGTCATCTGCCCCGCGACCGGATTCAATAATGCGGTCAAAGAGCTGCCGAATTTCTTGGCGAAAGCCGCGCGTGGGTAGGGCAGCTTGCAGGTCATCGGGCCAGGGCAGATCTCTTCCTTCACTGCTGTGCAGCTCCAGTAATTGTTTGATAATAAGGTCCTGCTCGGCGCCAGCTAACAGTCGCGGCACACCTCGCAAGGAGGTGAACCCCTCGGCGCGTGCGCGCCGGATCAGGTCAAAAGCATACGCAGACCAGGTTTTGGCTGGCGTGGTGCTCAGTGTCCGGTCTAGGCGTGCAGTGAATCGATCACGAAGCTCCGCTGCGGCAGCACGGCTCGGCGCCAGAAATAGGACCCGTTCGGGGTCAATACCGTGCTTCTCCACACGATTAACGGCTGCTTCAATAAGCGTTGTGGACTTACCGGTGCCTGGTGCGCCGCTAAGAATGATGGGCCCGCTTCCCTCTCCGTGACTGAGGACCTCGGCTTGTTGAGCGGACAGTGCCGGGCCAGTCCGCAAGCCGCGTACGGGTGGAACTAGACGCAGCGGCGCATATGTGGAGGAACCCGTTGAACTTGCCATGTTCACAGTTCACCATCCGCCTGTGACAATTTTGCTGTTCTGGAACGCAGGGCTTCCGCGAGTTGGTCCACCGCGGCGAAATTTTCCTCTGTAGGAGCCCAGCGGGCAGTCCGGAAATCAACTTTCCATCGCCCCTCGCCGGTTCGAAGATAGTTGTCAAAGTCTCCGCGGAGCGGTGTTCCCTCAGCTAGGTAGTGGGCCAAGGCTTGGGATTCGTGTCCTTGCGGCGCTTCACCGCTGGCTCGCAAAACGCGCCACCAAGGAACAGAGCTGCCGTAGTGGGACATGACCGAGCCGACCTGCCGTGGACCTGCTGACTGGAGCAGGTCCGAAATGTCGCTATAGGCCACCGCGGAACCGGCCGGAACCATTGCCGCAATGGTCAATACAGCATCCACAAAGTCCTCACGCATCGCCCCAGCCTATCGGGCACCAACGGAGAGCGCCTACCGGTTCCGAGCTCGGGTTATACGGTTGGAAACCAGTCCGCGAGCTACGTCTAGAGCCGGTGCATCAGAAAATGTCAGAGCTGGACGGTAGCGTTGGCTTTATGAGTAGCAGTTGGCATGATCAGCCCCGAGCAGCGTTCGACGTCGAAACCACCGGCCGTAATTCCCGTGCCGTTCGTATTGTCACGGCCTCGGTGGTTGTGGTGGACGGTGCTGGAAACGTCACCGCCGAGCATGAATGGTTAGCCAATCCAGGGGTGGACATCCCTGAGGAAGCTGCCCAAATCCATGGAATCACCACCGAACACGCACGCGCCAACGGCCAAGACGCTAAAACTGTGGTGGCTGAGCTTGCCAAAACGCTCGAGGACTTGTTCTTAGTTGGTGTCCCAGTTATTGCTTTTAACGCCAACTATGATTTCACGGTTCTTGCCGCTGAATGCGCCCGCCACGGTATCGCACAAGTCAGGCGTTTTCCGGTGCTGGACCCTTTTATTATGAATAAGCAGGTGGACCGGTACCGCAAGGGCAAGCGCACACTCACAGCATTGTGCGAGGAATACGGAATATCTCTAGAGAACGCCCACACCTCCGCGGCGGATGCACTGGCTACCTCGCGAATGTTGGATGCCATGGTGCTGAAGTTCCCCAAACTTAAAATGCCGGCTGAAGCGTTGCACAATTTGCAGATTGAGTGGGCCTCAGCACAGGCAGCGGATTTCCAGCAGTACTTGCGTCGAACCAAACCTACGGCTGTTATCGAAGGTGACTGGCCGGTACTTCCACCCGAGGACAATAGTCGTGGCGAGTTTTAGGGGCTTATAGCCGCAGCTGGCCGATGTGCGATCTGCGTCACGTTCACCTTTTGTTCAGGTGACTGTCCGCGTCATAACGACGGCGAGAATCCGCCGTCGTTTCTTAACTGACGGCATTTTTGCGGCAATGACGAGAACTTTATTCTGCTAAACAGCCACATGTCCGAATATGACATCACTAAGTCGGGCAAAGTTACTGCGTGCCATACTTAAATTCGATTTCGGGACCACACATCACTGGGCCCGCAGATGCTACACGCATCCAAGACCGCATCATCGAGAAAGTACTTTTTATGAAACTGACTTCTGCATGGCTCAAAACAGCCGCCGTGGCCGCAACTCTTGTGTTGTCCCTGTCTGCGTGCGGTGGCGCATCCACCGCAAGTGGCCCGTTGCCTACTGACATCAAGACCGTGAAGATCGGTGTTGCCGATGGTGCAGAGCCATACTGGCAGGTTTACAAGAAGGTAGTTAAGGAAAAGGCCGGCGTTGACGTCACGTTCCAGAACTTCTCTGACTACAACCAGCCCAACCCGGCTTTGGATGAGAAGCAGCTGGACTTGAACGAATTCCAGCACTTGCAGTACTTGGCCAACTACAACGTCAAGAACGGCAAGAACCTGCAGCCGATTGGCGCCACAGCTGTTTACCCGCTGCCGCTGTACTCCAAGAAGTACAAGAGCGCAGATGAGATCCCGGCTGGCTCCGAAGTTGCTATCCCTAACGATCCCACCAACCAGGCTCGTTCAATCATCGTCCTCGAGCAGGCCGGTTTGATCAAGGTCAAGGGTGGCGCGAACTCCGCTTCTACTCCTGCCAACATCGACACCGCAGCATCCAAGGTCAAGGTAGTTCCGGTAGACGCCAAGCTCACCGCACAGAACTTGGGCAGCGTTGCAGCAGCAATCGTCAACAACAACTACGCCACCGCTGCCAAGCTTGGCGATGACCTGATCATCGCCAAGGATGACCCCAACGCCGAATCCACCAAGCCGTACATCAACGGTTTTGTGGCTCGCGATGAGGACAAAAACAACGCAACCCTGCTGAAGATCGCAGCCCTTTACCACGATCCTGAGGTTGAAGCAGCAGTCAAGAAGGACCTCGGCACCAACGGTGTGTTCAAGGACAACAGTGCAGCTGACCTTCAGGCCGCGTTGAAGACCATCCAGGAGAACGTCCAGTCTGCCAAGTAATACCTGGCTTTAGCCGTTGACGCCGATCGCCTTAGGGCGGTCGGCGTCAATGCCGTTTTCGGTGTCACTCATGGCACATCACTTGAAGTTAGGAGGACCGTGTTGAGCAGCATCGTTTCGTTCAATAATGCGTCCAAAGCCTTTGCGGGCTTCGGCAAGGCCAAGGGGAACCTGGTTAACGCCGTTGACTCCGTCACTTTGGACATTGAAGAAGATTCCATTACCGGCGTCATCGGATACTCGGGTGCCGGTAAAAGCACCCTGGTACGTTTGATCAACGCCCTTGAATTGCCCACCTCAGGTTCCGTAGTGGTTGACGGCAAAGACCTCACCACCTTGAACCAAAAACAGCTGCGGGAGCTCCGGTCACAGATCGGTATGATCTTCCAGCAGTTCAACTTGTTCAACTCACGGTCCGTGGCCAAAAACGTTGAATATCCTTTGCGGGTAGCCGGTTGGCCCAAGGAAAAGCGCGAAGCACGAGTCAAAGAACTGCTCGAATTTGTGGGCATAGCTGAGAAAGCTCGCCAATACCCAAGCCAGCTTTCTGGTGGCCAAAAGCAGCGTGTAGGTATTGCCCGCGCACTGGCCACCTCACCCAAGATCCTTTTGGCTGATGAAGCAACCAGCGCTCTAGACCCGGAAACCACCTCGGAAGTACTGAACCTGCTCAAAAAGGTCAACCGCGAGTTGGGAACCACCATTGTGGTGATCACTCACGAAATGCACGTGGTCCGTTCCATTTGTGATCAGGTTGCCGTGATGGAAAAGGGAAAGCTCCTTGAAGCTGGCCCCGTGTACAACGTCTTTGCCTTCGCGCAAGAAGACGCCACTAAGCGCTTTATCAACTCGACAATCCAGGACAAGCCCTCGGCGGACACTGTCCGACGTTTGCAGCAAGCGCATTCGGGAACCATTGTCACTGTGACAGTTTCCGAGGACGCCGCGGCAGGCAACGGCACCCAGCAGCGAGACATCTCGGAAATCTTCCGCACTCAACCGGACGTTCACAGTGCCGTTGTTTACGGCTCCATCACTGAAATTGCTCAGCGCCCCTACGGTTCCCTGACTTACGTTTTGAGTGGCCCGGACGCCTCGGTAACGGCGCTGATCGCAAAGCTGAAGACGGTGACTGCCGTTGAAGAATGGCCAGCTTCGAACGGGAATGAGGCGCAACTATGATCGACTGGAGCATCATCGGCCCGCAGCTGGCGAGCAGTGTTCAGCAGACGCTCTACATGGTGGCTGTCACCATGGTTATTGGTGGCATCATCGGCTTGGTTATTGGTGTGCTCTTGTACGCCACCCGGCCAGGCAACATCCTGCATAACCCGGCCGTCTTCAACGTCTTGAACTTTGTGATCAACGTGGTGCGTCCCATCCCGTTTATCATCTTCATTTCCCTAGTTCAGCCCCTCCCCTTGGCAATCATCGGCAAGTCCATCGGTACTGAAGCCGCCATTTTCCCGATGACCCTTATGGCAGCCGTGGTGATGGGCCGCATTGTGGAGCAAAACCTGGTTTCGGTTGACCCCGGAGTGGTAGAAGCTGCCCGGTCCATGGGCGCCAGCCGTTCTCGGATCCTTTTTGGGGTAGTTCTCCCCGAAGCTCTGGGCCCACTGATCCTGGGTTACACCTTCATCTTTATTGGTGTTGTGGACATGTCTGCAGTGGCCGGTTACATCGGTGGTGGTGGTCTAGGTGACCTTGCCATTACCTATGGTTACCAGCAGTTCAACTACGCGGTGACCTTGCTGGCCGTTGTGGTGATTGTGGTGATTGTGCAGTTGGCTCAGCTCTTGGGCAACCTGCTGGCCCGCAAAGTGATGCGCCGCTAGGCAAACACCGCAAACCACCAGGAGCACACAAAAAGCCTCGCCCTCCAGTCACTCTGGAGGGCGAGGCTTTTTAGTTAGCTCAGGCTCTGAAGGCTACTTACGCAGTGGCCGCAGCAGCTGCCCGGGCGGCCGCTGGAAGGGCTTGGAAGATACGTTCCATGGCTGCGTCATCATGGGCTGCTGACAAGAACCATGCTTCAAAAACGGACGGGGGCAGGTACACGCCCGAGTCCAGCATCGAGTGGAAGAACGGTGCGTAGCGGAAGGACTCTTGAGCCTGTGCGTCAGCGTAGTTGTGGACGCCGTTCGCGGCGGTTCCAAAGGCAACAGAGAACAAGTTCCCCGCCGTCTGGATGGAGTGGTCCACGCCCTCTGCACTGAGCGCGGCACTCAGGGCTGCTTGCAGCTCAAGGGAGCGGGCATCCACAAAGCTGTACACCTCCGGCGTCGCGTTTTCTAGGGTGGCCACGCCGGCGGCCATGGCCACCGGGTTCCCGGACAGTGTTCCGGCCTGGTAAACCGGGCCCACGGGGGCCAAGTAGTCCATCACTTCAGCACGGCCTCCTAGGGCAGCTGTGGGCAGGCCGCCACCAATAACTTTTCCGAAGGTGAACAAGTCAGGGGTCCATGCTTCGGTGGCGTCGGCGGCACCACCGGTGAGGCCCCAGTAGCCTGCATAGCCGGTGCGGAATCCGGTGAGCACCTCATCGAGGATCAGCAGTGCACCGTGTTCGGCGGTGATGCGGCGCAGGCCAGCGTTAAATCCTTCGCCCGGTGTAACAACGCCCATGTTCGCTGGTGCGGCCTCGGTGATAACCGCCGCGATGCGTCCTGGGTGGGCCGCGAATGCCGCCTCCACTGCTGCAAGGTCGTTGTAGGGAAGCACCAAGGTTTCAGCGGCGGTTGCGGCCGTAACTCCAGCGGAGCCGGGCAGGGCCAAGGTGGCAAGACCTGAGCCAGCCGCAGCCAGTAATCCGTCTAAGTGACCGTGGTAGCAACCAGCGAACTTGATGATCAGGTCACGGCCAGTGAACCCGCGTGCCAAACGTACGGCTGTCATGGTGGCTTCGGTGCCAGTAGAGACCATACGCAAACGTTCGACGCCGGAGACTCGTTCCGTAACCAGCTCGGCTAGGCGACCCTCGTCCGGGGTGGACGCACCGAAGCTTAGACCCTTGTCTACCGCTGCGTGGACGGCGTCCAACACGGCGGGGTGACCGTGACCCAGCAGCGCCGGTCCCCACGAGCAAACGAGGTCCACGTAATCCCGGCCATCAGCGTCCTGCAAGTGGGCACCCTTGGCTGAGACCATAAAACGTGGTGTTCCACCAACCGAACCGAAGGCGCGCACTGGGGAATTGACGCCGCCTGGCATCAGGTTCCGTGCGCGTTCGAAGAGTTGGTCCGAGGCCGGGGTGTTGGAAGTCATCTGTCCTGTTCTCATTCTGCGGTGGCGGTGTTTGTGGCGGCGGTGGCGGTGCCGGCCAAAAGTTCTGCAACGCGAGGTTTGACCTCAGCGCCGTAGAGGCGGATGCATTCCATCATGGCCTCGTGGGGCAAAGTTCCGTTGCCGTACTTGAGGTCAAAACGGTCGACGCCGAGATTCCGCTTGAGTAGCGCAATCTTCTGTGCCACTGTCTCCGGGGAGCCCACATACAGTGCGCCTTCCGGCTCACACATGGCGTCAAATTCAGCCCGACTTCCGGGTCCCCAACCGCGTTCGGCACCTAGCCTGTTGCGGTATGTGATCCAATGCGGGAACAGGGTGTCCCGCGCTTCCTGATCAGTGGCTGCCACGAAGCCCGGAGAGTGGGTGGCGATTTGTTGAGGTTGGTGCCCGTACTTGGCTAGAGCCTCACGGTACAGGTCTACCAGCGGAGCGAAGGCGCGCGGTTCCCCACCAATGATGGCGAAGATAATGGGGTACCCATATTCGGCGCAACGCAGTACGGATTCCGGGGTGCCACCAACACCAATCCAGGTGGGCAAAAGGTGCCCTTCAAGGCGCGGGTAGACGCTCAGGCCGTGAATACCTGGCCGGGTACGCCCGTCCCAATTGACTGGTTTCTGTGAGCGGACCTTGTCAAAGAGTTCTAGCTTTTCTTCGAACAGGACCTCATAGTCAGCAAGGTCTAGACCAAAAAGTGGGAAGGACTCAACAAAGGAGCCGCGGCCCAGCATGACCTCGGCGCGTCCGTTGGACAGGGCATCCACCGTAGCAAAGCGCTGGAAAACCCGGATTGGGTCATCGGAGCTGAGCACGGTTACGGCTGAACCGAGGAGGATGTTTTTGGTCCGTGCCGCTGCAGCAGCAAGGAACACTTCCGGGGCGGAGACCGCGAAGTCCCGCCTGTGATGTTCGCCAACGCCGAAGGCGTGCAGTCCCACCGAATCAGCTAGTTCTGCTTGCTCCAAGATTTGGCGGAGCACCACGGCATGGGATTTAGCTTGCCCATCCGCATCAAGGTCAACGTCCCCGAAGGTGTTGAGGCCGAGCAGGATCTGGGGGTCACTCATTATTGCTCCTTGAGCCAGCCGGCGAGTTCCGTGGCCCAGTAAGTCAGGACCATGTTGGCGCCAGCGCGTTTGATTCCAAGGACGGACTCGGTGATGGCTGAACGCCTATCGATCCACCCGTTGGCTGCTGCCGCCTCGATCATCGCGTATTCGCCCGAGATTTGGTAGGCGGCCACGGGGACCGGGCTCATGGCAGCGACGTCAGCCAAGATGTCGAGGTAGCTCATGGCAGGCTTGACCATCACCATGTCTGCACCTTCTTCGAGGTCCAGTTCAACTTCCAGAAGTGCTTCGCGGCGGTTGGAAGCATCCATTTGGTAGGTACGCCGGTCGCCTTTGAGTTGCGAATCCACTGCTTCACGGAAGGGGCCGTAAAACGCCGAGGCGTACTTAGCAGCGTAGGCGAGGACCGCAGTGTTGCCGAAACCTTCTTCTTCGAGGCTCTGGCGAATGACCGCGATTTGTCCGTCCATCATTCCGGACGGCGCCACAACATCTGCCCCGGCGCTTGCTTGTGCCACTGCCATCTGGCCGTAGATTTCCAAGGTGGCATCGTTGTCCACGTAGCCGTTGGCGTCCAGGACACCGCAGTGGCCGTGGTCGGTGAATTCATCGAGGCACAGATCGCTCATCAACACGGTGTCGGATCCCAGCTCGGCTTTGAGCTCACGGATTGCTTTGTTGAGGACGCCGTTCTCGTCGAGGGAGGCTGTGCCGCGTGCGTCCCGGGTCTCAGGGATACCAAAGAGCATCAGGCCACCGATCCCGGCTTTAACTGCCTCGTGCGCTGCGCGCTTGAGACTGTCCGAGGTGTGCTGGACTACACCGGGCATGGAGGAGATGGGGCGAGGTTCTGCAATGCCCTCGCTGATAAACATCGGCAGGATCAGCTCGGCCGGGTCAAGCCGGTATTCGGCGGTGAGCCTGCGCATGGCGGGTGTGGTGCGGAGCCGCCGGGGACGGTGGTGGGGGAAACTCATGGTGTTACCTTCCTGCTGTTGCTGCCGTGGTTTGCCCCGGCCAGGGCTGCCATGCAGGCTTGAACAATTCCTTGCGGCGTTGGTGTGGCTGCGGTGGCTGCCACGTCGATGCCGAGCGTACGGGCTTGGGCCGCTGTGGATTCACCGATGGCGATAAACGCTGCAGGTCCCAGGTCACCTAGGGTTGTATGGATCCGGCGCGCTGCACTCGGTGAAGCGGCGACGACGGCGTCCAGCCCACCGGCATTCAGTCGTGCCACGGCGGCGGGGCCGTCGAGTTCGCCAGCCCAGGCGGTTGTGTCACCACCTGCCACCGTTGCTGATTCGGTGCCCAGCCCGGGCTCAAGCTCTTGCGTGAGGCGGTGCTCGGGCCGGGCAGGGTAGTCCACCGTATGGTAGGCGGTCACAGTCCGTACCTCTGCCCCTGCAGCACGAAGTCCGTCGCAGAGAGCCTCCGCTGCAATATCGGCTTGGGGCAGCAACACTGAGCACTCCCCTGCCGGCCAAACGTCGAGCAGACCTTCAGCCGATTGCACACCGGTCGGTGCCAAATGCACTGTGAGCCCTTCGGCTTCCAGAATCGCTCGGGAAGACGGGCCGATCGTTGCCACCTTGGTCCGTTCGGGAACCAAAGCAGCGAGAGTGGTTCCACGTTCTGCAGCCGCTTCTTTGAGTGCCCGCACCGTGGTGATGCTGCTGACCACCAGCCAATCGAAACCGCCAGCCACCATGGCATCCAGGCACAGTTCGATCGAGTGCTGATCGCTGGCGCGTTCAAAATCAATCAACGGCAATAGCCACGGTTCAGCACCAGCGTGCTTGAGCGCCGAACACAGTGCCCCAGCCCTGTCTGGGCTTCGGGTGATCAGAACCCTGTAGCCATTGAGTGGCATGACCTCCGCGGCGTGAGAATCAGTGAGCTGCAAGGTCTGCAAATTCCGCTACCCCGCCAGCCAAAAGTTCCTCGGCCAGTTGGATTCCCAACAGAGTCGCACCAACCTCAGTGAGCCCATCGGTAGCCTTTTTGACTCGCATTTGTTGGGTGCCATCAACAGCGCACACCACCGCTTCAAGGTGCAACATGCTGCCCTTCCGGACGGCAAGCGCCCCCACGGGTGCTGCGCAACCGGCCTCCAAGCGAGCCAAAAGTGCACGTTCAGCTGTCACGGCGAGGCGAGTGTCGACGTCGTCAATTGCTGCAAGTGCCTGGGCAAGAACCTCTTGAGACCCGCTCGCGGGAGCATCGGCGGTGCGGCATTCGATCGCGAGTGCGCCCTGGCCAGGCGCCGGGAGCATCACTTCGGGTTCAAAAAACTCCGTAACGACGTCGCTGCGGCCGATTCGCTCTAGACCTGCCGCAGCGAGTACAACTGCGTCAAGGTCACCAGATTTGCCGGGAACCACAGCGGCCTCCGGATTGCCCGGCAGTCCTGGCACGCGGCCAAGGCGAGTATCCACGTTGCCTCGAATGTCCACCACTGTCAGGTCAGGGCGCGCGGTACGCAGCTGGGCGGCACGGCGAGGTGACCCTGTCCCGACCTTCGAACCCGCTGGTAGCTGCGCCAAGGTCAGCCCGTCACGTGCGCACAAAACGTCGCGGTGATCCACGCGCTTGGGCACGGCCGCTATCGACAACCCAACAGTGCTACCGGTGGGCAAGTCTTTGAGGGAGTGCACAGCTACGTCACAGTCTCCGCGAAGGAGTGCCTCGCGCAGGGCGACCACAAACACACCGGTGCCACCCATTTGGGACAGTGGCCCAGTGAGAACGTCGCCGTCAGTTTTGATGTGCACCAGTTGGGTGTCAAAACCTCCCACGGCGGCCAAGCGGTCAGCCGTTTGCTGGGATTGGGTGAGGGCTAGTTTGCTGGCACGTGTTCCAACACGAATACTCATTTGGTCTGGTCCTGAACTGCCTTCAGGTACGGGGCATGACCGGTACCAACAGTGGTGTCTGCGCCAGCAATGGTGGGCTTTTCGCCACGGAAGTTGGCGCAGCAACCCGGGCGGCACACGTCGAACCAGGGACCAAGGTCGGTCAGGTGCGGCCGGTCGGCAATGTTGTTGTTGGCGGTGCGTTCGCAGATCAGGTCCACAATGCCGGTGATGAACTTAACATGGGTGCCCGGGGTGGGAACACGCACTGCTTCAAGTCCCAGTTTCTGGCTGGTTTCCATCGCTTCGGTGTCTAGGTCCCACACAACTTCCATATGGTCGCTCACAAAACCCAAGGGCACAATCACTACGGCCTTAACACCCTTGCCGTGGAGTTCTTCAATCGCGTCATTGATGTCCGGTTCAAGCCAAGGAACGTGCGGAGCGCCGGAGCGTGACTGGTACACCAAGGACCACGGGATAGTGGCTCCAGCCTCTGCCTCAATACGGCGGATAATCTCAGCGCCGGTAGCCAAATGCTGGGCCACATAGGCGGACCCTTCTTCGAAGCTGCGCGGATCGCCCTCGGAACGTCCAGCTGCCTCTGCATCTCGCGTAGGGATGGAGTGCGTGGAGAACAGGATGTGTACCGAGTCAGCTGACTCTTCAGCATTTCCGGCGGCTGCGAGCTTTGCACGGACTTCGGCTACACCTGCGAGTGTGCCTTCAACGAAGGGCTCCACAAAGCCAGGGTGGTCAAAGTACTGGCGCACCTTGTCCACTTCCAGCTTTCCGTCCAGCCCGGTTTCCACCAGAGCCATACCGATGTCTTCGCGGTACTGGCGGCAGCTGGAGTAACACGAGTAGGCACTCGTGGTGATCATCAGAACCTTGCGGTGACCGGCGTCGTACATGTCCTGGAGGGTCTGCGGGATGTACGGGTCCCAGTTGCGGTTACCCCAGTAGACCGGCAGTTCAATGCCGCGCGCATCGAGTTCGCCTTCAATGGCTACCTTGAGTTCGCGGTTCTGCTGGTTGATGGGACTGATTCCGCCGTTGGCCCGGTAGTGGTGGCTCACCTCTTCAAGCCGCTCATCAGGGATACCGCGGCCACGGGTGACGTTGCGCAGGAAGGGAATCACATCGTCTTGACCTTCAGGGCCACCGAAGGAGGCCAAAAGGATCGCGTCGTAGTCCTTGGGGGCCATCCGGCCTGCTTCGGTCACGGCGTTAGTTGCAGTGTTCGTTGCATCGTTCGTTGCTGAGTTCACCGAGCTCATGCGAGGACCTCGGCAATCCCGTTAGCGTCGATCCGGCGGCCGGTGTAGAACGGAACTTCTTCACGGACGTGGTTGCGGGCATCTGTGTAGCGCAAGTGACGCATCAGGTCCACAAGATCGGTGAGCTCGGGAGCTTCAAGAGCCAGAATCCACTCCCAGTCACCCAGAGCGAAGGATGAAACAGTGTTAGAGAGGACCTGCGGGAAGTCGCGGCCCAGCATTCCGTGGTCACGCAGCATCCGGCCACGTTCCTCAGCGGGGAGCAGGTACCACTCGTAGGAGCGAACAAATGGGTACACACAGAGCCATTCGGCCGGTGCTACACCGCGCGAGAAAGCAGGGCTGTGATTCTTGGAGAACTCGGCTTCGCGGTGCACACCCATGGCGGACCAGACAACTTCGGTGCCGGTAAAGAGTTTGCTGCGGCGGATGTCACGAACTCCCTTTTGCAGCGCTTCGGGACGGGGGCCGTGCAGCCAAATCATCACGTCAGCGTCGGCGCGCATAGCGGAAACATCGTAGGTTCCGCGGACAGTGACACCTTCTTCGGCGAGCTCGGCGGCCAGCCGGTCGAAGTCTTCAGCAGCGTCGCCGCTGCGCAAAACATTGTCGGTGCGCTTGAATACCGTCCAGAGGGTGAAGAACAGCTCTTCGGCCTCGTCGCCTTCGGCGGGTTTAGTGACAGATTCCATAGATGTGTGGCTCATGATCTCCAGTGTCCCTTATGTTTTGCTTGGTAGTAAAAATTCTAGTCTTCTACAGCACGTAGAAGTAACGCATAACGCAGCTCACGTTCCCTGCTCAATAACGCCCCGAACTGCCGCCCGCGCGTCCGCCACAACGGCGGCCAGCCCGGTGCCTGCCAGCCATGCGCCAATAACACTGAGCCCTGATTGGCCTCGGGCCAGTTGCCGCACTTGCGCCACACGATTTTTATGCCCGACGGCGGCAAAGGGCAGCGCTCCTTGCCACGTCACCACATCCCATGCCTCAACGTCCGCCTCTACCAACGGCACACCCAGAAGTGCTGTTGCATCAGCGAGCGCAATCTCAAGCAGTTCTTCATCACTATGGTTCGTCACGGAGCTAACGGTGGCGGCCGCGTCAGAATTCGCTTCCGCCTGGCGTCCATAGGACAACCGGAGAACGTGTGTACCCGGACCCACCGCCGCGGCAGCTTCTTGAGCTGTCCATTCCCACTTGCCAGTGACATGCGTAAGAGCCTTGGCCCGAATATTAGAAGTTCCTGCAGTTTCAGTCCGAGCTGCTTCGCCTGGTGTGGCTGCCCTCTGTGGTGCCACCAAAATTCCTGTTCCGCGCGGCCTCGCATCCAGCTTTGGTGCACGTACAACCAGCGTGACAAGCTTCACGTTGGGTCCAGCACCAGGCCGGAACGGCACCATCTCAGGAATGGACGGGGCCAGCAGATCCACAGCATTTGGCCCATCGAGGGCAACCACCACGTGCGAGGCGAGCGCCTCGCCTTGGGTTGTGCGCACCCGCCAGAGTGGAGCAATTTCTGCTGCTGATCCCTCAACTGTTGTACCGTCGTCGTCCGCTCTTTGCCCGAGCGTAAGGTCAGTTTGGGAACCGTCTGTACGGCTCATGCTCACCACTGACAGCCCGCGTTGCAGCACCACGCGATGCTTGCGCAGATCTTCTAGGAGCGACTCAACTAGTCGGTGCATGCCACCGGAAATACCTGCGACGGCGGAACCCGCCGCGGCTGGTCTGGCTCGCTGGGCTTTAACAGCTTTGGCGAGGGAACCCTGCTCCTGGATTCCAGGGCGCAGCCCCGGGGCCACCATGTCAACGTCCAAAAGTGCGGCGCTTGCGGCGTGGACACCGCCAACTACGGGCTCCACCAAGCGTTTCAAAACTCGTTGCCCCATCCGGCGTTGAACCAGCTCAGCAACACTGGATAGCTCAGCTTCAGTCCCCCAAGCAGGAGGCATCAACGTGTCCATGGACGCCCGGAGCGAGCCCCACCACCCAAGGGTGCGGCGAACTTCCGGGTCCCACGGATTCGCAGGAATTCCCAGGACACCGGTCTTGGGTAATTCTCGGGGTCCCTGCGGCAATTGCACCCAAGCTCCACCTGGCAGAGGCCTAACAATGTGCTCACCCAAGCCCAGCTCGGAGGCAAGATTCGCTACCGCGTCAGTGCGGGTGGCAAAGGATTCGGCACCACTGTCCAGGGTTAGCCCGGCGAGCTGGTGCTTCCCGAGCGCGCCGCCCCACGTAGAACTCGCCTCAAAAACCGTGACGGCGTGACCTGCGTGCGCAAAGTCGCGTGCTGCAACGAGTCCTGCAACGCCGCCGCCCACTACAACTACGTTCACAAGACCTCGATCGAGTGAACCAACTCCACAATCTTGGTGAGGACTCCGGGGTCAGTTTCTGGTGGAACTCCGTGGCCAAGGTTGACCACGTGCCCGGGCGCATTTTCGCCTGCTTCAAGGACTGAACGGACGTGGGCTTCAAGGACGTCCCAGCCTGCTGAAAGCAGAGCCGGGTCAATGTTGCCCTGGAGCGGGACACTGCCTTCCAGACGACGATTGGCTTCATCCAAGCCCAAACGGTAGTCAACACCCATCACGTCAACACCAATGTTCTTCATGGCAACCAATAGTTCAGAGGTGCCGGTACCAAAGTGAACCAGGGGTGCGCCGAGGTCCCGCACGTGGTCCAAAGCTCGGGCCGAAGCCGGGGCAACAAACTTCTCGTAGTCCGCAAGTCCCAAAGACCCAGCCCATGAATCAAAGAGCTGAGCAGCTGAAGCACCGGCCTCAAGCTGTGCACGCAAGAACAGGCCTGAGGCGTCCGCAGCCCATCGCGCCAAGGCGGACCACGTTTCAGGATCGGCGTGCATCATGGTGCGTGGGCCCAAGTGATCGCGTGAAGGTTTGCCTTCAACCATGTAGGCGGCCAGGGTGAACGGAGCCCCCGCGAATCCAATGAGCGGAGTTTTGCCCAGTTCTGCCACGGTGAGGCGGACAGCTTCACGAATGGGTTCCAATGCCTCCCATGTCAGTTCAGGTAGAGCAGCCACATCTGCAGCGGTGCGGACAGGCTTCTCCAGAACAGGGCCAACGCCGGGAACAATGTCCACACCGATTCCGGCCAGCTTGAGCGGGATCACAATGTCAGAGAAGAAAATTGCCGCGTCAACGTCATGCCGACGCACTGGCTGGAGTGTGATTTCCGCCGCCAATTCGGGGCGCAAACACGAGTCCAGCATGGCCACCCCTTCACGTACCTTAAGGTACTCGGGCAGCGAACGGCCGGCCTGACGCATAAACCAAATGGGGCGCCGTGAAGGCTTCCCCCCGCGGTAGGCGGTGATCAGCGCGGAGTCCGCAGTGCGGCCATCGCGCAGCGGATGAGTGGCGTCAAGGGTCCCGGTTCGAAGCTGCATCCTCTTATTCTGCCTAAGGCCGTTGGAGACATATAACGACACTGTGTCAGCGAATTTACCGCGAAATCGCGCTATGTTCTACAGAGTTACGAAAAAGCTATGCTTGGAGTGCTGTGGTTCTTTTTTCTCTCGTGGCTAGCCACGCCGACGTCGATTTAGAGACTGTTGCTCAGTTGAGCAACGGTGCGGCTTCGCTTGCCCAAACGGCAATTGCAGACTCCCCCTCGGTTCAAGGTGCAGTGGTTTTGGCCACCTGCAACCGCTACGAAATTTACGGCGAGGCCACCTCGGATCAAGATCTAGAAGCGGCCCGGTCCAGCCTGATTGAACAAGTCAGCGAACTCAGTGGACTCAATAAACACGTGGTTTCTACGTCCTTTGGGACCCGTACTGGCTCAGACGTCAGCTCTCATCTTTTTGCCGTGAGCTCCGGATTGGACTCCGCTGTGGTCGGTGAACGCGAGATCGCTGGCCAAGTCCGCCGAGCCCTCATCGCCGCCGAGCATAACGGCACGGCAAGCTCCGGTTTAGTCCGCCTTTTCCAAGCAGCATCAAAAACGGCAAAGGACGTTGGCGCACACACCGCTTTGGGTAGCCGGGGACTGTCGATTGTTTCGGTGGCACTGGATTTGGCTCAAGAAATGTCTGTTGACCCGGACTGGTCCGAAAAAAACACTGTGATATTTGGCACAGGTGCCTACGCTGGCGCAACCATGGCCCTTTTGCGCGCCCGCGGATGTACAAACATCGGCGTCTACTCGTCCTCCGGCCGTGCGGAAGGCTTTGTGGCCACACGCGGCGGCATCGCCTTGACGAATAAAACCATCGAGGCTGCACTGGCCCAAGCTGACGTGATCATCGGCTGCAGTGGGTCAGATCAGCGCGTTGAAGCCGAGGATTTGGGCCGGGTACGCGCGGGCACGGAAAAGCCTTTGATTGTTATTGACCTTGCGCTGACCCGTGACTTTGATCCGGCCGTCGGCGAACTGCCCAACGTTGAGCTTTTGACACTTGAATCAGTGCGTCTGGCTGCTCCCCAAGAACAGGCAGATTCCCTTGCTGATGCGAGCAACATCGTGAACGAAGCAGCCGCTGCTTTTGAACAGGAGCGCCGCGCCCGTTCAGTGGATTCGGCCATTGTTGCCTTGCGCCGACACACCATGGACGTTTTGGATGCGGAAATGGAAAAGGTCAGGGCCCGCCACGGTTGCACCGCTGCAGCCGAAGAAGTTGAGTTCGCTCTGCGTCGGATGGTCAAACAACTTCTACACGTTCCCACTGTGCGGGGCCGCGAACTCGCAGCGAAGGGTCAGCAGGATGACTACATAGCTGCCCTCGAGGCGCTTTACGGTATTGAGGTTGATCAGGCCGGCGACACCCAGGCCGGGCAGCGCAGCAAGGAAACTAACAAAAACGCTAGTCAAGAATCCCAGCTGGGTGCCCAGTGCCCGGTTGCCGACGCTGAGTCTGCCTGAGCTAGAAGGCGTTGACTCCGGTCAGTTCCGCGGAAAGCTGCCATAGCCGCTGCGCCGCATCCGCATCGATTGCGTGAGCGTCCACACCCGCATAGCGCGCCGTTGGTGAATCCAGATCGGTGGGTTCAGCCACATCACAGTCCTCGCAATACACACCACCGAGGCCCTCCAAAAGCGGCGAAGTTGCCGCCCATACCGAGGTGGCAGCGCCTTGAGCCGGGGATTTGAAGATCTCGTTGACTTTGCCTTGTTCATTAATCCAGCCCGCGGCCCGCATTTCCTCAACCGGTAAGTGGCGCTGAAGTTCGGTCATAATTCCGCCCGGATGCACGGCGAAGGCGCGCACTCCGTGATCTGCTCCCAAACGGTCAAGTTCAATGGCGAACAGGGCGTTAGCAGTTTTTGCCTGGCCGTAGGCCTTCCACTTGTCATATCCGGTACTGAATTGAGGGTCTTCAAAGCGAATCGGCGAGAGTTTGTGCCCTGTTGAGGACAGCGCCACCACACGAGCTCCCGGCTTGGCGGTCAAGGCTGGCCACAAGCGGTTCGTCAAGGCGTAGTGACCCAGATGGTTGGTGGCGAATTGGGCTTCCCAGCCGGGCCCCACCCGAGTCTCGGGGCAAGCCATAACCGCAGCGTTGTTGATCAAAATGTCCAAGCTTCTGCCTGATCCAAGGAACGACTCCGCGAATGCCTGAACACTCCCCTGATCGGCCAAATCCAAGGAGGCTACTTCTACATCGTCAAGCCCAGCCTCACTGAGGGTTTGCGCGGCTACCTCGGGGCGGCGGGCGGGCACCACTACTGCGGCGCCGCCGTCGTGCAGTGCACGGACGGCTTCCAAGCCCAACCCAGAGTAGCCACCGGTAACAATCGCCGTTTTACCGGCTAGATCGATTCCTGCCAGAACGTCTTTGGCGGTACTGCGAGCGCCGAAGGGCGAGCCAAGGTGTTGCTGCGGGGTGCGGGGACTGTTAGTGCTCATCTGAGACTTCTTCCAAAAGTTGTAGAGGGTTTTAGTAAACCGCTTTGTCCGGTTCCACGTCGCGCACCCAAGCCAACACACCGCCGTCGAGATGGCTGACCTTGGTGTAACCGTGGCTTTTAGCGGCGGCGAGGACATTCGCCGAACGCGTTCCACCTTTGCAGTGGAAAATGATCTCCTTCTCGGTGGGAAGTTGATCCCACGCTTCGCCGTCAAGGATCTTTCCTTGCGGGATCAGTACCGAGCCGGGAATTGAAACAATAGTTCGCTCCCCCGTTTCCCGCACGTCCACGAGCAAGAAGTCCCGTAGGCCTGCATCCCGTGCAGCCAGCATGGTGGCCAGTTGCGGAGCCGTCACGAGTTCGTGAACACCTACAGTGGGCTCTGCGTCGATGCCACAAAAAGCGTTGTAGTCGGCAAGCTCGGTGATCGCTGGTGCGCTGGGGTCCTTGGAGACACGAATTTCCCGCCAGGTGCCGCTTAACGCGTCAAAGAGGGACACTCGCCCTAACAAGGAACGTCCGACGCCGGTAATCAGCTTTACCGCTTCGGTCACCATCAGGGATCCGACGGCGGCGCACAACATTCCGAACACGCCACCTTCCCCACAGCTCGGGACAGAGCCAGCTGGTGGCGCTTCCGGGTAGAGGTCACGGTAGTTGGGTCCATGTTCCGCCCAAAACACGCTGACCTGACCATCAAAGCGGAAAATGGAACCCCACACGTAGGGTTTGCCGAGGATCGCTGCTGCATCGTTGACGAGGTAGCGGGTTTGGAAATTGTCAGCACCGTCGAGGATCAGATCGTATTCGGAGAAGAGTTCTAGGGCGTTGGAGGCTTCGAGGCGTTCTTGGTGAACCCGGACATTAACCAGCGGGTTTAAGTCGTGGATGGCGGCCCGAGCGGATTCGGCTTTGGGCTCTCCGACCCGTTCCACGGTGTGCATAATCTGGCGTTGGAGATTGCTCAGCTCAACAACGTCGTCATCGATAATTCCCAGAGTCCCCACACCTGCAGCAGCTAGGTACAACAACGCTGGCGAGCCCAAGCCACCAGCACCAATAACCAGCACACGAGCATTCTTGAGCCTTCGCTGACCGATATCACCGATTTGCGGAATGATGATGTGCCGCGAATATCGCTCACGTTCTTCTCTGCTCAAAGACTGTGCTGGTTCCACGAGGGGCGGCAGAGAAGGAGAAATGGGGGCGGGGCTGTTCGCAGGCATACTCCAATCTAGGCCTGTCGACGCGCTTATACATATTACTGACGAGTAAAGTGGATTGAGCCGTCAATGAAAGGACCGGAAGTGAGCAGGACGCGCACCACGCAAGAAACATCCCAGGCGAATGCTCGGTCCGCACGTCTACCGCGCGACGAGCGCCGTGCGCAGTTGCTCCATGCGGCTCTTGAAGTGTTTGTGGCCAATGGTTACCACGGTGCCGCGATGGACGAAATCGCTGAAACTGCCCGTGTCTCCAAGCCTGTGCTCTACCAGCACTTCCCATCCAAACGCGAGCTTTATTTGGCCCTTTTGGATAGCAATCTTGAAGAACTGACCGGACTGCTCTTGGGCGCACTAAACTCCACTCAGGACAACAAAGAACGTGTTCAGGCCGTGATGCGCGCCTATTTCCGCTTTATTGCTAGTGACGATCAAGCCCATCGTCTAGTGTTCGAGTCCGGACTAACCAATGACGCTGACGTTAATGCTCGATTGGAAACGTTCAACCGAACCTTTGCTGAGGCGGTGGCCGCCGTGATCGCTGAAGACACCAAGTTGGCACCGCTGGAAGCAGAACTCTTGGGCCGCGGCCTAGCCGGGTTAGCGCAGGTAAGTGCCCGCTATTGGCTAGAAACCGACGGCGATTTGGACCTCGATGTTGCAAGTGATCTGGTCTACCGTTTAGCTTGGCGCGGAATCAGTCGCTTCCCCAAGGAGTCCTGAGCTACAAATGAATAACCTGTTGAATTCTGATGGCTGGGAGGCCTTGTTGTGGAAGTAAAGATTGGTATCCAAAACGTTGGACGTGAAATTTCGCTCGAGTCTTCACAGGACGCCGATGCCGTAGCCAAGATTGTCTCCGAGGCAATCGCTAACGGAACGGATTTGCGTCTGACGGATGAGAAGGGCCGCCAAATCATCGTTCCTGGCAAGGTTTTGGGTTACGTAGAGATTGGTGCTGAAGAAGTCCGTCGTGTGGGATTTGGCACCGTCTAGACCCCTTTTGTAGCTGTTTGAGGCCAAGGAAAGGGACGCTCGCGTGCTTTCACTGATTATTGCCGTTCTTGCAGTCATTGCCGCCGGAGCCATCGTGTGGGGCACAGACAAGCACCACACCTCTTACGGTGCAGCTTTGCCTGCTGGGTTGGGCGTAGCTGTGGCATGCGTGTGCTGGATGGTGGTGATCGCGTTGGGCTTTGGCTATCAACCTGGCCTGACGTGGATCCCTTGGGTGCTGCCGATTGTTCTTGGTACAGCAGCTGCCGTCGCTGTGGTTGTTCCCTTGCGTAAACAGCGCGAAGCCAGTGACCGCGAGCGCCTCACAGCTATTCTCCGCGCCTAGCTTTAGGCCGCTCTCTACAAAAATTCAGCCCGGCCCTGCATGGGTGAGGACGCTAGGGCGTGCTCACGCTTAGGGATTCGCCCTGCGAGCCGGGCAAGACGCCCTGCTGCCACCGCGTGGCGAAAGGCCTCGCCCATCATCACGGGGTCCTGAGCCCGGGTCACTGCAGTTGCCAACAGCACTGCGTCGCAGCCTAGCTCCATGGCAAGGGCCGCGTCCGAGGCCGTGCCGATTCCGGCGTCGAGCACTACCGGGACGTTGGCGCGGGCAACGATCAGTTCGATGTTGTGCGGGTTGAGGATGCCCAAGCCTGTCCCAATCGGAGCACCGAGTGGCATGACGGCGGCAGCGCCTAAGTTTTCCAGACGCAACGCCAGAACCGGATCGTCGTTGGTGTAAGCGAACACTTGGAACCCACTTGCCACGAGTTGTTCGGTCGCTTGAACTAGCTCCACGGCATCCGGGAGCAGGGTTTGCTCGTCGGCTATAACCTCAAGCTTCACCCAGTTGGTCTCTAGGGCTTCTCGTGCCAGTTCAGCTGTCAAAACAGCGTCGCGAGCGGTGTAGCAACCAGCCGTGTTGGGCAGAACGCGGATCCCGTGGCTTTGCAGCAGTTCGAAGAGCGAGCCTGCCGTGGCAGGTGAATAGCGGCGCATGGCCACGGTGGTGAGTTCAGTCCCGGAAGCCACCAGCGCCGCCCCCAAACCGTCCAGGCTTGGCGCACCTCCAGTGCCCATAATAAGCCGCGAATTCAGTGCCACGCCGTCGATGTGAAGTTGGTCCTTGGACATTTCAGCCTCCCTGTACTGCTGTAACGAGTTCGACGTCGTCTTCCGAACAAAGCGTTGTTCCGCGCCATTGGCTTCGTGGCACCACCGCTGCGTTGCGGGCAACAGCAATACCCAGCCTGCGGCCGTCAACGGCTTGTCCTTGTTCATTGATCGTTCTGCCCGTGACGGCTTGGACAAGGTCTGCAACGGTGGCTCCAGCGCTAAGGCTGTGTGGCTCCCCGTTGAGTGAAATATTGAGCGTGGTCACGAATGCTCCCGGTCCTTGCTGTGAGTTGTGGGTAGGGAAAATCTGTCCGGTCTAAAAGGCGCCCACCGTACGTCCGCTATTCTGTCCATAAGTTGGCGGCAAATCTGGGCTGCAACAGGCGCAAGGAGAACGCCGTGGCGGAAGAACCCGGTGGCCACAATCAACCCCGGAATGTCCTGGCTTTTGGGATTGAGCTGGCTCCTTGGATCCGAACTTGAGTGGCCAGAGCTTGAGTTGTCAGAGCTTGAGTTGTCAGAGCTTGAGTTGTCACAGTGCAGTGTGGATGCGGCAACTCGCCCCAGGAGCGGGGCGTTGTCTGGAGTACCTGGACGTGGCCTTGAAGTGGACTCGAAAAGTTCGAGCTCAGCCACGGCCGGAACCAACGATTGGGCGTCGCGGAGCAGTTGGTAAACGCCTCCGGCAGAAACACCGGAGCTATTGTCCTCACGGGAGGTGGCACCAATAACTACCGTCCCGTCCTCTCGAGGCACAATGTAAACGGGAACACCATGGACGCTTCCGCGCACAGTGGCGGTCAGCAGCGGACGCAATTTTGAAGGCACCCGGAGGCGAAGAATATCCCCGTACACTTTCCGCAGGGGCAGCCGAAGACCGGGTGGAAGCCCTTGCAACTCTTCTGCGTAAGTTCCATTAGCAACTACCACTTCTTGTGACCTGACCGTGCGGCCATCTCCAAGGTCCACTCCCGCGACCCTGGCATCACTCCACACCAAGCCGAGCGCGCGCTCGCTCAGGTGAATGCCGCCGTCGTTAATAAAGGTCTCTAAAAGTGCTGCGTGAATTCGCCGTGGATCCACTTGGTGGTCTTGGGGAATGGTGTAAGCGGCCGACAGCCCTGGGGCCAATAGCGGCTCCGCACTGCGGGCCCGTGACACCGTTAGTGGTTGTACGTTGAGTCCTTGACGAAGTTGTTCCGCGTACAGGTCCGCTAGGGCCCGACGATCGGCCGCGTCCACACCCAATAGCAGTGTTTCTGTGTTCTGGTAACCGGCGTTCGGAGCAAACGGACGTGCAAACTCTGGCCACAATCGGGCCGATTCGAGAGTGAGTTCAAGGAGTTGCTGCTCTTGATAATGGAGCTCACTCACTGGTGCCAGCATCCCTGCTGCAGCGTGGGTGGCGCCGGTTCCGGGTGCTGGATCAATCAGCACCACCGAACGGCCAGACGTGAGGGCTTGGTATGCGATAGCCATCCCCACAATGCCCGCGCCAATGACGGCAACGTCAGCCTCTACGGCCATCTTCATTCCTTCCCTACGCCGGCACTATCCGGATCAGGTATAACGGTCGGCACTAAAGCCCTCTCAGCCGTGAACAACACCGTGTTCAAGCTCCCGCAGTACTCGCCCAGTCTAAAGGAACTACGCTGGTTCTTATGAGCCAACACGTCCACCATGCTGCCCGCCTCTACCTGTGCACCGATGCGCGCACCGAACGCGGAGATTTTGCCGACTTTGTTGACGCCGCATTTTCCGGTGGCGTTGACATCATCCAGCTGCGGGACAAGAACATTGATGTGGCCACGGAGCTGGAAGCACTCAAAGTTCTTGAGGCAGCCGCTACACGGCACGGACGGTTGTGGGCCGTCAACGATCGCGCCGACGTGGCGAGCCTTGCACAAGCTCCGGTGTTCCACATTGGGCAGGATGATCTCCCCTTCGACTTTGCTCGAAAAGTGCTGGGCAAAAAAACGGTGATAGGTATGTCCACTCACTCCCCAGCCCAAGTGGACGCCGCCATTGCTGCAGCCCCGGGCCGTAAAGGTTTGGACTACTTCTGTGTAGGCCCACTGTGGGCGACTCCCACCAAACCCGGCCGGGCCGCCGTCGGGCTGGAATTGGTGGAATATGCGGCTCAAGCAGCAGCCAAAATCGATGGCCCCATTCAGATCCCTTGGTTCGCAATCGGCGGGATTGACCTGAGCAACATCGGCCAAGTGGTGGAAGCTGGGGCCCAGCGTGTGGTGGTGGTTCGCGCCATTACCGAGGCTAGCGATCCTGCTGAAGCGGCCCTCAAGTTGCTTGAAGCGTTACCCAGCCAAGACGACGTGGCCAACAGCTAGATTTCTTGCTCAGACGGGCCAAGAATCGGTGGAGCGGACGGAGCTGCGGCAATCGTGACGAAGAATTTGACGCTATTTCCGCCACTAAGGTGGCTTTTCCCGCTAGCCTGAATTTCGTGTCTCATCAACGGATAGCCCCACGCGCCCTTGACCCGCAGAGCCAATTGGCAGGTGCACTGAGTGCCCTAAAAACTGAGCTCAAACTGCCCTTGGAATATCCTCCAGTGGCCGTCCAAGACGCAGAAGCTGCTGTGGCTAAGCATCAGCTTCCAAGCCTTGACCTCACGGCCTTTGAATTTGTGACGATAGATCCACCCAGCTCAACTGACCTTGACCAAGCCATGTATTTGGAACGGGCCGGCGACGGCTACAAAGTTCTCTACGCGATTGCTGACGTGCCGTCTTTTGTGAACCCAGGCGGCGAACTGGATGCTGAGACTCGCCGTCGTGGTCAGACTTTTTACGCTCCGGACGGCCGCATCCCTCTGCACCCAGAGATTATTTCCGAAGACGCTGGCAGCCTGCTGCCAGATCAGCTTCGAGCTGCCTATGTGTGGGAATTCGAACTCGACGCCAATGCCGAGCTGACCTCCGCCGTCGTCCGCCGTGCTCAAGTCCGCAGCCGAGCCAAACTTAACTATCAAGGTGTTCAAGAGCAGATCGACAACGGCACCGCCTCAGAGAGTCTTCAGCTGCTCAAAGAGATCGGCCTCAAACGCATTGAACTAGAACGCAAGCGCGGCGGTGCGAGCCTGAACATCCCCGAGCAGGAGATCGAACAAGTCCCCGGTGGTTCCGGCATAACCTACCGGATTGTGGCAGCCCCGCAACTACCCGTTGAGGATTGGAACGCACAAATTTCATTGCTCACCGGAATGGCGGCCGCTGACATTATGCTCAAGGGGAAGGTGGGCATTCTGCGGACCATGCCTGCTCCCGATGAAAAATCTCTGAAAGCATTTACCTTGCAGACTGCTGCATTGGGTCAAAAATGGGACTCCTCGATCTCCTATGGTGAATATCTGCGCACCCTTGATCCAAGCAACCCCAAGCACTTGGCCATTTTGCATTCGGCCGGCGTTTTGTTCCGCGGAGCCGGCTACACCCCCTTTGACGGGGACGTTCCGCAAGAAACGGTTCAGGCAGCCATTGGGGCTCCGTACGCGCACACCACTGCACCGTTGCGCCGCCTCGTTGACCGTTGGAGTCTTGTTATTTGTGAGGCTTTGAGTAACGGCCAAGAAGTCCCTGCCTGGGCAAGGGAGTCTTTGGCGCAATTGCCTGAGATTATGACGGCTTCAGACCAGTTGGCGTCCAAACTTGAACGTGTCTCCATAGACACCATTGAGGCTGCGATTTTGAGTCCTCTGGTGGGCCGGGAATTTGAAGCAGTGGTCATTTCGGGGTCCCGAGACGGCAACGGCAAGCCGGATCACGTTCCCTACGGAATAGTTCAAATTGCCGAACCTGCTGTCGCTGCTCGCTGCGAAGGCGAAATGGAAGCTGGCACCGTAGTGAGGGTCAAACTGGTCTCGGTAGACATCGTCAAACGCGAGATTGTGCTCCAACGCGTGGGCTAAGCACTCAGCGTTGCCAGCGCCACAAGGTAGCCCACCTTGTGGCGCGATCCCGTGATTCGGCTGCTCTACGGCTAGACTGAAAAAGTAGTTATGGATGCCCGGTCGTTGATTGAACCACCAAACTTCGCTGGCCGCAGCTGATGCGGTCCCTGAAATCAACAATCCCGCCCCTACGCGGACTGATAATGAACCGCCGGTCCCAGTGCCGGCGCCTAGAAAAACCGCGATCGGCTCCACTGGAATTGTCTGCGCGTTTACCGTGTGCTCCGAAGGTCCGGAACAACGTTCTACCTCTACGTCGAGCACAACGCGCGGCCCAAATGAATAAGGAAACTCCCTGTGAGTGAATTGCACACCCATGAAATCCTCAGCGATGCCTCCGGTACGGAAGTCCTTGAGCCTGAAGAGACCATCGTTACCACCGCGGTAGCTAAAGAAATTGAAGAGAAGTCTTTCGCCGACTACGACGTCCGCGCAGACATCGTTGAGTCGCTGGCTGATGCCGGAATTACTCATCCTTTCCCCATCCAGTCCATGACCTTGCCCGTAGCCCTTGCTGGCCACGACATCATTGGTCAGGCCAAAACCGGAACGGGTAAAACGCTCGGCTTTGGTATCCCCGCTCTTCAGCGTGTGGTTGGCCAGGATGACCCCGGCTATGACCGTTTGCCAGCACCGGGTGCGCCTCAAGCACTCGTTATTGTTCCCACGCGTGAACTTGCCGTTCAGGTGGCTAACGATCTTCAGACTGCCTCACGCAAGCGCAACGCGCGGATAGCTACCATTTACGGTGGGCGCGCCTACGAGCCTCAGATTGAAGCTCTTCAAAAGGGCGTTGAGCTTGTAGTGGGTACCCCGGGTCGACTCATTGACCTTTACAAGCAAAAGCATTTGGTCCTCAAAAACGTCAAGATCGTGATCCTCGATGAGGCTGACGAAATGCTTGACCTTGGTTTCTTGCCGGACGTGGAAACATTGATCGCTGGTACTCCTGCGGTCCGCCAGACCTTGTTGTTCTCTGCCACCATGCCTGGCCCGGTCATTGCTATGGCCCGGCGCTACATGACCCAGCCCACGCACATTCGTGCAGCTGACCCGGATGACGAAGGCCTGACCAAGCGCGACATCCGTCAGCTGATCTACCGTGCCCACGCCATGGACAAGATTGAGGTTGTGGCACGTATTCTGCAGGCACGTGGCCGCGGACGCAGCATCATCTTCACCAAAACCAAGCGCACCGCCGCCAAAGTTTCTGAAGAGCTGGTTGATCGCGGTTTCGCCGCTGCAGCCATCCACGGTGACCTTGGACAGGGTGCACGCGAGCAGGCTTTGCGAGCTTTCCGCAACAACAAGGTGGACGTTTTGGTTGCCACTGACGTTGCTGCCCGCGGTATTGATGTGGACGATGTCACTCACGTGATCAACTACCAGTGCGTAGAAGACGAGAAAATCTACTTGCACCGTGTTGGCCGCACCGGCCGCGCAGGCAACAAGGGCACCGCGGTGACCTTTGTTGACTGGGATGACATGCCTCGCTGGGGTCTGATCAACAAGGCCCTAGGCCTGAGCGTCCCCGAGCCAATCGAGACCTACTCCTCTTCACCCCACCTCTATGAGGACTTGGACATTCCGGCCGGCACCAAGGGCCGTTTGCCCCGCAATCAGCGCGTACTTGAAGGCGTTGGCGGCGAAGTTCTTGAAGACTTGGGCGAGACCGGCAAAAAGAATGCTGGAGGTTCGCGTCCGGATTCTCGCGGCCCCCGGCAGAATTCCCGCGGTGGCGCTTCACAGGGTTCACGCAGCGGTTCTCACGACCGTAACCGCGACGGCGGCCGTGATTCCGGACGCCAGTCCGAGGCCGCCACTCGGGATGCCGCAAGCACCTCACGGCCCGCACGTGATGAGAACCGCACGGAGGCCGCAGCATCAGCGTCGTCCGAGCCGCGCGTTCGCCGTAACCGTAGCCGTACTCGTCGCCGTAACGGCGAGGTAGTCAACGCCCCGGAGCAGGGTGGCAACAACGCCCCCTCCACTAACGAAGGCTAAGACGCCTCGATGCACAACTCTGTCTGGGCGCCGGACGGCAGCAATTTGGTGGTTCACGCTGATAATGCGGAATTTTTGCCAACACTGCCGGACGGCGCCTTTACTCTGATTTATGTTGATCCGCCGTTCAACACCGGGCGGGTTCAAAGCCGCCAGCTGACCACGATGGTACGCAGCGAAGCCGCCGATGGTGACCGCGTGGGTTTCCAAGGCCGGTCTTATGCCACGGTCAAGGGCGCCTTGCACCGTTACGACGACGCGTTCAGCGACTATTGGGCCTTTTTGGAGCCTCGGCTTATGGAAGCTTGGCGCCTTCTTGCCGACGATGGCACCTTGTACTTGCACCTTGATTACCGTGAGGTGCACTACGCCAAAGTGATGTTGGATTCGATCTTTGGGCGCGAATCGTTCCTCAACGAGATCATCTGGGCCTACGACTACGGCGCACGAGCGAAGAACCGTTGGCCCACCAAGCACGACAACATCTTGGTGTACGTCAAAAACCCGTCCCGTTATCACTTTGATGCAGCAGCTGTGGACCGGGAACCCTATATGGCTCCCGGGCTGGTCACCGAGGCCAAACGAAAGCTCGGCAAACTGCCGACCGACGTCTGGTGGCACACCATCGTCTCCCCCACCGGTAAAGAGAAAACTGGTTACCCCACGCAGAAGCCCGAGGGCCTCATTCGGCGCATCGTGACAGCGTCAAGCCGTGAAGGCGACTGGTGCTTAGACTTTTTTGCCGGTTCAGGGACGCTCGGTGCTGTCGCTTCAAAATCGGGGCGCCGTTTTGTGTGTGTTGACCAAAACCCGCCAGCCATCGAAGTAATGGCCAAGCGCCTGGGTGCGGTAGCCGAGGTAGTAGGTTTCCCTAGCTCCAAGAACGCATAAAAGCGTGGACCGAGTCGGCGATCATTTGCACAGCGATCGCCGAGAGCAAAAGACCAGCAATACGGGTGACGAGTTCCACGCCGTTCTCACCCAATACCCGCTGAACCAGCCCAGCAAAGCGCATGGCCAAATACAGGGCCGCGAGGGTTACAGCAATGCCCAAGCCTACTGCCAGGTACTGCGGGAACGTCGAGGACCGCTGCACGTTGACCATCACTGCCACAATCGCGCCCGGACCTGCCATCAACGGAGTACCCAACGGCACAAAGGCAACGTTTTTGTACTTGGTAGCTGTCTCTTCGCCACCCGTAGAGCCAGTGAGCAATTGCAGTGCGATCAGCACCAGCAGCAACCCACCAGCGCCTTGAAGCGCAGCGAGGGAAATGTGCATGTAGTTCAGAATGGATTGGCCAAAGATGGCAAAAGCCACAATCACACCGGTGGCCACCAAAAGCGCTTGTAACGCTGAGAGGTTCCGGTCTCGGGGCGACATTTGAGCCGTCAGAGACATAAAAATGGGCACGGTGCCGGGCGGGTCCATGATCACAAATAGCGTCACGAGTACCGAGGCAAAAAGTTGCAGGTCAATCCAGTTCACTAGCCAAGTTTAGTGGCCCAGTTTAGGCAAAAGGACTGAAACGGCATGTGAAATTGCCAATCCAGCTCCAGCTGTTCAGGACCTTAGGGACGTACGACGGCGGCGCCTCGCCCTTGGGCTTCAATCTCCCCCAAGGCTTCCTCGCTGGTCAGGTTCTCGCCGAGGCGGTTAACCTTTCCGCTGCCGTGATAATCGCTGGACCCGGTGATCAACAGTGAGTGCTTGACAGCGAGCTGGCGCAAGAACTCCCGGCCGTCCTCAGGATTATCTCGGTGGTCAATCTCTACCCCGGCCAGTCCGGCGTCGATCATCTCTAGAAAGACTGACTCTTCCACTACCCGGCCGCGGGCTGCGGCAACAGGGTGAGCGAAGACGGGCACGCCACCGGCCGCACGGACCAATTCAACGGCGCGGGCAGGATGCGGCGCATAGTGATGCGCGTAGTACTTTGAGTGCGGCGTGAGAATGGAGGCGAAAGCTTCACTCCGGTCAGCCACTATCCCGGCGGCTACAAGCGCGTCGGCAATGTGCGGCCTTCCTACGGTGGCACCGGGGGAAACGTGAGCTGTAACGTCATCCCAGCTCAGCGGGTAGTCCTCCGCCAGCAAGTTGACCATGGTCTCGGCCCGGCTGAGCCGCGCGTCGCGAGCCTTGGTGATCTCCTCGAGCAAACCAGGATCCGCCGGATCGTGCAGGTAGCTGAGAAGATGGACGCTGATCCCATTGTCCGTGCGGCAAGAAACCTCCATTCCGGGAACAAAGCTCAGCCCTAAAGCCGTTGCTGCAGCCGCCGCTTCTGCCCAGCCAGCCGTGGTGTCGTGGTCCGTGAGCGCCACGACGTCAAGGGCTGCAGCGTGCGCAGATTTCATCACCTCGGCAGGAGATTCGGTGCCGTCGGAGATGCGTGAATGGGTGTGCAGATCGATCCTCACGCTCTCAGCCTAGACGAGCTGGGGCCATTGAGCCCCTCGCGCTTGGCCGCCCGCGCGCCCGGTGAGAACATGGGATGGTGACTAACGCTGAAAACACCCCCGAAGTAAGCTCTCAAGCTCTCGAAGACCGCGTGAATAATCGTTCACAGCGACCCAATTCTGTTGCTTTTAAGGCCTTTATGGCTAGCAACTGGGCCCCCGCCTCTTCGGAGTTGCCGGGCCTCGACGAGGTCGCAGACCACGCCGCCGGACGCCGTCGTGCCATTTCTGAACTGTTCAAGGGCGAACGTTTGGTGATTCCGGCCGGCCCGTTGAAAGTCCGTTCCAATGACTGCGATTACCGTTTCCGCCCGCACTCCGCTTTTGCCCATCTGACCGGTTTGGGCTTGGACCATGAGCCGGATGCTGTGCTGATTCTGGAACCTACCGATGAAGGAAAGGGCGATGACGGCGGTCACCACCACGCGACGCTCTACTTCCGTCCTTTGGCCGGCCGGGACACCGAACAGTTCTACGCCGACGCCCGATCAGGCGAGTTCTGGATTGGCCCGCGCCCAACCTTGGCGGAGTTCAAGGCTCGTTTGGGCCTTGCCACGGCTCATCTGGATGAGCTCGAAGTTGCCATCACCAAAAACGTGGGTGCGCCGGAGATCGGCGGAATTTCCATCCGCTTGGTGCGCAAAGTTGATGAGAACATCGATGCTCTTGTTGATACCGCACGCTACAACACCGCGAAGGACCCTGAGAACCTTGACCTCACCGCGTTGGACGCCCTGGACGAGGTTCTGAGCGAAGCGCTCTCTGAGCTGCGTCTACTCAAGGACGAGTGGGAAATTCAGCAGATGAAGGTGGCCATTGCGGCCACCGTTCAAGGCTTCGAAGAAGTTGTGAAGTCCTTGCCTCGAGCCATTGGCCACCGCCGCGGCGAGCGCGTTGTTGAGGGCGCATTTTTTGCTCGTGCCCGCGAAGAAGGCAATGAGCTGGGTTATGACACCATCGCAGCCGCCGGTAACAACGCCACCATCCTCCACTGGACCCACAACAATGGGACAGTCAAGGAAGGCGAATTGCTTCTCTTGGACGCTGGGGTCGAAGCAGATTCGCTCTACACCGCTGACGTCACCCGTACCTTGCCTACAAACGGCACCTTTTCCGAGGTTCAGCGCAAGGTTTACCAGGCTGTACTGGACGCTGCCGATGCAGGTTTCGCAGCAGCCCAGCCGGGTGTGAAGTTCCGCGATATCCACTCCACGGCAACCCGCGTTTTGGCCGAGCGCCTGGCCGAATGGGGCCTGTTGCCGGTCTCCGTAGAAGAAGCCGTTTCTCCGGAGGGCCAGCAGCACCGCCGATGGATGCCCCACGGCACCAGCCACCACTTGGGACTGGACGTTCACGACTGTGCCCAGGCCAAGCGCGAGCTGTACCTCGACGGCGTACTGACGGAGGGAATGGTCTTCACCATTGAGCCGGGTCTCTACTTCAAGAACGAGGATCTGGCGATCCCGGAAGAGTACCGCGGTATTGGTGTGCGCATTGAGGATGACATCCTGATGACCGCTGAAGGTCCAGTCAATCTCTCCGCTGCACTTCCGCGCACCCCGGAGGAAGTTGAGAACTGGATGGCAGGGCTAGCTCAGGGCTAAACCCGCCCTACTGCAAAAACGGCGGCTTCGGTTGCTCTAGAACTTCTAGAGCAACCGAAGCCGCCGTTATGTGGTGACCCTCTTGGCTTCCCTGGTGTTGTCCCCTTCCCCAGTGCTGCACTGCCAGGACGGTACTAGCAGGAAGGTACAAGCAGGAAAGGACTAGCAAGAAGGGACTAGTCAGTCTTAGGTCCGTTGCCCTGCTGGCCGTCCTGAGGAAGTCGAATGCCATATTGCGGGCGGCCGTCCGGAAGGTCAGGGTAATTGGTGGACTTACGCTCCGTAGGCGCGGGGGCCACTTCGGTGTTTGCGGCAGAATCCGCATTGTGCTCGCCAGCTGAGTTCTGGCCTGCACTGTTCTGGCCTGCGCTGTTCTGGCCGTAAGGATCATTCCACGTGGCGGGTCGCTGTGGCTCCGTACCACCTGAAGGTGTGCCCTGTTCCCCATACTGCGGCTGCTGGTGCTGCTGAGGTTCCTGTTCCGGCTGCGCCGGTGCTGCGGGCTGCTGGTAGGGAGCCTGCTGGTAGCTCTGCTGCGTAAACACGCCCGCATCGTGGCCACCCGGAGCAGCGTCAGAGGCCTTCATGGGCAACTGTTGCAGCAAACGACGTGCCTCATGGGCAGCTTCTGGAGCCACGATAACGTCATAGCTGGATGCCAAGACTTGACTCGTTGAGGTGAAGTCTCGCTTACCGCGCTGCATGGCGTAGGTAACGATCCCGAAGAGCATAAAGAACGCGGCGCCCATCAGCACGGAGGTAATGATGGAGAAATATCCGCCCGGTGAGAAAAAGGACAGCAGAACGCCTACAAATAGCCCGAACCACATACCGCTCAGAGCCCCGGAGAGGGCAACTCGCGGGTAGCTCAGGCGGCCAGTGACTCGCTCAACCATCTTTAAGTCATTGCCCACGATCGAGACCAGCTGAACCGGGAACTGCTGATCCGCCAGATAGTCCACCGCCTTTTGGGCATCCAGATACGAAGTGTAGGACCCAATAGTGTCCCCAGTAGGGACAGTACGAGCCTCTTCAAGGGCCTTGGGAGCACCAAAGATGTTTGACATGTCTCCATTGTTGCCCATATGGATGTGAGAAGACTGAAATTCAGCTAAAAGAGAGCAGACTCGGTAGCCTGTAGGGGTGAGTACAAATACTTCACGCGTCTTTGTTGCGCGTCTGTTAGGGCTCGATGTTTTTGACCCGCTCGGTGACCGTCTTGGCCGACTGCGGGATGTTGTGGTGCTCTCCAGAGCAAACCGCGGCGCGCCACACGTGGTGGGTATCGTGGTCGAAGTTCCCGGCAAAAAACGCGTATTTGTTCCAATGACCAGAATTACGTCCATGGACCAGACCCAAGTCATCTGCACGGGTTTAGTAAATCTGCGCCGCTTTGAACAGCGCGGTGCCGAAACGCTGGTTGTTGGCGAGATGTTTGACCGCCGCGTCACCTTGGCCGACGGCAGCGGTGACGCCACCATCGAGGACATCGCCATGGAACAGCACCGTTCCGGCGACTGGTTTGTGGCCAAACTTTTTGTTCGGCGTGGCCATTCTTTGTCGCCGTTGAGCCGCTTGCGCCGCAACGAAACACTCATCGTTGACTGGGCTGACGCCTATCAAGGCGCCCGGACCGAGCCTCAAGCTGCCACAGCTTTTGTAGCCACTCACGAGGACCTTAAGCCCGCTGACTTTGCTGAAGCTCTCCAAGAGATGAGCGGCAAACGCCGTTTTGAAGTGGCCCACGAGCTCCAAGATGAGCGCCTTGCAGACGTTCTTCAAGAGCTCCCCGAAGAAGACCAGGTAGAGATTCTTTCCTCGCTCAACGTTGAGCGCGCTGCAGACGTCCTCGAAGAGATGGACCCGGATGACGCAGCGGACCTTCTCTCCGAAATGCCCGAGGCCCAAGCTGAAGAGCTCCTGCAACTCATGGAGCCTGAAGAAGCCAAAGACGTGCGTCGACTACTCGAATACGACGAGGACACTGCCGGTGGTCTTATGACCCCTGTGCCGGTGATCTTGCCGCCCGAAGCCACAGTGGCCGAGGCATTGGCCCACGTTCGTCGTGAAGAGCTCTCCCCTGCTTTGGCGTCGTCGATATTTATTGCGCGTCCCCCGTTGGAGACGCCCACCGGACGTTTTTTGGGTGTTGTCCACATCCAACAATTGCTCCGCTTCCCGCCGCCGGAGCCACTGGGCAACCTGGTGGATAAAAATTTGGAGCCGGTCTCTGACCAAGCTCATATTTCTGAAGTAGCTAGGACCTTGGCTACGTACAACTTGAACTCTCTTCCGGTAGTCAACGAGGCCGGGCGGCTGGTTGGCGCTGTTACCGTGGACGATGTTCTTGACCATTTGTTGCCAGATGATTGGCGTGTTCACGAAGACAATGCACCGGTAAGAAAGTTGGGAGGCAGGATTGGCTGAGGTTAGTAGCACCCACGCACGCAAGCACCCCACCAAAGGCAGCCTGGATACTCCGCTGACCTCTCGAAAGCGGCTCTTCCCCAAGTTCTCGCCTAACCCGGATGCATTCGGTCACGCCACGGAAGGGTTTGCCCGTTTTATGGGCACACCCCAGTTCTTGGTCTATATGACGATTCTTTGCTTGTTCTGGCTGGGCTGGAACACGTGGGCACCGGAACAATGGCAATTCGATTCCAAAGCCCTGGGCTACACACTCCTGACCTTGATGCTTTCGCTTCAGGCCTCCTACGCAGCACCTTTGTTGCTCTTGGCTCAAAACCGGCAAGATGACCGGGACCGCGTCTCCCTCCAGCAAGACCGCCAACGGGCCGAACGCAATCTCTCTGACACCGAGTACCTCACCCGTGAGCTGGCCTCGTTGCGTATAGCTTTGCGTGAGGTCGCCACCCGCGATTACGTCCGTGCCGAGCTGCGTTCCTTGCTGGAAGACGTCATCGAAGCTCAGCATGAGATCCACAGTCAGGACGAGACGACCCCTGACGCTGAGCGGACTCCGGAGAAGGTTCGCGAAAAAATCAAGGACAAACGAGAGAACAAACGCAATCCTCGAACGCAGCAGATCACTTCCGTCAAGGCACCCAAGGACGTGACTCCCCCACAATGATCGTGCCCGAAGAATCTCTCCTCAGGGCTGCGCTTGACCGCGTCATTGACCCAGAGCTTCGCCGTCCCATCACCGAGCTGGGCATGGTGGAATCGGTCCACGCTGATGCTGCGGGCACGGTGGACTTGGCAGTGCTTTTGACTATCGCTGGTTGCCCGCTACGGGAAACCATTACTGCAGATGCGACGGCGGAGCTCAGTGTGGTCCCGGGCGTCACCGCAGTGAATGTAACGCTGAAGGTTATGAGCACCGAGCAGCGCGAGCAGCTCAAGGAAATGCTCCGTGGCCCCGGTGGTCAACGAGGCATCCCCTTTAACGAGCCCAACTCTCTTACCAAGGTGTATGCCGTAGCGAGTGGTAAAGGCGGTGTGGGGAAGTCTTCAGTCACCGTTAACCTTGCCTGCGCACTGGCCGCTCAGGGGCTTCGTGTGGGCATTGTGGACGCAGATGTTCACGGCTTCTCTGTGCCCTCGCTGATGGGCATCACACAGGCTCCCACACGTATGGATGACATGATCCTGCCACCGGTTGCACACGGCGTGAAGGTCATTTCGATCGGTATGTTCGTTGACGGCAATCAGCCGGTTGCCTGGCGTGGACCAATGTTGCACCGAGCATTAGAACAGTTCCTCACGGATGTGTACTTCGGCGATCTGGACGCGCTCTTTTTGGATCTACCTCCCGGCACCGGGGACATAGCCATCTCGGTGGCTCAATTGCTGCCTAAAGCCAAAATTCTTGTAGTGACCACTCCCCAATCGGCGGCTGCGGAAGTTGCCGAACGGGCTGGTTCTATTGCCACACAGACCGGGCAGAGCCTGGCCGGCGTTGTGGAGAACATGTCTTACCTGGAACTTGAAGATGGCCAGAAGCTCGAAGTATTTGGCAACGGTGGCGGTGAGTCTCTCGCCGCGCGTCTGTCCGCCAGTACCGGGACGCAGGTACCGCTTTTGGGGAAGATTCCGCTGCAGGTCAGTCTTCGTGAAGGCGCAGACAGCGGCATGCCTGTGGTCCTCTCACAACCAGCAACAGCTGCTGCCAGGGAACTGGAAAAAATTGCTGCTTCACTGGCGGCTCAGCCACGTGGTTTGAGCGGAAGGTCACTGGGCGTCTCCGTCAAATAAGGCGTCTCCGTCAAATATGCCGGCGGCCAAAGTACCCCACCGGCCGCTGCGCGTAGGTACCTTGGTTGCTCGCGTAGGTACCTTTTAGGTTGCTTCCGAGTCGAAGGGTGCCGCTTCGCCTTGAGCCAAGCGTTCAACAACACGTTCAGGCGCGGCTGGCTCGTTACTCTGTGAGGCTGCTGCTACCGCGGCAGGAGCAGTTGCTGCGGCAACTGTCACGGCTGCGGTGGCCGGGCCGTCGTCGAGCAGTGCTTCACGGATAATCCGGCGAGGATCGTATTGACGAGGATCGTACTTTTTCCAGTCGACCTCATCGATGTCTATGCCAACTTCTTCTTTGATCTGTTCGCGGGCACCAGAGGCCATACGGCGAACTTCACGGACCAAATTAGCCAGCTTTTGGGTGTACTCGGGCAAGCGCTGAGGACCAATCACCAAAACCCCGATGATCAGCAGAAGAAAAAATTCTAAACCGTTGATTCCGAACACCTTAGGAAGATTACCCTCTCTGGAATGGATGTAGCGATTTTTGCGTGAGCTGTGTCATCACAGATGCAATTTAGACGTCCGTGGAGCCGATGAGCATCCGTAGTCCGCGCAGGATTTGTGTAAGCGGATTGTGGCTGCGCTCACCGTTTGAACGCGCACTCGCATCTTCTGGCAGCAGTGCTGCGAGGGCCTGTCTGGCCTGTTCATCGGTTAAATTGGCCGTGATGGTGTATCGGCCGCCACTGCCCGTAATCACACCCGTCCATGGCCGCCCGGGCGTTGAATCAATGGCCTGCGAAACGTTCGCCGCAATGGCTGCCTCGGTGCTGGGCGCAGAATTCGGGGTTAGGCTGGGGCCCACATTGGCTGCCATTGCCCGCTCAGAACCGTGTGAGTCGTTGTTGGCAGTAGCTTCCGGGTGTTCTTCGGTGACTGCAATCCAGTGTTTACCGTCGCTCAACTGCAAGACAACACCAGGACCTGCTGGCAACTCTACGGAGCGAGCAGAGACCACCGAATAGCCCAGCGAGGACAACTCTGGGCAGGCCCAACCGTGCTCTCGCAATGAAGCCAGCGCCGTGGCGTCGAGGCTCTGGGACTCGCTGACTAAGGTCAGAGTTTTGTCCGCAGTACTAGTCGCAGTCGGGGCGGTGGTACCACCACCCACTGAATAGGCTGCTACGGTGAGTGCTGCAGTAGCAAGGGTGGCAGCAGAAACAATCCCAGCGCGTACCAACGGACGGGCGAAGTGTTTGTGCAGGACGAGTGGCTCTGATTGTGTGGTGCCTGGTTCAAGAGCACTAGTTCGCTCCAGAATCCGGGCAGCAAGGTCACTTCCGCCACTGGGAACAGGTGCAGAGCGCAGCGTCTCCAAATACTCCCGGCGACGGTTTAGCTCCAAGGCGCACTCAGAACATTCTGCGAGGTGCGCTGGCGAATCTGGATGAGCGACCAACGGCAACTTACTCAGATCAACGGCTGCCGTCAGCCGGGTAATGCGGCCCACGGTGCTCTAGAGAATTCCAGCGATGCGCGGCATCTTGAGCCGCGGCTTGGCCACACTAGTGCGAGGATCGCGGTGTGCAAGCTTTTCCCGAAGCATGGTCCGGCCACGGTGAATGCGTGAGCGAACCGTGCCGAGCTTGACGTCTAAAGCTTGGGCCACCTCTTCGTAGGAAAGACCTTCCAGATCACACAGGACGACGGCGGCGCGGAAGTCTGGGGGCAGCTCCTCTAACGCTGCCTGAACGTCCAAATCCAGGTTGTTGAGTTCGAAGCTCTGCTCAGGACCGGGCTCGCGGCCAGGGATGCGCGATTCAGCATCGTCAGTGAAACCATCAAAACGAATCCGGCTTTTGCGGCGGGCTTGATCCAAAAAGAGGTTGGTGGTGATGCGGTGTAACCATCCATCCAAAGTGCCCGGTTTGAAGTTCTCGAGAGAGCGGAACACCCGGACAAAAACTTCTTGGGTGAGGTCTTCGGCGTCGTACTTGTTGCCGGTGAGACGGTAGGCGAGGCGGTAGACCTTAGCCGAGTGGTTAGTTACCACTTCTTCCCATGTAGGGCGGACCCAGTTCTCCACAGAGTCGCCGCTTAAGGGCTCCACACTGGACGAACCGTGCGACTGTGGTGTTGCAGCACTGCTGTACTGGACGTTAGTCAGCGATTCCGTTGACATGGCCCACTCCCCTTCAGGCAATAGTGCCAGCTGGCTGCTTTCCTACACTGGAGCTTCCCGGCGCTGGCTGAGTGTCCATCGTGTCAAATATCCCTGTGAATTTGCTGAACAACAACTCATGTCCGCGACGGGCGAAATCGGCTCAACGGCTCTCGCGCGTGCAGGCAGTAGGCTTGAGTGAATCACAAACTCTCGTTCCCCAACGTGTATCTCCCTGTTCACAATCACCGAAAGCGAAATTCATGAGCACCGACAAGTCCATCAGCTGGTCCTACTCCGAGGGTCTACCGGCCGAGGATGAGGTGCTGTTGCGTGCTCGTGAACGCTCCTACGAGCTTGGTGTCAGCGCGGTTTCCGCCGGCGTTGGTGCGGCTCTGACAGTTATTGCCGCCGCCACCAAGGCCAAAACGGCCGTGGAAATCGGCTCGGGTGCTGGCGTTTCGGGTGTGTGTTTGCTGCGCGGTTTAGACACCAACGCAGTACTAACCACGATCGATGTGGACGTAGAACACTTGCGTGCCGCACGGCTGGCCTACCAAGAGGCTGGCAGCGCCGCCAACCGTACGCGGACCATTTCAGGCCGGGCTGCAGATGTTTTGCCGCGTCTGACGGACGCCGCATACGACCTCGTTTTTATTGACGCCGATAAGCCAGGTTTGCCCGGCTATGTGGAACAGGCAATCCGCTTGCTCAAGCGCGGTGGAACGTTGATCATCAACGATGCACTGGACAAGGACCGGGTTTCGAACCCTGCTGCGCGTGACGCAGGCACTGTTATTCTGCGCCAAGTAGGCAAGACCATTCGTGAAGACGAACGGCTGTTCTCCGCCATGCTGCCCACCGGTGATGGACTCTTAGTAGCAGTCAAAAAGTAGCCAGCGCCAGTTTGACCTCAGCGCCAGTTTGAATGGGCCGGCTAGAGTGCAAGAAGCCTCGGCGGGAAACTCCCCGCCGAGGCTTGACTTCTTAACACCAATTATTCAGTGACGCCGGAGAGGCACCCTTTGAGCTCGGCAGCTTCGGCAGCATTGAGCTCCACTACCAATCGTCCGCCGCCTTCAAGCGGGACGCGCATAATAAGGCTGCGCCCTTCTTTGGTCACTTCCATTGGACCGTCGCCTGTGCGTGGTTTCATGGCAGCCATAAGGAAAATCCCCTCCGATAGTCCGAGGACCAGCAGCCCGGTTGGGCTGGGTCCACAAGGCACACAGCCTTTACAGCGGCCGCTTGCGCAGCCGCCATGGCTGAACACTTCACAGTGTTGATGTACTTGCTCGGCTTCCATTATCCCGCAGATGGGCGCGGGTAGCCAATTGATGGACATACTCTTTGTGACTTGCCATACACCGCATTTGTGCTAGTGCAGCACAGGCATCATCGAGAGCTCAGGGTGTTTCCCTCACGTTCTTAGGGCGGGTAGTCGCCGCCGCCAGGCAGCTGCGCCCAAGCCCACAACCACACCACCCAGACAATCTGTAAGAGCACAAACATCAACACCACAGCACCGCGATAGGCCCTGGACTTAGAAATCAGGACTCCTGCCAGCGCAAGTGGAAACAGCGGCAACAACATTCTGAACGTACTGGTTTGTGGATCCAGAAAAACGAATAAGTATCCCGCATAGCAGTAGCACCACAAGCGCAGTGGCGTGCCAAGCGCACGGACCGGGCGGGAGTTCATGGCCCACACAAAGAGTCCCAGCAGCAACAACGGAGCAACAGCTCCTAGGACAGGGCCAAACAAGTTGCCCGCCGCATCAAACCACGGCTTGATCGGTACCAGAGAACCACCACGCCACACGGTTTCAGTTTTGGTGTAAGCGGCCGGGTCACCCGTGCGCGCCCAGGCAATGGCTGGCCACGAAAGTGCAGCTATCACCGAGACCACTGCCAAGGCAGCGAGGCGCAATAGTTGGACCGAATCGGCGGAGGCGTGCTGTTTTTGTGCCCGCGAATCCTTGATGAAAATCCACAGCTGAGCAATTAGGTACAAACCCACCATGGCAGCGAATGGCACCCCCGTTGGCCGTGAAAGGCACATCAGAATCACCACAGGGATGGCTGTCAGATAACGCTTTTGAACCACAAACAAAAGTGACGCCGCAAGCAATAGGAGGTTCAGCGATTCTGCGTAGGGAACCTGCAAAATCGGTGAAACCGGAAAAACGGCTACGAACACCACCGCCCATAGTGCTGCTGTGCGAGAAGCGATCTGCCGGAACAACTGGTAGATGACCAGCGCTGCGCCCAGCCCAGCCAACATGGCAATACCCGTCAGCATGAACCCTAGATCCGCGCCGGTCAGAGCAGAGAGCGCCCGTGCCAAAAACGGAAATAGTGGATAAAAGGCCCATGTGTTCTCTTGGACCTTGCCGTTCTCTCCCAGCGGTAATTGGCTAGGATAACCATCCTCCGCAGCCCTCTCATACCATTGGGCATCCCAAATCCGGATGAATGCCCAATACCCCGGTTTAGGCTCAAACCAGGGGTTAACTCCTTGATGCAGTGCTGCGGCAGAAAAAATGCACGCGCTAACAAGGCGTGCAATGACGTAAATGCCAACAACATGTGCCCACCCGGGCCAAGCCCGTGCGCGCACTTCTTGAGTGTGCAGAAGTGTCACGGGGAGTCCGCTTCAGGTGCACCGTGGGCAAGCTGGTGCTCCAACTTTTTGATGTAGGCGTCTTTGATAGTTAGCTCATCGCGTAGGGCATCAAGAACTTCATCCACTTGATCCATCCGGTAACCGCGCAGCCCTAGTGCGAACCGAACACGATCAACATCTTCGGCACGTGGATCACTCGGCAACAGGACGGCTGGAAGGTTGGGAACTGGGTCATCAAGCCCGTCCTCCCACGCAGGAGTTCCGAGCTTGCGGCCCCGCACGGTTAACCGGCTCAGGAGCGGTGTACCAAAAATCGCGGCGACACCGATCACTACCACAGCGAGGAAAACCAATAAGTTGCTCACGGAACCATGGTGCCAGACGCTAAGCGCAAGAGCGGACAATGCACCGCCTGCCACCATCCAAACATCAAGAAATGACTCACCGGAAGATCACTCCGGACGAGGCCCATCATTCTTATCCTGCTCAACGCTGTCCAAGACTAATTTCACGGCTTCTTCAGGAGAATCAACCACCTGAATCAGGTCCAGATCCTTTTCGGAGACCATTCCTTCTACGACCAAAGTCCCGCGAATCCAATCCAGCATGGGGCGCCAAAAGTCGGTCCCCAAAAGAATAATCGGGAATGATGTCACCTTGCCCGTTTGAACCAAGACCATCGCTTCAAAGAGCTCGTCCATGGTGCCAAGGCCACCGGGCAGGACAATAAAACCCTGTGCATATTTAACGAACATTGTTTTGCGGGCAAAGAAGTACCGGAAGTTCACGCCCAGATCCACCCACTCGTTGAGCCCCTGTTCGAAGGGCAGCTCGATCCCCAGCCCCACTGAGACGCCTTTGCCTTCCACCGCGCCTCTATTGGCCGCTTCCATGGAGCCAGGCCCACCGCCGGTGATCACTGCTATGCCTGATTCGGCGAGCAAGCGTCCAACTTCTTGGCCCATCTCGTAGTACTTACTGCCTGGTTTGGTCCGAGCCGAACCGAACACGCTAACCGCTGGACCCAGATCGGCGAGTGCTCCGAACCCTTCAACGAACTCGCTCTGAATGCGCAAAACTCGCCACGGGTCGGTGTGGATAAATCCGCCGGTTCCCTTGGTATCCAGAAGTCGTTTGTCCGACATTTCCACGTCCGCTTGTTCACGCCTGAGCTGAACCGGGCCCTTTCGGCGCGGTTGGTTGGAGTGCACAGATGCTTCATTGATGCTCATGTCCCAAGGCTAACTGTTCATCCGGAAGGTCCTTTACTCCCGGCCCATCCCGTCCCGCCCACCACCGGTTCTACTGCGGGCTTCCATTCAAAAAGTCCTGTCCAAGAGTTTCTGTTCAGTTACGATCCGGCGCAGTTTTCTATGATTCAGTTCACAGAACCTGAAAGTTCGCTAGATTCTTCCTATGACTATTCCTGCCACCGGTGATGCCCTCGTCTCATTGACCTCGGTCAACAAGCACTACGGACAGCTGCACGTCCTCAAGGACATCAACCTAAACGTCAAACGAGGTGAGGTTGTTGTGGTGATCGGCCCCTCAGGGTCCGGAAAGTCCACCCTCTGCCGCGCCATCAACCGTCTAGAGACCATCGACGACGGCGTTATCACCATCGACG
This sequence comes from Pseudarthrobacter sp. J1738, assembly GCF_050490315.1. NCBI lineage: Bacteria > Bacillati > Actinomycetota > Actinomycetes > Micrococcales > Micrococcaceae > Pseudarthrobacter > Pseudarthrobacter sp. J1738. The sequence goes on along the minus strand of NZ_JBNPEO010000001.1, from coordinate 599,855 downwards.
GAAAGAAACTCCCCGAAGAGGGGAAGGAACTGGCCAAGCTGCGGGCCGACGTCGGAATGGTTTTCCAGTCTTTTAATCTCTTTGCCCACAAGACGATTCTTGAAAACGTGACTCTGGGTCCCATCAAAGTTAAGGGCGTGGCAAAAGCTGAGGCGGAAAGGTTCGCTATGGAGCTTCTGGAGCGTGTTGGCGTTGGTAAGCAGGCTCCCAAGCTCCCCGCTCAGCTCTCCGGTGGCCAGCAGCAGCGCGTTGCCATCGCGAGGGCCTTGGCTATGAAGCCCAAGGTGATGCTTTTTGACGAGCCCACCTCTGCTTTGGACCCGGAAATGATCAACGAGGTTCTGGACGTGATGGTTCAGCTCGCCAAAGAAGGTATGACCATGATTGTGGTCACCCACGAGATGGGCTTCGCTCGCAAAGCCGCGGATCGTGTGGTGTTTATGGCCGACGGCGAAATCATCGAAGACGCCACCCCTGAAGAGTTCTTCACCAATCCCAAGAGCGACCGCGCCAAGGACTTCCTTTCTAAGCTCCTGACGCACTAGTCACCATTTAGAGTTCGCACCCTGGCCTTAACCTAGGCCGCACCAATGAAAGGAATGTCATGAAGACATTTTTCACGCGGAGGAAAGCCCTCCTAGTCGCAGCATCTGCCGCGGTGGCGCTTTCCCTGAGCGCTTGCGGCGGTTCTCCGACCGGAACTAACCCGGCCCCGGTGGACAAGCCCAGCTTTGAAGCAGGCAGCACCATGGCAAAGCTATCCAGTGCTGGCAAAATCACCATCGGCACCAAGTTTGACCAGCCGCTCTTCGGTCAGAAGGGTCTGGACGGCAAGCCCGTTGGATTCGACGTGGAAATCGGCAAGATGATTGCCGCTAAGTTGGGTATCGCTGCAGACAAGATCGAGTGGAAAGAATCTGTTTCCGCCAACCGTGAGCAGTTCATCAAAAACGGCGATGTAGACATCATTGTTGCCACGTACACCATCAACGACAAGCGCAAGAAGGAAGTTTCCTTCGCTGGCCCGTACTACGAAGCTGGCCAGGCTTTGATGGTGAACAAGGACAACACCTCCATCACCAAGCCCGAAGACGTTAAGGGCAAGAAGGTTTGCTCTGTTACCGGTTCCACCCCGGCTGGCACCATCGTTGACAAGTACGGAGCCATCTTGGTTCCGGCTGCCACCTACTCTGCTTGCCTCGAACCGCTGCGTAACAAGCAGGTCGAAGCCATCACCACTGACAACGTGATTTTGGCTGGCCTCGTGAACAAGGAGCCGGACGCATTCAAGTTGGCCTCTGACGAGACGTTCACCAAGGAGCCTTACGGCATCGGCCTGAAGAAGGACGACACCGTGTTCCGTAACTGGATCAACGATCAGCTCGAATCTTTCGAGAAGGACGGCTCCTACACGAAGGCTTGGGAAGCCACTGCTGGCGCCGTAATCAAGACTGCACCTCAGCTGCCCACGCTGGACCGCTACTAAGCGTTTAGTCGCCTAGCACTACCGTTGCCGCCAGCCCCTACGCTGGCGGCAACGGGGCCCGTAGCGAATTTTTCTCACACCACCGCCGAAGGACACTATGGACGTCATCATTGAAAGCCTCCCGCAGTACTGGGACGGTTTTCTCAGAACCCTTTATCTTTCGGTCGTCTCGGGCGTACTAGCGCTTATATTCGGCACCATTTTGGCGGCAGCTCGCGTCTCCCCCATCGCTGCACTACGCGGTTTCAGCATGACGTATGTAGAGATTGTGCGGAACACGCCACTGACCATTGCATTCTTCTTCGCTGCCGTGGTGTTGCCACGTCTTGGCATCAAGTTTGAACAATTCGAAGTAGCAGCGATCATCGCTTTGACCGCGTACACCTCCGCTTTTATTGCTGAAGCTGTGCGCTCAGGCGTCAACAGTGTTCCGGTGGGCCAGGCCGAAGCAGCACGCAGCATTGGTATGGGCTTTAACCAAGTACTTTCCTTGATCATCCTGCCCCAGGCCGTGCGGACCGTAATCCCACCGTTGATCAACATTCTGATTGCTTTGGTCAAGAACTCCTCAGTGGCTGGAGCTTTCTATGTCCTTGAGCTCTTTGGCTACGGTAAACAGCTCACCAATGACCACGGCGATGCCGTTCTTTGGGTATTGGTAGGCGTGGCCATCTTCTACCTGCTCATTACTGTCCCCCTGGGCCTGCTGGCCAACCAGGTTGAGAAAAAGGTGGCGATTGCCCGATGAGTTCAGTTCTTTATGATGTTCCCGGCCCCAAGGCTCGGCGTACTTCCCTCATTGGAACCATTATTGGGATAGTCCTGATCGCCGCGCTTCTGGTGTGGATCATCATGACTCTTGCCACTCAAGGGATTTTTGAAAGCCAACGCTGGGCAGTATTCGGCATCCCGGATGTTTGGTCACTGTTGGGCAATGGAATTGTTGCCACTCTCAGTGCTGCAGCCGTGGCAGCAGTCATCGCATTTCCGCTTGGCCTTCTGCTGAGTTTGATGCGCATCTCGCAAGTCGCTGCCATTCGGGTTCCCACCCGAATTGTGCTGGAGTTTTTGCGCGGTATGCCGGTAGTTCTGATGATGTTTTTTGTGTTGCTGGTTTTCGCAACCGGCTCCTTTACCGCTGTGGTTGCCGGCTTGGTTCTGTACAACGCAGCCATCTTCGCCGAAATCATCCGCGCTGGTATTCAGTCCTTGCCGAAGGGGCAGCGCGAAGCTGGTTTGGCGATCGGTCTGACCAGCTTCCAGTCCCGCCTGAGCATCGAACTCCCCCAGGCTATCCGCAGAATGTTGCCCTCACTTGTGGCACAGCTGGTGGTCCTTTTGAAGGACACATCCTTGGGGTACATCGTTTCCTACGAGGAGCTCTTGCGGAAGGTTCAGATTATGGCTGACTTCCTGGGCCCGCAGTACCTGTTCCCAGTGTTTTTTGTGGCCGCAGCCATCTACATCGCCATCAACTTCTCCGTCTCCCGATTGGCTATTTGGATTGAACGCCGTGGCTCTAAAAAGGCCGCCGGCGGTGTGGCTCCAGCTCCTACCGCAGGAACCCCTACGGCCAGCAAAACTGCCTGACACGCCATAGATTCTAAAAACTGTTCCCGGCACCCGAAAAGGTGCCGGGAACAGCTGTTTAACGCTGATTATTGGACCTGAACCCAGATGCGAATGAACTGTTTTGACGGCTACTCAACGGGCAATCTGCGCCAATATCGGGTAGAAATGAAGAGGTGGTAAGCCGCCAACAGTGTTCTACGGCACACTGAAACTAGTTTCTTTGAGGATGATTCCCTTGCCGATATCCGGCTTCCAAAGCTTCATCAACCTGACCGAACCCCTGCGACACATCACCGGTGAAATATCCGGTTCCCCCGCCGGTTCCCATGTCCACATCGATGGTGATTCGCCCCGGGACCTCCAAGCTGCAGCGGAAGGCATCGACGCCGCCGAACTGATCTTGGACGCTTCTCCACTCACTAGCGTGGCAGTGGATGCAGCCGCCGCCTTAGGGTATGGACGGATCGCCGTCGCTGGCCACGCGGATGTGGCCCAACTTGCCTGTGTGGCCGACGACGTCTGCCTACCGCCGCTTTTGCTGCAGGTCACCGCTGAGGAATTAGAGGACGACGGCGTGCGACGCATCAGCCGTTTACTGGCCGCCGTCCGCACACACTACGGACTGATTCCTGCTGGCTTTGACTTGTTGCTTCCGGAGCACAGTGCGAACGATGCCTCCTTGGACTCCTCGCTAATGGTACTCAAGGGGTTCAGCGAGCGGATGGAATCAGGTTTTGGCTTGCGCCTGAACGAACTGTGCTTCCGCCCGCAGACCCTACTGGCTGCCTAAAAGTCCTCAGAAACGCTCAGAGGCCCAACCACTCGCGGAGTGCCCGCAAGCACTCACGGATGGCATCAGCACTGACGTGTTCGTTGTCCTTGTGGGCCAACAAGGCGTCACCTGGTCCAAAATTAACGGCCGGAATTCCTAACTCGCTGAAGCGGGCAACGTCTGTCCAACCGTATTTTGGCTTGGGTTCGGCTCCCACCGCAGCAACGAATGACGCTGCAGCTGGATGGTTGAGTCCGGGCCGAGCACCTGATGCTGCGTCTGTGCGGACCACTTCAAATCCTTCCAGGAGCTCACGGACGTGGGCCTCTGCCTGATCCGGGGTTTTGTCTGGTGCAAAACGGTAGTTGATCTCAACCACGCAGCGGTCCGGAATGACGTTGCCAGCAGTGCCACCGTTGATCTTTACGGCGTTGAGGCTTTCCCTGTAATCCAAGCCATCTACGTTGATGGTGGCTGGGGTGTAGGCGGCTAGGCGAGACAGAATCGGGGCGGCTTTGTGGATTGCATTGCTGCCCATCCATGCTCGCGCGGAATGCGCCGTTTCCCCGGAGGTTGTGACTTCAAATCGGCTGGTCCCGTTACAGCCGCCCTCCACCGTGCCGTTGGTTGGTTCCAAAAGAATGGCGAAGTCACCGTGCAGCAGTTCAGGAGCGTTGCGAACCAACCGGCCCAAGCCGGACTTAGACGCTTCAACTTCTTCGTGGTCGTAAAACACAAAGGTGACGTCCTTGCCCGGGCGAGATCCGGCGTCGAACATTGTGGCAGCGAGCGATAGTTGAACCGCCACACCACCTTTCATGTCCGTTGCACCGCGCCCGTAGAGCGTTCCGTGCCCGGGCTCCCCGTCCCAGCTTGAGGGCACCGTGCCGCGTGCACCTTCAACCGTAGGCAGCGGGACAGTGTCCAGGTGGCCAGCGAGAATCACACGCTCCGGCAACCCTAAATTGCTGCGGGCCACGATTGAATCGCCGTCCCGGGTCACCTCAAGGCCGTTGATCTGGCGCAATGCAGCCTCTACGGCGTCGGCAAGGGGCAGTTCGTTTCCGGAGACGCTGTTGATGTCCATCAGTGCAGCGGTGAGGAGCGAAACATCTTGGCGAAGATCAAGTTCAATAGTCACGTTTCCACCCTATCCTCCGCCCCGCCGCAGCACTCGTTAGACTGTAACCATGACTTCTTCTGCCCCGGAATCTGCCGTGCCCGATTCCCTTGAGAACACCAATTCTGCTGAAACCGTTGCAGCCTCACGCAGCGCACATGGTTTTGGAATTGCCACCATCGCCATGCGCGGCGAGGACGCTACTGTCTTGGACGTCTGGTTTCCGGCCCCCGCACTGGGCGAAGCAGCCCAGAATCTCCGCTCCGTTGAAGCAGCTGACGCTGAGCTAACAGCCCTTGCAGCCGATGGCGCTGATCCGGACCGCGGCACCGTGCAGAGTGTGGTTTTTGTCCAGATCAATCTTGATGAGGCGCCTGCAGACACCGCCGACGCATACTTGCGTCTTCACCTTCTCTCGCACCGATTGGTGGCCCCGAACACCATCAATCTGGACGGCATCTTTGGCAAACTGCCCAACGTGGTGTGGACCAACTTTGGCCCGGCACTGCCCGAAGGCTTTGAACTCACCCGCGCCCGTTTGCGCAAGCGTGGACAGGTCACTGTCTACAGCTTGGACAAGTTCCCGCGCATGGTCGACTACGTGATCCCCAGCGGCGTTCGTATTGCAGACGCTGACCGGGTCCGTTTGGGCGCGCACCTTGCTGAAGGCACCACCGTGATGCACGAAGGTTTTGTGAACTTCAACGCAGGGACCCTGGGCTCCTCAATGGTTGAGGGCCGTATCTCAGCCGGTGTTGTAGCTGGCGATGGAACGGACGTTGGTGGTGGTGCTTCGATTATGGGTACCCTCTCCGGCGGCGGTAAAGAGCGTATTGCTTTGGGTGAACGTGTACTTTTGGGTGCCAACTCGGGTGTGGGAATCAGCATTGGTGATGACTCAGTGGTTGAAGCTGGGCTTTACGTCACCGCTGGTACTCGTGTGCGGGTTCACGGCCCTAAGGACGCTGATGGGGAAGACACTCAGCAGATTGTTAAAGCTGTGGAACTTTCTGGTGTTCCTAACTTGTTGTTCCGCCGTAATTCGAGCACGGGCGAGGTTGAAGTACTTCCCCGCAAGGGTCAAACTGTGGCCCTGAACGAGGCATTGCACGCTAACTAATTAACCCACAACAACCGAAGGGCGCCCCTCGTGGCTCGTAGACGCCGCATTAGGCGATGGCTCACTGGTGGGCTGCTTTTGGCGCTGGTAGGAGGCGGTATTTTTACCGCGTACCAAGTGATGCAGCGGAGCGATGCTGTGATTACCGAGAGCTGCACAGCAAAGGTCGGGTCTGAGTCGTATTCCTTAGCACTTGATCAAACAGCCAATGCCTCGCTCATTTCCGCTATTGCAGTGCGCCGGTCCTTACCAGCTAGGGCTGCATCAATTGCTTTGGCAACCTCGCTACAAGAGTCCAAGCTGCGCAATATCGACTACGGGGACACCGCCGGTCCGGATTCGCGTGGTTTGTTCCAGCAACGCCCTTCGCAGGGTTGGGGCACCGAGGCTCAAGTGATGGATCCGGTGTATGCCACCAATGCGTTCTATGACGTCCTGATCAAAGTTGAAGGCTACGAGTCCTTGCCTATCACCGAGGCAGCCCAAAAGGTTCAACGCTCTGCCTTCCCTGACGCGTACGCGGATCACGAACCTGAGGGCAGGGCCTTCGCCTCAGCGCTAACCGGGCAGTCTGGTGCGGGGTTGGATTGTGTTCTGCGCCCCGCAGACGCCAATGACGGCCCCGGAGCCGTGAGTACCGAAATGTACGCCGCTTTTGGCGCTCAAGACGGTACCGTCAACGGCGCAACATTGTCCGTCCCAGCTGCCGGCGCCCAAGGCTGGGCCGTGGCCAACTGGGCTGTTGCCAACGCAAAGTCATTGGGGATTACTCGAGTCAGCTTTGGTGGCCAAGCGTGGGACCGCCAAGCGCGCAATGGCTGGCAGGCTGCTGATTCTTCCCAAAGTGCAGTGCAGATCAGCACCTACGCTCCCACGGTTTCTTCCACACCCTAGGTCCCTTATGCACCCTCAGGCCTGTGGCTATACCAGCAACTCCACCACTGGCTGAACATAGCTGCGGAAGATCTCTGGCTGTGACAACAAATTGTGGCTCATAATGATGGTGTCAGGTTCTAGGTACCAGGCACGCTCTTCGCACAGCGGGAGCTCAATAATGGACAGCTCAAAGTTCCGCGGCGAACGTCCGAGTTCCAGTTCGCGATCTTGCACCATGTCTTGGAGTATTCCCGAGACACCGCTGACATAACGCTCGCTCTGCAGTTTTTTGTATTCAAGGGAGCGCTTCTGAACCCACTCCAACGCTGCCCCGTAGTGAGCCTGAAATACACGCTGTAGTGCAGGTGAGTTTTCAAACTGACCAAAAGCTTCAGGATCCAGACCCGGGTCCACGGCGAAGTCGATGGTGTGCGGGTTCTTTACTAGTGCCCTCCACCAGTTTTCCCATTCGATCCGCAGCGCTTCCTGACCGCCCACTGGGGCTGTTAGATGATGATGGTCCATCGGGTGGACTCGCGGACTCGCTTTCGAGATGGCGGGCTCACCAGCCCCCACCAGGCCTGCTGCGTCACGTACGTAGAGCGCGGTCATCATCGCTGGGGAAGTATCCATGGTGATTTTCCACGCCGCGCCACCGTTTTGCTGCATCGCAATGCCTCCCTTGGCATAGGTACAGCTTCAGTGTATTCCTGCCTTCGCCGAACGTTAATGGTCCGGCTGGAGCCTACGCCCTGGCGAGAAACCGTAGTTGACGGGTCAAAGCGGCACGGCACGTCTGCTCATCCAGCCACTGAGGTTGCAAGAGTGCGTGGACACTGAGTCCATCCACCGTAGACATCAACAATTCAGCGTCCACCACCAGTGCGTCTAGGTCTTGGGCTGCGGCAGGTCCGCGCAGTGCAGTGATGAGTTGACCAACGGCGGCACCCACCCCACGATGGCTACGCGCGGCTTCCGCGGCAAAAACGTCTTTGATGCGTGCAGCGTTGCGGAATGCCAACCAGACGCACCTGTCTGTGGCTCGTTCTTCCCCAATGGGCAAAAGCTCGCTCAGCATGTGCAGTGCGGCTGTTTCGATTGCCTCGGTGCCAGCTCCAGCATCGACGGCTTTCTGGAGGTTATCGGCAGCGATTTCTACTCTATCTAGGATGCGGTCCACAACGGTGGCGAACGTGTGAATCAGGAGTTCATCACTGCTGCGGAAGTAGTGCCGAACGGATCCAACAGCCAACTCGGATTCCTCAGCCACTTCACGCAAGGAAGCTCGTTCCAGCCCATCAGCCACAACAATTCTGAAAACTGCGTCAACGATGTCCTGCCGCCGGCGGTCCGGGTCTACATATTTAGGCACTTATCGTTTTTAGCACGGGTGAGCTTCAAAAGTTGTTAAGCTGACGTTCCGCGCCGTGTTGGCTCATGGGATAGCGTATTGCCATGAGTATTTTGGTCACCGGAGGCACCGGTTATATCGGCTCCCACACCGTTCTTGCACTACTTGAAGCAGGGCACGAGGTGGTGGTTTTGGACAACCTCGCTAATTCGTCCGAGGAGTCCTTGGCCCGGGTAGCTGAGCTAACGGGCAAAAAGGCAACTTTTCACCTCGCGGACCTGAATGACACGGCCGCCCTTGAAAAGGTGTTCGAAGCTCACTCCATCACGGCAGTGATCCACTTCGCGGGCCTCAAAGCGGTTGGCGAATCTGTTGCGGAACCGTTGAACTACTACTTCAATAACGTTGCTGGCACCATCAGCCTTCTGCGCACCATGGAAAAGTATGAAGTCCGCACCATCGTCTTCTCCTCCTCAGCAACCGTGTACGGCAATGACAACCCCGTGCCGCTGATCGAAAAAATGGTCATGGACGCCACCAACCCCTATGGGCGCACCAAGGAACAGATCGAGGACATCCTCAACGATCTCGGCGATTCCGACCCGCGTTGGAGCGTAGCCCTTCTGCGCTACTTCAATCCGGTGGGCGCTCACGAATCTGGCCGTATTGGTGAGGACCCGGCGGGTATCCCCAACAACCTGGTTCCTTTTGTGGCGCAAGTGGCTGTGGGACGCCGCGAGAAGGTTATGGTCTTCGGCAGTGACTACCCCACCCCTGACGGCACTGGAGTCCGGGACTACATCCACGTGGTTGACCTTGCAGCTGGCCACCTCGCGGCCCTGAATTACATTAGTGAGCACAAGGGTGTCCGCCGGTGGAACCTCGGTACTGGCAAGGGCTCCTCAGTATTGGAGGTTTTGGCATCCTTCGGTAAAGCCGTCGGCAAGCCGATCCCCTACGAGTTGGCTCCACGCCGCCCTGGCGACGCTGCGGAGAGCTACGCGGACACTTCCGCAGCTCTGGCAGACCTCGGCTGGTCCGCCGTGAAGAACCTGGATCAGATGTGTGAAGACCACTGGCGCTGGCAGAAGAACAACCCGCAGGGTTACAACGCCTCTTAACCCCAACGCGGGGTCACTTACGGCCCTTTAAGTCCGCTTACATGGGCCGTAAGTGACCCCGCGTTGCTTAAGCTACGACGACGGCCGGTACCTTTCTTTCGAAAGGTACCGGCCGTCGTCGTCATTCTTAGAATTATTTAGCAGCCATCTAAGTGGGCTACCGGCACACTACCGTGCGGGGTAGTCGCGCTCCGGCTCGCCAATGTACAGCTGACGCGGGCGGCCAATCTTTGTCTGCGGGTCCTGAGTCATTTCGCGCCACTGGGCAATCCAGCCCGGCAAGCGACCAATGGCAAAGAGGACTGTAAACATCTTCTCCGGGAAACCCATGGCCTTATAGATCAGGCCGGTGTAGAAGTCCACGTTCGGGTAGAGCTTGCGTTGGATGAAGTAGTCATCATTGAGCGCCTTCTCTTCCAAACGGAGGGCGATCTCCAGCATCTCGTCGTTTCCGCCGAGCTTGCTGAGGATCTCGTGGGCCGTAGCCTTGACGATCTTGGCGCGCGGGTCATAGTTCTTGTAAACACGGTGCCCAAAGCCCATCAGCCGGACGCCGTCTTCCTTGTTCTTGACCTTCTCCATGTAGTCCTCAGGCTTGGTGCCGTCGGCTTGGATTTGGCGAAGCATCTTCAGCACAGCCTCGTTGGCTCCGCCGTGCGCCGGGCCGGACAGGGCGTGGATCCCAGCGGAGACGGAGGCGAAAAGGTTTGCATCCGAGGAACCCACCAGACGAACTGTGGAGGTAGAGCAGTTCTGTTCGTGGTCAGCGTGCAGGATCAGCAACAGGTCAAGGGCTTTGACCACCACCGGGTCCATCTCGTACTGCTCCGCAGGTAGGCCGAAACTCAGCCGCAAGAAGTTCTCCACCAAGTTGTGGGAGTTGTCCGGGTACAGCATGGGCTGGCCAATGGACTTCTTGTGAGCGTACGCGGCGATAACCGGCAGCTTTGCCATCAGGCGAATGGTGGACAGCTCAACCTGCTCAGCATTCTTGGGGTCCAGCGAGTCCTGGTAGAAAGTGGACAACGCCGAAACGGCCGAGGAAAGCACGGGCATGGGGTGCGCGTCGCGCGGGAAGCCGCTGAAGAAGCCCTTGAGTTCTTCGTGCAGCAGTGTGTGGTGGCGGATCTTCTGATCGAATTCTTCAAGCTCGGTGGCACTGGGCACGTTGCCGTAGATCAGCAGGTAGGACACTTCTAGAAAGCTGGAGTGCTGCGCCAACTGTTCGATCGGGTATCCGCGGTAACGCAGGATTCCCTCATCGCCGTCGATGTAGGTGATGGCAGACTTTGTTGCTGCGGTGTTCATGAAGCCGGGGTCAAAGGTGACTGCGCCCGTCTGCTTCAGCAGCTTTGAAACGTCGTAACCTTCGTTTCCTTCAACAACCTGGATGCGGGGCAATTCAAGCTCGCCGCCGGCATGGCGCAGGGTTGCGCTAGTGGTCTCAGTCATGGAGTCCCCTTCATGAGGTTTCAAAGCCTCTAATAGAACGCTTCTTCAACTTCTCGTGGCGGCGCCCGCCAGCTGGTTCAACTCGTGAGTCAAAGCAGAGACTTCAAAGTGCTGGGCTGCAGCTTTCTTGTGGAAAGCCACCACGATAGTCACTAATAAACTACCGCCAAGCAGGCAGGCATCACTAATCCGGGTGCCTCATTTAAGGGGAAAATGACGCCGAATGTGAACCACGCCACAAGATTGTTACTGACGCGTAGCCAAGCGGTGAGCCGCGGCTGCGATCCGTTCATCTGTAGCCGTCAGCGCGATCCGCACATATCCGTTACCAGCCTCGCCGTAGAAAACTCCCGGGCCCGCCACAATCCCCAGATCTGCAAGCCTGCCGATGGTGTCCCAAGTGGGCTCCCCTGCCGTGCACCACAGGTACAAGCCAGCGTTGGATCCATGGATGGTCAAACCAAATGCTTCAAGTGCTGGGATAAGAAGTTCGCGGCGTTTGCGGTACAAATCCTTCTGAGTTTGGACATGCTGGTCCTCGCCCAGCACCACTCGCAAAGCCTCTTGCACCGGGTACGGGACAATCATTCCGGCGTGTTTGCGGCTGTTCACAAGGTTGGCCATAATCACCGGATCACCTGCCACAAACGACGCGCGGTAGCCGGCCAGATTGGACTGCTTGCTCAGTGAATAGACGCTCAGCAAACCTTCGCTGCTGCCACCGCTGATCTGGGGATCCAAGATGCTGGGAACCGCTTGGCCACCCCGCTGTGCGTCCCATTCACCCCAGCCAAGTTCGGCATAGCATTCGTCAGAGGCCACCACGGCACCAAGCTCGCGGGCTTGGGCTACTAGAGCTTGAAGTTCTGCGGCAGAACGGACTGTTCCGGTGGGGTTGCCCGGGGAGTTAACCCAGATGAGCTTCACGCGTGAGCGAGTGTCGTCGTCGAGCCCGTCCAAGGTATCAGCGGCCACGGCGCGGGCGCCGGCAAACCGAGCACCAATGTCATAGGTGGGATAGGCAACGGCGGGCCGCACCACCACGTCCTCGGCAGTCAGTCCCAGAAGGAACGGCAGCCAAGCTACCAGCTCCTTCGAACCCAACGTTGGCATAACTGCCTCAGGGTCGAGGCCAGGGACGTTTCGGCGGCGGGCATACCAGTCCACAATCGCTTGGCGCAGACCAGCTGTGCCGTGGACCGTAGGGTACCCGGGGGCATCCGAAGCCGCAGCAAGGGCCTCACGAATCACGACCGGCGTGGGGTCCACTGGTGTACCAATGGACAAGTTCACAGCACCGTCAGGGTGCTCAGCAGCACGCTTGAGGTACGGTGCCATGGCCTCCCAGGGGTACTCCGGCAGGCTCAGCCCAAAGTTCTCCGAGGGGAAGGCCATTAGTGATCTTGGTTTTGTGGCGGCAACGCGGCAATAAAGGGGTGATCTGTTCCCGTGTTGCCGATCTTCGCTGCTCCACCGGGGGAACCAAGATCATCAAAGAATTCAACGTTGGCCTTGTAGTACTCGGCCCACTCGTCAGGGGTGTCATCCTCGTAGTAGATGGCTTCTACGGGGCAAACAGGTTCGCAAGCACCGCAGTCCACACACTCGTCGGGGTGGATGTAGAGAGTTCGCTCGCCTTCGTAAATGCAGTCAACAGGGCATTCCTCGATACATGCCTTGTCCTTAACATCTACGCACGGCTGTGCGATTACATACGTCACGTCCCGACCTCTCTTTCTGGCACGCCCGGCCGTTGGAGTACACCGGGGCGCTACTGCAGTCTACCTACCTTATTATCCCCCACCCCCCTCAGCGCTAAGTCATTACGCCCGCTTACCATTGAGTTGTGTCACTCTCTAAGCTCCGCGGGGTTCCCCTTCTAGTCAGCGCCCCGTTGGGCACCCGCGTGGTTGTGCGCCACAGGCTCGACGACGGCGCACTCAGCGATGCTCTCGGCGAGCTTTCAGCGCGGGACTACACCGCCGCAGAGAGCCCCAGGATTGTAGTCTCTAGCAGAAGCGGAGAGATCAGCATCCTGCTGGACCGTGTGACCCTAGCCAAGCCGGTCCCGCCTCCCCCGGCGCGGAACGTCAGCCCAGCAGGAACCTGAGGAAAAAGAAGGATCTAATCAGGAAAACCACCGCGAATACCGGGCTACAGGCGGGCGAGTAGCGTCCCAAACTAATAACAAAGGCGCCGTGCACCATAGGGAAAAACCCTACGGCACACGGCGCCTTTGTTCAGACTGAAGCTATGCGCGTGCGCGGCTACGTGCTGCCTTGGCCCGCTCGCTGGCGTCAAGGATGAGCTTGCGGATGCGAACTGCTTCCGGAGTAACCTCAACACACTCGTCTTCGCGTGCGAATTCGAGTGACTCTTCGAGAGTCAGAACCTTCGGCGGCGTCATGTTCTCGAAGGTGTCTGAGGAAGCTGCACGCATGTTGGTGAGCTGCTTCTCGCGAGTGATGTTCACATCCATGTCATCGGCGCGTGAGTTCTCGCCAACAATCATGCCCTCGTAAACCTCAGAAGTGGGCTGAACGAAGAAGGACATACGTTCCTGCAACTTGATCATCGCGAACGGTGTCACAACGCCTGAGCGGTCAGCCACGATCGAACCGTTGGTGCGGTATTCGATGGGGCCAGCCCAAGGCTCGTAGCCTTCGGCAAGGGAGGAAGCGATGCCTGCACCACGGGTGTCAGTCAAGAAGCGAGTACGGAAACCGATCAGACCACGGGCCGGAACGATGAATTCCATACGGCACCAACCGGTACCGTGGTTTGCCATGTTGGTCATACGGCCCTTACGAGCGGCCATCAGCTGAGTTACAGCGCCCAAGTATTCCTCGGGTACGTCGATGGTCATGTGCTCCATCGGCTCGTGTACCTTGCCGTCAACCATCTTGGTCACAACCTGCGGCTTACCAACCGTCAGCTCGAAGCCTTCGCGACGCATCTGCTCAACGAGGATAGACAGAGCCAATTCACCACGGCCCTGAACTTCCCAAGCATCCGGACGCTCGGTGGGCAGAACGTTCAAGGAAACGTTACCCACGAGTTCCTTGTCCAGACGGTCCTTGACCTGGCGTGCGGTGACCTTGTGGCCCTTGACCTTACCGGCGATCGGCGAGGTGTTGATACCGATAGTCATGGAGATTGCCGGCGGGTCAACGGTGATCAACGGCAACGGTGCCGGGTTTTCGACGTCGGTAAGGGTCTCACCAATAGTGATGTCCTCGATACCGGCAACAGCAACAATTTCGCCGGGGCCAGCAGACTCCGCAGGAACACGGGTCAAAGCCTGGGTAGCCAACAGTTCGGTGATCTTGACGGGCTTGATGGTGCCATCTGCGCGGCACCAAGCAACGGTCTGGCCCTTGGTCAAGGTGCCGTTGAAGATACGCAGCAGAGCCAAACGGCCCAAGAACGGCGAAGCGTCCAAGTTGGTGACGTGAGCCTGCAGGACACCCTCAGGGTTGTAAGTCGGTGCCGGGATGTGATCGATGATGGTCTTGAACAACGGCTCAAGGTCCTCGTTATCCGGTGCGGTACCGTTTTCCGGCTGCACGGTGGAGGCTCGGCCCAACTTGCCGGATGCGTAAACAACCGGAACGTTCAAAACAGCGTCGAGGTCCAAGTCGGGAACCTCGTCAGCCATGTCAGAGGCAAGGCCCAAGAGCAGGTCCATGGACTCTGCAACAACCTCTTCGATGCGAGCATCGGGACGGTCGGTCTTGTTGACCAAAAGGATTACGGGGAGCTTTGCGGCGAGTGCCTTACGCAGCACAAATCGGGTCTGCGGGAGCGGGCCCTCGGAAGCGTCAACGAGGAGAACCACGCCGTCAACCATGGACAGACCGCGCTCAACCTCGCCACCGAAGTCAGCGTGGCCTGGGGTGTCAATAACGTTGATGGTCATGACCTGGCCGTTGGCCGAAGGACCGTTGTAAGCCACGGTGGTGTTCTTGGCGAGAATGGTGATTCCCTTTTCGCGCTCAAGGTCACCGGAGTCCATAACGCGGTCTGCAACTTCACCGTGGGAAGCGAAGGAGTGGGTCTGCTTGAGCATTGCGTCAACCAGGGTGGTCTTTCCATGGTCAACGTGGGCAACGATAGCTACGTTGCGCAGATCGCTTCGTGAGGCGGTGTTTGCCCCGGCAGTAGCGGTGGTTTCAGACATGCGTAAAGGCTCGATTCAGTGGTGAAGTCAGCTGTGTAATCGCGCCATTTCCCGGCCGGAATGCCGGATGCAGCGCAGTGGACAACCCCTAATGTCAAGGGGAACTCCCTCTATTCTAGCCGGTGAGTATTTGCGCTGGCGAACTGAACCGAGTGGGACGAGGCTCCCGAGTTACCAGATTGTAAGAAAACTCTTCCCTGAAAGTGGGCAAGGTCACTGGATATTCGCCTCCAATCGGCACATCATGGCTAAGGCGCGCTATCAAGCCGCTGCAGTTTTAGTGGGGGAAAGTTATGGCAAAAAGCGTGGCTCACACTCGTTTTCGGGTTCTAACGCTCACAGGAGTGCTGCTCCTCGCTGTGTGCGCACAGCCAATTATCCAAAACGTTAACGACGGCGTTACCTCGCCCCGCATTTCCAGCGGCGCCTTTAGCCACGCCGGGACTATGCGACAGCCAACCGGCAGCGCCGGTTCAGGGCCGATTGCGGCAGGAGGGGCAACGCAGGTGAATGCCGCGGGCTCTAACTCAGGAAACCAAGGCAACTACCCGGCGTCGAACATTATTGCTGCAGGGCTGGCGGATGGCACTTTGGTGCGCAACCCTCGCAATGACCGGATCGAGCGAGTGGTTCCTGATATCAGCCGGACTGCTTTGCTGATTGGCGATTCGCAAGCGGCCGGCGCAGCCGGAGTCCCGGGTGAGCGGACGTGGCCGCGGCAAGGTTTAAACCGTGTGGGTTACAAGGTGTACTTCGTGGGCGGAGGCGGAACGGGCTACATGGCCGCTAACTCCACCACTGGCAACTATTACGATGCGCTGCAACACGGTGACTGGTATCTACCCTCGAGCGCTCCACAGCTAGTGGTCTTTGAAGGCGGCGGCAACGACGCAGCCCGTGGTTATAACAACGAGGAAATTGTGGCCAATGCGGACAAGTTAGTGGCCAGCCTTCAAGTTCGCTACCCCACCTCTAAATTCCTGATGTTAGGCACACTTGCTCGTTCACAGAACGACGGCGGCGGGCGCCGTCACGAGGTTGACACCGTTTTAGCGTCGGTAGCGAAAAAACACGGTATCCCGTTTGTGAGCGCCGGCAATTGGATCACCCAGTACAACTTGGGATCCGACCTCGCGGACAGAGTCCACATGAAAATGACAGGCCACAACAAACTGGCAACCATCTTCTCGAACAAACTAAAGGCGATAAACCTGCAAGCACGCTAGCGTTTCTCAACGCACAAGGGGCGGTCCACACCAATGGTGTGGACCGCCCCTTTGAGCTTGGACTAACAGCTACGGAGCTGACTCCTAGGCGACTAGCTTCTCAGCAACTAGTGCCTAGGCGACTGGCTCCTAGGCGACCTCGGGAGGAAGCATCAGCGTTGCGCCGGGGATGGCGTTCAGCAATGCCTTGGTGTAGTCGCGCTGCGGGTTTTCGAATACCTCGTCAGTGGTGCCAACCTCAACCAGCTTGCCCTTTTCCATCACGCATACCTCGTCCGCGATCTGGCGAACAACGGCGAGGTCGTGAGTAATAAACAAGTAGGTCAGGCCAAGGCGTGCCTGAAGATCAGCCAACAAGTTCAGGACCTGCGCTTGGACCAAAACGTCCAGCGCCGAGACTGCCTCGTCGCAAATGATCACTTCAGGGTCCAGCGCCAATGCGCGCGCAATTGCCACACGCTGACGCTGACCACCGGAGAGCTCGTTCGGGAAGCGACGCATGGTGGACTGTGGCAGTGCCACCTGATCCAAGAGTTCGCGTACCTTCTTTTCGCGGCTGGCTTTATCGCCAATATTGTGGGTCCGCAGTGGTTCTTCAATGGTCCGGAAGATGTTGTACATCGGGTCCAAAGAACCGTATGGGTCCTGGAAGATCGGCTGAACACGACGACGGAACTTAAACAGCTCCTTAGCGTTCAGCGTGGAGGTGTCCACACCGTCAAAAATGATGGATCCCTTGGTGGGTTCCAAAAGATTCAGAACCATCTGAGCCACGGTGGACTTTCCGGAACCGGACTCCCCCACAATGGCCGTAGTGGTTCCACGCTTGACGCTAAATGACACATCATCCACGGCGGTGAAGTCGGTTGTTTTGACCAGGCCTGAGCGCAGCTTAAAGACCTTGGTGAGGTTCTTGATCTGAAGAACTTCGGAGGGAAGCTCCTCCTTCACAGCAACCTCACCGGCGTTGAGCAAGTCATCAGTTTCGACGCCTTGTTCCTTCGCAGCCTGAATACGGCGTGAAGCCAACGACGGCGCGGAAGCAACCAAACGCTTGGTGTACGGGTGCTGCGGGTTACGGAGGAGTTCAAGCGAGGGACCCGCTTCAACAACCTGGCCGCGGTACATCACAACAACCTTGTCCGCACGCTCAGCAGCGAGGCCGAGGTCATGGGTAATCAGCAGAACTGAGGTACCCAATTCCGTGGTCATCTTGTCCAGGTGATCCAAGATCTGGCGCTGAACTGTAACGTCCAAAGCCGAGGTTGGCTCATCCGCAATCAACAGGCGCGGCTGGCAAGACAAACCAATGGCGATCAGAGCACGCTGTCGCATTCCACCGGAAAATTCG
The DNA here is from genome assembly GCF_050490315.1 of Pseudarthrobacter sp. J1738. NCBI lineage: Bacteria > Bacillati > Actinomycetota > Actinomycetes > Micrococcales > Micrococcaceae > Pseudarthrobacter > Pseudarthrobacter sp. J1738. The sequence goes on along the minus strand of NZ_JBNPEO010000001.1, from coordinate 582,228 downwards.
TGCGGGTACTGCTTGGCACGGCGCTTGGCATCGGGCAGACCCGCTTCCGCCAAGACCTTGGCAACGTCATCCGGACCGCTGGGCAAGCCGTTGGCCTTCAGAGTTTCCTTGACCTGAAAACCGATCTTCCAGACCGGGTTCAGGTTAGACATAGGATCCTGCGGAACCATACCAATGGTGTTACCGCGCAGCTCGATCATGCGACGCTCGGAAGCGTGTGCAATGTCTTCGCCGTCGAGCAGGATCTGGCCGCCCGAAACCTGACCGTTGCCGGGCAGCAGGCCGATGGCGGCTAGCGCCGTCGTAGACTTTCCAGACCCTGACTCACCAACAATGGCGACTGTTTCGCCAGGCATGATGGTCAGGTGCGCGTTGCGCACGGCCTGAACGTCACCGTTGCTGGTTTTGAAAGTGATGGCGAGATCACGGATTTCCAGCAAGGGCTTAACCGCGGCCCCGCCGAGTTCCTTAATGTGGGCCGAGTTGCTCATGGCCTCCCCTTTCATCGCTTCCGCGCTTTGGGATCAAGGGCGTCACGCAGGGCGTCACCGAGCATAATAAAGCTCAAGACGGTGATAGACAGCGCAACTGCCGGGTACAGCAGGGGGAACGGGTTGGACCGCAGGTTGTTCTTAGCGGAGTTGATGTCATTACCCCAAGACATCACGCTGGGTGGTAAGCCAATACCCAAGAAGGACAGTGTTGACTCGGCCACAATAAAGGTTCCCAGCGAGATGGTGGCTACCACGATGATCGGTGCCAAAGAGTTTGGCAATACGTGGCGGATCAAGGAACCCATCCTCGAAACACCCAAGGAGCGAGCGGCCGTCACGAAGTCGGCGTTACGCACCTCAATAACCGCACCACGAGTAATACGTGCGATTTGTGGCCAACCGAAAGTGGTCAAAACAACCACCAAAGTCCATACGGAGGCGTTGCCCCGGAAGAACGGAAGCTGCATCATCACAATGGAGCCCAAGATCAACGGCAGCGCAAAGAAGATGTCATTGATACGAGCCAAAATGGAGTCAACCCAGCCGCCGAAGAAGCCAGCAAGTGCGCCCACCACGCCGCCGATAATAAGCACACCAATTGTGGTGAACAGACCAACAGTCACTGAAGACTGTGTGCCGTAAATGACGCGGGCGTACACGTCGCAGCCCTGCTGGGTGAACCCGAGCGGATGACCCGCAGCGGGACCCGCGTCCGAATTGCTCAGTGCGCACGGATCTGTCGCCGGATTGATGGCCGAGAACAACTGCGGAAACAGAGACACAACAATGACCACGAGGATCAGAAAAGCTGATATCAAAAAGAGTGGCTGTGTGCGGAGATTTTTCCACGCCTCACCCCACAAACTCAGCGGAGCCCGGTCCTCCTTAACGGAGTCAGTTGCGCCGAGAGTATTGGAATCGAAGTCAGCAACAAAGTGCTCGCTCGGGTACCGCTGACCACGTGGGGCAAGCGGGTTTGCTTCATTGGTATTAGGCGTCATAACGAATCCTCGGGTCAAGCCAGGCGTACAAGAGGTCCACGAGCAGGTTTGATACGCAATAAATCAAAACCAGCACGGTCACGATTGACACCACAGTGGGTCCCTCGCCGGAGAGAACTGCTCGATAGAGCCGGTTCCCAACGCCGGGAACATTGAAAATACCTTCGGTAACGATCGCACCGCCCATGAGGCTGCCAAGGTCGGCGCCCAAAAAGGTGATCACAGGAATCAAGGAGTTACGCAAAATATGTACCCGAACCACCCGTGAACGGGAGAGCCCCTTCGCGGTGGCGGTACGAACATAGTCCGCGTTCATATTTTCGATGACGCTGGTGCGGGTCAATCGCAATACGTAGGCAAAAGAAGCGAGTCCCAGCACCACAGCGGGCAGGATCAAGTCTTGAATTGTTGCAGCAGAACTCACCGTGGGTTTAGCCCAACCAAGTTTCACACCGATGGTGAACTGGAGCAGGAAGCCCAAAACGAAGATCGGGATACCAATCACAATCAGCGAGGCAACCAAAACGGTTCCATCAAAGAACTTGCCTTTGCGCAGACCAGCGATCAGGCCAAAGATGATGCCAAATACGGCTTCGAAGATCAGCGCCATGACGGCCAAGCGAGCAGTCACCGGGAAAACTTCACCGAGCACTGCCGCGATTGGTCGGCCAGAGAAGTCCTGACCCAAGTCAAAAGTAAAGATGCTCTTGAGGTAAAGCAAGTATTGGATCCAGAACGGCTGATCCAGGTGGTACTGAGCCCGAAGCTGAGCGGCTACGGCTTCATTAACGGGCTTGTCGCCGAACAGCGCCACAATGGGATCACCGGGCAGGCTGAAGACGAGGAAATACACCAGGAGCGTTGCTCCTAGGAAAACTGGGATGAGCTGCAGGAATCGCTTCAGAATGTACGTTGTCATCGCTGAGCGTCACCTCCAACTGCACGCATCCTGATCAAGGATGAGATGAAGTCGTTCATCGAGGAACCTTAAGTTTGCTAGCGCGGCCGCCTGTGGGCTCAAAATGCGCTATAACGGCCGGTGTCGAACCACGGGCATCCGCGGCTCGACCAGGAGTTAGAAAACAGAACTACGGCGGGGGCAACTCAACCGTTGCCCCCGCCGTAGATCAGATGTTACTTACCAGTGATTGCGTAGTACAGCGGAACCCCGTCCCAGCCGTAGTCAACGTGGCTAACCTTGTTGCTCCAGCCACCCTGTGCAACCTGGTACCACAACGGAACTGCGGGGAGGTCGTTCAACAGGATTTCCTGAGCCTTGTTCATGGCATTGTTACCATCGGCAACCGTTGCGGACGTCAAACCATCGGAGATGGCTTTGTCGAACGTGGGGTTCGCGTAGTTGGCGTCGTTAGAACCGGCACCGGTCTGGTAGATCGGGCCGAGGAAGTTGTACAGCGACGGGTAGTCTGCCTGCCAACCGGCGCGAAGGCCACCGGTCATGGTCTTAGCAGTAGCGTCGGCACGAAGTTCCTTGAAGGTTGCGTAGGGCTTGCCTTCAATCTTGATGCCCAAGGTGCTCTTGACCTGGTTGACAACTGCTTCAACCCACGTCTTGTGGCCACCCTTGTCGGCGTTGTACGCAATGGTGAAGGTCTTGTTCGCATCCCACTTGGAGATAGCGTCAGCCTTGGCCCACAGCTCCTTCGCCTTCTCAGCGTTGAACTTCAGGTTGTCCGAGCCCGGGATGGAATCGCTGTAGCCATCCAAAACGGGAGCAGTGAAGTCCTTTGCAGGCTGACGAGCACCGTTGAAGATCACCTTGGTGATCTCATCGCGGTTGATCGCCATGGAGATAGCCTGACGGCGCAGCTTGCCAGCTTCACCGCTCCACTCCGGGAGGTATTCCGGAATAGCAATGGTCTGGTTACCGGCGTACGGCTTCTCAATGAAACGGTCCGGCAGGTCGGTCTTGAAGTTCTTCAAAGCCGAGGTGGGGATGGTCTGCAGCACATCGAGGTTGTCTGCCAGGAGGTCCTGGTAGGCAGAGTCGTCGCTCTGGTAAATCTTGAAGGTTACGCCAGCGTTCTGAGCCTTGCGGGGACCGTTGTAGTCCGGGTTCGGTACAAGCTGGATCTGCACGTTGTGCTGCCAGCCGCCATCAGCGAGCTTGTAGGGTCCGTTACCAACCGGCTTTTCGCCATAGGTCTTCGGGTCCTTGAGTGCTTCAGCCGGAACCGGCACAAATGCGGTGTAGCCCAAACGCAGCGGCCAGTCAGACTCAGGCTGCGTCAGTTCAACGGTGAAGGTCTGGTCGTCAACAACCTTCAGTCCGGACATGGTCTCAACCTTGGAGCCTTCAGCGCTTGCCTCGTCATAGCCCTTGATGGACTCGAAGAAGCTGGCGCTCAGCTGAGCGTTCTTAGCTGCTGCACCGAAGTTCCAGGAATCAACGAAGGACTTGGCCGTGATGGCCTCGCCGTTGGTGAACTTCTGGTCTTTTTTGATCTTGATGGTGAAGTGCTGACCATCTTTACCTTCAATGGACTCAGCGAGCTCATTGACCGGCTTGCCGTTAGCGTCATAGCTGACCAAACCAGCGAAGATCATGTCGATAACCTTGCCACCACCAACCTCGTTGGTGTTGGCCGGCATCAACGGGTTCTGCGGCTCGGAACCGTCAGCAATGATGACCTTAGATTTGTCTCCAGCAGCGCTGGAATCTGCACCCGGGGTGGATGAAGTACCGCAAGCGGTGAGGGCGATGGACGCAACAGCGAACATCCCCAGTGCCTTGGAAGTGCGCGACAGACGCATTCCGCCTCCTATTTAGTGTTGGAGCTAGGTGAAGAAATCTGGAACGAGTCCTTCAGACAAAGCACAGTGACTCCCTGTGACCTTGACAACATATGAAGGTAGCTTACCCACAAGTTGTGCAAATTATGGTGCCGTATGCCAAACCGTGACCCATCGGTAACTTGGCTGGAACATAGCTTCTTCACAGACTGCGGTACTAGGCTCCGCCGGACGGCTACGCCAGGCGAGGAGCTCTGTCCCCACGGATTCCTCCATCCCGTGCCGCTGGATGAAACGGATGCGCGGAACAACTACTCAACGAGACTTGAAACCTAGCTAAAGAACGAGGCTTGCACGCTCACAAATACGGCAACCAAGATCACGAGTGCCCCGAAGCTTCGCTTGAGCACTTTGTCTGGGATTTTGCTTCCGTACCTGCCAGCAAGCAAGGACGCCACCATAGCTCCTACCGCAAAGGAAACTGTCACCGCCCAGTTGATTTGCAAGTTACCAAGATGCGCGGCAAAGCCAGCGATCGAGTTGATAACAATAATGACCAGCGAGGTGCCCACCGCTACAGCCATGGGCAATCCAAGGACGAGCGTCAGTGCCGGAACAATAAGGAAGCCGCCGCCGACCCCGAGGAGTCCGGTGAGAAAACCTACTACAGCGCCGGTTGCGATTGCTTTGGGGAGGCAACTTCGCCAGCGAACGCCACCGCCTGGCAGCGCGCAAGAACCACCTAACGGTGCTGATGGCCTCATCATCCTGATGCCTGCAAGAACCATAATGGCGGCGAACGCCAAAAGCAGTATCTGCTGGTTCAGCAGCCTATTGACGTAGGCCCCAAGGTACGCGGCGGCAGTTCCTGCAGCGCCAATGATGACCGCTAGGCGCCAGTTCACGCCGCGGCGCAGTCGCGGCAATACAGCAACCGCGGATGAGGCACCCACCACCAGTAACGACGTCGGAATGGCAGCCTCGAGTGGTAGACCGACACCGTAGATCAGTGCGGGGACGGCGAGTATTGACCCGCCGCCTCCCACCAACCCCAGTAGTCCGCCAACGATCAGCCCGAAGGCCAGGGCGGTTAGTTGCACGTACAGCGCTGCACGGGGGGAACGTCGGCCATTACTTCATCCGCGTGCTCACCACAACCAGCCCAGGTGGTTTTTTCGCACTTATTGCACTTAACGGGACTGCACATCTTGACTCCTTAGAAATTGACTGACCTCCAGAGAATACCCGTGGGGGTATAATTTTTCCAAGTTTAGATATGCCTGGTCCCTACGGCAGAATCTCGAAGTATCTTGAATTAGGGCACCCCACCACGGGCTGTAACCACGCACCATAAAGGACCCAGATGAAGACAGAAGGACACATGCGGCTGCAGCGCCGCATCATCGCCGTCCTAATAGGTGGGCAGATCTTGGGCGGGATCGGCATGGGAGCAACCTTGTCCCTAGGCTCACTCTTGGCGGCGCAACTCTCGGGGTCCAATGCATGGTCCGGAATGGCAGCAACCATGAGCACGCTCGGCGCTGCCATTAGTGCAGTGCCTCTGGCACGATTGGCACAGGCTCACGGGCGCCGAATTTCACTCTCCACGGGCGCGATCATCGCTGGCGCCGGTGCCGTCACGGCAATCAGCGCTGCAGCGCTCAACCTCTTCCCGCTGCTTTTGCTGGGACTTATGCTGTTGGGCGTTGGCTCAGCTGTGAACCTCCAAGCCCGCTTCGCAGCCACAGACCTTGCGGTTGCGGGATCTCGTGGCCGCGACCTGTCCTTGGTGGTGTGGTCCACCACGGTTGGCGCCGTTTTGGGGCCAAATCTCTTTGGTCCGGGCGAGGTTGTGGGTGCGGCCATCGGATTGCCTCCGATGACCGGCGCATTTGCGTTTTCTGTAACCGCGCAGATCGCGGCCGCCGTGGTCTACGCGAGCTTCCTCCGTCCCGATCCATTACTGACCGCCATCGCGTCACGAGCGCAAGACCCCTCCATTCCTGGTCCTCAAGGCGGTTTAGCGGTCCTGAGGAAGAACCCACAGGCAAGGTATGCAGTTGCTACCGTGGCCCTAAGTCACGCCACCATGGTCGCCTTAATGTCCATGACACCAGTGCATCTGCGCGAGCACGGAGCAAGCCTCACCATTGTGGGGCTCACCATCAGCCTTCATATCGCTGGAATGTATGCGCTCTCCCCCGTTTTCGGATGGATGGCAGATAAAGTCGGCAAGCTGCCCACCATAGTGGTGGGACAGGTGATGCTTGTTGCCTCATTGGTCCTGGCAGGAGTGGCCGCAGATTCCCGCGAAGCAGTGACCATTAGCCTCATTCTTCTTGGGCTGGGCTGGTCAGCTTCAGTAGTGGCTGGATCTGCTCTCGTGGCCGAGTCCGCGGACCCACAAGACCGTCCCGCTCTCCAAGGAGTATCAGACCTCAGTATGAATGCGGCAGGTGCTGTTGGCGGGGCGCTGGCAGGGGTAGTCCTTGCCGCCGCAGGATATTCAGGGCTGGGATTCGCCAGCCTACTCCTCGTCGCTATTGTGCTGATTTGGACCACACGGCAGCCACGCCACACACTCCAAGAAATCCAAGCTCCGCAACACATAGAACAGCCATGAAAACGCCGGACAGCACCATCAAAGCTCCGCATACCGACGGCGAAAGGCAGCTATGTGGCGGCGCCCCCCGGAGCGGTGGCTCACAATCAAAACCGGACCAGCAAAGGAAAGGCATAAAAGAGCGTATTTACTACCACCGGCCCTCCCAAGAAAAGCCCGAGCACCCATCCGATCCGGCGCCGTCGTGCGCTTTCTACTGCTGCACGTAGTTTAGCGAATTCGTAGCGCACGAACCCGGGGTCCACAAGATTGCTAGTTGTTCGACGCCACGTCTCCGGCCGTGCCGCTACTGCCGATAGCGCCGTTATTTGCCGCGGCCCAAGCACTACTGGCCTGCGAGCCAGCCACGGCAGTAATTGCCGGGCGGTCATCACAGTGGTCCCAGTGGGAGGCGTTTTAATCGTGAGGCCCTTCGCACCAAGAATCACCACAATGCCGGCAACTCCGACGACGGTACGCACCTGAGTGCTCAAAAGTCGCCCTGCCCGGGCTGCTTCGTGCGCTGAGTTGTACAGGTGCCGCTGCTTGCGGCCAGCCACCATCAACGTCTGACCACCAACCCACACGGACTGCCCAGGATGGTGTTTGGTGTTGAGGGTAAACACCCCGCCTGGTCCGACCAGCACGTGGTCAATATCCGAGGCGCCGTCACCCACGGGCACTGCATGAAAAACAGCCCATTGAGGGCCGAGCTGCCTGAGCATTTCTCCGACTGCCACCTCACCTAGCACGCCTGTGTACCACGAGCGGTCTTCTGCAGTCAGCGGGTTCGCGCCAAAGGTTCGAGCTAGAAAAGATCTGGGCGGCAACCCTACTCGCTGGGACAACAACTTCTCCATCACGGCCTGACCAGCCACACGGTTAGCCAAAGTGGCCTCGGCCGCCGGCGCATGCCCACCCGAGGTCATTCCATGCGGTGCAAAGTCAGATGACATGGCGGTCCCCTCTTAGCGGCGCAGCCCCGCGCGGGTGCGACTATCTCGAACAGTAGACCTGGAAAACGCAGAATGGTGAGGGATTTCAAAAGAAAAATCACTGGAATCGCTTCGTCGTGGTCACTTCGAGTCAATTCATCACAGCATTAGCCCGGGTGAGCACATATCGTGGACTGAAGTCAGAAGCGGACAGGGAAGACGAACCAAAAAATGATGCAGCAGCAAAATATCGGCGCCACGGTGAATGGCCGCACACCATGAGCGCTTGGAAATCGAGCACCGTCACGTGGCTGCGCATGGCACGCTTTGTGGCTAACAGCAACAGGATTTCATCAGCGCACTTGAGCAACTACGAACTCACAGTGGCGCAATTCGAAGCTCTGGCACATGTGCGCGCCCACGAACCTGTCACTCAAGGTGACCTGGCTGCTGCTTTGACCGTAAGTCCAGGTGGCGCATCACGAATGGTAGATCGCCTCCAGCAAGCCGGCCTGATCACTCGTGAACAACGATGGAAAACCAAGTTCATTTCACTCACCCCAGAAGGCCGTTCACGCCTAGAGGGCGTATATGCGGCCCAGATTGCACTCCAAGCCTCATTGTTTGAGGAGGCTCTGAATGCGGACGAACAGCGCACCTTGAACCGGCTGATGAAGAAGTTACTGAGCGAGAGCGATCGGCGCCTAAATCTGGGCGAATGATCGCGGGAATAGATATAGTGCTATTCTCGTTTGACATAGCAACTGATCATTTCCATCTTCGGGAGAGACTTTGTCTACCACCAGCGATGCTGCCGTTGACAGCATGACCCAATACGGCGTTGACCCAAAAAACGGTCTCCAAATCGGCATGTATACCCTCGGCGACCACCTGCCAGATCCGACCACAGGCGAGCGTGTTTCAGCAAAACAACGCATCCGCGAATTCGTGGACTACGCCAAAGCCGCCGAGCAAGCTGGCCTAGCAGTTTTCAGCATCGGCGAGAGCCACCAGCAATTCTTCGCTTCACAGGCCCATGCCGTGATCCTCGGGGCCATCGCAGAGGCCACCAGCCGCATCCGGATCAGCAGCAGCTCCACCATTCTCAGCACCTCCGACCCTGTGCGCGTGTTCGAGAACTTCGCCACGCTGGACCTGCTATCCGATGGCCGAGCCGAAATCGTGGCAGGCCGCGCATCCCGCGTAGGACTGTTTGAACTCTTGGGCTATGACCTGAGAGACTACGAAGAACTGTTCGAGGAAAAATTTGGCCTCCTCCGGCGGATTGCCAGTGAAAGCTCGGTCACGTGGAACGGGCAATACCGGAAGCCACTCCGGAACGCTGAAGTACTCCCCCGCCCCACCGACGGCGGTCTACCGATCTGGCGAGCAGTAGGCGGGACACCCTCCAGCGCACTCCGCGCTGGCCTGGATGGCGTCCCCATGGTGATGGCCCACCTAGGTGGAACTACATCATCCTTCCGCCCAACCATCGAGGCCTACCGGGAAGCCGCGCGCCGAGGCGGTTATGACCCAGCCAGCCTGCCGATAGCCACAGCTGGCTTCTTCCAAGTCGCCGAAACTTCTCAGCAAGCGCTCCGTGACTACTACCCTCACATCAACGAGGGTATGAAGCGCACCAACGGCAACGGCATGCCAAAACAACTCTTCGCCCAGAGCGTGGACCCGCACAGCATCGTGAACGTGGGCAGTCCCCAACAGGTGATCGAGAAGATCCTCCACCAGTACGAGGAATTCGGTCACCAGCGATACATCGCCCAAATGGACTTCGGCGGCGTTCCCTACGAGCGCGTCATGGCCCAGCTAGACATCCTGGGCAGCGAAATCATCCCCGCCGTCACTAAATACACCGCACAGCCTGTAGGCGGTGCCAAGTGAAGCTGGTAGTTCTTTCAGGGGCAAATGTTGGCACCCGAACCCGCACGGTGATGAACCGAGTGTTGGAGGCCGTCCGAGAGTTTGATCCGACTATCGATGCCTCGCTGATCGACCTCTCCGAGCTGATCATGCCGTTCGCCGATGGCCGGATCTACACTGAGCAAACAGGTGACGCTGGTTGGCTGACTGCCCAGATCATGGAAGCAGACGCCTTGATCATCGGCTCGCCGGTATTTCAGGCTTCGATTCCCGCTGCGCTAAAAAACGTCTTCGATTTGCTCCCCGTCAATGCCTTCCGCGGGAAGGTTGCCGGAATGGTGGTTACCGCTGGTTCCGCTAAGCACTACTTGGTTGGTCAGCAGCAACTGCAGCCGATCCTGACGTATATGAAGGCGCAAGTTGTTCAGCCATACGTGTTTGTGGAGCAGGTGGACGTGCACCGAGGGGAAATTGTGAACCACGATGTTGATCAGCGTCTGGAGCGGCTAGCCCAAGACACGGTGGCCCTCTCACGCGCCTTCACGCACGTACTTCAAGAAGCAGAAGCCGCCTACGGTTTCTGATCCTTCCACTGGCGCTGCTTGTCGCAGGAGCGGCGACTAGGCTGAGTGAATGGCTACAGTAATCCTTGTGCGGCACGGCCGCACCACAGCCAATGCCACTGGGGTCCTCGCAGGTAGGACCCCAGGCGTTGAACTAGACCAGATCGGACGCGAGCAAGCGGCCCTGACTGCCGATCGGCTCGCAGGGATTCCCTTAGTTGGGGTGGTGACCAGCCCGCTTGAGCGTTGCCAGCAAACGGCTCAATTCATCCTCGACCGGCAGAGTGGAACCCCACACGCGCCGGTTGAACTAGACCTCAACGAATGCGATTACGGCCAATGGCAGGGCCGCACTCTCAGCGAACTGGCAAACGAAGCCCTGTGGTCTGTGGTGCAATCGCAACCATCCGCCGTCGTATTTCCCGGTGGTGAAGCCATGGCTGCGATGCAGGCGCGGTCGGTGGCCGCGATTCGGCGTCACGACGCCGCCTTCGAAGCCGAGCACGGTCCGGGAGCGGTGTGGGTGGCCGTCAGTCACGGTGACATTATCAAGTCGATCTTGGCCGATGCCTTGGGCATGCACTTGGATCTTTTCCAACGGATCAACGTGGGGCCAGCATCCGTATCGATTGTGCGCTACGGTCCCGGACGGACCAGTGTCCACGCGACAAACACGGACGCTGGCGACCTTTCGTGGCTAGCTAGCGGACTTCACTCCGGTGACGCCGCGGTAGGTGGCGGCATGGGGCCGGCGACGCCATGAACCCTGTGTGCCTAAAATACTGATATGCCTACACTTGTTCACGAGTTCGCCTGGCCTGATCGAGTCGTCGTTGGCACCGTTGGGGTTCCGGGGCAGCGCACGTTCTACCTACAGGTCCGTGCAGCTAAGAAACTCGTCAGCATCGCTCTAGAGAAGCAGCAGTCCGCCCTTCTCGCAGAGAAGATCGACGAAATTCTCGATCAGCTGATGACGGTCGAGGGTAACCGTTACAGCGTTCCGGCGAGCACGCCGATCGAACTCGTAGACAACGATCCGCTTGAGCCCGTTGAGGAAGAGTTCCGTGCTGGCGCCATGAGCTTGGGCTGGGATCCAACTACGGCTCAGGTGGTTCTGGAAGCACACCGCATCGTAGACATGGATACGGAAAATGACATCGACCTCGAATTCTCTGATGATGAGGCCGCCTCGAGCGAAATGCTCTTGGTGCGGATGCCCGTAGGCACCGCTCGGGCGTTCGCTAAACGAACCCGTGAGATTGTGGCCGCTGGCCGCCCCATGTGCCCGCTTTGTGGCTACCCCATAGACCCCGAGGGTCACACCTGCACCATTCCAGAGCTCTAATGCCAACACCGGATCTAATGGCCGACGAGCTGAAGCTCACCGGCCGGATCACCACCGCATCGAACGCCACCTTTCTGGGCAGCATTGGCGACGTGAGCGTTGTTTATAAGCCGATCGCGGGTGAGAGTCCGCTGTGGGATTTCCCCGACGGCGCTTTGGCTCACCGCGAGGTGGCAGCGTATTTGGTCTCGCAGGTACTGGGCTGGAACGTTGTCCCGCGTACCTGGCTGCGGGACGGCCCGCTTGGGAAAGGTATGGTTCAGCTCTGGCAGGATCAGGACCCTGACCAAGGTGCAGTGGACCTTGTGGCTGCTGATCGGATTCCTCAGACAGGCTGGAAACCAGTCCTTAAAGGGCAAGACGAGGACGGACAGCCAGTAGCTCTCGTTCACGAAGACACAGCCGCGCTGCGTCGCATGGCCGTGTTCGACGTCGTCGTCAACAACGCCGACCGCAAAGGTGACCACATTCTTTCCATGCCGGACGGTCACCGGCACGGGGTTGATCACGGACTGACCTTTCACCACGAACCCAAACTACGCACAGTCCTGTGGGGGTGGTTGGGAGAACCGCTTTCGGCTGAAGAGCTCGACGGCGTGGCGCGCCTGGCCGATGCGCTCGACGCTGAGTTGGGTAGCGACTTAGCTGAGTTGCTGACTGCCGAAGAGTTGAACGCTTTCGCCGCGCGCTGTGAACGATTGCGCACCACAGCCGTGTTTCCGGCGCCGAGTGGTGACATGCCAGCTGTTCCCTGGCCGCTGTTTTAAGCCGTACGCCTAGAGGGCACGCGACCACGTCCCTTAGGCGGACTTTCCTGACTTTCCCCTTGCGGGCGCGGGTTTATACGCCGAGACAGAGGCCGCGCCGTCTATCCAGTATCTCCACGGAAATGCATCGCCGTCGCCGCCGGGTCCGGGCTGGACTGGCTCCTTCGATCACGTCGCCGCCGGGTCCGGGCGAGACTGGCTCCTTCGATCACGTCGCCAGCACGAATGAGGCAACCGTAGGGCTGGTCCGGCCGCCCAGCGACGAGGTTGATAGCGTGATGCATCCCGTAGGTGAAGTAGCAGTAGATGTGTCCCGCAGGTCCAAACATGGTCTTGTTCCGGCTGGTTTTTCCCCGGTACGAATGTGCCCCTGGATCGCGTTCGCCTGCATAGGCTTCAACCTCGGTAATGCGAATGGCCACGGTTCCGGGCGGCGTGGTGCGCTTCAAGACGCAGCCAAGAAGTTCCGGGGCAACGTGGAGCACATCACGGGCGAAGGACGCCCGGTCGGGCCACCTTCCCGAATCCCATCGCTTCCGCAGGTGCGCTCTTGGGAGTAGCTTGGATAACCTCGCTCAGTAGTCGAACCGCAATCCCCTGCCGGCGCACCTTAGGGAGAACCGTCAACCCAGCGATCAGCCATTGGGGATCAGAACCTGGGTAGATCGGAAACCTCTGAATACCGCACCACCCGAGGGCTTCTCCAAACCGGTCGGCGATGGGCAGGACATGCAGCCTCGCGATCGCGATGCCCTCGACGAAGTCATCCATCAGGATTTCTCCTAGAGGGGTGGAGCCGATCTGGTCATTTTCAGTGGTAGCAGGCAAGTTAGACATCTTCCGCTCCCTCCTTCACGCCCGACAACAAGAACGTGTAACGGCGCCCGTCACTAAGGTCAGAGGCTCAAGCGAAGCTCCACCAAGTTCAGCCCCGCTAGCCGAGTGTGGACCGCCGGGGCAAGATGGACCTATGGACACCCACGACATACTTGCCGACTTTATTCAACGACCCGCCGACGCCGCGCGCGGCCTTCCGGCGCTCAGCGCCCAGCAATTAAACGCGCATCCATCCGGTCACCCCAATTCGATCGCCTGGTTGCTATGGCACAGCGGGCGCGAAGTCGACGTGCAGCTGGCGCACCTCTCAGGCAAGGCTCAAGTCTGGGAGTCATACCGAAACCTTTTTGACCTTGGAGAGCTGGGTGAAACGGTCGGTTACGGCCACACAGTCGAGCAATCTCACCAAATCCAAGTGTCAAATCAGAAGCTTCTAGTTGACTATCTCGAAGCGTCATTGAGGGCACTTGGCGACTACGTTGGCGCCCGCTCGGAAACGGACTTGGACGCGGTCATCGACAATAGTTGGGAAACGCCTGTCACTCTCGGCGTACGCCTTGTGTCCATCATTGATGACGCAATACAACACGTAGGACAGGCGGCATATGCTGCCGGTGCTCTAACCGTCACTCACTAAGTACGCCCTCACGCCAAACACAGAAATGCCCGGAGTGCATAAAGCAGTCCGGGCAATACTTTCAGTCTTGACCGAGGCGGTTCTAGACGACAAACCGAAACTCGACCACGTCGCCACAGATACCAAGCTATGAAGACCCTGCGCTCACCGCGGAAGGATAATCAGAGAATAAATAACCCCAGCCTCGTAGCGGGAGGCGAGATGAAATCATGCAGATTTCCATCATCAGCCGAGCCCAGATACCGGCCCTCAAAGCACGCGGACAGTACATTGTGTGGATCACATAATGTACTCGGCAAGGAGCTGCTATGACTCATTACATCATTTACTTCAACCAGCAGTGGGTTGGAAACCACACCGCAGAATGGTTTGCTTCGCGTGGACCCTTGGCCAACGATGTGGTGAACGAGATCAAAGAAGCAGGTGCGTATGTGTTCGCCGCTGGCGTGGATGAAAACATCAACGCCGCGTTCAGTGCCGACGCGACGAGCGGAACATTGTTGATCACCGACGGCCCAGTTGCCCCCACAGAGGCGCACATCGGCGGTTTGACAATCATCGATGTCCCCGACGACGACGCTGCAAAGATGTGGGCCGGGAAGATCGCCGAGGCTTGCGGCTGGCCACAGGAAGTTCGGCGGGTCTACTAACCGAACTACCCCTCATCCATCAGCCTCCCCTCACGAAGAACTGACGTCGGAGCCAGCGGATTGCCTCGACCGGGATGCGCAGAGTGTCCAATAAGCCGGCACAGCCTTGGAACCATCCACAAGAAATGCCGCCCCGAAGCGTTTTCACGGAGTGCGCACATATCCGGGATCCGGGTGCGAAGCTCCGAGAGTCTTCACCTGCAACAGCCGCACCCCACGGCGAACAGCATCGTCTGCGACGGCCCTGAGCATTGCCGTGCCGACACCGGCCCCATACAGTGCTGCTCACGCCACCTTCAGAGGCGTGATCGCAGCGACCTTGTCGCGCAGCGCCCGGCGCTCGAGCCGAAGCTCGTAGTTCGACTGCAGGTTCATCCAGAGCTCCTCCGACGTCCCGAAGTATCGCGCCAGACGGATCGCAGTGTCAGCCGTGATCCCTCGCTTGCCGTGCACGATCTCGTTGATCCGGCGCGGCGGCACTCCGATCGACACGGCCAACTTATTCTGCGTGATTCCGAAGCCCTCGATGAAGTCCTCCATCAGGATCTCTCCCGGGTGGATCGGCTCGATCAGGTCCACATCAGTGATAGTCGACGAGTTCGACATCTTCCGCACCTCCATCTCTCCAGACGAAGCAGATACGCCACTGGGCATTCACCCGGATGCTGTGCTGACCACGACGATCGCCGGCCAACTTCTCCAACCGGTTCCCCGGCGGGATCCGCAGGTCATCGACATTCTTCGCTGCGTGGATCAGCTCGAGCATCCGCAGAGCCGCTCGCTGCACGGCCCGGTCGACGCGCTTGGCGTACTGCTCATGCCAGATGCGTTCGGTGTCCTTGTTACCGAACGATCTGATCATGCGCCCAGCCTATAACGCACTCCGTCAATAACGCTAGACGTTAAAGCGGAACTCCACCACGTCGCCGTCGACCATTACATACTCTTTGCCTTCAATCCGGACCTTGCCGCGGGCCTTAGCCTCAGCCATGGATCCGGACTCCATCAGGTCTTCGAAGGAGACTACTTCGGCCTTGATAAAGCCGCGCTGGAAGTCGGAGTGGATCACGCCGGCTGCCTGAGGTGCTGTGTCGCCTTGGCGGATGGTCCACGCGCGAGCTTCCTTGGGGCCAGCGGTCAGATAAGTCTGCAGACCCAACGTGTGGAAACCAACGCGTGCCAGCTGGTCCAGACCGGACTCGTCTTGGCCGTTCATTTCCAGCATCTCGCGGGCTTCTTCCTCGTCCAGCTCCACCAGATCGGCTTCGAGCTTGGCATCAAGGAAGACCGCATCTGCCGGGGCCACCATGGCGCGCAGTTCTTCTTGCTTCTCTTTGTTGCCCAGAATGCCTTCATCCGAGTTGAAAACATAGATGAACGGCTTGGCGGTCAACAGACCGAGTTCGCGCAAGTGCTCCATCTCGAGCTTGTCGCTCTTGACCGAGGAGAAGATCGTGTCCCCGCGTTCCAGCACCGCCTTGGCGGCTTCAAGCGAGGCAAGCTCTGCGGCTTCGCGCTTTTTGATCTTGACTTCTTTTTCGATGCGGGGGACGGCTTTCTCAACCGTCTGAAGGTCAGCGAGAATCAGCTCAGTGTTGATGGTCTCCATGTCCGAGCGCGGATCGACCTTACCGTCAACGTGAATCACATCGGGATCGTCGAACACACGGATAACCTGAGCAATCGCTTCAGCCTCGCGGATGTTGGCCAGGAACTTGTTGCCCAAGCCCTCGCCCTCCGAAGCACCCTTAACGATGCCAGCAATGTCCACGAAGGACACCGGTGCCGGCAAAATCCGCTGCGATCCAAAGACGTCCGCAAGCTTTTGGAGCCGAGGATCCGGGAGGTTGACCACACCAACATTGGGTTCAATCGTGGCGAACGGGTAGTTCGCCGCAAGAACCGAGTTGCGGGTCAGTGCGTTGAAGAGAGTTGATTTGCCGACGTTGGGCAGTCCGACGATGCCAATAGTAAGAGCCACGGCCTAGATTCTACCGTGTACAAGCGAAGTTCCTTATTCTGTCGTACCCCCGTGCAAAGGTAGATGGATGGATGGCTTTGTACTTTTACTCTCGCTATTGATGCTCGTGGTCGGCGCCCTAGTGGGCGGCGCACTCGTCTTTGTTTATGCACGACGGCGCTGGGTCGCCGCCGAGGCCGACGCGGACGATTCCTCCCAACGTCTAGGGGACGTCAGTGCGCAGCTGGCCGCCGCAAGCGCGGAACGCTCCATGCTCTTGAACCGCACGCGTGAACTCACCGCTGACCGGCAATCCGACGCGAACGTTCTGAAAGCACTCGCCCCCGTGGCGGAAAAACTCGGCGCCGTTCAGCAGCAAGTGGCTTTGCTTGAACGTGACCGGGTGGAGCAATACGGACAGTTGGCCCAGCAGCTGGAAGAAGCGCGCAACTCTGACCAACTACTCCTCAGCTCCACCCATGCCCTTGCCTCAGCTCTGCGCTCCACAAGTGCCCGCGGCCAATGGGGCGAAGTCCAGCTGAAGCGGGTAGTTGAGGCGGCCGGTATGCTCCGCAACGTTGACTTTGTAGAGCAAGTCCAAGGCTCCGTGGTGAACTCAGCAACCTCAAGCGCAGACGGCACGCCCGGCTCCACTAGTGCTGTCCGGCCGGACCTAGTGGTGCGCCTACCTGGCGAGAAACAAATTGTGGTTGATGCCAAGGTGCCCCTGTCCGCATACTTGGACGCTCAAGAGGTCACCGCTGACGGCCCGGCCGCTGAGGCCCGCCGCCAACAATTACTCAGCACCCATGCAAAAGCACTCAAAGCCCACGTGGATTCACTCTCCGCCAAGAAATACTGGCAGATCCCGGGCAACACTCCTGAACTAGTGGTGTGCTTTTTGCCGGCCGAGTCCATCTTGGCCGCCGCGCTCTCGGCAGACCCTGAGCTCTTGGATCATGCCCTTGCCAAAAATGTTGTTCTGGCCTCGCCGGGAACACTCCTAGCCGTGCTCAAAGCCGTCGCATTTACCTGGCGTCAAGACGTACTGACGGACAACGCCAAAGAACTCTTTGAACTGGCCCAACAACTCTACGAACGGATGGGCACCCTTGGAGAAAACGTAGCCAAGCTTGGCACATCCCTCAAGAGCTCCGTGGACCGTTACAACTCCATGGTGGGCACGCTCGAAGCGCGAGTGCTCCCCACAGCGAGGAAGCTTAACGCCTTGGACGGGGAAAGCCTGGCTACGCCCAATACCCTTGAAAACACCCCACGCTCGCTGCGATCCCCTGAACTGTTAACGACAGAATCAGACTGGGATCGCGAAGCAAGCTAAGGGCTGTGAAGGCTAGGACTGAGGACGAGAGCCGCGGCCGCCAAGGGCGCGGCTTGAGTCGCCAGCTGCCTTGAGCGTGGCGCGAAGTTCCTTCGGCAAGGAGAACAACAGATCTTCCTCAGCCGTAACAACTTCCTCCACTGTTCCGTAGCCGTAGTCGGCCAACAAACGCAACACGTCCCCCACCAAAACTTCAGGGACCGATGCACCAGAGGTCACACCAACGGTCTGCACACCTTCAAACCAAGACTCATCCACCTCGTTGGCGAAGTCCACACGGTAAGAAGCCTTAGCACCATATTCAAGGGCAACCTCAACCAGCCGCACCGAGTTGGAGGAGTTCGCCGAGCCAACAACAATCACCAAGTCAGCTTGTGGAGCAATCTTCTTGATAGCTACCTGGCGGTTGGTCGTGGCGTAGCAAATATCGTCGCTGGGCGGATCCTGCAGAGTGGGGAAACGCTCCTTGAGTAGACGCACCGTCTCCATGGTCTCGTCCACGCTGAGTGTGGTCTGCGAAAGCCAAATGACCTTCTCCGGGTCACGGACCTGGACCTTGTCCACCTCGTGAGGGCCATTCACGATTTGAATGTGTTCGGGAGCTTCGCCAGCGGTCCCTTCAACTTCCTCATGGCCTTCGTGGCCAATAAGCAAAATGTCAAAATCGTCATTAGCAAAACGGACGGCTTCACGGTGAACCTTGGTCACCAGTGGGCACGTGGCGTCAATGGTGCGCAGCCCACGGTCCTCGGCCGACTGCAGCACAGCTGGGGAAACACCATGGGCGCTGAAAATCACCAGTTCGCCCTCAGGAACTTCCTCGTTCTCTTCAACGAAGATGGCACCCTTAGCCTCCAGGGAGCTCACCACGTGAACGTTGTGAACAATTTGTTTGCGCACATAAACCGGGGGCCCGTAGTGCTCGAGGGCTTTTTCTACCGCAATAACTGCCCGGTCAACACCGGCGCAATAACCACGGGGTGCCGCCAGCAATACCTTCTTGGCACCTGCCACAGGCGCCGCGGCAAGGACTTCTTCCGGCGAACGACGCCGACGAGGCACCGATGGCATGGGAACTGAAACCGCTGCAGTAGTCATAGATCCATGCTACCGGCGAGCGCGTGCCTCGCGTGATCTGGAGATCGCTTGAACAATGATTCCCACCACAAATAGGACACCGGCCGCAGCCAAGAAAATCAGAAACCACGAGTCCAACACCGTGGTCGCTTCGTTGGCCAACCGTTGTCCCAGCACGCCGCTGAGGGCTTCTGCATCCGAGCGGGTCAATAATTGTTCGGCAGCCAGACCGCCGCCTACTTTCCATACTGCAGCGATTAACGCCACACCTACACCCATCACCATTAAGGTGATTCCCCGCCGTCGTGCACTCACCAAGGCCAGCAAAAACGCCAATACAGCACCGCCAGCAGCGTAATATCCCAGAGGCGCGTAGTTGACCATAAAGTCCAACACCTGCCGTTGCGCTTGACTGCCCACCGGCAATAGAACTTGCTTCGGGGCAGTGAACTTCACCGGCAACTTACTGCTGACACTATCGGCGAGTAGCTGGACCATGGGAGCGGCATCAAAAGTGAAACCGCTGGGCTGAGCCGTTCCGGCTTCCCCCGTAATGGTCAAGTGATGGCTCCGGCGCAAGGATTCTGTCCACGCAGCCTCATATCCGGGCAGTTTGGTGATCCCTTTGGCTGCCGCGTTCACCACCGGCGTGATCGCCTCGCTGAGAACGTCAGGAAGGTTTAGTTCGGAGACGATTGACCGACTCGTAGCCGAGGCCAGTGCCACCTGGAATTCTTGGTCCTCCCCCAAGGGCTGGGCCATCTTCACAAAGCCCGACTCTTGAACCAGGTTCTGATCAACCCAAATAGCTGGCCCTGCTACGGCCGTGAGGACAAGGCCCAAAACAGTGGCTAGGAAAGCAATAAAGGAACGCACAAAAGTCCTTTGTGTTGGCAAGAGACTGGAGGCCCTCAAGGGGAACACCAGCTCGGTGGGCAGTTCCCATCCTAAAGTCAGTGACCGCGTCCGTGCCCCGTTTAGACCCCAATGCAAAAAGTGTCGGTGGCAAGTGGTTCCATGGAGCACTAGGCAAACTCGTTAGAGTGGAAGCGTCCAATTCGGCTGAAAGGCAACGCGTGAGTGAGCACACCCCCGAAGATTCGCTAAGGGCTGCGGAACATCGAGCAAGCACGCTTCCAGCGACAGCCGCCGAGACCAGCCCGGAGAACCCGTGGCCTTTGCAAGTGCTCTCCCACAAGCTGAAAGCTCACATCGACCGAACGCCCGCCGCGTGGGTTGAAGGCCAACTGATTGAGCTCAACAACCGGGGCAAGTCAGCGTTCCTCACCTTGCGCGATGTGGACGCCGAAATTTCTTTGCCTGCCTCAATGTGGTCAAACACTATGGAGCGTCTTGAGGCTCCGCTTGAACGCGGCTCCCGGGTTGTCGCCCTCCTCAAACCCGAATTTTGGCTTAAGACCGGGCGGATGAACATGTCCGTGCGGGATATTCGCCCAGTTGGGTTGGGTGATCTTTTGGCTCGCATTGAGCGGCTTCGTCAAGCACTCGCCGCGGAGGGTCTCTTCGCCGAGAGCCGGAAAAAACAGCTCCCGCTCCTCCCCCATCGCATTGGCCTCATTACGGGCCGCGATTCGGACGCCATGAAGGACGTGCTCCGCAACGCGGCCTTGCGTTGGCCAGCGGTTCAGTTTGAGATCCGTGAAGTGGCGGTCCAAGGCGTTAACGCGGTAGCCCAAGTCATCGGCGCATTAACGGAACTCGATGCCAACCCGGAAGTGGACGTTATAGTCATCGCCCGCGGCGGTGGGTCCATGGAGGATTTGCTCCCTTTCAGCAATGAGGAACTGATTCGTGCCGTAGCCGCAGCCGTAACCCCGGTTGTCAGTGCCATTGGTCATGAGGCGGACCGTCCTTTGCTAGACGAGGTCGCTGATCTTCGCGCCTCAACACCTACCGACGCCGCCAAGCGAATTGTCCCGGACGTCAACGAAGAACTTCAGCGGGTTCACTACGCGCTGGGCCAGATTCGGCGTTCCGTAACCCTCAGGGTTGAGCGCGAATCCGAACGTTTACAAACCCTCCGCACGCGGCCGGTTCTTGCCTCACCCGAGGGGATGATTACGGTTCGCGCGGACGACGTCGACCGTCTCACCGCGCGTTCACGCTCCGCCATCACCACGGCAGTGGTACGTGCAGGTGACCAGCTAGATCACCTCCGGGCACAGGTTTTGGCATTGTCGCCACAAAAGACCCTCGATCGAGGCTATGCGGTAGTTCAACACGATGGCGGCGCCCAAGACGGCCAGGTGGTCCGCGACGCTTCGCAGGTCCACGACGGGGACGAGCTCAGGATCCGCGTGGCACAGGGCAAGTTCCTCGCAACGGTTGGCCAGCTTCAACCCGAACAAACTGGCTAACTGGCTACGGCCGTACCGCCCATGACCAAAGACGCACCTCAGAGAGTAGGAATCACACCATGACTGCCACTGACAACACCGCAGATAAGACTCGCACCAGCAAGAACATTGCCGCACAAATAGAGCAGCTCAGCTATGAACAAGCCCGCGAGGAGCTTGTGGCAGTGGTGAGCAAGCTTGAGGCTGGCGGGGCTTCTCTGGAAGAGTCATTGGCCCTGTGGGAGCGCGGCGAAGCCTTGGCACAGCGTTGCGAAGAATGGCTCGACGGCGCACGCAAGCGACTCGCCGCAGCACAGGCTAAAGCCGAAGCCGAGTAGGCCTCAGCGTTAGGACGCTTCTACAGCCTTTGTCTCGGCCTTAACGTCAAAGTCTGCTTCAGGCCACTGCGGGTCGATTGCCTCAAGAGTTTCAATCAGCAGTTGCTGCACGGCGATACGCGCATACCACTTCCGGTTGGCTGGGACCACATACCACGGCGCGTTTTCGGTGGAAGTCTGCTCAAACATCGCTTGGAACGCTTCCTGGTACCCGTCCCAGTGCTCGCGTTCTTTGAGGTCCCCCGTGGAGTACTTCCAGTGTTTGGTGGAGTCCGCCAGACGGTCTAGCAACCGTTGCTTCTGCTCGTCCTTAGAGATGTGGAGCATCACTTTAAGGACCCGAGTGCCGTGCTCAGCTAAACGCTCTTCAAACTCGTTGATGGCCTCGTAGCGGCGTTTCAATTCCTTGGTATCGGCCCAACCATGAACCTTGTGGATCAGCACGTCTTCATAGTGCGAGCGATCAAACACACCCACCATGCCAGCAGCAGGGGTTTCCTTCTCTATGCGCCACAAGAAATCGTGGGCTTTCTCTTCATCCGTGGGCGCTTTGAACGCTTTGAGGTGAACGCCCTGCGGATCCATCGTGCCCACTACGTGGCTGACGATCCCGCCCTTGCCAGCAGTATCCATCGCTTGAAGCACTAACAAAACACGATCGCGGGCCCCACCCTTTGCGGCAGCAAACAGCTTCTCCTGCAGTTCGGTCAGACGGTCATCCTGCTCGTTTAGCCGTGCAAGTCCCTCACTTTTCCCGCCAGGAAAAGCCGGAGCCGAGTCTGGATCAACGCTGTCAAGTTGGAAACCGTCTCCAACTCGGAGCACCTTGACGGGACTCTCCTCGAATTGAACAATCTCGGAGCTACCTGATGACTTCTTTGCCATGATTCGCCTGCCTGTTATGGGCTGACTCGATATGCCGTGCCAGCGCCGTCCTAACCGAACTTACTTAGTTACCGTGATACCGACTCAGGAAGTCGCCCATCCGGCCAATTGCCTCTTCAATGTCCTTGACGTTGGGCAAAGTGACCATCCGGAAATGATCGGGTTTACCCCAATTGAACGCGCGGCCGTGAGAAACCAGAATCTTCTGCTCGCGCAACAGATCTAGGACAAACTTTTCGTCGTCGCGGATCTGGTAAACCTCGGGATCAAGCTTCGGAAATAGATACAGCGCCCCCTTGGCCTGCTGGGTGCTCACACCAGGAATCGCGTTGAGCATCTCGTAGGCCTTGTTGCGTTGCTCCAGCAAACGCCCACCGGGGAGGATGAGATCATTGATGCTCTGGTAACCGCCCAAAGCGGTTTGGATGGCGTGTTGGGCCGGAACGTTTGCGCACAAACGCATGTTGGCCAAGAGGTTGATGCCTTCTAAATAATCCGAGGCCGCCTTCTTAGGCCCGGAAATAGCCATCCAGCCGGCGCGGTAACCGCACACACGGTAGGCCTTTGACAAGCCGTTGTAAGTCAGACACAAGACATCGTCACCGGTGTATTTTGCCGTATTGACGTGGACTGCATCCTCGTACAGGATCTTTTCGTAAATCTCATCGGAGAAGACAATCAGACCGTGCTTGCGGGCAATTTCCACCATTCCCTTAACCGTAGCCTCGGGGTAAACAGCACCCGTGGGGTTGTTCGGGTTGATGATCACAATGCCCTTGGTGTTAGGGCTAATCTTCGACTCGATGTCCTCAAGGTCCGGCAGCCAGCCCTCTTCCTCGTTGCACAGATAGTGCACGGGGCGGCCGCCAGCGAGGCTGACGGAAGCTGTCCACAGTGGGTAGTCCGGTGCCGGAATGAGGATCTCGTCCCCGTTGTCCAAAAGCGCCATCAAGGACATGGTGATCAGTTCGCTGACACCGTTTCCCAGATAAATGTCATCAACGTGAATGTTTTGGATGCCGCGCGTTTGGTAATACTGGGAGACGGCTGTGCGGGCAGAAAAAATTCCACGCGAATCGCTGTATCCCTGTGCGTGCGGCAAGTGGCGAATCATGTCCACCAAAATGGCATCAGGAGCCTCGAATCCGAACGGCGCGGGGTTGCCGATGTTCAGTTTGAGGATCCTGTGACCCTCGGCTTCCATCTGCTGCGCCGCTTCGAGGATCGGTCCACGGATGTCATAGAGAACGTTGTGAAGTTTCGTGGACTGCTTGAATTCTGCCATTTATCAAATATGCCATAACGGCAGCCCACTCCGGCTGTGATACGCGCCATAGTGGACTGCCGCTCGGCAATGCTCAGAAGTTATTTGACGATGCCCTTGTCCTTGAGCCACGCCGCAGCAGCATCCTTAGGGCTCTGCTTTTGGTTACCGCTCACGGCCCGATTCAATGAGATCAGGTCATCAGTGGTCAGCTGCTTAGATACGTTGTTGAGTGCCGTTTTGGCCGCATCCGTCATCTTGGCGGTGTTCACCAAAGGAAGCACCTGCTGGGCAATGAAGTTGTTTTTAGGGTCCTCGAGAACCACAAGGTCGTTGTCCGCAATGGCAGGTGTAGTGGTGTAAATATCAGCCACCTGAACCTGATCGTCCAAAAGTGCCTTGACGGTGATCGGGCCACCACCATCGGAGAACGGTTCTAGCTTCTTGGGCTCGCAGTTGTAGTTCTTCTTCAGTCCTGGCAGACCGTAAGCACGCTCCGCGAAGGTGGCCGGAGCACCGAGGGTTAGTTCAGAACAAACCTTGGCAAGGTCCTCAATGGTCTTGAGTTGGTATTTCTCGGCAGTGGCTTTAGTGACCACCATGGCGTCCTTATCCTCAGCCTTGGACACGTCCAGAACGGACAATCCCGAAGGCAACTTGCCCGGCAGCGCCTTGGCGATGTCATCAGCGGAGATCTCCGTAGCCTCCTTGTCCAAGTACTGAAGGAGATTTCCTGAATAGTCCGGAACCAGGTCCAAAGATCCGTCCTGGACTGCCTTAACGTAGACCTCGCGTGTGGTCAGCTTCTTGGTAGAGGCGCTGATCCCAGCATTGTTGAGGGCACCTGCGTAGATTTCAGCGATGATCTGGCTCTCCGCGAAGTCAGCCGAACCTACAACCAATGCTCCGCCTGCAGCCGCCGAACCAGCACCGTTACTGGCTGGTGACGTTCCTAGAGGATCCGAGGAACCACCACATGCGCTCAACATCAGTGTGGCTGCCACTCCGGCTGCGAAAAGTCCCGCTCCCCTGCGAGTGATGGGACGGCTGAGGGTGCGGCCGAAAATTCTTTTACGTCCTGTAGTTGAGTTCTGCATTATGGCGTTTCTCCTTGAGGTGCGGCCACTGCCGGCGCAGCGCCTTGAGTGACTCCGGTGGTAGTGGTAGCTCTGGTGACAGCGGTATTTCCAGCTGTACCGGAACGGGTGGTCGTTGCGCGCAGGCCGCGCGGGGTAAGCAGCCGTTGCAACAGAACCAGCACAAGGTCTGCCGCAATGGCCAAAAGCGTAATCAGTAGGGATCCACCCAACATGCGGGGGAAGTCGTTAAGGTCAGCACCGTCAAAGATGTAGCGGCCCAACCCACCGAGATTGATGTAGGCCACCACTGATACAGTCGCGATGACCTGCAGCACAGCGGTCCTGAAACCACCCAGCATCACTTTGACAGCATTGGGTACTTCCACTTGGAACAGGATCTGCCACTCAGTCATTCCCATGGCCCGGGCAGCATCAACGTATTGGCGGTCCACACTGGAAATGCCCGCATAGGTTCCGGACAATAACGGCGGAACCGTAAGTATCACCAGTGCCCAGATGGGTGGCATCAGACCAATCCCGGCCAGCAGCACAAAAAGGATCAGCAAACCAAGGGTAGGAAGAGCACGCAACGAGCCTGCCACGGCCACCACAACAACTCGTCCTTTACCGGTGTGACCTACGTACATACCCACCGGAATAGCAATAACTGCGGCAATCAAAAGCACCAAAGCACTGTATTGAAGGTGCTCCCCGATCCGCACCGGAATACCAGTGATACCGGTCCAATGTTCGGGGTCGGTCAGCCACGTAATGGTGTTAGCAATGATGGAGTTCATACTGAGCCTCCCGCCGCCTGTGAGCGCTGAGCAATCAACCCTGAACTGCCCGACGACGGCACCTCAGGTTCGCGGGTCCGGGCACCTTTACGGTTACTCACCCGAGTCCAGGGCGTGAGCATTCTTTCGATCAGAACCAGCAGCAAATCCACCAAGAGCGCCAAGACCAAGGTGGCGATAATCCCCACCCAGACTTCGGTCACAAAGTCCCGTTGGAGTCCGTCGGTAAATAGCCGGCCAAGGTTATCGATCCCTAGAAGTGCTGCAACACTGACCAGGGAAATATTGCTCACTGAAACGACCCTGAGCCCGGCAAACATCACCGGAAGGGACAGTGGCAAGTCAATGGCAAAAAACCGTCTAACTGGTTTGTACCCCATGGCCATTGCCGACTGCCGAAGATCCTCGGGAACCGAATCCAAAGCATCGATTGCCGCACGCACCAACAAGGCTACGGCGTACAGGGTGAGGGCAACAATCACATTGACTGGGTCCAAGATTCTTCGCTGCAAAATGGTGGGCAAAATAATAAAAAGTGCCAATGAGGGAATGGTGTAGAGCAGCGAAGACGCCGTGAGGACTACCGAACGTAGCACCGTGTATTTACGGGCAAATTCGGCCAGCGGAACTGACACCACAAGCCCCAGAAGCATGGGAACGATGGCGAGGATAAGGTGCTGACGCGCGAGGTCCAGCACCATGGGCAGGTTGGCGAAAAGCCACTGCATCAGCCCTGCGCCACCCTGCGTAAGCGAACCGCCTCAATCTCTTCTAAAACTTCAGCCGCTTTGAGCACACCAATAGCGCGGCCCTCATGGTCTACGGCAACACCCAATCCCGATGGCGAGGACAGCGCAGAGTCCAAGGCGCGTCGCAGACTGTCGCCCGGGCGAAACAAAGATCCGCCAGCGAGCCGTGCAGGCTTTTCTTTCGTTCCTGGTGCGGCACCCGGTGGCAACCACCCCGTGGGGCGAGAATCGGCGTCGACCTCTAACACCCAGCCGCTGCCACTCAACGGCAGTGCGTGCAACACAACGTTCTCGGCGGGGTTAAACGCCAAGCCGCGGAAGCCCCTGTCTTTGCCCACAAAGTTAGCCACAAAATCATTCGCCGGTGCGCGCAGAATTTCTTCTGGGGCGGCGTACTGGGCCAGTTTGCCACCAACAGCAAACACAGCCACTTTGTCGCCCAGAATGGCTGCCTCGTCAATGTCGTGGGTAACAAACACAATGGTTTTTGCCAGCTCGGACTGAAGCCGCAAAAGCTCAACCTGCAATTCGTCGCGCACCACAGGATCCACGGCGCTAAAGGGCTCATCCATCAAAAGCACGGGCGGATCGGCGGCGAGCGCCCGGGCAACACCTACACGCTGCTGCTGACCACCCGAGAGCTGGGATGGGTAGCGTTTGCCCAGATTTGAGGCAAGCCCCACAACGTCCAAAAGTTCGGCGGCGCGTTTGCGGGCGGCCGCGCGTGGCACACCGTTGAGACGTGGAACCGTTGCGATGTTGTCCAGGATGCTCCGGTGCGGCATCAACCCGGAGGACTGCATCACGTATCCCATTGAACGGCGCAGTTCGGCCGCCGGGCGCGAGGCAACATCGGCGCCGTCCACTGTGATGGTGCCGGAGGTGGGTTCCACCATGCGGTTGATCATCCTCAGTGAGGTGGTTTTCCCGCAACCCGATGGCCCCACAAAAACGGTGATTGAGCCGCGGTCAATGTCCATGCTCAAAGAATCCACGGCTGGCGCGGACTCTTGGTACTGCTTAGTCACGTTCCGGAATTGGATCATGGCTTCAGCCATAGTGGTGCTTCCCTAAGGTCGATCGGTAAGGCTCGCTCTATTCGGTGGCACAGTGGCGGGGCCATTTTTGTGTCCGGCTCCCCAGCATAGTCAGAGACACCGGACTATGTCAGCGGCTCACTGTGTATAGCTATGCCGGAAGCTCTGCCGCCTCGATGGTGGCCTCGGGTTCGCCTTCACCCAGGTCAGCCTGGGCGCGCAACTCAATTTTGGCCCCAGCCTTGCCCAGTTCTAGAACCTTGATCACGTTGCTTCCCGTCTGGATCAAGGGAGCCGGAACGTAGAGGGTTTTCTGCGGTCCGATCTCCCAATAGCGTCCCAGAAGGAATCCGTTGATCCACACAAATCCCTTGGTGAAGCCAGGGAATTCGAGGTAGGTATCTGCGGGGGTTTCGGCATCGAAGGTGGCTGTTGCAAGTTCTTCAAGCTCGGCCGAACCCCAGGCCTCGAGCGCCACCGGAATCTGTTCCCAGTGGAAGGTGTAGCGCTGGTTCACTAATACACCACCCAGGATGCCTTTTCCTTGGCCGAAGAGTGGGCCGTAGTTAATCCGGCCCACGTTCTCCACCAAGATTTCAAGTGTGGCTGTAGCCCCGGTTCCCGTGACGGTGAGGCCCTGCTCAGCGGTGGTGTCATCGAGGACACCCATGAATGCCCCATTAACCCACACATAGGCACGGTCGTGAAGGCCAAGGATTTTCAGCGGAGTTTCTTTAGGTGCATCCACAAGACCCGGCAAAACGGCTTGAGCGCGGTAAAGCACCAAACCACCGTCGAGACCAAGGTCCTCAAATGAAAGTGGTTTAACACTTTTCACGGGTGCAGCAGTGGCGCGCACCAGCTCCAACAAGTCCTTGCCAGCAGACACCGACACGCTCTGGGCGGGTAGCACGGCCGGGGCCGCCAATAGTTCGGTATCCAGCTCAGGGAGCTGGACACCTTCGAGCCCCTGCGCGCGGAAGAATTCTGTACGCATCGCGTGGAATTTCTCGGTCAGTTCGCCGTTCTCAGCGATCGGCGCGTCCGAATCGTAGCTCGTGACAGTCGGCTCGATGTGAGTGCCGTTGTGGTTGGCGCCTGATCCCAAACCGAAGTTGGTTCCGCCGTGAGCCATGTACACACAAACGTGGCCACCCAGATCAAGCATTTTCCGCATTTCGCTTGCAGCTTCTGCCGCCGGACGAGTGTGGTGGTGTTCGTTCCAGTGATCGAACCAGCCACCCCAAAACTCAACGTTGAAGAACGGTTCGCCAGGCCGGCGTCGTTCCCACGTGGCTACGGCTTCGTCGCCACGGCTTCCCAAGGTGGCAGTGGCCCAGATGTCCGGCACTGAGCCGCCATCCAAGAAGTAGTCGTTACCGCCGTCGGCCGTAAATAGCGTTTCGGTGATGCCCCGCTCGGTGAGCGCGGTTTTGTTCCAGTGGATGTATTCGGCGTCGTCGCCGTAGCTGCCATATTCGTTTTCCACCTGAAGTGCCACAACGGGGCCGCCTTGTGCAGCCTGACGTGTGGCGATGATGGGCAGCAATGCATCAAACCACTTCTCAATGGCTCCGGTGAAAACTGGATCGTTGCAGCGCAGGCCGATGCCGGGGATGGCCGTGAGCCATGCGGGGAAACCAGCGTTGTCCCATTCGGCGCAAATGTAGGGGCCGGGGCGGACAATGACGTCCAGCCCTTCCTCAGCAGCAATATCAATAAAGCGGCCCAAGTCCCGCCAACCGGTGAAATCCGGGGCTTGATCTTCTTTGGGCTGGTGGAAATTCCATGCCACGTAGGTGTCTACGGTGTTGGCGCCCATGGCTTTGAGCCTGCGCAGACGGTCTTGCCACTGCTCTGGGTGAACGCGGAAATAGTGGATGGCACCAGCGAGGATGCGGTGTGGCTGGGCATCGCGGAACAGTTGGCCATCGCGATAGGTCAAAATGGGCGCAGACATAGCCCTAACGCTACAAGGTTTCTGTGTTTAGAGTGGTGCTGTGACAAACCTTGAAGTGGTTCCTCAACCCGAAGTGTGCCCCGCTGCACCGGCAGACCAGAATTCTCCATGTGTTCAGCTGTGGCCCGAGCGCGAGGTACCCCTCGGCGGGGTGCGCGCCATTAATGTCTCCCGGACGCTTCCTCAGCGCGGCCTCCCCACTGTGGGGGCATGGTGTTTCTTAGATAGTTTTGGCCCGGCCCGGACGTTGATGTCTGTTCTCCCTCACCCGCACATAGGTTTGCAGACTGTGACTTGGCCACTCGCCGGGGAGATCAGGCACCGCGACAGCCTGGGCAACAACGTCATTGTTAGGCCCGGCGAGTTGAATATTATGACGGCCGGGCACGGGATTTCGCATTCGGAATTTTCCTTGGTCAACGGTGAGGTTAGTGCATCTGCTTTGAGCGCCGCCCCGGACAATTCAGTGGTCGACGGCGGCACTGACGTTCCGCTGAGCCGTGGACTCCAGTTGTGGGTCGCCTTGCCGGACGGGGACCGCCACCGCGCACCGTCTTTTGAACAGCACCAAGACTTGCCGGTGGTCAGCGGGGAAGGCTTTGCCGCCACCGTGATGGTGGGTTCCTTCGCCGGCGCTACGTCCCCAGCGAAGATGTACTCCCCCATTGTTGGTGCAGTAATCACTTTGGATTCAGCAGCTACGCTGCCGGTGAACCCAGAATTCGAGCACGCACTTTTGGTGATCGAAGGATCCGTCACCGTTGACGATGTCCGTGTTCAGCCGGGTCCTCTGGCGTACTTGGGAGCAGGCCGCAGCGAGTTAAGGGTGATTGCCGAAACTGGCACCAAGGTGTTGCTGCTCGGGGGCGAGCCCTTCCGTGAAGACTTGTTGATGTGGTGGAACTTTGTTGGCCGCACCCACGAAGAAATTGAGCAAGCTCGTCAGGATTGGGAAGCCACAGATGTGCTCTACACCGAGGACTCCTTGACTACATCCCGGGCCCGCTACGGTGTTGTTCCCGGGCACGGTCCAAGCGCAGGTGTTGAAGCTGGCAGGATCCCCGCACCAGCGCTACCTAGTGTGAAACTCCGCCCACGCAAACGCGGCTAAGTGACGTTAGCCGCGTTATCCGGCTGAGCCTCAGGAGTTTTTGAGCAGCTCCAGAGTGCCAAAAATGGGTTCTTGGTCCAGAATCCTGACTTCCGAATACCCAGCAGCATTGAGGCCCGCCCGGAAGCCGTCCTGGATTTGTTTGACGTTTTGTCCCAGTCCGCTGCCGAGGATCACCGGCCCAGCGATC
The DNA here is from genome assembly GCF_050490315.1 of Pseudarthrobacter sp. J1738. Classification (NCBI taxonomy): domain Bacteria; kingdom Bacillati; phylum Actinomycetota; class Actinomycetes; order Micrococcales; family Micrococcaceae; genus Pseudarthrobacter; species Pseudarthrobacter sp. J1738. The sequence continues at coordinate 551,622 of NZ_JBNPEO010000001.1, read as the reverse complement.
CCCAGCTGACTCAACACACCAATGGCGAGCCCGGCCAAGTCGGCGGCCGCTTGGGTGAGGATAGCCGCGCTCGGCGCGTGTCCGGCGTCGGCCGTGTCCACCACCACACGGGCCTGCTGCGCCCAGTAACGGCGGCCAGTCTCCGGAGAGTGGAAGTGGGCAATCAGCTGGTCCGGAGTTTCCAGTCCAACCGAGGCCAATAGCGCGCGAGTGAGCTCATCGGGTTCTTGTCCCTGGTTCATCCGAGTCAGGCTGTAACGAACAGCTTCCCTGCCCAGCCAATATCCGCTGCCTTCATCGCCCAGCAAGTAGCCCCAACCGCCAGCCCGCGCCTCTTGACCCTGCGGATTAGTTCCCCACGCTGCCGAGCCCGTTCCTGCAATAACTGCCACACCCGTTTGTGCCTGGCCGGCGGCCAGCAGCAACCGAGAATCGTGGACCACAGTGATTTTGGCGCCCGGAACGTGAGGGGAAATGAGGGCTGCGAGTGCGTCTTTGTCTTCTTGGGTATCCACACCGCCGGCACCTGCGTACACGGCCGTTACGCCTGCAGTACCGATTTTGTTCAGCAACTCTGCAATGTTTTTGGCTGCCTCTTCACGCGTGACATTTTGGACGTTGGAACTGCCCACCGTCTCATCAGCCAACACTGCACCGTGCTCAATGCGGATGCCCCGGGTTTTTGTGCCGCCAATGTCCAAGCCAATGGCAGCACCCACACCAATAGCAGCGTCTAAACCGGTGGAAGAGTCCGTTCCGGTGGCGATTCCGGGAGCAGAAGCATCAGCGGGAGTTATTTCAGTGGCAGCGGCGCCGACTTTGGCAGTATTAGTCACGTCACTAGCCTACGCAGTCGTCCGCAGGAGTTGAGTATGTCCCCCACAATCTCGCCGAATCCCTCCACAGGCGAGGTCCCCACGGGGCTCAATTTGGCGGGGGTTGAACTTATTGCCGCACCGATGGCTGGTGGAACCACCACAACCGCACTAGTCCAGGCCGCGCACAAGGCAGGGGCTTTGGGATTTCTCGCCGCCGGGTACAAAACAACCGGTTCCATGCTGGCCGAAATACTCACGCTCAAAACTTCCGGAACGCGCTTTGGGGTCAACGTATTTGTGCCCGAATCCACGTCACCAGACGAAGCCGAACTCGCCAAGTACCGCGAACTTCTAGTCCCCTACGCCTCCGCGTTAGGTGTTGAGGTACCCGAGGCTCGTTTAACGGACGACGACGGCTGGGCAGCAAAGATCGCTGCCCTCACCCAGGAGCCCGTGGAGTTTGTCAGTTTTACCTTTGGCCTGCCCTCCGCCCTCGAAGTGGACGCTCTCCATGCAGTAGGAAGCGCACTCATCGGCACAGTGACAAATGTAGAAGAGGCACTTGCCGCCGTCGATCTTCCCATCGTTGCCGCCGGAGCGATCCACAACCGCGCAAGTCTTGACCTAGTGCTGAACGCCGGGGCGTGCGCCGGTCAGATTGGCACGGCACCTTTGCGGGCGGCAGCCGCAGCTCAGAATAACGCCGAAGGGCTAAATTTATGGGCAGGTGAGGCGTGGCAGTACGCACGGTCGGGGACTGTCGCCGAAATTTTGGCGCGGTTTCAGGGCTAGTGCTGTGCTGGTGTTCGTGACGGCTGACATTCTCAACCGCTGATCCTCAAACGCTAATCCTCAAACCCAGGCACTAGTTAACGCCTAGATCGCCGCGCGTTCTAGGGTGAGAATATGGCTGAGGATGACCGCACTGACTGGAATGGGCACCACAAGGGGTCGGCGGCCTACTCTCGTTTACTCGCAGCCTTGGCCCTCGCCGGGGTGGCAACCTTCGCGCAACTGTACTCAGTTCAGGCCACACTTCCGCAGATCGCCACCGAGCTCCACATCTCTGCTTCCCTCGCTGCACTGTCCATCTCAGCTGCCACAGTTGGCTTGGCCGTTGCCGTGATTCCGTGGTCCTTTATAGCGGATCGCATTGGCCGGGTGAAAGCCATGACCATTGGAATTTGTGCAGCAACCGCCTTGGGGCTCATCCTCCCGCTGTGCACAGAGCTACCAGCGCTTTTGGCAGTTCGCTTGCTGGAAGGGATGGCTCTCGGCAGCATTCCGGCGCTGGCAGTGGCTTATCTCAACGAAGAGGTTCACAAACTTTCTGCAGCCGTGGCTGCCGGCAGTTATGTGGCCGGAACCACCATCGGTGGACTCTTGGGACGACTAGTGTCAGGGGTGGTCAGCGACTTTGCCGGCTGGCGATTCGGCACTCTTGCGGCGTCTCTGCTTGCCACACTTGCCGCCGTCGCATTTTTGATGTTGCTCCCCAAACAACGCGGTTTTGTTCGAGCCCGCGGCAAAGGCATTGGACCCGCGCTCATGCTTCTGGCGTCCCTATGTAAGGACCAACGATTGCTGGCTCTCTATGCCCAAGCATTTTTGCTGATGGGCGGATTTGTGGCGCTCTACAACTACCTAGGTTTCCGGCTGATGGCCCCGCCGTTCCTGCTCCCGGCGGGGCTGATTGCCTTTATATTCTTGGCATATCTGGCCGGAACCTTTACCTCGCGCTGGGGTGCGGCCATGACCGTTCGCTTCGGCCGGCGGGCAGTGTTGCTGAGCAGCATTGCACTTATGGCTGCGGGAATCCTGATCACCATCCCGGACAATCTGACCGCAGTTTTAATTGGAGTCATTGTGCTCACGGGCGGTTACTTCGCCGCACATAGTGTGGGCTCGGGCTGGACCGGGGCCATCGCCGTGAGCGGCAGAGCTCAAGCAGCCTCGCTTTACAACTTGGCCTACTACCTTGGCTCGAGTGTCATCGGTTGGGCCGGGGGCCTCGTGTTCCAAAGCTTCGGTTGGCCAGCCCTTGCCCTACTGGTGGCCGGGCTGACTTTACTCGCCGGATTGTTGAATTTTTTAGCCCACCGGGGGCGCCCACAAACTACCACCACAGCAACGGCTCTATGATGAATCGAGAGTCTGCGTAGGAGGAAACATGAGCATTACACCGAAGAATGTTCGGCAGCCAGCGGCAGGGAGCGAACCCTTGGACGCCATTGACGAGAAGATTTTGCAGGCCCTTGTTGAGGACGCCCGCATTTCCAACAAACAACTGGCCGAGCTCGTAGGCATTGCCCCCTCCACCGCGCTAATGCGCACCCGTGCCCTGCAAGAACGCGGAATCATCAATGGTTTTGAAGCACAACTGAACCTCACCGCGATTGGTCGATCCGTTCAAGCGCTTGTTGCAGTACGGCTGCGCGCCCACGACCGTGATCAGATTGACGTTTTTACGCAACGGGTGCCCAAACTTCCAGCGGTGCTCTCAACGTTCCACACCTCTGGTTCGGTGGACTATCTCTTGCACATTGCCGTTGCCACCACAGAAGACCTACGCGACTGGGTCCTGGATAATCTGGCGCCGGATCCCGTAGTGGGCCATACCGAAACCACTCTGGTGTTTGATCACATTCCGGGGCATCCCGGGCCGCTGGACGGCTAGCCCGTCTAGCCGGCTAGACGGATACGGCCGTTCGATAGCTAGTGCCGTTGCTTGAGGTTTAAGCTGCCCGGGCTTCACGAAGTTCGCTACGGAAGGCGAAAGCTGCCAGGACTAACGCCACCACAAGGCAAGCCCCGGCAAAAACTGCCACTGACGCTGCCAAGCCAAAGTAGCCAGCAGCCCAACCGAGGCCAAGCACTGGGATCGCACTGCCTAGGTAGGTAATCACGTAAACCCCAGAAATGATCTGCGCGTGGCGAGCCGGTTCAACCTTGTTGGCCACGGTGTTAAATACGGTCCGGAACGCAATGCCCTGTCCTGCCCCGGCGGCGATGCAAGCGAAGACTAAAAGCCATGGCGCGTTGGCTGCAGCGGCGAACGCCATAGCCGCTACCGAGACACCCAGGACAGTGAGCCCGGTGGAGACGCGGAATTTGCCCTCGGCTCGCATCAGCTGGCTCACCGCTGAGGCCCCAAGGGTCAGACCAGCGAGCAAACCGACCAGTGGGCGTGAGTCGGCGTGCACTACCGGCGCGAAGTACGCAGGAGCCAACGAGAGGCAAAAGCCAAACACGGTGAAGCTTAAGAAGCCAACCATTGATGCCATCCAGAAGGCTCCGCGAGCTTCTCGGGAAATCTGTGGCCGGCGCGGGGCAAGGGCTTCCAATCCGTAACCGTGCTCTATGTGTTTGATGGCCGGGCGTGCACGGATCATCCACAACGGAACCAACAGGGCTGCGAGGATTCCTGCTTGAACCAAAAACGGTGTACTGACGGGGTGAGGGAATAGCGAAAGCAAACCGCCGATCACTGGACCAGCAGCCACACCACCGGAGGAAGCGAGCAAGGTAAAGCGCGAAGCCCATTCTGGACGCAACGGCAAAAGTTCCCGCAAGGCCGCGGAGCAGGCGCCTGTTGCAAGAGCAACAGCAGCACCTTGCAAGGCACGTCCAGCCGAAAGCATCAGCAAGTTGCCCGCGAACGCAAAAACCAGTCCCCCGGCGAAACTAACCAGCACCGCCAGAACCATCGCTGCACGGCGACCAATGTGATCGGACCAATGGCCGGCCACCAACAAAGTGCCAATCAGCGCCAAAACATAGCTGGTAAAAGCCACAGTGACATCGAAGCTGCTGAGCCCTAAGTGCGCTTGCAAAAGTGGGTAGAGCGGAGTGGCCAAGTTTGCGCCCACCAGCAACACAAACAGCACAATTCCGGACACCACCAGCCGAGCGGTGACGGATGCGTCCCATGCCCAGCCTTCAGTGCTGGCGGGACGCATTCGCAGTTCGCTAATAACTGTCACGGTCTGCCTGCCTTGCTTGAGGGGTTGTCATTCGCGACTGAGCGCAGTGACGCTCAGCCCACGCTGGCGTATACCTCAAATGTTCCGGCAATACTGAGCTAAAGGGGCCATATTCGTGTCAAGATTGATCATTGTGCGCAAAATATGAAATTCGAGCTGCGCTGGAGTGAAGAAATGAACAACCTTGATGGCATTGATTTGAAAATCCTGCTCAAATTGGTCCAAGATCCGCGGATTCAGATTGGAGATTTGAGCACTTCGCTGGGCATCGCCCGCAATACGGCCCAGACGCGCCTTAAGCGCTTACAGCGCTCCGGCGTACTGCACAGCGGCGGCAGGGAAGTTGACCTAGAAGCGGTGGGTTACGACGTCGTAGCTTTTATCACGATCGAAGTGAACCACCGCGAACTAGACGGCGTTATAGCCGCCTTGCGGCTCATCAGCCAGGTTCTGGAAGTACACGAAATTTCCGGCCGTGGTGACATCTGGTGCCGGGTGGTTGCTACCGATACCCACAACCTCCAAAACACTTTGCGCCAAGTCCTGCGTATTAAGGGGGTCATTCGTACTGAGACCTCGCTGGCCCTCCACACTCACATCGCCTACCGGACCGAGCCTCTGATCAGCAGGATGACAAATGTTCCGGCTGGAAAATCAGGAACTTCAGCTCCTACCACACAGCGTTCCGGTGTGACTGCTGAAAAATAACACCATGCCCCAGAACTACAATTCAAGGATGGCTTGGCCCGCACCGCACTCCAGTCATCATTCCTGCAACCAAGTTCGAGGAGCCAAGTGACAATCGTCGACAATGCTGTCTACGTGGACGGCAAACGTGTTGCCCAGCCGGAAGGACTACTCCAAACCGTTGAGTGTCTCGCTGAACACGGTGGTATGGCCTGGATTGGGCTGTACCGTCCGGACGAAGTGGAGATGATGGCTGTTGCCGCCGAGTTTGGCCTCCACTCATTGGCTGTAGAAGATGCCGTCTCAGCTCATCAACGTCCAAAACTCGAACGTTACGACCGCACCTTGTTCACGGTTCTACGCCCAGCGAGGTACATCGACGCCACAGAAACGGTGGAATTTGGCGAGCTCCACGTTTTCACTGGCCCCAACTTTGTAGTGACCATCCGCCACGCTGAAACGGCAGGCGTGGCTTCCGTTCGGCGTCGTCTCGAGGAACGCCCGGAGCTCCTAGCGTGCGGCCCCGAAGCGGTTCTCTACGCTCTGCTAGACCGGGTAGTGGACGACTACGCACCGGTTGTAGCCGGCTTGGAAAACGATATCGACGAGATTGAAGATCAACTCTTCAACGGCGACTCGGGCGTATCACGGCGTATTTACGAGCTCGCCCGCGAAGTCATCCAGTTTCAACGGGCCATTCACCCACTGCCAGAAATGATCCAGGGACTCAAAAATGGCTTCGAAAAATACGGCGTGGACATTGAACTTCAACGCAATCTGCGCGACGTTGAGGACCACATTGCCCAGCTCATCTCACGTGCCAACGCCTTCCGAGACATCCTGCAAAACGCCCTGACCTTGGACGGGACACTCACCGCCAACCGGCAAAACGAAGCCAGCGCGGAACAAAACGAACAAGTAAAAAAGATTTCATCCTGGGCTGCGATCTTTTTTGCCCCGTCCATCATTGCCGGCATTTACGGCATGAACTTTGAGCACATGCCCGAGCTGGAGTGGCTCTACGGCTACCCCATGGCGATCGGGCTGATGATCGGTCTCGCAGCGATCATGTTTGCGATCTTCAAGAAAAAGGGCTGGATGTAACTCTCGGTCACGACCCGCCTCACCTACTACCGGTCTGGGCTCTCGTAGTACCACACGTTAAGCTGGAAGGTATGACTCTCCCCCTTCGCGATACCTCCATCAGCTATGCCAAGGGTGCCGTGGGAGGTTCCGCGACGGTCATCCACACCCAACGGCTTGAGGATGGAACCCTCGCCGTGCTACTGGACGAAACGCCATGCCACCCGCTCGATGTGGGCTGGCCGGACCAAGGCTCAGATCAGGCCACCATTCGCACCCGAGACATCGCCTTCGACGTCATCGACTGCGTAGTCGGGGCGAGCGATGGCCAAACGCTTTATGTTGGGGCAGACGTTCCAGTCCGCAGAGGAGCCGAAGGCTGGGCCTTTGTAGTAGTCCATATTCTGCCCGCCGACGCGGAACTGAAAGAGGGCGCAGAGGTTCGCATCGACGTCGAACAGTCCTACCGCGCCGCGCTCAGCGCCGGCCACACAGGCTGCCACTTGGCATCCCTAGCCCTCAACCAGGTGCTCGCGGACCAGTGGACCAAAGAAGTCCGGCCTGATGCCTTGGGTAACCCTGACTTCGACGGTGCCGCGATTGAAAGCTCCACAATCCTAGAGTACGGTTCCCGCGATGTTTACCGACTGGGCAAATCCTTGCGCAAAAAGGGGTTCCCCACAGAATCTCTCGTAGCACACTTGCCAGCTTTGCAAGACGCTCTCAACCAACAATTGGTTCAGTGGGTGGCCAGCGGCGGTGAAGTACGGATTGAATCCCACGGCGAATTCCTCACCGATCTGCGCGAATGGGTATGCGAGTTGCCCAGCGGAACTGCGCGAATTCCCTGCGGAGGAACCCACCTGCGATCACTTTCACAACTAACCACCGTGGCCGTGGGGCTTGAACTAAGCGAAGAAAATGGTGCCCTCCAACTCACCATGGAAACTGCCGCTGTCACCTTGTAATTGCTTGCCGCTGACCGCCCCCTACCCCGGTAGGGTGCCGGCAGTACGGCGGCGGGACGTTTGTTTGAATGGCTTTGCGTAAGTTCGTTAGTGGGACAGACTTACGGAGGACCAATGACCATTACAGATATGCCGCGCACGACGTCGGATAACACCACGCGTGCTACCGGAACCTCAGCCACAAGCTTGGGTTCAACCCGCGCACCACGGCCGAATAAGGCCGCCACAGATTACATTCAGCTCACCGAGACCGTCCGATCAATGGGCCTGTTTAAGCGCGAGTTGAGTTGGTACCACTGGCGGATGGCGCGTCTGGGCTTACTTCTGGCATCAACTATCGCATTGTTTGTGATGATTGGCCCTTCTTGGTGGAACCTCATCACCGCTGCTCTGTTCTCCTTCTTCTGCGCCCAAGCCGCCTTCCTGGGGCATGACGCAGCGCACCGCCAAATCTACGAATCCGGTGCAGCGAACGGCCTCGCCTCAAGGATTCTCGCCAACCTCGCCGTGGGTCTGAGCTACGGCTGGTGGCTCAACAAGCACGGTCGTCACCACGCCAACCCCAACAAGGTAGGCAAGGACAATGACATCGCCCCCGGAGCACTCGTTTTCACCCCAGAAGACGCTGCCACCCGCACCGGCATTGGTGCTTGGGCTGCACGTCACCAGCGTCAACTCTTTTTCCCGATTCTTTTGCTCTTGGGCCTAGACTTGCACCGCGAATCGATTCTCCGCGTAGCTAACCCCAAAGAAACAGTCCCGCACCGCGCCCAAGAAGCACTCTTCCTAGCGATCCGCTTAGTAGCACTGCCCACAGCTGTTGTCCTGTTTTTGGGCCCCACTATCGGTTTCACGTGGATGGGTGTTCAGCTGGGTCTCTTTGGCCTGTACTTCGGTTTGGTGTTCGCGCCGAACCACCTTGGTATGCCCATTGTTCCCAAAGATGCTGGCATTGACTTCCTGAGTCGCCAAGTATTGATGTCCCGCAATATCAAGGGCGGTTGGACCATCAACGCCCTGATGGGTGGACTGAACTACCAGGTAGAACACCACTTGTTCCCCACCATGTCCAGCCGCAGCCTGCGTCGTGTTCAGCCTCTGGTCCAGCAGTTCTGCAAGGACAAGGGCATCAAGTACACAGCCACTACCCTCCCCGAGGCTTTTAGCTCGATCTTGGACTTCCTCGACGGTGTGGGTCACGGCAAGGTAGAAATGTTTAGCTGCCCCATCACTGGCGCTATGCGAACTCGGTAGTTTCTTCGACTTTCCCTAGTCTTCTAGCTGGCCGGCGGTGTGGTGTTTGTGCCGAGTTCTTCGAGAACCTCGTAACGCAGGAACACCACACCATTGGCAAAAGTTCTTTGTTCCACTAGCCGCAGATCTAGCTTGAGGCCCTGGGGCAAGAAACTCAGACCTCCGCCGATGATGACCGGATTCACATACTGCTGAATCTCCTGCACAAGCCCGGCTTTGAGCGCTTCGGCTCCAAGCGTTGGACCGCCGATTCCCACATGGGAATCGGCATTTTTGATGAGTTCTCGAATGGCTTCTGGTTCAAAGTTCCTGGACCACCGCGTTCTCAGTGCGCTGACCTCTTGTGCAGAGTGTGAGTACACGACTTTGTCCTGCCCATGCCAGATATTGGCGAAATCCTGCATCTCTTGGGGTTGCGATGTGTCACCGTAAAGCTCGTCCCACACGTCCATAACGTTATAGGTTCTGCGCCCCAACAATTGCACTCCCACACTGCGTTCTTGTTCGTTGATAAACGCGTGGACTTCCTCATTGGGCGCGCTCCATTGGAAGTCTCCAGCCTCATCAGCGACGTAACCGTCCAAAGATGTAATTGCCGAATAGATCAAGCGTGGTGTTTCAGCGTTGGGGTGCATGGGCTGAGTCTAGAACTGAAAGTCCCGCAAAGACTAGGGTAGGCAACTTCAAAGTTTTTTCTGTTTCAACCTCACATTTGCAGCCTGCCACACGTCTACAGTGTGTAATGGCAACGAGCGGAGCAGAGTGATGGTTAGTAGCGGAGTGAAGCATGACAACCCTGCCTTTTGAGCGGCTCATAGAGCTGCACGGCGGCACGGTCATCCGGGTCTGCCGAGCAGTGCTGGGCCCACACGCGGATGCAGATGACGCATGGCAAGAAACCTTTCTAGCAGCACTCAAGGCTTACCCCGGTCTCCCAAGCGGAGCTAATCATGAGGCATGGTTAGTGACCATTGCGCACCGCAAAGCTATTGACGTGATCCGTCGCCGGCAGCGCATCGAAACGGCCACAGATGAACTTCCAGAACGTACATCTCTGCTCGGAATTCCCGGAGCCGAACACACCGAATTGTGGGAGGCGCTAGCGAGCCTCACTCTCAAGCAACGCCTTGCTGTGACGTACCATCACATTGCCGGGTTCTCCTATAAAGAGATCGCCGAACTGCTCGACTGCACTCCCGCCGCCGCCCGGCGGGCAGCATCTGACGGAATGGCCCGAATGCGTGATTCTCTCGAAGCCGTCATTGGTGAACGCTACGCAGCGGCAGAACAACAGCTCAAAGTGCAAGGAGCAAAGTCATGACCGTCATTTTCCCCCCGGAGGACGTCAACCGCGAACATCCCGTAGGTCTGCAGGAGCGGGCTGACGTCCAAGGGCCATTGGACTTCGTCTGGGCGTCAGCGGATCACCTGACTCGGTTACATCAACGGCTGGCCGCTGCGGCCGCGAAGGAAGGCATCGTGGACGTTTCGTACACCACAGTTGAGACCCCTGTGGGCCTGCTTCTTTTGGCAGCCACAGAACACGGTTTGGTGCGCGTGGCCTTTGACCGAGAAGACCACAACGAAGTACTTGAGAGTCTGGCCAATAAACTCGGCGGCCGGATTCTGCGAGCGCCATCTGTGCTTGTTGAGGCGAGCCGTGAAATTAGTGAGTACTTCGCTGGAACTCGGCGCAGCTTCGAGCTGCCGTTGGACTACTCACTCTCGGCTGGATTCCGTCGGCAAGTTCAACAGCTTTTGCCGCAAATTGCCTATGGGCACACGCAAACGTACAAAGACATGGCGCTGATGGCCGGGAACCCCAAAGCCGTCCGAGCAGTGGGGACGGCATGTGCCACCAATCCCCTGCCTATCGTTATTCCGTGCCACCGAGTGCTACGTTCGGATGGCGGGTTGGGTGGATACTTGGGCGGTGTGGAGGCCAAGACTGCTCTGCTGGAGCTAGAAGGGGCAGTGTGAGCAATCTTTTCTCAGACGCAGATCTGATCAGGCCCCCACGCGAACTGAGACCCGGTGCAGTGTGGGTCCCGGGATGGTTGAACCTTGAGCAGCAGTCCTGGTTGGTCGCGCGCTTCAGCGAGTGGACACAGGGTCCCGTCCCGGCTCGGTCACCGCTCGTCGGCGGTCATCCGATGAGCGTCAAGTCAGTACATTTGGGTTGGTACTGGCGGCCCTACCAATATTCGCGTGAAGCAGTGGACGGCAACGGCAATAAGGTTTTGGACGTCCCGGACTGGATGGTACGGCTCGGGCAACAAGCCATCGCCGAAGCGCAGCGGCACAGCCCTACACTGAGTTCCCTACCAGCCTCGGCAGTTGACTACCGCCCAGACGCTATCCTCGGGAATTACTACGACGAGCAGGCTCACATGGGGATGCATCAAGACGCCGAGGAGCGCTCACTAGCACCGGTGGTGTCCCTGTCCATCGGCGACTCTTGCCGATTCCGTTTTGGCAACTCGCAGAACCGCAACAAACCCTATGAGGACATCTCTCTGGCCTCAGGGGACATGTTTGTTTTTGGCGGTCCTGCACGGTTGGCCTTCCACGGGGTACAGAAGATCATCCCGGCAAGTGCCCCGGAGGGTTGTGGCATCAACCGCGGGCGGATCAATATCACCATGCGAGTAACTGGCCTAACGGACGCTACTTCCGGCCAGTGAAATGGTCCATGGACTTGTAAACCCCAAAAACTTTATCTGCCACAACGTCCCACGCCGCCACCGGAAGTACACCGCGCAGAGCTGTGCTGAGCTTGACGGTCCACGGCATCATCACGATCGGCGTGGCAGCCTTCATGGCTTTCCAGACACGCTCCGTAACGTCCTCCGGTTCCAACAGAGGTGTAAGCAATGGGCCACGGGCTCCCTCGAACATTCCCGTTTTGATGTACGAGGGGCAGAAGGTAGTAACACCAATATGTCCGTGTCCGGCTTGTTTGAGCTCCAGACGCAAAGATTCACTCCACCCAATCACGGCCCACTTAGAGGAGCAATAAACGCTCATCTTCGGATTGGCCAGGAGACCTGCCGCGGAAGCAACGTTCACAATTCTGGAAGTACGTTTGCGCTCGATCATGGCCGGTAAGAACTCGCGAGTAATGTGCATCAGGGCCAGGCTGTTGATGTTCATGGTCAAGGCGATGTCCGAACTTTGCTCGTGCTCCCAAAAGTACTTGCCGCGGACAATTCCGGCATTGTTGATCAGCACGTCCGGTGAGCCAACCTCCGAGCGGACCCGTTCGGCAGCAGCCTGGATGTCCTCCAGTTTGCTGACGTCCACCACATATGGATGGATTTCCGAGGCCCCGCCACTCAGTTCCGCGGCTGTGGCGTTGAGGGTTTCTTCATTGACGTCCCACAGCACCACGTGGCTTGCCCGATCCTTTACAGCGAGTTGGGCATAGATCTTTCCCATGCCCATTGCGGCGCCGGTAATCAGCACTACTGATCCTTCGAGCGATCCAATGATGGTGTTCATAACTTCTCCGTCTTCGTTGAGGGAATGAGGCTGCCCGGATTCATAATCCCACCTTGGCCAACAAGGTACTTGATACTGCCCAGCATGTCGGCCTATTTGCAGTGATAGTCATAAGGGTCCCGACTCTACATGTCCAAGTAGTATTGCTGGGCGAGCAGTTGCTGACCGAAGCGGAGATCGCCAGTATCAGAATTTTTTGGTGTACTCGCGGAGGGCGCCACAGGCTACAGGGAGAAAGTCGTGAGCCCCACTCAGGCGCGAGAAGTAATGCTACTGGTCAACCCGACGTCGGGCCGTGGCCGTGCCTTGAAACTCAGCGAAGCGACTGAAAAAGCGCTCCGATCCGCGGGGTATGCACCCACGGTCACGGTCACCGAAAACCTCGAAGAGGCCACCGAGCGTGCAGCGCATGCCTCTCCCGGGACGATGGTGGCGTCTTTGGGCGGGGACGGCTTTTTGGGTGCGGCGGCCGGAGGTGCCCGGCAGTCAGGAGCTGTTCTTTTGCCGCTGGCCGGCGGACGTGGCAACGACACCGTGCGGCGTCTGGGCCTGCCGGTGGATCCAGTCGAAACGGTAGCGTCCATAAGTACGCTGGTGGTACGGGACGTTGATCTGGGGCTGGTGAACGGGCGGCCCTATTTTGGTGTGGCCAATGTGGGCTTCGATGGGCTGGCCAACCAGTACGGCAATGATGCCAAGCTGAATCTGGGCTCGTTTACGTACCTATACGGCGGACTCAAAGCACTGCGCGAATGGAAGAACGTCACCTTCACCGTCGTCGTAGATGGGCAGGAAAGCACGTTCCCAGGCTGGTTTGTAGCTGTAGGGAACGTAGGTCAATATGGCGGCGGCCTGCACATTTGTCCCGAGGCTAAGGTCAACGACGGGCTCCTGGACGTTGTGAGCCTGGGCGAAGCCTCAATTTTCCGGGTGGTGGCAACATTTTTGGCCTCTTTTCGGGGCGGGCATTTGCAACGTCCCGGGATTTCCTTTGTTCGCGGGAAGGAAATTCGAATCCACGCGAACAAACCGCTGAGTATTTTTGCCGACGGCGAGATGCTCGGTCCGTTGCCTGCCACGATGACGATCGAGCAGGCATCCGTGCGCGTATTGGTGCCAGGAAACTCAAGTGTGTTTCAGTAGGTTCACGGTGATCCTGCCGTGGTGAGGGCCCCGCAAGAATAGCCACTCTTTGGCGGGTCAGAACGAGGGAGAAATTGATGAGTGCAGCATCCGGAGATCCCGTGCGGTCATTGCGCTGGGGCGTGAACTACACGCCGAGCGATGGTTGGTTCCATTCATGGCAGGACCTAGATCTTAACGCGGTTCGGGCCGATTTCGAATCCATTGCCTCTTTGGGTGTAGATCACGTCCGGGTGTTTCCGCTCTGGCCGTTGCTTCAACCGAACCGCACACACATCCGCACCCGAGGCATTGCCGATGTGGGACGGGTGGTGGATGCTGCCGCCGAGTTCGGCCTAGACGTGAATGTGGACGGCTTGCAGGGGCACTTGTCGAGCTTCGACTTTTTGCCGGCCTGGGTGACAAGTTGGCACCGCCGCAACATCTACACGGATCCTGATGTCATCCAGGCGCAGGCTGCCCTCTTGCGGGCGATCGCTACGGAGATCTCGGCTCGGTCTAACGTCCTTGGTATGACTCTAGGGAATGAGACGAACCAGTTCGCTGTGACTCGTCATCCGGAGCAGCAGCTCACCACCCCGAATCAGATGGGTGCCTGGATCCGCGGTCAGCTTGATGAAATCGGCGGCGTTCTCCCCGATGGTATGCACCAGCACAGCTTCGATGACAACGTGTGGTTCGTGGATTCCTGCCCTGTCACCCCGCGACATGCGGCCACCCTAGGGGACGCCACCACTGTGCATTCGTGGGTTTTCACGGCCGTGGCTCAATTGTTCCCCTCGGGCCATCCTGCAAGGACGCTGTTTGCAGATTACCTCGTGCAGTTGGCGCAGGCGTGGGCGGATGACCCGGGCCGGCCGGTGTGGTTGCAGGAGATCGGGGCGCCCTACCCTGCGATTCCGGCCGAGGGCGCTGCCGACTTCCTTGAGGACAGTCTTCGTCCGGTGCTGGATGTGCCGAACGTGTGGGGTGTGACGTGGTGGTGTTCGCACGATGTAAGCCGGAAGTTGGCTGACTTCCCCGAGCTCGAATACACCTTGGGTCTCTTGGATTCTGAGCGGAAGGTCAAACCGGCCGGGCGGAGGCTTGCGGAATTGATCGCCGAACAGAAGGCAACCCAGGTCCCCGTCCAACAGCGTGCCACCGCCGTTTCCTTCGATTCGGGCGACGAGTCCACCGGCCTGGGCCGATCACTCACGGACCCTGCAGGCCCGGTTTTTGGGGCGTGGCTCCGGCTCGCCACCGACGGAATCAAGCCAGCGCTCATTCGCACCAACAAAGTGCACGACGCCGATTACCTCGCCGCGCGCGGGATCACCACCGTGGTGGCGGGCTAGTTCTTTCTCCCGCTACAAAATTGGACATGGGCAGCCGGAATCCCGGGTGCGCATGTCCAATTTTGTAGCGAATCTGGTGTCAGACGAAGCCTTGGTCAACAAGTACACAGTCCCGCTCGGTAATCACATGAGCCTGCCCTGAGCCACCGACTACACGGCTCCAGCTCTCAACAAACAAACGATTCTTATAAATGGACACGTCGAATCCGCCGTACATCCCGGGATAGGGGACCCAGAGAGATTCCAAGTCGTCCAAGGCGAGAATTTCGGTCGGGACTTGCCGAAATCTAGTGGGCGTTAGCGTGCGAGTGCGTTCGGCAATGAGGCCAGCCAAATGAGCATCCCAGGATGTGAAATTCTGCTGCTCTTGTAGCGTCAAATCGGGGACTGCCAAGGCGGTAAAGAGATGGTGATGACCTCGCTTCGCGGCAATGTCGATGGGCCTGTCGCCGTCGGCATTTCTCAGTGAGCGCCAAGCTCCGAGCCTTAGGAGACGATTCACGATTACCACGGGTGCCCCGTGCCACGCAGCTTGGTGCAACGGCGTGAACCACGATCCGCCTCCTACCCGCCATTGATTCACATGCACAAAGCTATCCGAGTCGAGAAGCCGGAAGACCTCGTCCCATTTTCCAACCCTTGCCGCATCGGATACTCGGAAATTGGTCTCCACGAGGCTCGCGTTTAGCCGCTCGGGATCCAGCACACCCGGCCACTCCGTGATCATTATCTCTCCCTCAAATCCTTCAGACACCCCGAATCAAAGCAAACGCATCGCGACCCAGGCATTATCCCTATGCTCATTCGCACCAACAAAGTGCACGACGCCGATTACCTCGCCGCGCGTGAGATCACCACCGTGGTGGCGGGCTAGTTCTTTCTCCCGCTACAAAATTGGACATGGGCAGCCGGAATCCCGGGTGCGCATGTCCAATTTTGTAGCGAATCTAGTGTCAGACGAAGCACCACCGGCTCGGGTCTTCAGCGCTCTACACTCTCGGTTTCGCTGCCCTCGTTGGACTCACGGGATGCACCGGCCCGCCTACCCCGGCACCCTCAGTCGTATCCGCAACGTCAAACACAGCGGCAACCCCCACGAACACAACGGCGCCGACTCCAACCACGGTCGAAACGGCTACCCCGTCCTTGGGCACGCCAACACTCACGCAAACGCCCACACCGACGGCCACCCAATCCGCTGGTTCTGGGCTCCCGGAGCAGACTGCGCCGCTGACAATTTACTACATCGCCGTAGGTGACAATGGTGTGGCTGGTCCCGGGTTAGGTTGCGGAGATAGCCTCGTTGCCACCACCACTGCTCCGGTCCGATTCACTGACCAGGTGGGTCCAAGCATCCGCACCTTGCTGGCCAACAAGGATCATGAAATCGGTCAATCCGGACTGGTGAACGCTTTGTATCAGTCAGATTTGAGCTATGTTGCCGGGGACCTGTCCGGCAGTACCATCACCATCTGGCTCGAGGGACAGTTTAGGCTGGGTGGCGTGTGCGACATTCCGCGGGCGAAGGCACAACTTGAATACACGGCCATGGCTGCATCTGGGGCCACGAGTGCACAGGTAGTAGTTAACAGTCGCCCTATTGATGACGTGCTCAGCCTCAAATAACAAACAAAAAGCCCGCCAGTACCGGACATTCCATGTACTGACGGGTTATTTGAGAGTGGAGCTAAGGAGATTCGAACTCCTGACCTCTTCGATGCGAACGAAGCGCTCTACCAACTGAGCTATAGCCCCTCGCCGGTGTAAACCAGCTCACTTAGGCTACAAATTTCTGGGCGTTGACGCCAGTCGAGAACAGGTCAGAAAAGCTGTTTATGCTCGGCGGCGCTGCAGCACGTCGTCCAAGTTACCCAGAGCGCTGCCGGTCTTGGATGCGACGTACTTGCCAGCTGGCGACGCGGTGGCTACCAAACCCCCATTGATGTCCGGAGCCACTGCTCCGTCTTTGAGCTTGGGGCGTCCAACCGGCTTGGGCTCGGCCGGCAGATCAAGCGGCTCAGGCGCTGGCCGCTCAGCCTTAGCGGCACCCACGTACGCTGGCTTAGGAACCTCAACCGGGGCCCACTCGCGCTCAGCTACAGGGGTTTGCAAAGGCAGGTCGCCAGATGCCTCGGCAACCGCCAGAGCGGCTTTGCGAAGTTCGACGGCGGTCATCGCCTTGCGCTCACTCTGCTTAGCTTCCACGTCACTCGCCTTAGCCGCGGCGGCGGTAGCGTCGGCGTCGAACACGGGATTGGCGGTTTTCACCAGAAGGGGAGCTGAAGCCACAACATTTCCGCTGCTCGGGTTCATGGCTTCGCGAAACGCTGCGTCTACTTTGGCGCGGCGATCAGCAATCGCCAGACGGCGCAAAGTCACTACAGAAGCGGCAGTGCCCAAGAAGAGCACACCGGGCAACCATGTGACGCCAATATCAAAAATTCGCAGAATCCCCATCACCACACCGGCAAACAGGAACAGCAACCCTGCAACCGCCAGCGAAGTTCTGCCCCAGCGCACATGGAATTCGGGTGATGTGGCGGCTGCGGGCTCAGACTGCTCAGTGCCTGAATTCAGCTGTGAACCTGTGGCAGTAACGGTGCTGTTCATGGAATTCTCCTGTTGCTGCACGGGTGCCTGGTGAAGGGTCCCCGGCGCAAGATTGCTGACGGTGTGGGCTTCATGGGCGAAGTTTCCTTCGCCAGCGCTTTGGAGGGCAAGCTGAGCGTTTTCACGTCTTACGCGCAATACATACGGCGCCACCCACAGCAGCCAGAGGGCAACGGCGATGACAAGTATCACCGAGCTGCTCAAAGGGAAGTCCACAGGCTCTACGTTATGAGGGAATTGGCCATCGTCTGGGCATTACCTAGCGTGTGTCGCGCACTCTGCACCCAAAAAGGGTCCTAAATTTTCACTCCCCGCGCAGCCACGGTGCTAAAAGGCCGTCGGGGACCTCTTCAGAGGTCAACGCAAAGGACCGGTGGTCGGCCCACTGGCCATTGATGTGCAAGTACTTGGGCCGGTGGCCTTCGTCGCGGAAATGAAGTTTCTCCACTACCCGAAGGCTAGGCGCGTTCTCCGGACGGATGTTGATTTCCATCCGGTGCAGGCCCAGCGTTTGAAAACAATGGTCCGTAGCCATGGCCACTGCCGTGGGGGCAATCCCCCGGCCGGCGCATGCCTGATCAACCCAATATCCCAGGGTGGCCATCATGGCTGAGCCCCACAGAATCGATGAAACTGTCAGTTGCCCCACAATTCGAGGCTCACGGTATCCTGGCGTCCGTTCGGTGATCAGAAACGGCAACGCTGTGCCTTGCCTTGCCTGATCAGTTAGTGAGCGCACCATCTGGCGATAGGTGGGCAGCCCACCGCCGGGTTGAGGATTTGAAGCTTCCCATGGTTGTAGCCATGAAAAATTACGTCCTCGAACGTCTGTCCACTCCGCCCGGTCCGAATATCGAATCGGGCGGAGAATCAAGTCACCACATTCAAGCGTGACAGGCCAAATTCCGGGCCCCAGCACCTAGTTAGTCCTTGAGGGAACCAACAAAACCGGGCAACCATTCACGCAAGTCAGCACCCAGATCTTCACTGTCCACTGCGAGTGTCATAACAGCCTTCAGGTAGCTCAGCTTGTCACCGGTGTCATAACGACGCCCGCGGAAAACTACACCATAAACTCCATAGCCTTCGCCGTCACCGGCGGCCAACGTCTGCAAAGCGTCGGTGAGCTGAATTTCGTCGCCGCGGCCCGGTGCAGTCTCTTCGAGGACATCAAAGACGGCCGGGTGCAGTACGTAGCGGCCAATAACAGCCAGGTTGGAAGGTGCCTCGCCTGCGTCCGGCTTCTCCACGAGTTTATTGACCCGAACATAGTTTTCGCCGTCGATCTCTGAAATGTCGGCGCAACCGTAGGCGCTGATCTGAGACGGCTCAACTTCAATCAACGCGATCACGGAGCCACCAGTTTTTGCCTGCACTTCGATCATGGTGCTCAAGAGTTCATCGCGGGGATCGATCAAGTCATCACCCAACAGCACGGCAAAGGGCTCGTCGCCCACATGCTGGCGGGCGCGCAACACTGCATGCCCCAAGCCCTTGGGGTCACCCTGGCGGACGTAGTGGATGTCACCAAGGTTGGTGGCTTCTTGGATGGCGGCAAGTTTTTTGGTGTCGCCCTTGGCTTCGAGCGTGGACTCCAGGGAAGGAACACGGTCAAAGTGATCCTCGAGCGCACGCTTGCTGCGGCCGGTCACCATCAGAATGTCGGTGAGTCCAACCTTCACGGCTTCTTCAACAACGTACTGGATGGCTGGCTTGTCAACCACCGGCAGCATCTCTTTGGGCATAGCCTTGGTGGCCGGCAGGAATCTGGTGCCGAGGCCAGCGGCCGGGATAACTGCTTTGCGAAGAACCTTTGCTGTATTCACTCGACTAATCTAACTGACAGCCGTGAAATGTATAAGTCAGGGCCGTTATGGCGCCTCAGCGAGGAGTACAAATGGAGAGCAAAGAGCAGGTTCGACGGCGACATTGGGCCGCCCGAGCCGCCCTCACCAGCGCTGATTTGGATGCTGCTGGCCGGGGCATCGCCGCTCAGGGGCTCGCTTGGGCTGCGTCACTGTCGAAGCGGCCTGCCCTGTTCAGCGCCTATGTGGGCGTGGGGCAGGAACCACCCACCATGCCGTTGTTGGAGGCCCTACACGGCACGGGGCATCGTATTTTGCTTCCGATTTGCGAGCCGGAACGGCAGCTTTCTTGGACGTTGTGGTTCCCCGGGATGGAGATGGCACGCAGCCGATTCGCACCATTGTGGGAACCGGTAGGTGAGCGTCTGAATGCGACGGCCTTCGCCGAGGCCTCCGGCGTCATTTTGCCCGCCACAGCGGTTGACGGAAGCGGCCAGCGGATCGGCCAAGGCGGCGGCTACTACGACCGTTTCCTCGCGAAGCTGCGCTCTCACGGAATTCAGTGTCCGACGGCGGCAGTCACCTTCGCTTCGGAATTCCTCAGCGATGCGCGGATCCCCGCAGAGGAATTCGACTACCCGGTGGATGCTGTTATCACGCCAGAGGGTATTTACGACTGGTAGAATTGGCACTCGGGCGTGGTGACTGCTAAGACATTCACCCACAGCCCTTTGTTTTGGACCAGAAGGAGAACCAGTGCCCACCTACGCTTACGCCTGCAAGGACTGCGGCCACGAATTCGAGATTTTTCAGCAATTCACGGATTCATCCCTAACTGAGTGCCCCAATTGCCAAGGTAACTTGCGCAAAAAGTTCAACAGCGTTGGCGTGGTTTTTAAGGGCAGCGGCTTCTACCGCACCGATTCACGTGACGCCAAGGGCAGCACTGTCAGCCCTGCTCCAGCGGCTAGCTCCACCGGCTCCAGTTCTGCCAGTTCTAGCTCGGCGAGCAGCACTGCTTCAAGCGCCTCAACAACGTCGTCCGCCTCTTCGGCGAGTTCTAGCGCATCCAAGTAATTCCGGCTCAGCCAGGTTGGAGTCAGCCGGAACTGTGCTGACTTTTTTGGCCAAGTTATCCACATAGCTGGCCTTGGCCCACCTAGAAACGTTCTGGGCTCAATAGCGTGAGCATATGCTCACTTCCCAGCCTCGAACTACCCGAACCACCTCGTTCGCCCCTCGCCCTCCTTCTGCACGCGCCGCTAGGACACCCCAACGAGGTCCCTCCACGCGGTGGGGTTGGTTTGCACGCAATCGGCGACTCATCGCTGCCCTTTTGATTGCTGCTGCGGCTTCAATAGTGGTTTATCAGCTCACGCCCGCGCCGGCTCAACTGCACACCGTGATTGCAGCGGCTCATGACATGCCAGCGGGGGCGGAGCTCAAGCCTGCAAGTCTGAAAAGCATCCAAGTTCCTGAAAACGTGATTCCTCAAGGAAGCTTCGTGACAGCGAAGGAAATCGCCGGAAGGCGGCTCGCAGCCCCGCTGCGGCAAGGCCAGCTACTCAATGAATCAGCTTTGATGGGTTCTGGGCTTCTCACCGGCGCACCGCCAGGAAGTACAGCTGTCCCGGTTCGAATGGCTGATCCCTCGTCTATTCGGCTGTTAGCTCCAGGACAGCTGGTTAATATCGTGCTCAGCTCCTCGGACGACTACGGCAGCACCAAGCAGTCACAAACTGTGGCGTCCTCCGTGGTGGTTCTGTGGACTGCTACAGCCGGATCAGGCACGGGCCAATCCGGCACCGGGGCGGGCAGCTCAACAGGTGCCGGGAGCTCCAATTGGCTGGGCACCTCCGGTGAAGCTGACGGCCTGATCGTGGTGGCGGCCACCCCGGAACAGGCAAAGGGCCTGGCCGGGGCGTCCACTAAGGGAGGGCTATTCTTTGTGGTGGTCGCCTAATGGAAACCACCTGAGCTGAACGATTAGCCCCAATGTGGCGGGCGTTGTTCCTTGAGCCACGAATCATGATCCTGGTTTCCTTCGCGATCCCCCCAAGCACGCGGGTCATCCTCGGCGGCCTTGGTGGGCAGAATCCCCTCCGGCTCAGCTGCCACTGTACCGGTGGCCGGGGTAACGCTGCTTGGGGTAACGCCCTCTGACGCGGGGGTGTCAGTTGGTGCGGGGGTCTCAGCCGGTTCGGCCGAAGAGTTGGTGGCCGGGACAGTCACCCGTCTCATACTGCCTTCACCTTCAATCGTTGCTTCTGAACCGTGATCTGCTTTTTCCAGCGAGGAAGTCGCGCCGGAATCATCATTCACGGCCGTGTTTGTTGGCTCGAGCGCTTCGTCCAAGAACCCCGGACGGTCCGCAGAGTTGGCCAACTCATCGTGGTGTTCCAAGCGCAAGAAGCCTGCAATCCGGTCAGCGCAGGCGGATGGATCCGTGAAGACTTCGATGGTCCACAGCGGCAAGTAGCGCCAGCCCAAGCGTTCGAGGTGCTCGGGACGCAAGCGGCTACGTTCACGCACACTCATACTGCGGTAGCGCTGTGTTCCGTCAGATTCAATGGCCACAGGCGTAGGAATCTCAGCATCATCGCGACCAATGGTGTGCACCGGATCGGCAGCAGCCACAACGTCAATGGCACCGTCATAGTGATGCCACACCCGTGCTCCGCGAACCCGCAAGCGCTCCCCTAGATCGGCTACCAAAGGATCTTCGCCAAGAGCCTGCTCGCTAGCAGCTGCCCTCGAGGACTGTGTACCCATGGAGTAGTTGCCGCCAAGTTCACGGTCCAACAGTTCATAAAAATCGACTGCACCGTGACTCAAGCGTTGCACGTCCAAGTCCTCAGGTCGGAAGCACGTCAAAACATGCAAAGACTGCCGGGCGCGGGTCATAGCAAGCGCAAACTTGTTCCGGCCATCCTCGGCGGAGAGCGGGCCAAAGTTATGCAGTGCACGCCCGTGAGGTGTGCGGCCATAACCCAGCGAGAAAATCACGTGATCACGGACCATACCCTGCGCGCGGTTCAAATCAACCACTCGGAAGGATTCCCCGCTCGAGGCAAAGAAGTCAGCCAGCAAGGGGTGATTAGGCAATTGCAAACGAATTGCTTCACCAATCCGCGCTGCATGCCGCAAGCTCACGGTAACCACTGCCAACGAGGTACGGGGACGGAGCCGTGCGTGTTCAAAGACCAAATCAACAACCCGGTTGACCTCGGCAATCACCGATTCAACACCATCCTGGCCGGCGCTAGGCAGACCAGTGCCATCCGGCAAATACTCCACCAGCAAGGCACGGTCCAAACCGGTCACGGCGTGGCCGTCCGGAAGTCGCTTCAGCGCGCCGTCGTAAAAGTTCTGGCTCAACTGTAGGGTGAGATCCTCATCCACCGAGCGGTAGGCGGTTTTGAGAGTCCACACCGGCAACACTGCACTCAGCGCAGCAAAGGCACTCTGGACCTTCTGGCTGGCAATTTCGCCGGTGGCCGGGCGCTCTACGGCGACGCTGAAGGTGCGCGGTGACGCTGTACGCGCATCACCAAAGGCAATAACCTGCTTGCCCCGGCCAATCGCAGAAAGGACGGCCTGCAAAGAAGTAGAGTCAGCATCCAAAATCACCACAGCATCAAAACTGTGGCTGACAGGCAAGGTGCCAGATAGCAAGTACGGGCTGATGGTCCAGACCGGGCTCAATGCCGGCAACAACTGTGGTGACTGTGCGGTAAGTGACTGCAGGGTGACCCGGCCGTCCTTCAACAAGGTCCGCAGTAATTCGGCCTGACGCGGTTCAGCGGCCACGGCGTTACGCCAACGTTCGGCCAGCTCCCAGCGCAATCGTGCTGCGCCGCTTGAAATGTGTGCCTTGTCCGCAAGCCGGAACTCGGCTTCGAGCTGGCGCAAGCTATCGCCATCTGCCATAGCCAGGTAGTCATCGCCACTGATCATGGCTTCAAGGGCAGACTGCCACCACGCCAATTCCAGCTCGGAAGCTACCGAACTCGCGGGAACTTCGCGAGCCGCCAAGTCGTCAAGCAGCTCGCCGAAACCGTGTTCGCGCATGTTCTCGGTCAAGAGTGTGCGTTCCGGCAAGGTCTCGAGGGCTGCGCCGTCTGCTGCCAGATCCGCAAGCCTCTGCAACAGCTCCGGGTACGGGCTAGTGGCCAGGCGACCTCCACCAGCTGTTCCTCGCAACTGCAAGCCCAATTTGGCTAGACCCTGGTCCAAAGCGCGATAGTTTGAATTCAGCTCGGCCAGTCCAGAAGGCACAGCCGGATGCCGCTGAGAGACAGCAAACTCGGCCCACACGGCTCGTTGTTGCTGCACCTGAAGCAAGGAATTGTGCAGGTCAGCAATGTGGACACCCGGGCGGATGTATTCTTTGGCCACACGACGCAAACGCGAACGTTGCATCGACGGCATCTCAACGTTGTGCTCGCGCCGCCAGGATGACGGTGCCGTGGCGGAGATCAGGTCATCCACCGGACGGTCAAAAATGTCTGGTGTGAACTTATCCAGGCTCTCTCGCACGGCAACCAGCATTTTCAGCTGTTCGCCCCACTCCTGAACCGTTGCGCCAAGACGAATCTCAGAATGCTCGGCGACTGCCTGCATCTGATCATGAAGTGCTGGAAGCTTTGTTGCCAAAGACTCGGCCAGTTTGCGGGCCTCTTCAGTTTCCTTACGCGTCAGCAAACGCGCGCCGTGCCATGGCGAGGAGGTGGCTTCCTTGCTGAAGGAACCCAGCTCTGCGGCACGGACCAAGCGGGTAGCCAGTTCTTCGCGGTCGCGGATGCTGTCCAAAACGCTTCGCTTTAACCGCACCGTGGTGGCCGGTGCCGGTTCAATGGCTGTCAGCTGGGCCAGTGACTGCATGGCTTGGTACGGCGAGCAACCCCAGCGATCACGCACATTGTGCAAGGACGCCACGTGGTCCACCAGTGCGTGGCGCTGCTCCACGAGTGTGGAGTGCAAGTTGTCCAGTTGCGGTTTGAGGGACTTCTCATTGCGCACAATTGCTTTGATGAGTTGCGTCTTGAGCTGTTGCGGGCTGGTCTGACCGTTGAGCTGGAACAACAGTGAGTCCAAGCCAAGGCGCTCGAATTGCTGGGCCACCTCGTCCAAAGAAGCACGACGATCCCCCACCACCAACACGCTCTTGCCGTTATGGATGAGCGCACTAATGGAGTTGATGGCCGTCTGCGTTTGGCCAGTACCGGGCGCAGCGGAAACCACCAACGACTCGCCAGCAGCAACAGCGTCAACAACGTACTGCTGTTCTGAGTCAGCATCTAACAACAAAACTTCGTCAGCCGGATCGCGGTCGTCTAACGGAGCAAAACGGTCAGGATCCAGGTCCGACGGCGTGTTCCCCCGACCATTCGCTTTGTCAGCGAGCGCCTGGATCACCGGATTTTGCGGGTTGATCCACGGATCATCCAAGGTCTGTGTCAGGTCAGCGAAGGTGGAGACCAAAAGGTTCTGTTCTACCTCGGCGCCCGGGATCTGATGAATCAGAGTCCTCATCCGGTCCAGCACTGGCTGCGGGTCAAAACGGGCCGTGCTGTAGGCCATCCGGGTCACTGCGTTGACGTCAAAAACAATTCCGTGAACGGATTTCAGGTGGCGAACCAGTGCCGGGTTGATCCGGGCTTGCTCAAGCAACTGGATCTCATAGTCGTCTTGACCTGGGCGCACTGTTAGAGCGAGTGCAGCGAGCATTACTGGTGCCGAAACGCGCTGGGGTTTACCACCGACTGCGGAGGTCCATACGGCGGTACCGGCGGACAAAAAGCCAACCTCCACACCACGCTCGTTGGCGATTTCGAATATTTTGGCGCGAAGATTCCGCGCTGCGCGGGCTGCAACGCCGTACTCCTGGCGCTCCCGGATCAAGGTAGAAAGACGCGTCCGGCGCCCAGCCATCAGCTGCGCTAGACCGGATGGGTGCGCTGCGGTGAGGTCAATTGATCCCTCGGGCGTTTTAGTGAATCGAAGGAGAGTGTCCGGACCGGTAACGCCCTTGAGACCCTGAAGCCACTTGGCGAGCTCTTCTGAGCCCTCGATGTGGCTCTGGGATTCTGACACTTCTGCCTTCTTTTCTGCGCTTGAACGTGACGCCTTGGACCATATCGGCATACCTTCGAGCGTATCGGTGTTAGTGCGCGGACGCAGCTTCGCAACACTGAGGAAGCTGAAAATTGGCTATGAAAACGGCCATAAAACGGTTACAGCCGGGCCGTTTGCACGGTCCGGCTGTAACTACACGCTTATTCCCACTCGATGGTTCCCGGCGGCTTGCTGGTCACGTCCAGCACCACTCGGTTCACCCCGTCCACCTCATTGGTGATGCGGTTGGAAATTCGAGCCAAAAGATCGTACGGCAACCGTGACCAGTCTGCCGTCATGGCATCCTCGGAGGAAACGGGGCGCAAAACGATCGGGTGCCCGTAAGTGCGACCATCGCCCTGAACACCAACACTGCGAACATCTGCCAGCAAAACAACAGGCATCTGCCACACCTCGTTGTCCAGACCAGCGGCGGTGAGCTCAGCGCGAGCAATCGCGTCGGCCTTACGCAACAGTTCAAGGCGCTCGTGGTTAACTTCGCCCACAATTCGGATTCCCAAACCTGGGCCAGGGAAGGGCTGGCGGCCAACAATTTCCTGCGGCAAACCAAGCTGTGCACCCACCGCACGGACCTCGTCCTTGAACAAAGCACGCAGCGGCTCAACCAGCTCAAACTGCAAATCTTCAGGAAGACCACCAACGTTGTGGTGGCTCTTGATGTTTGCGGCGCCTTCCCCTCCACCGGATTCAACAACATCCGGGTACAGGGTGCCTTGAACCAAGAACTTGATGCTCTCGCCCTCGGCTGCGGCCTCGAGCATAATGGCCCGCTCAGCTTCTTCGAAGGCACGGATAAATTCGCGGCCAATAATCTTGCGCTTGGTTTCCGGATCGGAGACCCCAGCAAGTGCATTCAGGAAGCGCTCTTGTTCATTCGCAACGTAGAGCTTAACGCCAGTGGCCGCTACGAAGTCGCGCTCGACCTGTTCGGCTTCGCCCTCACGCAGGAGTCCGTGATCAACAAACACACACGTGAGCTGATCGCCCACTGCACGCTGAACCAGCGCTGCAGCAACGGCGGAGTCAACACCACCGGAGAGACCACAAATAACCTTCGCGTCGCCCACCTGGGCACGAATCCGGTCAACTTGTTCTTCCAAAATGTTGCCGGTGGTCCAGTTAGGGGTCAGGCCCGCGCCTTTGAACAAGAAGTTCTCAAGAACTTGCTGCCCCTGTGCAGAGTGCTTGACCTCCGGGTGCCACTGAACCCCGTACAAGCGGCGTTCTTCGTTAGCAAAAGCAGCAACGGGGGCGCCAGCGGTGGTAGCCAAAACGTCAAAACCGGCAGGTGCTTCCTGGACGGAGTCGCCGTGGCTCATCCACGTATTCTGGTGCTCTGGCACGCCGGCCAGGATCGAACGAGGTTCCCCAACTGATGTTGCGTCTGTTGAGCCGTACTCACGCAGACCAGTCTTAGCAACAGTTCCGCCCAGTGCATTTGCCATGGCCTGGAAGCCATAGCAAATTCCGAAGACGGGAACTCCCGCTTCAAACAGGTCTGCTTCAACCTTGGGTGCACCATCGGCGTAAACGCTCGAAGGGCCTCCGGAAAGGATGATCGCGGCGGGGTCCTTGGCCAGAAGCTGCTCGGTGGTAAAGGTATGCGGAACAATTTCCGAGTACACATTTGCTTCCCGTACGCGGCGTGCAATCAGCTGCGCATACTGGGCACCGTAGTCAACAACCAGCACCGGCTTCTGGGAAGTCTGGGCTGAGGTGGGGGTAGTCACTGTATAAGCCTACTTGAGAGCGAGGGCTACCAATTAGTAGCGTTTGCTGGCTTGCGGGTTTGCGGCCAATTCAGCTTCAACCTCTGCGTGGATCTTCTTCTCCACAAAGAAGGACAGCAAGGGGATCACACCGCCGGCAGCCATAAGAATGAGCTTGCCAAAGGGCCAGCGCATAAGAGTCCACAAGCGGAAGTTAGACATGAGGTAAATCACATACATCCAACCGTGAACAATCAGAACTGTCACTGAGATGTTGAAGCCACCCAGAACGCCTTTAGGCTCCGCCTGAACAAAGCCGAAGCCGTGTGCAGCTCCGGTCAGAGCGTCAGTGCCACCGGCAACCAGCAACGTACCAAATAGGTAGCGTGACACAAGTTCAGCGCACAAGAGCAAGAGCATGGCACCGGTGAGGTAGGCCATCACTTTGTAGAACTTTAGGGCCGAGCGAATTTGCGGTTCGGTGCCGCCAAAGCGTCGCTTAGGTGCTGCGGTTGATCCGCTGGCCGGTTTGGGGTCAATCATGACTTCACCTTAATTTTTCTCATCCATAGTCAAGGCCGCTGCTGCGGTGCCTTGACTGTCCAAAGTTTCATCTTCACGTTCTTCAAGCTCGCGCTGGTAGTCATCCTTGACCAGTCGCCACCAAATAAACAGTGCGAATCCAGCGAAAACGATCCATTCGAGGGCGTAGAACAAGTTGAGCCAGTTAACGCTATCGCCAGCCGGCTGGGCCTTAAGGTGCAGCGGCTTCAGCGCCGTTGAGTCGTTCGCGCCAACTTGGGCCCCGTCGGAAATCTCAGAGCTCGCACCCACAAAACCGGGGTAGCTAGAGACTCCCCAACGATTGATGAGTTCAGCCACTGAAAGGGTTGAAACAACATTCGCCTCAGGGGTTTTATCTACTATCGGCGCCTCGGACGGAACTAGCCGGCCTTCCAACTCAATTTTTCCGCTGGGGGGCGCCGTGGCTTGGCCGGGATCACTGATCCAACCCCGGGCTACTGGAATGTAGGTGACTGCGCTTGCCCCGGCGCCCTTCAAAACAGGAGCGCCATCAACCTTGAGCGGGGTGACCACCCAATAACCTTTTTGCCCGTTAAGGAGACGATCTTTCACCAAGACCTGTTTGGCGGCGTCGTACTCCCCGGTTGCTGAAACCATCTGGTCCGCAACGGAGCCGTGGAAGAAGTCCCCCGGCTTAAGCGTCTGTGTGAGCGGTTTTACCCGTTCAATGGCTGGATCTGTAGGGGTTTCTGCCTGCGATGAGCGCCCAAACTGCCACTGGCTGAGCAGAACGAAAGCCGCCGAAAGGACAAGGGCCAGGATCAATCCAGCAATCCAACGGGGTTTCAAGGCAGTTTTGAGCACCCCTTAACCGTACTTCGTGCGCTTGTAGAAGAACTAAACGGCCCACATAGTTATAGGCAGTGACCCATGTCACGATCTGAAAACAATCTTTCAGACCCTTCCCGAACGGCCCTCCCATTGCCTAGGCTCAAATGTTGTGCGAGCGTACCCCTACACCACCAAAACCCCGGCAGACCTCCGCTCACCACGTCACTACCTCACTTGGCTGGGGACCCTGCAGCTCTCCACCCTAGTCGGCGGGCTCCTTTACGGCATTCTGTGGATGATGGCCCAAGCCCTTTCGCCCCTTGTTATTGGCAAAGCGATCGACGCAGGAATTGTTGGCCACAACATGGATGCCTTGTGGTTTTGGGGCGCCGTTCTCTTGGGCCTAGCCCTGCTACAGGCAGTCACAGCCACCCTGCGCCACCGGATGGCCGTGAGCAACTTTCTGCAGGCGATGCTGCGTACCAATCAACTCATCGGCAAAAAAGTGGCGCACAGCGGTGAAGCACTCACGCGCACGCTGGCCACCGGCGAAATCGTCACGGCCGCGTCCTACGATGCGGCGCGAATTGGGCAGCTCTTTGATATCACTGCGCGTTTGACCGGCTCGATCGTGGCCTATCTGGCCGTCTCTGCCATGGTGGCAGCTATTCACGGCCCCTTGGGTTTAACGGTGCTCATTGGCGTTCCGCTCTTGGGTGCGTTGCTGACGTTTGTGGTGAAACCTCTGCAAAAACGCCAAGCGGCGCAACGTGAAGCTACGGGAAAAATGTCAGCCGTTGGTGCTGACACCGTTGCCGGCCTCCGCGTCCTGCGCGGAATCGGTGGCGAAAGAATTTTTGTGGATAGGTACCGCCAACGCTCACAGTTGTCCCGGTTGGAAGGCAATCGCGTTGCCAGTTCTGTAGCCACACTGGATGCAGCTCAATTGCTGATTGCTGGCGTCTTCAGCGTATTTTTCACCTGGATCGGTGCTGGCCTGGCCGTGGAACAGCAGATCACCGCTGGTGAGCTAATCTCCGTCTACGGTTTCGCAGCCTTTTTGGTCTCCCCCATCCGCGTTGGCTCCGAGGCGATCAACGCTGTGATCCGCGGAATGGTTGGTTCCCGGAAGGTGATCGGCATTCTCGGCACCAAAGATCTAGTGTCCGACGGCGATGCTGCCGCCCCCATTCCTGGCAGCGTCCTACGCGACGGTGCCAGCGGCGTCGAACTTCACCCAGGCGCACTGACAGCGCTGGTATGCGCCGACCCCGGGCTCTCCGCCGCAGTGGCCAAACGCATGGGGCGCTTTGATGACGCCGAATCCGCCGAGGTGCGCTGGGGTGCTGTACCCATTACTGAGCTGCCGCTGGCAGCAGTGCGGTCCAGAATCGCCTTCAGTCCCGCCGAACCACAATTGTTCACTGGTCCCTTGCGCCATGGTTTGGACCCGCACGGAAAACACCAGGATCAAGCCATTTGGGAAGCCATCGAGCTGGCCTCCGGGGCTGATATTTTGGACGCGATCGACGGCGGATTGGACCACGAAGTCGACGAGCGGGGCCGCAGTTTCTCCGGCGGCCAACGCCAGCGCCTGGCGTTGGCCCGCGCGGTCCTTACCGAGGCCGAAGTTCTTTTGCTGGTGGAACCCAGTAGCGCCGTGGACGCACACACTGAGCAACGTATTGCCAAAGGGCTCGCCGAGGCCCGTGGCGGAGCGGCACAGCCTCAGCACAGCACCCTTGTGGTCACGGCGAGCCCACTGATGCTCGGCGTCATGGACCACGTCATTTTTATGCCACGCACCGGAGCCCCCGTGATGGGCAGCCACAGCGAACTGATGGCAACACAAGCCGAATATCACACGGTGGTGGTACGTAGTGAGTAATAGCCTCACCACAAAACTCCCGATTGCGGACGGCCCCCAGGTTCGCCGCGAAACCGGGAACCTTATGCGCAACCATCGGGCTGGCCTCGCGCTGGTGGTGACGCTCTACATGGGTGCCGCCTTGGCGGGTCTGGTGGGGCCAAACGTTTTGGGCAGGCTCGTGGATGCAGCCCAAGCTGGAACCAGCCTAAACACCGTGACGGTGCTCAGCTCTGTGCTCCTGGGCGCTGTGCTGATCCAAGCCGGGCTGACCCGTTGGGCCTCGCTGCGCGGAATGATGCTGGGCGAAAAAGTCTTCGCCGAACTGCGTGAGACCTTTATGACCGACGTAACGGCGCTTCCGCTGTCTACGGTAGAAAAAGCTGGCACCGGCGATCTCCTCTCACGCACCACCAATGACGTTGAAGCACTGTCCTTCGCCGTCCGTTTTGGTGTCCCACGTTTGTTGGTTGCCGCCGTCTCAGTCATCTTGACGATTGTCGCAGCCTTTTTCGCTTCGCCACTTTTGGCCTTCGCTTTGCTCGCCGGACTTCCCGTGGTGGCGCCTATCGCTTACTGGTATCTGAAACGCTCTGGGCCCGGCTACCAGCGTGAGCACGCCGCCTACGCACAGGTCAACGGCACGTTGAGCGAGGCCGCCGACGGCGCCGTGACGGTCTCCGCTTTGGGTTTGAGCGAGCAACGGCTAGAGCGCACTGCCGAGGGCCTGAACGTTGCGTTTAAGGCCGAGCGGTACACC
Organism: Pseudarthrobacter sp. J1738; assembly: GCF_050490315.1. Lineage (NCBI taxonomy): Bacteria > Bacillati > Actinomycetota > Actinomycetes > Micrococcales > Micrococcaceae > Pseudarthrobacter > Pseudarthrobacter sp. J1738. The sequence continues at coordinate 520,603 of NZ_JBNPEO010000001.1, read as the reverse complement.
CTGTGGCTGCGGTCAATCCTTTTCCCTGTTACCGAGCTCGCCTTGTGGATTCCTGTTTTGGTGGTGATTCTGTGGGGTGGCTGGCTTGCCTCCCAAGGATCTGTAACACCCGGCGCCGTGGCAGCCGTTGCACTTTACGCGATGGCCTTGGTGGAGCCGGTCAACAGCCTCATTCAGTGGCTGGATGAGTTGCAGTTTGGCGCAGCCTCGCTGGCCCGAATTGTTGGTGTGAAGTACGTTGAAGCAGACCGCACTCCCACTGGGGCTGTGCCCGAAGGTAGTGCCGTGAAGCTAGAGGGCGCAAGCTTCTCCTACCGTCCGGGCCACCCTGTTTTGCATGGTGTGGACCTGTCCTTGGTTCCGGGTGAACGGCTAGCAATTGTGGGGCCTTCCGGTGCCGGGAAGTCCACTCTGGGGCGTCTTATTGCCGGAATTCATCCGCCTGGCAGTGGCACCGCAACCGTGGGTGGTGTGCCACTGGTGGATTTGCCGGTGGAGCAATTGCGCCGCGAAGTTGCCTTAGTAACCCAGGAACATCACGTGTTTGTGGGCACTTTGGCGGACAACCTCCGCCTTGGCAAAGAAGACGCAACACCCGCAGAACTTCAAGAAGCCCTGCGAGACGTCGGTGCCTTGACCTGGGCGCAGAATTTACCACTGGGCCTCGAGACTGACGTGGGTTCAGGCGCGCACGTCCTCACGCCCTCGCAAGCCCAAGAACTGGCCTTGGCGCGCCTTGTTCTCGCTGACCCACACACACTTGTCCTCGACGAAGCCACCTCGCTCATTGACCCACAGGTGGCCCGAAACGTTGAGCACTCGCTCAGCGCTGTTCTTTCCGGCCGCACCGTGGTGGCGATCGCTCACCGTTTACACACTGCGCACGACGCCGATCGGGTGGCGGTTGTTGAGGACGGCAGGATCACCGAGCTCGGTAGCCATGAGGAGCTCTTGGCCCTAGACGGTTCCTACGCTTCACTCTGGAAGTCTTGGCGGACTGAATAAACCATCAACAAAAACGCCGCCCGGCACCTGAGGGTACCGGGCGGCGTCGTACTTTAAAACTTGCTTAGTGATCGAAGAAAACCAGCGAACTGTTGATGAGCTCGGCGATGACTTCTGGATCGTGAGCTCGGCGCAAAGACTCACGGTAAGACTCTTTGGAGAGCGAGCGCGCCAAGGTAGCCAAAACTTCCAAATGCTCAGAGAAGGACTGCGCCGGTGTGGCAATCAGCAATACCAGGTTGGCCGGGCCATCCACTGCACCAAAATCCAGGGCATGCCCGAACTTAGTAACACCCACACCAATGGAGGTCTGCGAAACGAATTCGCTGCGTGCATGCGGCAAACCAATCCCGCCAGGAAGACCTGTAGCAAGCTGGTGCTCGCGCGAGTTCACCTGCTTGAGGAATCCGCCGAGGTCACTGACCCGGCCAGCATTAAACATGGCGGTAGCCAATTGTGTTGCAGCCTCCGTCTTATCAGCTGCAACCATTTCTAAAACCACCATGGCAGGGGTGGTTAATTCTGCGTCGTAGCGATCAAATTCGTCCGCCAACGGCACTCCTTCCAACGTTCAATTCGTAGCCGCCGCGTAGTTAGCGAAGCGGAACAATGTCATCCACACCGATTCTGGCGGCATCTGCCGACTCATCATCGGGTTGTTCCTGGCTCAACCGCTCGGCTTCCACACGAGCTAGGTAGTGCTTGACTTCGCTCTCTTGCTGAACCTCACTCCAGCCCAATACTTCAGCCATTAGTTTAGCCACCACCGGCACTGCGGAAACGCCGCGGTCCCATGACTCGATGGAAATTCGGGTCCTGCGTGTGAGTACATCGTGGACGTGCCGGGCGCCTTCATGGGTGGTGGCGTACACAACTTCGGCTGCCAAATAATCGTCAGCGCCGGGCAGTGGCTCCCCCAGTTCGGGACGTTCCTTGACCAAGTCCAGGACTTCTTGAGCCAAGGTTCCGTACCTCGAAAGTAAGTGCTCCACACGAGCCACATGGACCCCGGATTCTTCTGCCGTGCGCGCCCTGCGGTTGTAGGCAGCTTTGTATCCTTCGGCGCCCAACAAGGGAATGGACTCGGTGCAGCTGGCCGGAACGCGTTCGTCCAAGGCCCGCGTTGCCTCGTCTACTGCGTCCTTGGCCATCACCCGGTAGGTGGTGAACTTTCCGCCGGCCACCACTACCAACCCGGGGACAGGATGAGCCACCACGTGTTCTCGCGAGAGCTTTGCCGTGGAATCATTTTCTCCGGCCAGCAGCGGACGCAGACCAGCGTAGACACCCTCTACGTCTTCACGAGTGAGGGGCCGTTTGAGCACCTTATTAACGTGTTCCAAAACATAGTCAATATCTTTGCTCGAAGCCGCAGGGTGGGCCTTATCAAGCTTCCAGTCGGTGTCAGTGGTACCGATGATCCAATGCCGACCCCAGGGAATAACAAACAAAACGGACTTCTCCGTACGGAGGATTAGACCCACCGTTGATTGGAAGCGGTCACGGGGAACCACCAAATGGATGCCCTTTGAAGCGCGAACCTTCAGCTGCCCGCGGTCAGTCACCATGGCTTGAGTTTCATCGGTCCACACGCCTGTGGCATTAACTACTTGCTTGGCACGAATGTCGAAGGTGGAGCCATCCTCTTGATTCTCTACTTTGGCGCCCACCACACGCTCGCCCTCACGCAAGAAGCTGATTACACGCATACGGTTCACCGCGTGTGCGCCATAGCGAGCCGCAGTACGAACCACATTAACCACCAGGCGGGCGTCATCTACTTGAGCGTCATAGTAACGAATGGAACCTACAAAAGCGTCGTCCTTCAGGCTCGGCGCTGAACGCAAGGTGCCTTTCCGGCTCAAGTGTTTGTGCATGGGTACCCCGCGGCTATGGCCCGAGGTCAACCCCAAAGTGTCATAGAGCATGATGCCCGCACCCACGTAGGGACGCTCCACAAAACGCTTGGTCAAGGGATACAAAAACGGCACAGGCCGGACCAAGTGCGGGGCAATTTTCTGTATCAACAGGCCGCGCTCCTGCAGCGCTTCTTGAACCAGAGCAAAGTCCAGCATTTCCAGATAACGCAGACCACCGTGGATCAGCTTTGAAGACCGCGAGGACGTTCCAGAGGCCCAGTCGCGAGCCTCCACAATGCCAACGGACAGCCCACGCGTGACTGCGTCGAGGGCCGATCCTGCACCCACAACACCGCCACCAACTATTAGCACGTCCAGCTCTTTGCCGGGTTCCGCTGTGGCTCTCAGGGCAGCCAAGGAATTCTCGCGGTTTTCAGGACTCAGGATTCCACCGGAAATCGGGGATCCAAAAGTGGCGTCGTTGCCCATGGGAAGTCTCCATTCGCTCAACTGCGTTGTGAGACCAACCCTACTGTTTTGGGCGCCAGAAAGGCAGGGGCTGAACGCCCCACTTTCCTGCGTTAGCGTTCCGAGTACGGGGACACAACAACATCCACGCGCTGGAATTCCTTCAGATCTGAATACCCTGTGGTGGCCATAGACCTGCGCAAAGCGCCAATCAAGTTCGAGGTTCCATTGGTGTGATGTCCTGGGCCAAAAAGCACCTCTTCCATGGGACCCACGGTGCCAACATTGACCCGGTCGCCACGGGGCAACTGTGTGTGATGCGCTTCGGCACCCCAATGCCAGCCCTTGCCCGGGGCTTCTTCGGCGCGTGCCAGAGCGGAGCCCAACATCACGGCATCGGCGCCCATAGCGATTGCCTTAACGATGTCGCCCGAGGCCCCCATACCGCCGTCGGCAATCACGTGAACGTAGCGTCCGCCGGACTCATCCATGTAGTCGCGGCGGGCAGCCGCAACATCGGAAATAGCCGAGGCGAGAGGCGAGTGAATACCCAAAGCACGGCGGGTAGTAGTGGTTGCGCCACCACCGAAGCCCACCAGAACTCCGGCGGCGCCAGTGCGCATCAAGTGCAATGCCGGTGTGTAACCCGCCGCGCCGCCCACAATCACTGGGACGTCGAGTTCATAGATGAACTGTTTAAGGTTCAAAGGTTCGTGATCTTTGGAAACGTGTTCAGCTGAAACCGTGGTGCCACGGATAACAAAAATATCCACACCGGCTGCCAATACGGTTTTATAGTGCTCTTGCGTGCGTTGCGGGGTCAAAGAACCAGCAACTGTGACACCGGCGGCACGAATCTCGGCCAGGCGTGAGGTAATCAGCTCTGGCTGGATGGGTGCTTGGTAAAGCTCTTGAAGTTTGCGTGTGGTACTGGCGCTCGGTGCCTCATCCTGGAGCGCGGCGATCTGCTCCAACACTGCATCGGGATCCTCATAGCGGGTCCAGAGACCTTCTAAGTCAAGTACACCGAGGCCACCCAAGCGCCCGAGCGCAATGGCAGTGGCTGGGGACATCACCGAGTCCATGGGCGCGGCAATGACTGGAATGTCGAACTTATAGGCGTCGATCTGCCACGCTACCGACACATCCCGAGGGTCACGCGTACGGCGGTTAGGGATGATCGCAATGTCATCGAGGGAGTAGGCTCGGCGCCCACGCTTGCCACGGCCAATCTCAATCTCGTAAGTCACGTCACTACTTTACTTGACGGCGCTCCCCGCGGCGCACTGTGAGCTTTCTGCCCTTATCGCCGTAGCTGCCTTAGAGCTGGGATTCGAACATCCTGAAGTAGCGACCACGCAGGTCCACCAGCTCCTGGTGGGTGCCTTGCTCCACTACCTCGCCGTTTTCCATCATGTACACCACATCTGCTTTTTCGATCGTGGCCAGGCGGTGGCTGATGGCAATGATGGTGCTGGAGCGATCAGCGAAGAGCCTGCTGAAAATCCGGTGTTCGGCCAGTGCATCAATGGCCGAAGTGGGCTCGTCCATCACCATAAAGGGTGCATTGCGGTAAAAGTTCCGCGCCATGGCCAAGCGCTGCCATTGCCCGCCTGAAAGGCCAGTACCACGGCGCCTGCCCTTGGACAGATCAGTTTCCATCCAGGGGCTCACAAAGTTCTCGAATCCCAGGGGGAGTTTGTCGATAAACTCGCGGGCCTCGGCGTCGTCCGCTGCTTGGTGCACCAGCACCGCATCGCGTGGCCGGTTCAACTGGCCAAAAGAGATGTTCTCCCCCGCGGTAGCGAACTCGTACTTGAGGAAGTCTTGACTCAGCACGGCCAGGTACTTGTGCCAAGAGTTGAGATTGATCGTATTCCGGTCCACTCCGTCTAGGAGCACCTGCCCGGATTTTGGAGCGTAGAGGCCAGCCAGAATCTTGATCAGAGTGGATTTGCCGGCGCCATTCTCCCCCACAATTGCCACATGCTGGCCCGCCCGGATGGTGATGTTAATGCCTTTGAGCACTTGAACATCGCTCCCCGAATAGCTAAAGCGAATATCTCGCATTTCCACTACGGACGGGGCGTGCTCGAGTTCAATCCCTTCATCGCGTTGGACGGGGAGTTCCATAAAGGTCTCGTAGTCCTTGATGTTAGCGAGGTCCTCATCCATGTTGTTCAGGTAGGACACCAGCTGTTGGCCTTGGCTGAGGGACCGGCTCACAATCTGCTGGACAAAGAGGAACTGGCCCACTGGCTGCGCGCGGGCCACAATCTGGCCGATAATCCAGATGAGCGCGATCACCTCGGCCACGTATTGGATGGCGTCAGCAACAATTTTTTTGGGGATGTGGTTTTTGTCGTACTTGAGGCGTTCTTGCTCATCCTCTTCGCGCAAACGGCGTCGCATACCAATCAGGTGACCCACAACACCGTACAGCCGCATCTCAGCCATATGCTGCGGCCGGGTCAGGTTTTCATCGATCATGCGACTACGACGGCGCGCATCAACCCTACTGTTCCAGTGCGCCACTTGAGCACGGGAAAGCCGGAATTCGATGTACACGCTGGGAATGATGGCAGCCAGCAGAATCAGCGCAATCCACCAGCTCACCGAAACTAGTGCGGCTATCGCCAAGATGAGCCCCATCGCAGCAGTGAGGATGCTGGAAATTCGAGTCAGGACGCGCGGATAGCTATCCGCGAAACGTTTGGCCCTGTCGTAAAGGTCAATCGTGTCTTTGTCGTCATAACGCCAAAACTCCAGCGACAAGAACCGTTCGAACATCGAATCCGAGACGAACGCGGACACCCGGTACGCCATCACCCGCTGCACGTAACCATCAACGGAACTCCACGTAGCCCACAAAAGGCCAGTGACCGCCGTCGCCACCACGTAGAACACCGCCTGCCGTCCCGCGGCGGCGTCCCCGCCAAAACCATCGACTAGTGCCGTGGTGGTTTGGGCCGCAAACCAGCTGGTCAGCAGCGGCACCACGGCGCCAATGAAGGAACCAATCACCTTCATAACGACGGCGGTAGGTGAGGCCTTGAAACTGACCTTCACCATGGCGCTAATCGCCAACCAGTAAGGCCGGAACTTCAGTTTCTTAGGATCGGCCGTGCCCCCAGACGTGCTCACTGCAATTTAGCGTGAACCGTAGTTGGGCGCCTCGACAGTCATCTGGATGTCGTGCGGGTGAGACTCTTTCAAACCAGCCGCGGTGATGCGGACGAATTTGCCGCGTGCCTTGAGCTCAGGGATGGTGGGGGCGCCGGTGTAGAACATGGTCTGACGCAATCCACCCACCAACTGGTATGCCACAGAAGCCAACGGGCCACGGTAAGCCACACGGCCTTCGATGCCTTCCGGGATGAGCTTGTCATCGCCTGAAACGTCTGCCTGGAAGTAACGGTCCTTCGAGTAAGAAGTGTTCTTGCCACGGGACTGCATGGCCCCGAGGGAACCCATACCGCGGTAACTCTTGTACTGCTTGCCGTTGACAAAGATCAGCTCGCCCGGGGACTCGTCACAACCGGCCAACAGGGAACCGAGCATCACGGTGTCGGCGCCAGCAACAAGTGCCTTTCCGATGTCACCTGAGTACTGCAAACCGCCGTCGGCGATCAGCGGCACACCTGCCGGGATGGCTGCCTTAGCGGATTCATAGATGGCGGTAATCTGAGGAACACCCACACCTGCCACCACACGAGTCGTGCAGATGGAACCCGGCCCAACACCCACCTTGATGCCGTCAGCGCCTGCATCAATCAGGGCTTGGGCGCCTTCGCGAGTGGCAGCCTGACCACCAATAATGTCCACGTGCGCAGCGGACTTCTCAGCCTTCAAGCGGGCAATCATGTCCAACACACCTTGGCTGTGGCCGTTAGCGGTGTCCACAAACAACGCGTCCACGCCGGCTTCAACGAGCGTCATGGCGCGCTCCCAGCCGTCACCAAAGAATCCAATGGCCGCACCAACACGCAAGCGACCTTCGTCGTCCTTGGTGGCGAGCGGGTACTGCTCGGCCTTAGTGAAGTCCTTGGTGGTGATCAGACCCTGCAGGCGGCCCTCGGCGTCAACCAGCGGAAGTTTTTCGATCTTGTTCTTAGCCAGAAGACCCGAAGCCTCTTCGCGACTGATGCCAACGCGGCCGGTGATCAACGGCATTTTGGTCATCACGTCACGCACAATGCGGGACGGGAATTCAGACTCCGGAACAAAGCGAGTGTCTCGGTTGGTGATGATGCCCAGCAATCGGCCGCCCTCGTCAACAACAGGTAGACCAGAGACACGGTAACGGGCACAAAGCTCGTCGAGTTCTTCCAAAGTGGCGTCCGGGCCAATAACCAAGGGGTTGGTGATCATTCCGGACTCGGAGCGCTTCACACGGTCAACGTGATCAGCCTGGTCTGCAATAGAGAGGTTGCGGTGGATAACACCGAGGCCACCCTGACGCGCCATGGCAATAGCCATCCGGGACTCCGTGACAGTGTCCATCGCTGCTGAAAGCAACGGCGTCTGCACCGAGATGCGCTTGGAGATGCGGGAGGAAGTCTCCGCTTCAGAAGGAATAACGTTGGTGTGGCCCGGGAGCAACAGAACGTCGTCGTAAGTGAGTCCAACAAATCCAAAAGGATTATGTTCGGGTGTGGTCATGAGTGCGCCTCTTTCGGGGTTACCGGACGGGTGTGCAACAGATGACCAGCCAGTCATTACGGGTCTGGTCCGTGCGGTTAATAAATACTAGAACGGCAAAGCGGTACTGACATATTCCTGTGGCGAGGCTCGCATTCTGTAACCACGCGGCTTACTTCCAGCCGGTTGCCTTGAGGAGCCGCTTTTCAAACATCGGAACCATTGTCTGAACGTAGGTTTTGGTCAGGTGATTGTCGTCCTTATAGACGTACACGTTGCCCACAACTGCCGGGCACACACCGTCGGTACAGATGAAGTCACTCATGTCCATCAGGGAAAGACCTTGAACCTTGCCTTTGTAGTCATCCAGGGGTGACGAGGCGGCAAGGGAGTGCTCCAACGGCACGTTGCAGTCGGCAGCATTAGCCCCCTTTTTCTGCACGCACTCAGGCATGTTGTACGTAAAGCGTGGGTTGTCGCGGATCCCCACTACGTCGATTCCAGCATCGGTGAACGGCTTAATGCCGTCCAAGTAGCCAGGAACTTCCGTTTCATACGGGGCCTCTTTGTGGGTCAGCGAGGCCACGGTGAACACGGCGTCAGGTTTGTGTTCAAGAACGTATTTCCGGCTGGCTTCATTAAAGGCGTTGCAGTCAGCGTCACGCTGGTCAGAATCAGCACCGTAACGACAATTACCGCGCAAGAGGGTCACTACTTCCCAACCGTGAGATTTCGCTACCGGGCCCAACGCTGCCATGTACTGCTGGGCATGCGAATCACCCAAAACCACAATGGTTTTAGTGGTTTTGATGGGTTTGTCGTTTTGCAGGCAACCGGAAAGCAGCGGGTCACTGGGCACGTTCTCACCGGTACAAAGCCCGTCAATGTCAGCCCATTCGTCTTTCATAGCACCCGGGGCGGGGATCACCTTGGCCTGGGGTGTCACCTTGCCTGCGTTCTCCGGAGCCAGTGCCGCAGCGCCCGGAGTCATTTCCTTGGGCTGCGCGGCAATGGCACGGTCCGCAGCCAGCATGTGGCTCTGCCACAGTGATACCGGTCCAGCCATCACTGCCGCACACACGGCAATCACGACGGCGGAACGCCAGCTACGCGCTTGTGGCCACTGCCAGGTCCGCAGGGGTTTTTCCACCAGCGCCGTGGTGGCAACGGCGAGAATCAGTGAGCTGGCAACAACCAGAAGACCCTGCCAAAGGCTGGGCTTTTCCAAGTTCATGGCGGCTAGAAAGAGCACCAAAATGGGCCAGTGCCAAAGGTATAAGGCGTATGAGTTGTCACCCAGGCGAACCAGTGGACGGCTGGACAGGATCCGGTCAGCACCAAGACGGTGACCGCTTGCACCGGCTACGATCACAGCAGCTGCGGACAGGGTGGGCCACAGTGCTAAAAATCCTGGGAAGGACCGGTCCACGGTAAGCACCAGCCCACACGCGAACATCGCTACAAGACCGCCCCAGCCGAGGAATAATGCCACAAGCCGGCTGGGCTTCAAGTACGGGACGGCAAGGGCCAGCAAGGAACCGAGCGCAAATTCCCATAGTCGGGTACGGGTATCGAAGTAGGCGTAGGCCTGGTTGTGCGCCGTCTGGTCAATCGAGTAAATCAGTGAGGCCACAAAAATGGCGCCAAAGATGATGGCCATAAGTCCGCGGTAGTTGAGGACTTTCCAGCGACACAGCACTTTGCGCAGCACGGCGGCGAGGGCAAATATAACCGGCCACAAAATAAATACTTGACCCTGGATAGACAAGGACCAGAAGTGCTGAAGCGGGCTCGCGGCCGAGTGGTCTTGCGCGTAGTAGTCCACGGCAGTGTCCGCCAAAAGCCAGTTCTGTTTGTACAGCAGGGATGCCCAGGCTTGATCGATCAGGGCCGGCCAGCGGCTTTGCGGCAGCACTAGCCAGGTTCCAGCTAGCGTGGCCAAAATGACCACCACAGCGGCGGGCAAAAGTCGTTTATAAACGTGCAGCCAGTGCTTGATCAAGCTGCGCGGACTCAACAAACCCGAACCTTCGGCCTCGGACTTATCCAGTTTGCGAACAAATGATGAGGTCAGCAAGAACGAGGAAATCAAAAGGAAAACATCAACACCGCCGGAGACGCGGCCCAACCACACGTGGTAAGTCACCACGAGGAGCACTGCTAAGGCACGCAGGCCCTGAATTTCTGGCCGGTACGTCCGGTTAGCCCCCAAAGAGCTAGCAAGTGATGCGGCACTCGGGTTTGTCCGGATGCTTGTGGCGGTCACGTTATAACCCCTTGAGTAGCCGTTCAAAACATCCATGTTACCGTTTTGTGATATTTCCGGCGAATTTGAGCATCTGGCTCGAGGCGCGCCAACACCACTTGCGGTTCCGCATCCGCCCGGCCGTATGGTGTTCTTTGTGACCATCCAATTACGCATCGCAGCCCCCGAATCGCTCAGTGATTCGATAGTTCGCGAGTGCCGCTCCTTCGCCGGGACGGCAGGGCTGTCCGTAAGTTCCGGCGCGTCGTTGATACCCGCCGGAGACGTTATAACCGTGCTGATCCCGCGCGAAGCGGCCGATCGCCTCTTGCAGCGCTTGCATGCGATGGGCGTTCCGGAGCTAGGAGCCGTCACCATCACCGAGCCCGAGTTGGTGTTGTCCAAACGTGCGGACAAGGTGGAAAAACGAGTTCCCGGCGAGGGTGTGGACGCCGTGATTTGGGACGAGGTGGAGGGATCCCTCGGCGAGGATTCTCGCTTGAGCTGGAGTTATTTGGTTTTTCTTATCATTGCCCTACAGCTTGCCGGAATTGGCATTGTTACCAACTCAACCATTGCCGTAGTTGGCGCCATGGTGGTGGGACCCGAATTTGGACCACTTGCGGCCCTAGCCATGGGGCTGATCGAACGGCGTATGACCCTGGTGCGCAACGCCGCTGTGGCCCTAGCACTAGGCTTCCCGCTCGCGATGTTAGTGACAGCAGCGGCCACATGGATCTCACGGCCATGGGGTATTTATTCGTCCGACGCATTAAGTCAGGGCAGCGCCGTCGAATTTATCTACCATCCTGGGCCTTACTCGTTTATTGTTGCTGTGCTTGCTGGCGCGGCCGGCATGATGTCGCTCATTGGCCGCAAATCGTCAGCGCTCGTTGGGGTTTTTATTTCGGTAACAACCGTGCCCGCCGCTGGCTTTGCCGCCGTCGCACTTGTCCTCGGTGACGCACCAAAAGCTGGCGCCTCAGCCATACAGTTGGCCCTAAACCTCGCCGGAATAGTTATTTCCGGCATTGTGGTGTTGTTATTTCACCGTTTTGTCCGGGCGCACAAAACGCCCCGGTCACCGAAGTAACCGGGGCGTTTTGGTGCAGAGTCCAGCTTAGTGCTGGTGGCCTGCGTGATCTTCGTCAGCGGGCTTCTCAGCTACCAAGGTCTCAGTAGTGAGAACCAAAGCGGCGATGGAAGCTGCGTTGCGCAGAGCCGAACGGGTGACCTTGACCGGGTCAATAACGCCGGCAGCGATCAGATCTTCGTACTCGCCGGTCTTGGCGTTGAAGCCGTGGTTGGCTTCCTGCTCAGAAACCTTTGCAACAACAACGTAACCGTCGAAGCCAGCGTTCTGGGCAATCCAGCGCAAAGGCTGAGCCAGAGCGCGGCGCACAATTCCTACAGCAGCAGCCGCATCACCCTCAAGAGCCAGTACGGACGGGTCCGTGTCCAGAGCCTTGAGTGCATGGATCAGGGCAGAGCCACCGCCGGAGACGATGCCTTCTTCAAGGGCAGCGCGGGTAGAAGAAACTGCATCTTCAATGCGGTGCTTCTTTTCCTTGAGCTCAACCTCAGTGGCTGCACCAACCTTGATGACACCAATACCGCCAGCCAACTTGGCCAAGCGCTCCTGGAGCTTCTCGCGGTCCCATTCGGAATCGGTGCGGGTCAGCTCTGCACGGAGCTGGGCTACACGCCCGGCAACGTCCTCAGAGGTGCCAGCACCATCAACGATGGTGGTGTTGTCCTTGGTGACAGCGATACGGCGAGCCGTACCCAACACCTCAAGGCCAACCTGGTCCAAGCTCAAGCCCAGCTCAGGGGAAACAACCTGCGCACCGGTCAAGGTGGCAATGTCCTGAAGCATGGCCTTACGGCGGTCGCCGAAGCCCGGTGCCTTCACGGCAACAACGTTCAAAGTGCCGCGGATCTTGTTGACGATCAACGTGGAGAGCGCTTCGCCCTCAATGTCTTCGGCAATGATGAACAGCGGCTTGGCGGCCTGGAGAGCCTTCTCCAAGAGCGGCAGGAATTCCTGAATCGAGGAGATCTTGCCCTGGTTAATCAGGATAAGTGCGTCTTCGAGCACTGCTTCCTGACGTTCCGCATCGGTGACGAAGTACGGGGACAAGTAGCCCTTGTCGAACTGCATACCCTCGGTGAGGACCAGCTCGGTCTGGGTGGTGGAGGACTCTTCGATGGTGATAACGCCATCTTTGCCCACCTTGCCGAATGCCTCGGCGAGCAATTCGCCGATCTCATCGCTCTGGGCAGAGATTGAAGCTACCGAAGCCACCTGGGTGCCTTCAACTTCGCGTGCGTTTTCCAACAAGCGAGCAGCAACAGCTTCAACAGAAGCTTCGATGCCGCGCTTGATTTCGCCCGGGGCTGCTCCTGCAGCAACGTTGCGCAGACCTTCCTTGACGAATGCCTGTGCCAGAACCGTGGCCGTTGTGGTGCCGTCGCCAGCAACATCATTGGTCTTGGTAGCAACTTCCTTGGCCAGCTGTGCGCCAAGGTTTTCGTACGGGTCGTCAAGCTCGATCTCGCGAGCAATCGTTACACCGTCGTTGGTGATGGTGGGTGCTCCCCACTTTTTGTCCAGAACCACATTGCGGCCGCGCGGGCCCAAGGTGACCTTGACAGTGTCGGCGAGCTTATCAATGCCGGCTTCAAGAGCCCGGCGTGCTGCGTCGTTAAACGCGAGCTGCTTTGCCATGGTGTTTGTCCTTTCAAGGACAAATCCCCATCCAGCGGGTGCAGGACTGCACTGAAGCAATCACTGTGCACTCCGCAAGACAGGGACTTGTTTGGTGGTTACTTTACGACGATCGCGAGAACGTCGCGCGAAGACAAGATGAGGTATTCCTCGCCACCGGTCTTCACTTCAGTTCCACCGTACTTGGAGTAGATAACAACGTCGCCTACAGCAACGTCGACGGGGATGCGGTTGCCATTGTCGTCAACGCGACCGGGGCCGATGGCGACAACTTCGCCTTCCTGCGGCTTTTCCTGAGCGGAATCCGGGATAACCAGACCGGAAGCGGTGGTCACCTCGGCTTCGAGCTGACGAATGACAATACGATCCTCAAGAGGCTTAATAGAGACCGACACTCGGACCTCTCCTTTGCATGAGTTATTCATTGGCGTATGGAGCCTGAGCCGCCAACCGTCGTCGCGGTGCCGGTAGCTGCTCTGGCAGTTAGCACCCAGACATGCCGAGTGCTAATTACGACTCTATGTAAGGGTTAGCACTCGGTCAAGGTGAGTGCCAATTTTCTTCACAAAAAATTCAGCCTGCAAGGTCCTCGAAGTCCACGTCATCGCCGTCGTCATCGGCATCGGAAGCCTCATTGCGCGTGATGTAAACACCCCAGGAACCCGCTGCTACGGCGATTAAGGACAAGATCAGGACCACAACGCTGCCGATCCGGACGCCTGAATAAGCGCCACGAATGGAACGCGCCTCATCAGTGGCATCGTTAACGCTCTTACCGCCCACCGAATAAACGGTTGAGTTGAACAAGTCCAGAAAGAAAATAATCACCAACACCGCGATACATACGACGGCGACTGCCGCACCTGCGATCAGCACCGGCCTGCCGTAGCGCACAGCAAGGCGGCGTCCGGTGGAGGGCGTTTCAGGCTGTGAATCCATGGTGGGTGAGCTCATGTACCCAGCCTATCGGCCATCCCCTCCCGGTGCTGACGCGTGTGGCCTTGGAAGGGACGGCGACTAGGCTGGAAGAATGGCTTCCGCTCCTCATCCCAACGCAACGTCCGCTCAGGACACCGCCAATTCCATTGCCCCCTTACTCACCGAGGAAGGGTGGGAATTGTTGGGCTCTCTGGGTCCATACGTTGAATCAGATGCGTTTGCCCTGAATGCGAGTCTGCGGAAAGCTGGGCACTCCCCCGAGATGGTTTCGGCCGTGCTCACCCAATCACGGTTGCGGACTAAAGCTCAGAGCAAGTTCGGTGAATTCGCAGCGAGTATGTTGTTCACTCAGGCTGGCCTGGAGCAGGCCACACGGTTGAGTGTGGCTGCCCGGCATGCGCAACGTTTTTCCCAGGCCGGTGTCCGGCGTGTTGCTGACTTGGGCTGCGGTTTGGGCGCTGACTCCATGGCGATTGCCTCAATGGACATTGCGGTAACTGCCGTGGAAATTGATGAAACTACTGCCGCGTGCACCACGATGAACCTGATGCCGTTCCCACAGGCCGAGGTTCTGCATGCGGACGCCGAATCAGTTCCCCTCGAGAATTACGACGGCGTGTGGCTAGACCCAGCACGGCGCACCACTTCCACTTCAGGGACACAGCGATTGTGGGATCCGGAAGAGTTCTCTCCGCCACTTTCTTTTGTGGAGAAACTCGCTGATCAAGGCAAAGCCGTGGGCGTCAAAATGGGCCCTGGCCTCCCCCACGATTCTGTGCCCGCCAATTGCGAGGTGCAATGGGTGTCAGTTAATGGCGACGTCACGGAGGCAACCCTCTGGTTCAACACCTTGGCACGTCCCGGAATTCGCCGCTCAGCGTTGTTGTTGGGAAACGGTCCTGCTGCAGAGATGAGCAGTGGTGAGGAATTTGGTACTGGTCCGGAAGTGGGCCTCGGTCCTGTGGCTGGCTATTTGTACGAACCCGACGGCGCTGTGATCCGGGCGGGTCTTGTCACCGACCTCGCCGAGCAACTGGGCGGTCACCTGATCGATGAGCATATTGCCTATATTTGTGGACCGGAGCTGAAGGACACTCCGTTTGCCAGGGCCTACAAGGTGTTAGAGGTTATGCCGTACAACGTCAAAGCTCTCCGGGCGTGGGTGCGCCAGAACAACATCACTGTGTTGGACATCAAAAAACGCGGCACGGCTGTCACGCCGGAAGAACTACGACGGCAGCTTCTGACAGGCCAAAATAAGGGCAAAAAAGCTGGCAAGCCCTCCACAAAAACTTCTGCCACCTTGGTCCTCACCCGAGTGGGCGAGGACCGCTTAGCGATTGTGGTGGAACCGGCTTAGACCGGCTGGCGCGAGAACTCGCTGGCTTCGATGACCTGTTCCGGAGTGGGACGAACACCTGTGTAGAGCACAAACTGTTCCTCGGCTTGGATCGCAATAACTTCAGCGCCAGTGATCACCGCTTTCCCGGCAGCACGTGCTGCCTTGATCAGCGGGGTTTCCGAGGGCAAGGCCACCACATCAAACACCACTGACGCGGCGCTAATAGTTTCATCTGGGAAAGACTGCACAGCTGCGTCGTCGCCATTCATTCCCAGCGGAGTGACGTTGATGATCAGCTGAGCTTGCGCATCCCCCACAGCTTGACGCCACTGGAAACCATAGAGCTCTGCGAGCGCGGTTCCTTTGGCTTGGTTCCGGGCTACGACGGTGACCTTAGTGAATCCTGCGTCCCTGAGAGCAGCCACTACAGCTTTAGCCATACCTCCGGCACCTTGAACTAGCACTGTGTAATCCGTGGGCACAGCATGGTCTTTCAGAAGCCGCGCAATGGCAATGTAGTCGGTGTTGTAGGCGGTCAGCACACCATTGTTGTTCACAATGGTGTTGACCGATTCAATGGCGCTTGCCGAGGGGTCCATCACATCAACGAGGGCAATAACGTCTTCCTTGTACGGCATAGAGACGGCAGCCCCGCGAATCGGCAGCCCGCGAATACCCTGAACGGCCGCGGCAAGGTCAGCCGGAGCAAACGCCTTGTAAACAAAGTTCAGGCCCAGCAGATCGTACAAATAGTTGTGAAAGCGTGTACCGATGTTGCTGGGACGCGCAGCTAATGAGATGCACAGGGACATGTCTTTGTTCAGGATGGGCATAGCAAAAGTCTAGACGTGCCGTCTGCTCCTATTTGCAAGCGGTGCCCACCGGATAGGGCCCGACGGCGGCAGGCAGCTTTCCGGGTGCGCTCGCCTGACCGCTGAGGTACTGAATGAGGGCTGCGAAGGCGCCTGGGCTACGCCCGTAGAGCGCAATTTTGCCGAGCTTTGCCTGGGATGGGGCAAGAACCCAGGGCGAGTCCAGAGCTATCACAAAGTCCCCTTCCGCATAACGCACCGTTCCACCGGCCAACGTCACGATTGGGCCAGTACCTACTCGTATTCCGGCGGCTGTAGCAGCATCTGCTAGCCGGGAGCGGTCTTGGGGCGTACCCCCGGAGATCTGGATGCCGTTGGCAATCTGATTGCCTACGCACTGTCCCTGAACCACTGTTAGACCTGCAGCAGATATTTGCCGCGAGAGAACCATGTGGCTGCCTGCGGTGGCGGGAGTGGCGCCGTGCGAGGCGACCCGAACCCGCCAAATCATCATGGTGGCTACCCGGGTAGCAGCCTCATTCAGCCGGAACAGGGGAATGGTCCCGTCCGCCACACTCTGCACAATGGCCGCATGAGCTAGACGCACATCGGCGGGCATCAGCAAGAGGTCAGCTCCGGCAGCAAGTGCTGCAACAGCTGCGGATCCACCGGGATATTGCTTTTGAAGCGCACCCATATTGAGGGCGTCCGTAATGGCCACACCGTTGAACCCCAGACTACGCAAGAGCTGATAGTTCTTCGGTGACACTGACGCCGGGACACCTGACTCCACCGCTTTGACGTCCAAGTGTCCTGTCATCACCATGGGCAATCCTGCGTCGATGCCGTGTTGGAACGGCACCAAGTCCCGCGCTTGGAGCTGGGCCAGGGTACCGTCCTGAACGGGTAGTGCGATGTGTGAATCCACTGTCACGGAACCATGCCCCGGGAAGTGTTTGATTGAGGGAAGCACACTTCCGCTGAGAATCCCTTCTGCCACCGCCGTACTGAGCTCAGCTGCCTGGGTGGGGTTTTGGGACATGGAGCGGGCACCGATCACCGGGTCCGCCGGGCCGATTGTTACGTCAGAATCTGGGGCAAAGTCTGTGTTAAAGCCCAAGTATCGTAGTTCGGTGGCAATGCCTTGCCCCATGTTGCGAGCGAGCTGGACGTTTCCGGAGGCTCCCAAGCTCATAGCAGATGGCCACTCGGTGAGGGGCGCACGCAGTCTTGCTACTGCCCCGCCTTCTTGGTCTACGCCGATCATCCCTGGCCAGCGTCGGCCGTCGGACATCGTGGCCTCGGTAAAGGCAGTATTAAGGTTTTTCACTGCAACAACGTCTGCTGATCCGTCGGATAGCAACGGTACGTTGTCCCCCATGATGATGGTTCCTGCAAGGTGGAGTTCCTTGATCAGTCCAAGTTCAGTGGAAGGGTCAAGACCTTTGTAGTAGGGCAAAAGAACTTGGCCCGCTTTTTCCTCAAGGCTCATCCGGGAGATGGCGGCAGCAGCGGCGTCGTAATCCTTTTTTGCTGGACCCCAGCCCAGTGGGGCATCGCCCGGTGCGGGCTTATTGGTGGTCACTGATGGCGTAGGCGTTTCCGTCATGGTGCTCCGGGTAGTGGCTGTGGTGTTTGAAGTGGCGGGCTGCTCAGATGCGGAGGTAGCGGCAGAGTTCACTGAACCTGGCGGTGCTGCAGACCAACATGCCGTGAGTAACCCGAGGCTCAGCGCTGCAGAGAGCACAGTAATACCCCGGCGGATGCTCAGTGACGCTCGGTGCTTGCCCATTAGTTCAAGGCTACGCCTGCACTAGAATGAAAACGCCCGTCACAGCCACCTCGCACCACTCTAGGAGTCACATGTCGATTGAATTCGCACAGTCGGACCAATCGACACTTGGCATTGAATGGGAACTTGCTCTGGTTGATGCCACCACTGGTGAACTCGCTTCCGTGGCCAATGAAGTTTTGCGTGGCGTCTCAGCCAAGCACCGGACCCTGAACGAGGACGACGAGCACCCGCACATCAAACAAGAGCTGTTACTGAATACGGTGGAGCTGGTGACAGGTGTGCACCGCCGCGTGGGCACAGCAAAGGCTGACTTAGAGGCGTCCCTCGCGGCAGTGCGTGAAGTCACCGATCCCATGGGTGTAGAAGTTTTCTCCGCCGGAAGCCATCCCTTCAGCCCGCCGCAGCTGCAACCGGTCACTGACAAAGAGCGCTACGCCAAACTCATTGACCGAACCCAATGGTGGGGCCGGCAAATGGTGATCTATGGTGTGCACGTTCACGTTGGTCTTGACCATCGGGACAAGGCCCTGCCCGTGATGGACGGGCTCACCAACTACTTACCGCACTTCCAGGCATTGTCCGCTTCGAGCCCATTTTGGGGCGGCGAGGACACCGGCTACGCTTCCCAGCGCGCTTTGATGTTCCAGCAATTACCCACTGCCGGACTCCCGTACCGTTTCAACACCTGGGCTGAATATGAGAGCTACGTCCAGGACATGTTCACCACCGGTGTGATCGACGCAGGCAGCGAGATTCGCTGGGACATCCGCCCCGTACCCGCCCTTGGCACAGTGGAAATGCGGATTTGCGATGGCCTGTCTACGCTCGAGGAAGTCGGCGCCATCGCCGCACTGACACAATGTTTAGTTCAAGAGTTCTCCGACGTCTTGGATTCTGGGTGGCGCATTCCGGCCATGCCCCGGTGGTTCGTTAAAGAGAACAAATGGCGCGCCGCTCGTTACGGTTTGGACGCGATCATCATTCTCGACGGCGACGGCAACGAACAGCTTGTGACCGATCACTTGCGCGAACACGTACTCAACCGTTTGGAGCCTATTGCTGCCCGTTTGGGTTGCGCTCAAGAGCTTTCAGACGTTGAAAAAATCATCGATCGAGGCGCTGGATACCAACGCCAGCGCCGAATTGCCGAGGCGAATGGCGGAAATCTTCAGGCCGTGGTCTTGGACCTGGTCAAGCAAATGCGCGGCGGCCCCGAACTCTAGTTTTCCTCGACCGGCTTCGCCTCGTTCGACGGTGAGATTTCGAGCGAAAGAAAAGTGACGTCGTCGGCCTTTTCTCCGGCTTTACGCTGAACCAAACGCAAGCGATGTGTCAGCTCCAAAACGGTGACGGGATCGCTGGCCAAAACGGCCAGCTGTTCGGCACTGACAATGCGTCGCTGTACCGCAAGCCAAGCACCGTCAGAGCACATCATGAGCCGCTTTACGTCAGCGAATTCCTGGATGCGGGCGTGGCTCGCGGCGCTTGCCTCACGCCGGGCAACCCACACACCAGCATCGCTAGTGTTGCGCCGCTGGCGGGCAAGAATGTGCTCTTCCGGGCTCAGCGATTCATCCACAAGCGGTGTACCCAAGCTGTGCCGGGAACCATCTGAAAGTTCAACAACCCCCTGACAGTCAGCAAGACTCGCCACTGTGAGAACACCGTTGTGGACGGCTGCCACCATCACGGCGGCGGAGGGGAACCGAACGTGCTCGTCACCTACCAGTTCTTGGGCAATGACATCCATGTCAGCGAGCGCAGCTGCCAGAATTTGCTGGGCTGTACCTGCCAAATGGTGCCGGGCCAGGAGCATGCTCAATTGTTGGGCGTACCACTGCGGATCTGAGGCGCCAGGTAACCCGAGTTCTTTCAGCATTGAGGTGGCACCGTCCACCACCCATGCCGCTGGCCAACGCACTCCACAAGCATCTTCGTTAACGTGTCCGTCCCCTTCGAGGGACAAACTGCTCAGGAGATTAAATCCGCCGCTGCGCTTCACTGTAGCCATCGACTCAGACGCTGACGGTGGTAACTGGCATGGATGAATCTGGGGCGAAGTCCAAGCCACTGGGTTCTTTCCCAGCCATCACCAGCTGTGCACCGAGGGCTGCCACCATGGCGCCATTGTCCGTGCACAGGGAAATTGGCGGGACGTGAAGTGTGATCCCGGCTGAGGCGCACCGCTGGGCTGTGAGTTCACGTAGCCGCGAATTAGCCGCCACGCCACCGCCCAGGAGTAGCGACGTGATGCCGTTTTCGCGGCAGGCCAGCACGGCTTTGGACGTGATGATGTCCACTGCCGCTTCTTGGAAAGAGGCAGCGATGTCAGCCAGAGGCGGTTCCTCACCGTTCGCTTCAAACTGTTCAACGCAACGTGCCACAGCGGTTTTGAGTCCGCTAAATGACCAGTCGTAACGGTGCGGTCCGGGTTCCTCCGCGGTTCCCATGTACTTCGGCTGGCTCAGGCCGCGCGGGAAGCGGATGGCCTTGGGATTTCCCTGTTTAGCCAAAGCGTCAATGGCCGGGCCGCCCGGGTAGTTCAGGCCGAGGATACGGGCCACTTTGTCATAGGCTTCGCCCGCGGCGTCGTCAATGGTGGAGCCTAGAAGTTGCACGTCTTCGGTGAGGCTACCCACCCGTAAGATTTCGGTGTGGCCGCCGGAAACCAAAAGCGCACCGAGGTTTTCTGGCAGTCCCCCAGCGAAGACTTGGTTGTCCAAGAGCCCCACACCAACGTGAGCCACTAGGTGGTTGATGGCGTAGAGCGGTTTGCTTGTGGCCAAGGCGAGGGCTTTGGCTGCACACACCCCCACCATCAGAGCCCCAGCAAGACCTGGGCCGGCCGTTACAGCGATGGCGTCGATTTCGGCCAGTGTTACACCGGCGTCAGCTAGGGCCGCCTCTAGTGTTGGAATAAAAGCGTCCAAGTGCGCGCGTGAGGCTATCTCCGGGATAACACCGCCAAAACGAACGTGCTCTTCCATCGAGGAAGAGACAGTGTTGGTCAGCAGGGTGGTGCCACGAACAATCCCCACACCGGTTTCATCACATGAGGATTCAATTCCCAGAATCAACGGTTGCTCGCGGTTCACTGCTGGGCTCCTTGGTGATTCGTTGACTGCGCCGGTTTGTCCAGCTCAAGGCGCATGATGATGGCGTCCATACCTCCGCGGTAATACTTCTTGCGGATATCAATCTGCTCAAAGCCAAAGCGGGTATATATCGCTTGGGCCCTCGGGTTATCAGCCCGAACTTCCAAAAGAAGATCCTTGGCCCGGCGCGAAATAGCCTCGTTGATCAGCAGCGTCAACAGGCTGGAACCTATACCCTGTCCTTCATATTCACTGGCTACGGCAATGGTCTGAACATCAGCAATGGGTTCAATACACATCAGCCCCGCATAGCCCACCACCACTGAATTAATTTCAGCAACCACATAGTGGCGGGTAGCCGTTTGGGCCAGTTCGTCATAAAACATTTGCAGCGGCCACGCATCGTCGGGAAAAAGCGACTGCTCTAGTGCATCAACGGCCGGGATGTCCTCCACGGTCATGGTGCGCAATAGTGCCGCGCTCACAGCGCACGCTTCCTAGGCCCGGGCACCTGAGCATCGGACTCTCGCAAGTACAAAGGAGCTGTGCTGAGCAATTTTTGCCCTGCTACCAGCCTGGCCATGGCTACTCGTCCCAGAGCCGAGGCGTCAGGTTGCGCGTGATCAAAATCGGCACCAACGTTCAGGACCTCTGAGTACAGCCCGGCTCCGGCGCCGAACACCGGAAGGACTGGCAGCGCAGCGGCTGCTGAAACGTGCGGACCGTCCAGCAGCACCGGCAGTTGACCATCGTTAAGGCCATACCTTGCCCAGTAAACTTCTTTTCGCCGAGCATCCGTTGCCACCAAGAACTCCACTGGTGTGTGCGCAGATTCCGCCACTTCTAGGGCCAGCGCGTCCAAGCTCATCACACCATGAAGCGGCTTGTTCCAGGCATAAGCGAGAGTCCTTGCTGTCGCAATGCCGGAGCGCAAGCCGGTGAATGGGCCCGGCCCCACACCGGTAACTATCGCGTCCAGATCTTCTCCGCTGACGCCGGCTTGAGCCATCATCGTGTGGATTCCGGGGGCTAAAACTTCCGCATGGCTTCTAGTGTCCTCCGTGGAAAAACTGCCCACCACGGCTTCGAGCGCCGAGTCCTCTATCAAGGCGGCACTGGCCACCGCGGAGGTGTCTATCGCCAAAATGAGCATTCTATTCAGGTCCTTCCGCAACGGTGCGCGGGGCTAAAGTTTCGTTGAAGTTCAGTGCCTTGAGGTGTTCTCGGCCGCGGCCGGATTCCCAGCGCGGACCGATGGCTGTGAGCCAAATTTCCCGGGGTTCGTCGTCGTCTTCGGGATCAAAGTCCCACACACGTGGATCCGCAGCCTCGCCACCTCCAGCGCGTTGAAGATGAATTTCCAAACGACTTGCGGCCAAGTGTTCCACCCGATCTTGCCCCCACTCCACCACGGTGACTGCAGAATCCATGGTGTTTTCAAGGTCAATGTCATCAATTTCAGCCGCCGAAGCCAGCCGGTACGCATCTACGTGGACCAAATCTGGACCGCCGGGCCGGGGCCCATCAGCAAGATTGGGATGCACCCGGACCAACACAAAAGTGGGTGAAATGATCCCGGGCCGAACGCCTAGACCTTCGCCAAGTCCTTGAGTGAATGTTGTTTTGCCTGCACCGAGTTCACCGCTGAGAACCAACAAGTCACCGGCTTCGAGGATCGTGCCAAGTTGAGCGGCAAACGCTTGAGTCTGCGCGGACGACGACGAGTGGTAGTGCCGCTGCCAGTTGCCGTCGGTAGTCATAGGATCTTTAGTTGTCAAAGAACTTCTCCACCTGACTGGGTCAGTGCCTGAACCGCCGCCACATCCTCGTGGAGGTACACGCGCGGAACGCGCGGACTAATCCTGGTGACCACCTCATAGTTGATGGTCCCGGCGGCGAGCGCCCAGTCGTCAACGGTTGGTCCGCCGTCGTGCCCTGTACCAAAGAGGACTGCTTCGGCACCTACCAAAGACTCCGTGGCCAATGACTCCGCGGGACGTTCGCCTAGGTCAACCACCATTTGATCCATGGCGATTCGACCCACCACAGAGTGGGTAACGCCGTTGATTCGCACTGGCCCACCTGTTGCTACGCGGGGCACACCGTCCGCATAGCCCAGTGGAACCAAGGCGAGAGTGCTTGCAGCTTGCGTTGCGTAATTCAGCCCGTAGGACACGCCCTGACCGGCCGGAACGTCTTTGCAATTAGCCACCAGCGTCCGCAAGGTCATGGCCGGAATTAAGCCAAGATCTGCTGAGCTGTGGTGCGCAAAAGGGGAAAGCCCGTAGATACCAATGCCCAGTCGAACCATGTCAAAGTGCGCATCTGGGCGCGAAAGTGCCGCTGGAGTGTTCGCCACGTGGCGGACTTCGGGGTCAATTCCGGCGTCCTTGGCCACGGCCACGGCTTCACGGAAACGGGCGAGTTGCTCATCAGTTTCCGGACGGTCAGGCTCATCGGCTACGGCAAGGTGAGTGAAGATTCCCACCACACGCAGGAGTCCTTCGTCTTGGTACTCAACCGCCTCACCGACAAATTCGTCCCACGCTGCTGCGGTGGAACCGTTGCGGCCAAGACCCGTATCAATCTTCAGGTGCACCCGAGCAGGACGTTGCGTCCTGTGTGCGGCTTCAACAATGGGGGCCAACTCCCAGCCCGAAGCGCCGAGGTCAATGCCAGCCTCCAAGGCGGCATCAAAATCACTATCCGGGGTGTGTAACCATGCAAGCAGGGGCGCTTCAATACCCGCCGCGCGCAAGGCGAGCGCCTCGGAAATGTGAGCTGTTCCCAGCCAGTGGGCACCAGCTTCAAGGGCTGCCCTAGCCACCTGAATTGCGCCGTGCCCATAGCCGTCAGCTTTCACCACTGCCATCACCTTGGCTGGCGACACCATTGCAGCTAATCGTGTGACGTTGTGACGGATCGCTGCGAGGTCAATAACGGCCGCCCGCTCGGGTAGCGATGATAGCGGTCCGGTTGAGGCAAGAGAAGTCACTTATCAAGTCTAGTAGGAGCCCGCCGAGCGCGTGTGAAGGAGTAGTGTTTTCTGCAGTGTTCAGCCTAGATTCGAGCCTCTTCAGAAGGGACGCCCATGCCACCGCTGCGCCGCGTCGCCTTCCTCTCGCTGCACACATCACCCTTGGAACAACCTGGTTCCGGGGACGCCGGTGGCATGAACGTCTACGTCCGTTCCCTAGCCGGGGCGCTGGCTGCGCGCGGAACCGAAGTGGAAATTTTTACCCGCGCCACTTACCCGACCCAACCGTTGGTGGAGCATCCTGCACCCGGAGTTTGTGTCCACAATGTCCAGGCCGGACCGCGCCGAAAAATTCCCAAAGAAGACCTGCCTGACTTGGTCAACGCCATGGTCAATGAAATTGATGCGATCAAACTCGCACAACCTCACGGGCATTATGACCTCATCCACGCCCACTACTGGCTCTCTGGAATTGCTGGCCTTGAATTATCCACCCGGTGGGACGTGCCTTTGGTTCACACAATGCACACCATGGCTAAGGTCAAAAATCAGCACTTACATTCTGGCGAGGCGGCGGAACCCAAACTGCGCGAGCTAGGTGAGCAGCGCATTGTTGACGCCGCTGCACGCCTGATCGCCAACACCACCGCTGAGGCCAGCGAGCTGCAAACGCACTACAACGCCCGGCCCGAACGGATCGATGTGGTCTCCCCCGGCGTTGACTTGGATGTGTTTAAGCCAGCCTTCCGCGCCCAGTCGCGGGCCGCCGTCGGAATCCCCTCCAATGATTTTCATGTGGTGTTCGCTGGACGAATGCAACGCCTCAAAGGCCCACATGTGCTGCTTGCCGCGGCTGGATTACTGCGTGAAACGCGGCCGGGTATTCCTTTGCGCTTGTCCCTGATTGGTGCACACAGCGGCGCCCGTCATTACGATCTTGACGTCATTGCCAAGCGCCACAACGTGCTCGACGCCGTCACTTTTGTCCCGCCGGTTCCGCGCCAAGAGCTGGCCGATTGGTTCCGTGCGGCGGACTTGGTGGCGATGCCGTCATTTAGTGAGTCCTTTGGTTTGGTGGCCTTGGAGGCGCAAGCGTGTGGCACGCCGGTGATTGCTACCCGAGTCGGTGGGCTGAGCAACGCTGTCTGCGACGGCCGGACAGGACTATTGGTGGACGGGCACCAGCCGGCGGCGTGGGCGCAAGCCATGGAGGCGTTATACGACGACGAGCAAACGCGCGGGGATTTGGGGCGCGCTGCTTCCTTGTACGCACAGTCCTTTGGGTGGCAGCATTCAGCGGCTAGCGTGGAGCACAGTTATAGTGCCGCTTTGAGCCAGTGGAGATCGTTCCCCTAGCCGCGGCACCGAACTTCGATGACCCCAACACCGAGGACCTCGACACCAAAGACAAGGACGTCTGAAGTGCTCAACGATCTGCAAATCGCCCAGGCCGCCACCATCAGGCCTATCCAAGAGATCGCCCAAGAGGCAGGTATTAACCTGGATGCGCTAGAACTGTACGGTCCGCATAAAGCCAAGATAAATCCCGCCCAGCTAACCCCTTCAACGGACCGGGCAGGCAAACGCGGCAAGGTAGTCCTGGTCTCTGCCATGTCTCCCACACCGGCTGGTGAAGGTAAATCGACCATCACGGTGGGATTGGCTGATTCGCTCGCCAAAGCGGGGCACAAAACCATGATCGCTCTTCGCGAGCCATCGCTTGGGCCAATCTTGGGGATGAAAGGCGGCGCTACCGGTGGCGGATATTCCCAAGTGCTGCCCATGGACCAGATCAACCTGCATTTCACGGGCGACTTTCATGCGATCACTGCGGCCAATAATGCGCTGATGGCACTCGTGGACAACCACATCTACCAGGGCAATGAGCTGGGCATCGATCCGCGCAGGATGACCTTCAAACGGGTGCTGGACATCAACGATCGCACGCTTCGGGAGGTAGTGATTGGGTTGGGCGGACCCACCCAGGGTGTGCCTCGTCAAGACGGTTTTGATATCACTGCTTCCTCAGAAATTATGGCGGTCTTTTGTTTGGCTGAAAGTCTTGAAGACTTGAAGGCACGCTTGGGCCGGATCACTTTTGGTTACCGCTATGACCGGACACCAGTGACAGTGGCTGACCTTGGTGTGGAAGGCGCCCTTGCCATGCTTTTACGCGAGGCCATCAAACCGAATCTAGTCCAGACTATTGCTGGCACACCCGCACTTGTTCATGGCGGGCCTTTCGCTAACATCGCCCATGGTTGCAACTCGGTCATCGCCACCACCACGGCCCGCGCTTTGGCGGACGTTGTGGTCACTGAGGCGGGTTTCGGCGCCGACTTGGGTGCTGAAAAGTACATGGACATCAAGTCAAGATTCGCTGAAGTGGCGCCATCCGCCGTCGTTATTGTGGCAACCATCCGGGCCCTGAAAATGCACGCCGGCGTGCCCGCAGAAAAGCTTTCCGTGCCCGACGTCGAGGCGCTGAGTTTCGGTGTTGCAAACCTCAAGCGGCACGTGCGAAACGTCGAGAAGTTTGGTGTGCACCCTGTAGTGGCGATCAACAAGTTCAGCAACGACTCCCCTGAGGAACTCGAGTGGCTGCTGGATTGGTGCGCTGCGGAGGGGATC
The DNA here is from genome assembly GCF_050490315.1 of Pseudarthrobacter sp. J1738. Classification (NCBI taxonomy): domain Bacteria; kingdom Bacillati; phylum Actinomycetota; class Actinomycetes; order Micrococcales; family Micrococcaceae; genus Pseudarthrobacter; species Pseudarthrobacter sp. J1738. The sequence goes on along the minus strand of NZ_JBNPEO010000001.1, from coordinate 494,066 downwards.
GAAGCTGCCGTCGCCGACGTTTGGGGCGAGGGCGGCGGCCGTGATGGCGGTGACGAGCTGGCTGTCAAAGTCCTGGCCGCTTTAGACCGGGAATCTGACTTTCAACACTTGTACCCGCTTGATCTTCCTGTGGAGGAGAAAATCCGGAGGATCGTTCAGGAAATATATGGCGCCAAAGACGTGGAATTCTCTGTCCCCGCACTACTTCGGCTCGCGGAAATTGAGCGCAACGGCTGGGGCAACATGCCGGTTTGTATGGCCAAAACGCAGTATTCCTTCAGCGACGACCCTGCCAAGCTGGGGTCTCCGTCCGGATTTACCGTGCACGTGCGTGACCTCATCCCCAAAACCGGGGCAGGCTTTATTGTGGTCCTCACCGGTGCAGTGATGACCATGCCCGGTCTGCCCAAGGCCCCTGCCGCGATGCGGATGGATGTCTCCGCCGACGGCACTATCACCGGCCTCTTTTAAACGCCAACACGGGGTCACTTACGGCCTCTCCCAGACGGGATTATGGGCCGTAAGTGACCCCGCGTTGCGCTAAACAGTACGGGTCAGAGGCGGGTTTAGCGCTCGATATCTCCGCGAATAAATGCTTCAACCTTTTCGCGGGCCAGGTCATCGTTGAACTGCTCTGGCGGGGACTTCATAAAGTAGCTGGATGCCGAGGTCAACGGTCCACCGATGCCGCGGTCCAAACCGATTTTGGCTGCACGAATGGCGTCGATGATCACACCAGCAGAGTTGGGTGAGTCCCATACTTCGAGCTTGTATTCAATGGACACCGGTGCGTCACCGAAGTTGCGGCCTTCGATGCGGACAAAGGCCCACTTGCGGTCGTCCAACCAGGCAACGTAGTCGGACGGACCAATGTGCACGTCGTCTGCGTGAAGCTCGGCCTCAATGTTGGAGGTCACAGCCTGTGTCTTGGAAATCTTTTTGGACATCAGACGATCACGCTCAAGCATGTTCTTGAAGTCCATGTTGCCACCGACGTTCAACTGGTACGTACGGTCCAGTGTCACACCGCGGTCTTCGAACAACTTGGCCATAACGCGGTGCGTGATGGTTGCACCAATCTGGCTCTTGATGTCGTCACCAACAATCGGGACACCGGCTTCGGTGAACTTGTCGGCCCATTCTTTGGTGCCAGCAATAAATACCGGAAGGGCGTTAACGAAGGCCACACCAGCGTCAATAGCACACTGTGCGTAGAACTTTGCGGCCTGTTCAGATCCAACGGGCAAGTAGCAAACCAAAACGTCAGCTTTGGCTTCGCGCAGGGCAGCGACGATGTCTACTGGCTCGTCCGGGGCTTCAACGATGGTTTCGCGGTAGTACTTACCAAGGCCATCGAGGGTGTGGCCACGCTGAACGGTGACACCAGATGCAGGGACATCAGCAATTTTGATGGTGTTGTTTTCGCTCGCACCAATGGCGTCGGCCAAGTCGAGGCCAACCTTTTTGCTGTCAACATCAAATGCGGCAACAAACTGCACATCGTTAACGTGGTACTTACCAAACTCAACGTGCATCAAACCCGGAATGGTGCCTTGGGGATCAGCATCTTTGTAGTACTCAACACCCTGGACCAAAGAGGCGGCGCAGTTTCCTACACCAACGAGTGCAACACGAATCGGATTTGAAGACACGGAACTCCTTATTTACTCACCACACCGCCTGCGAACCGGTCGAAATGTACGACGGCTTGGCGGCCCACGTGCCAAAACGGCACCGTAGCAGTCTACCGAAGTATTGAACGCGTCCGGGAGCTACTTTTGTTCCCGGACGCGCTCCTCAATTCCTATAGACAGTTACTATACGGCCTTCGACAGGGTGTTGATCGCTTCAAGCTCGGCAGTTGAGAATTCCAAGTTATTAACTGCTGCGAGGTTGTTTTCAAGCTGCTCAACGCTTGAAGCACCAATGAGTGCCGAGGTGATGGATGCCGAACCTTCGGGCTGTTCGCGCAGGATCCAAGAAAGGGCCATTTGGGCCAGCGACTGACTACGCTTTTGCGCCAGCTCGTTGAGCCCCCGAACGGCATCCATTTTGGCTTCGGTGAGTTGGCTTTCCTTGAGGAAGTGCCCCAGCGCGGCCCGTGAGTCGGACGGCACACCCTTGAGGTACCTGTCGGTGAGAACGCCCTGGGCAAGCGGCGAGTAGGCGATTGAGCCAACGCCTTCTTGGTCAAGAACTTGCAGCAGGCTGGGCTCGCCCTCCTCTACCCAACGGGAGAAGATGTTGTAGTTCGGCTGATTGATCAACAACGGTGTGCCCAATTCACGAAGGATCTTGACCGCCTGGACTGTCTGTTCCGCCGAGTAGTTTGAGATTCCGACGTAGAGGGCCTTGCCGGAGCGGACAGCCGAGTCGAGGGCACCCATGGTTTCTTCGAGCGGGGTCTCTGGGTCAAAGCGATGGCTGTAGAAGACGTCAACGTAGTCCAAACCCATACGGCCCAAGGACTGATCCAAGCTCGAGAGCAGGTTCTTCCGGGATCCCCACTCCCCGTACGGACCGTTCCACATGTGGTAGCCGGCTTTGGTGGAGATGATGAGCTCGTCGCGGTACGGGCGGAAGTCGTCGGCAAGGTGACGCCCAAAGTTTGTTTCCGCTGAGCCAGCGGGCGGGCCGTAGTTGTTGGCGAGGTCAAAGTGGGTCACGCCGAGGTCGAAGGCACGGCGCAAGACGTCGCGCTGGACGTCGAAGCGTTTGTCGTCACCGAAGTTGTGCCATAGGCCGAGCGACACTGCTGGCAATTTGAGTCCGCTGTGGCCTAGCCGACGGTAAGGCATGGAGTCGTAGCGGGTTTCCGCTGCAGAATAAGTCATACAGCTATCCTGCCAGTCGAAGCACGGCCGCGGTGAACGGCGGCACAGAAACGTCATTTTCTCCGCTCACCACACCGTCTTGGGTCGCGAGCAAGAGGATCCCTTTGTCTGACTCGTTGTCTGTGGGGAGTCGCAGCGTCTCCGCGGAAAAGTTCAGCACCACCCGCACCGGACCGCGTTCGAACCACAACCAGCGTGCGCCGTCGTCGTAATCAACTGTGGTGTGTTCGAAGCCTAGTTGCCACAGCTCAGGATTCTCACGGCGGAGCGCAATGAGTCCGCGATATAGCTCCGAGAGGCGCGCGTGGTCGCCGTCGGCGATGGCTTGGGCCCAATCCAATTTGGAGCGGAGGAAGGTTTGGGGGTCTTGCGGATCGGGCACGACGGCGGGGTCCCAGCCCATGCGTTCAAACTCGCGAATGCGTCCTTCCGCCGTTGCGCGGCCGAGTTCCGGTTCGGGGTGGGAGGTGAAGAACTGCCAAGGGGTGGTGGCGCCGAACTCTTCACCCATAAAAAGCATGGGTGTAAACGGTGAGGTGAGGGTCAGCACTGCGGCGAGGGCTAGCCGCGGGTAGGCAAGTGATTGCGCCAGCCTGTCCCCCGTAGCTCGGTTGCCGATCTGGTCATGGTTCTGGTTGCAGACCACCAGCGCTGCCGGGTGTGCCAGCGCTGGGTTTATGGGCCGCCCATGGTGCCGGAAGCGGAAGCTTGAGTAGCTGCCGTCATGAAAGAAGCCGCCCTTGAGAACCTTGGCGAGCACCTCGACGGAGTCGAAGTCGGCGTAGTAGCCGGTGGTTTCTCCACTGACGGTGACGTGGACTGCGTGGTGGAAGTCGTCGCTCCATTGGCCCGTGAGTCCAAAGCCGTTTGCGGCGCGTGGGTAGAGCAGGCGCGGGTCGTTGAGGTCCGATTCGGCGATCATTGTCCGTTCGATCCCAGTCTCGGCAGCAATGGTGGCCCCAAGTTCGCCGAATTCTTCGAGGAGTGTGATGGCACGTTCGTCCTTGAAGGCGTGGACTGCATCGAGCCGGAGCCCGTCCACGTGGTAGTCGCGCAGCCACATTGCGGCGTTGTCCAGGATGTAGCGGCGCACCTCGTCAGAACCTGGCCCGTCGAGATTAACCGAGTCGCCCCAGGTGTTGCCTTCGCCGGATTTCAGGTACGGGCCATAGACGGGAAGATAGTTGCCACTGGGCCCGAGGTGGTTGTAGACCACATCTTGAATGACGCCCACCCCGGCTGCATGGGCCGCGTCCACAAAGCGTTGGTAGGCAGCCGGTCCGCCGTATTCTTCCTGCACGGCGAACCACAGCACACCGTCATAACCCCAATTGTGGGTTCCGTTGAACGCGTTGACGGGCAGGAGTTCCACGAAGTCGATGCCGAGCCCGGCCAGGTAATCGAGGCGCGTGGCTGCTGCTTCGAGGGTCCCTTCAGGGGTAAACGTGCCCACGTGGAGTTCGTAAATCACTGAGCCGGCGAGCGCCTTGCCACGCCAAGCGGCGTCTCGCCAGTTGTGCGCTCCCGAGTCGAAGGTGCGCGACAGGTTATGTACACCTGCCGGTTGGCGGCGAGAACGTGGGTCTGGCAGTGGCGTCTGGGCGTTTGCGTCCGGCAGATAGCCGTAATCAGCCTCGCCATCTTTAGGTGCATCAGGCGCTGTCCACCATCCACCCGCTGCCGCCGTCATAGCGTATTTGGCGCCGTCGGCTACCAGGACCGGTGCCTGAAGCTTCGGTGCCCAAAGATCGAATCGTTTGTTGCCTGTCACAGCAGCTCCAGTCGTAGTGTTCCCAGTCACGGTGCTTGCAGTCATAGTGCCTCCTATGATTCGTCAGCAGGAATCAGCAGTGCCACCGGGTAGATACGCAAAATACCCCCCACTTCAACGCTGCCTGGCCCGTGCGTCACGCCGGTCAGTTCATCCCGCATCGCCACCGGCAGTTCGACGGCGGTGTCTCGCCAACCGCCGTCGGCCTCCAAACCGTACGGCAAGCGAGTGGCGAGAGTCATAGCGCCAACACTCTCCTCACTACTGCCCCGACCGAAGGCGATCAGATGCTTCGCTGCCGGGCCAGTAGCCGTCAGCGGCCAGTACCCGGCGAACAGCTCAGGCCGGTCGCGGCGCAAGCGGAGTGCACGGGAAGTGACAAGGAGCTTTGCTGACTCTTCCACAAACGAAGCCGGGAGCACGCCGTCGTCGAGATCTGCCAATAGCGCAGCACGGCGTGCAAAGTCCACACTGCGGCGGTTGTCCGGATCAGCGAGTGAACGGTCCCAGAATTCGGTGCCCTGGTACACGTCCGGAACACCCGGCATGGTGAGTTGCACGAGTTTGGCAGAGAGCGCGTTCGAAGCCCCGTGCGGCTGAATACGCGCCACAAAACCAGTCAGTTCGCTCCGCACTTCTGGATCGTCAAAAACAGCGTCTACGGCGGCGAGAAGCTTGGCTTCAAACTCTTCATCTGGGTCCGTCCACGTGGTGGAACTGCCCGCTTCGCGTGCAGCTTTTTCTGCGTACGCGCGCAGACGTTCGCGCCCTGCCGGCCAGGCACCGGCAATGGCTTGCCACAACAGTGCAGCGAGTGGACCGTCAGGCAGCGGAGCCAGCGAGCGCAAACGAGTCAGCGTGGCTGACCACTCAGGAACCATCTCAGAAATCACCGAAATACGTGCCCGAGTGTCTTCGCTGCGTTTAGTGTCATGAGTGGTCAGCGTGGTCATGGACAGGGGAATATGCTGTTGGCGCGCTGCCATCCGCGAGTGAAATTCCTCGGGGGCCAAGGCGAACTCTGTAGGGTCTGCGCCAACCTCCGTAAGGGTCCCTAGACGGGTGTAACGGTAGAACGCGGTGTCCTCGACGCCCTTGGCCATCACCATGCCGGACGTTTGCTGGAAACGCCGCCCCAGTTCCGATTCCACATCCTCCAAGAGGGGCAGAAGCGAGGTGATGGAGTCTGCCAGTTCTGGCTTGTTTTCGGCTGCGGAAACCACTGCATCTTTGAGGACGGCAGCGCCTTCGGGCAGGTACGTACGGTACACAGGGAAGTTAGCGATGATTTCGGCGAGCGCCTCGCTTGCTTGTGTCTTAGCTAGGCCAGCAGATTCGGGCACCAAACGCGCCAGACGCAATATCTCCGAATGAAGGATCCCGTCTTCCATGTCTCGTTTGGTGCCGTGGATCATGTCTTCGTAGTCGGCTGCACGGCCGGAGCGGAGCCTTGTATCCAACCGTGAGAGCGGAGTTTTCCCAGCTGGATCAACAAAGAGCCTGTCTACGTCCGCCAAGGCGTCGTATCCGGTGGTTCCCTCACATTCAAAGTCAGCGGGAAGGTGCTCACCGGGTTCGAGGATTTTCTCCACCAGAATGTACGCGCCTCCGCTGGCTTCTTTGAGACGGTGCAGGTACCCCACCGGATCAGCCAGGCCATCCGGATGGTCAATACGCAACCCGTCAACCAGTCCTTCACGAACCCAACGCAGAATCTCCGCGTGGGACTCGTCAAAGACCCACGGAATTTCAACCCGAATCCCGGCGAGGGTGTTCACCGCGAAGAAGCGCCGGTAATTCAGCTCATTGTCCGCCCGGCGCCAGTCCACCAGCTCGTAGTGCTGGCGGCCGAGAACCTTTTGCGGGTCATCGCCTTCATGCCAGCTACCCTCGGCAAGCGGGAAACGGTGTCCGTAGTAGTGGAGCTCCCCTGCATAGATCTCGAGTTTGTCCAGATCGTCGTCGCTACCGAGGACCGGTATCCGAATTTTTCCGCCGGCAAAGTCCCAGTCGACGTCGAACGCTTCGGCGTAGCGTGACTGCTGGCCCTCCTTGAGGAGCGAATACCACCACGGATTCTGCGCCGGAGAAGCCACCCCCATGTGGTTAGGGACAATGTCCACAAGGATCCCCAAGCCGGCGTCGCGCGCGGCAGCCGCCACTGCAGCCAACCCTTCGGGGCCGCCGCGGGCGATGTCCACGGAGGAAGGATCAGTGACGTCATAGCCGTGGTCCGATCCGCGTTCAGCGGTCAGCAGGGGCGAGAGGTACAGCCAGTCCACCCCCAACGAAGCCAGATACGGGACAATTCCTGCAGCGTTCTGCAGAGTGAATCCTGGGCGGATCTGGAGCCGGTAGGTGGAGGCTGGAACTCTCATGCCCCGGTGTCTCCTTCTTCGTCGTTCGCCGCGGCGTTGGACAGTGCTGCTAGTGATGCCGCCACCGTGTGGCCGGCTTCGGACACGGGCTCGGTGTGAGCTCGAAGGACCACCATGGCTTTGGCATGAACCGGGACCTTAGCTCCGGCGGCAACGGGCCCGGAGTCAGCTCCCTCACCCGCCGTGTCGATGACCATGTCCCACTCTGATGCGTATTCGTCCGCAGGGATGGTGAATTCAACGGTGTCGTCATGGGCGTTGAAAAAGAGCAGGAAGTTCACGTCCGTAATTCGACGTCCCCGTGAATCGCGGCCATGAATGCCGTCCCCGTTGAGGAAAACGCCTACGGAACGGCCAAAGCCACTATCCCAGTCCTCGGGTTTCATGGGACTGGCATCAACGTCCAGCCAGACAATGTCCGGCAAAGGTTCGCCTTCACCACGGGACACGGGCCGGCCATCAAAGAAGCGGCTACGGCGGAATGTGGGGTGCTTAGCGCGGAGCGTGGTAACTGCTGCGGTAAATTCCACGAGCGGTTGGTCCTGAGTTTCCCAGTTGATCCAGGTCAGTTCTGAGTCTTGGCAGTAACCGTTGTTGTTTCCCTGTTGGGTGCGGCCCAACTCATCACCGTGCAACACCATGGGCACACCCTGCGAGAGCAAAGTGGTGGCTAAGAAGTTGCGTTGTTGGCGAGCTCGCAGCGCAAGGACGGCAGGGTCCTCAGTAGGCCCCTCCGCTCCGCAGTTCCACGAACGGTTGTGGGATTCGCCGTCGTTATTTCCCTCGCCGTTGGCTTCATTGTGTTTCTCGTTATAGGAAACTAGGTCAGCAAGCGTAAACCCATCGTGGGCGGTGACGAAGTTGATCGAGGCGACGGGACGGCGGCCGGAGTGCTCGTAGAGGTCAGCCGAACCGGTGATACGGGAGGCAAATTCGCCCAGTGTGGACGGTTCTCCCCGCCAGAAGTCGCGGACAGTGTCGCGGTATTTGCCGTTCCATTCCGTCCATTGCGGCGGGAAGTTACCCACTTGGTAACCGCCGGGGCCAACGTCCCACGGTTCGGCAATGAGCTTGACCTGAGAAACTACCGGGTCCTGCTGGATGAGTTCAAAGAAGGTGGAGAGTTTGTCCACATCGTAGAACTCGCGGGCCAAAGTGGAGGCCAGGTCAAAGCGGAAACCGTCCACGTGCATCTCGGTGACCCAGTAGCGCAGCGAGTCCATCAAGAGTTGCAAGGAGTGCGGCTGGCGGACGTTGAGGGAGTTACCGGTGCCCGTGTAGTCCATGTAGTACTGCTTGTCTTCATCGGTCAGCCGGTAGTACGCGGCGTTATCGATGCCTTTGAAGGACAGCGTGGGGCCAAGGTGGTTTCCCTCGGCGGTGTGGTTGTAGACCACGTCCAAGATGACTTCGATGCCGGCCTTATGCAGGGAGCGCACCATGGCTTTGAAGTCCTGAACCTGCTGGCCGGTGTCCCCCGTGGAGCTGTAGCTGTTGTGCGGGGCAAAGAAACCGATGGTGTTGTACCCCCAGTAGTTACTCAGCCCCTTGTCCTGAAGGGTGCCGTCATTGACGAACTGGTGAACCGGCATCAGCTCAATTGCTGTGATCCCCAGCTTCTGCAAGTGCGCGATCACCGAGGGGTGAGCCACACCAGCGTAGGTTCCACGTTGATCCTCGGGAACCTCAGGGTGCAATTGGGTGAGGCCCTTCACATGAGCCTCGTAAATTACTGACTTGTGGTACGGAATGCGGAGCTGCTGGTCCCCTGACCATTCGAAGAACGGGTTGATCACCACACCGAGCATCATGTGCGGTGCCGAGTCGGCATCGTTCCGTGAACTCGGGTCTCCCAAGTTGTAAGAAAACAGTGCCGGGTCCCAGTCAATCTGACCGTGAACGGCTTTCGCGTAGGGGTCCAGGAGCAGCTTGTTGGCGTTGAACCGGTTTCCCGAGGCGGGATCGTAGGGGCCGTGGACGCGGTAGCCGTACAGTTGCCCGGGCTGGACCTGCGGGAGGTAGCAGTGCCATACGTAGCCGTCCACTTCACGCAATTCGATCCGTTCTTCGGACCCATCTGCCGCGATCAGGCACAGCTCTACTTTCTCGGCGTGCTCACTAAACAAGGCAAAGTTGGTGCCGGTTCCGTCAAAGGTGGCTCCCAGCGGATATGCCGTTCCGGGCCAGATTTCCATTTTTGCTCCCTTGTTGTTTAACCGCAGCGTTGATAAATCATGACCCCGCCACCACATCCCGGTGCGCAGCAGCACCGCGCGGCTGCGGTTCTGCCTCCACACTAACCAGTGCAAGTGACATTTGTGTGACTAGCTCTTGTTCGTTACAGCGTGGATTCGTTGAGGATGTCGCGCCATGCTTCTGGGACGGCCTTGACGATGTCCGTGGCGTGTAGCGGGGCACCACCGTGGAGTTCAACGCGTCCAGGTCCCGCACTAGAGTTTCTAGAACGTCCGACGCCGACTCCTGCAGCAATACGTCCGGCGCGCCCATGAAGGCTGGCCGCCATGGAGGCAATCGCCGCCCAGGTATCGCTAGCTTCGATCCCGTGGCCTGCAAAGTCTTCGAGTACCTGTTCGTTGTTGTGGCCCAACTGTGCCAACAAGGCACCCAGAATTCCGGCCAGCACGTCCCCGCTGCCCGCCGTTCCCAGCCAGGAGGTTCCTTCGCTCTGGCTGAAGTTACTTCCGGCGGGCGTCGCAATAACGGTAGCTGCCCCTTTGAGCAACACCGTTGCTCCAAAGAGTCCAGCCGCGTGCTGTGCGGCTTCAAAGGTTCCAGCTTCCACTTGTTCTCGGCTGATTTCCAGCCCACGGTGGGTGAAAATGGCGGCTAGTTCGCCGGCGTGTGGGGTCAGAACCACATTTGGTGTCAGGTCCTTGGGGAGTTTGGGCAGGGCGGCAGCGTCTACCACCACTGGAACGTCAGTCTCCAAGGCTGCGGCACAACGGTCAAGTTGTTCGTCCCCGCTGACCCCGGGGCCTACCAGCCAGGCCTGTACGTGATTCTGCGCAACGTCCGGATGACCAAGCACCACTTCAGGGCAGGATTGTTGGACTAACGCACCTACCTCCGGCGGGCCGAGATATCGGATCATTCCCGCCCCCGCAGCGAGCGCAGCCTGGCAAGCTAAGACTCCTGCACCGGGGTATTCGGCGGAGCCAGCCACAATTCCAAGGACGCCACGGCTGTATTTGTGGGCCCGCCGGGACGGAGCTGGCAAAAGCGCAGCGAGGTCTGCAGTTTCGAGCCGACGCAGTTCTGCAGTGGGTAACCCTTGTTCGATGCCAATTTTTACTGTTTCAACATGCCCGGCGGCCCCGGCTCCGGGATCGCACAATAGGCCGATTTTTGCGGCGCCAAAGGTGACAGTGAGGTCTGCACCCAGCACGGGCGAATGCAACTGACCGGTGTCCGCATCAACACCACTGGGCAGGTCGCACGCCACCACTAAGCCGGGACGCACCCTAGTTAGGCGCTGCTCCCCCGTCCAGCGCCCCTCGCTGATGCGATGGACCAGCTCCGCCGCAGAGCCGCGGAGCCCACCAATAGCCCCGGTGCCCAGCACAGCGTCGATTAGAACGACGGCGGAGCAGGCAGCGTGGACGGCTTCGGACATGTTGTTCTCGGCTAGGCGGAGCACTCTGCCGCCGGCCCGTTCAAAGGCGCCCAGCGCCTCAGCGTGAGCTACAGCTGCGGTGAGTACCGCCGTCGTACGCATTCCCCGGCGCGCTAACAGAGCGGCGGCGAAAAGCCCGTCCCCGCCATTGTTGCCCTTGCCAGCTAGAACAGTGACCGAGCAGCCATAAAGCCGTTCGCCGCGGGAACGCAGCTCAGACACAATGGCGGAAGCTAGGCCATAGGAGGCCCGGCTCATAAGAACAGCGCCCATCCCGGAGTCCAGTAGCGGGCGTTCTGCCTCGCGAATCTGGGCTCCGGAATGGGCGCTAATCATGGCGTTGTTGTGGAAGCCGAGCCTAGGACTCGGCCACCACCATGGCTGTGGCGATCCCGCCGTCGTGACTCATGGATAAGTGCCAGCGTTTGATGCCCTTGGCGTCAGCCACTGCGAGCACCGTGTCCTTGACCTGAACGGTGGGACCGTGCTCGTCGAGGCCAATCCAGCAGTCCTGCCAGTTCATACCGGCTGGAGCGCCAAGGACCTTGGCCACTGCCTCTTTGGCAGCGAACCGGGCCGCAAGAGATCGTGTGTTGAGCTCTCGCTCTGCCGGAACAAAAAGTCTGTCCCGCAGACCTGGAGTGCGCTCCAGCTGCCGGCCGAACCGCTCAATGTCTACTACGTCTACACCAACGCCAACAATCATGGGCTTATTCTACGGTGACGCTCTTGGCGAGGTTACGCGGCTGATCGACGTCGTAGCCCTTCGCTGTGGCCAACGCTGCCGCGAAAATCTGCAACGGAACGGTGGTCAACAACGGTGCCAACAAGGTGGGGGTCTCCGGCACGTAGAAAACGTACTCGGCGTAGGCCTTGACCGCTTCGTCGCCTTCTTCAGCGATCACGATGGTCTTGGCACCGCGAGCGCGGACTTCCTGAATGTTGGAAACTACCTTGGCGTGCAGCGAGTCACGTCCACGCGGTGAAGGAACAACCACAAAGACCGGTTGGCCCTCTTCGATCAAGGCAATAGGACCGTGCTTGAGCTCGCCTGCAGCAAAGCCTTCAGCGTGAATGTAGGCGAGCTCCTTGAGCTTGAGTGCGCCTTCCATAGCTACCGGGAACCCAACGTGGCGGCCCAAGAACAGAACCGACTTGGCCTCGGCCATTTCGCGACCCAGATCCTGGATCACTGATTCGTTGTCCAAGATGTTCTGAATCTTGGCCGGGATCTTGTTCAGGTCTGCGAGGATGTCGCGGATTTCACCCTTGAACTTGTTGCCACGCAATTGAGCCAAGTACAGACCCAAGAGGTAAGCAGCCGTGATTTGAGCCAAGAATGCCTTGGTGGAAGCCACAGCAATTTCCGGGCCGGCGTGTGTGTATAACACGGCGTCAGATTCGCGCGGGATGGTGGAGCCGTTGGTGTTACAGATGGAAACCGTTTTTGCGCCCTGTTCGCGGGCGTAACGGACTGCCATCAGGGTATCCATGGTCTCACCGGACTGGCTGATGGAAACGATCAGAGTGTTCGCGTCAACGATCGGATCGCGGTACCGGAATTCGTGGGAGAGCTCCACTTCGGTGGGGATCCGGCACCAGTGCTCGATGGCGTACTTGGCTACCTGGCCGGCGTAAGCGGAGGTACCACAAGCCAACACGATGATCTTGTTGACCTTCTTGAGCTCTTCGGGGTCAATACGAAGTTCGTCCAAGATCAGGTTGCCGTCGAGGTCCGAGCGGCCCAAAAGGGTCTTAGCCACGGCGTCAGGCTGATCGTGGATTTCCTTCTCCATAAAGGACGGGAAGCCATCCTTCTCGGCGGAAGCCGGGTCCCAGTTGACCGTGTATTCCTTGCCCTCAGCCGGGTTGCCAAAGAAGTCTGTGATTTCTACTGAGTCAGGGGTGATCGAGACGATCTGGTCCTGGCCCAGTTCAACTGCACGGCGCGTGTAGTCAATAAAGCCCGAGACGTCTGAGCCCAGGAAGTTTTCGCCGTCACCAAGTCCCACCACAAGAGGTGAGTTGCGACGTGCTGCGACTACCAGGTCAGGTGCGTCGGCATGGACGGCGAGGAGTGTAAAGGCTCCTTCAAGCCGCTGGCAGGCCTTGCGCATAGCCTCGGTGAGGGCTTCTGCTTCTTTGCCGGGCTGAACGATCTGACGGTAGATGTTGCCAAGGAGCGCGGCTGCAACTTCGGTGTCTGTCTCGGAGAGGAACGTTGCTCCGGCTTGGGTGAGCTCAAGCTTAATTTCGGCGAAGTTTTCAATGATGCCGTTGTGGATCATAGCGAGCTTGCCGCCGTCCGCCAGGTGCGGGTGGGCGTTCTGATCTGTGGGTCCACCGTGAGTCGCCCAGCGAGTGTGGCCAATGCCGGTGACAGCCTCGGGCATCGGAGCAGCTTCGAGTTCTGCCAAAAGATTGGCGAGCTTGCCACTCTTTTTACGCGACTCAATGGTGCCATCGGCAATCACTGCTACACCGGCGGAATCGTACCCGCGGTATTCGAGCCTACGCAGTCCTTCGAGGACTACATCGAGGGCTTTATGACTTTTGTTTTCCATGCCGGCTACTCGGCCGGTGTATCCCACAATTCCGCACATGTACCTAGAGTAACTGCATGCTTAGTCAAGGGACGTGGGATCTATTGCCTGGATCACATTTCGCTCTCAGGCCCCGGGAGGGCAGAATCTCTTAGGTGACTTTGCACCGGAACGAGGCCCATGGCGAGGGTTCCTCCCCCTTCGTCGAACTAGATCGCCAAACCTGGTCCCGGTTGGCGGCCCAAATGGAGCAACCGCTTAACCAAGAGGATATTGTTCGGCTTCGTGGTCTTGGCGACCCCCTGGATCTCAAAGAAGTTCGCGAAGTTTACCTCCCTCTCTCACGCCTACTTCACCTATATGTAGAGGCTGCGGGCAGTTTGCACTCAGCAACTACAACGTTTTTGGGTGAGCAGACTGAGCGCACCCCCTTTGTGATTGGGGTGGCCGGTTCCGTAGCCGTAGGTAAATCCACCATCGCTCGTGTGCTGCGGGAAATGCTGCGGCGTTGGCCCGGCACACCCAACGTTGAGTTGGTCACCACAGATGGTTTCCTCTACCCCCTTGCTGAGTTGCGACGCCGGAATTTACTCAGCAGAAAGGGCTTTCCTGAGTCCTATGACCGCCGGGCGCTGTTGCGCTTTGTGAGCGAAATCAAAGGCGGCGCAGAGGAAGTTACGGCCCCCTGGTACTCACACGTCACCTATGACATTGTCCCGGACCGCCAAGTTGTGGTTCGCCGTCCTGACGTTTTAATCGTTGAGGGGCTTAATGTTTTGGCGCCCGCACGCCCGCGTTCGGACGGTAGGCAGGGTCTTGCGGTGAGCGACTTCTTCGATTTCTCCATTTACGTTGATGCAAAAACGTCGTATATCGAAGAGTGGTATGTGGACCGCTTCCGCAAATTGCGCAGCACTGCCTTCGCCCAGCCCGAGTCCTATTTCCATCGTTACGCATCGCTTAATGATGAAGAGGCGGAAACGACTGCTCGGGATATCTGGAAGAGCATCAATGAGCCCAACCTCGAAGAAAATGTCCGGCCCACGCGTGGAAGGGCACAATTGGTCCTGACTAAGGATTCGGATCATTCGATTCGACGCATGCTTTTACGAAAGGTGTAAAAGCGGCCTTGGCGAAACTAAACCGCAGAACGTTGTTGCAGGCTGCCCTGCCTCTCGCAAGCGCCGGCATTTTGACGTCGTGCACCTCCAAAGACTCAGCTGTAGCGCCGGGGTCTGTAAGTCCCAGCAACTCCCCTGCCGCTTCGGCTTCCACGGCCAAAACGACTGCCCCGGCGGTCTCTTCTGCCCCAAGCAGCAACAGCAGTACCACGGTCCCAAAAAGTACGACGGCGGCGATCCCCACAGCGGGCCTGGCGCCGAATGCGCCAGCTGCCTCCGCGCGTCGGACTTTTTCACTCACTGATCCAAAGAGTCAGTGGGTGGTGGTCAACAAACACCGGCCACTATCTCCCCTCGGTTTTGCTCCGGCTGATCTGGTGAAGCCTGCTATCCAAAGCGTTGCCTCCGGCGAGTTGGCGCTACTCAACGCCACCACAGCCCGAGCGGCGGAGATCATGTTCAAGGCTGCGGCTTTGGCAGGCGTCACCATGGTCTTGGCCAGCGGTTACCGTTCTTATGCTTCCCAGCAGATTCTGTACGGCGGATACGTCGCAGCCTGGGGACAGGCAAGTGCGGATACTGCCTCTGCACGGCCGGGGTACTCCGAGCACCAAACAGGCTGGTCCTTCGACATCGCCGACGGCAGTGGTTTGGCATCTTTTACCCCTGGATTCAAGGACCAACCGGCTGCCATCTGGGCTGCCGCTAACGCCTACCGTTTTGGATTTGTGGTCCGATACCCTTGGCTGCAGCACACCGTTACCGGCTTTTACTATGAGCCCTGGCATTTGCGCTTTATCGGAACCGAAGCAGCCGGAGCTATGCATCTGCGCGGGATCGAAACCCTCGAGGAATATGTAGGGCTTCCCGCAGCGCCGGGATATGTCTAAGGGACAGCTGCGATTCTCTAAAACGCGGTTGGCTTTCAGACACAGCAAAGGACTCAACGCTTGGCTAAGCGACATTGTTCCCGACACGTTCACGTGTTAATGGCTAAATGTCCCTGATTGTTCATTACTGTGCGGTAATTTGGTCAGCATGTTGAGTGGATTCAAAGATTTCATTATGAAGGGCAACGTCGTAGACCTTGCCGTAGCCGTAGTCATGGGTGGCGCCTTCGGAAAAGTAGTTACTTCTCTGGTGGAAAACGTCCTTATGCCTCTTATTGCTGCTCTGGTTGGTTCCCCCAACTTTGACAGCTTCGCTCAGATCACCATTCGTGGCAACGACATCAAGTTCGGTGTTTTGTTGACCGCGATTGTTAGCTTCATCCTGGTAGCTGCAGCGATCTACTTCGTCATCGTTTTGCCGATGAACAAGATGATCGAACGCCGCAACCGCAAACTCGGTATCACGGAAGCCGAAGAAGCAGTTGATCCTCAGATCGCACTGTTGACCGAAATCCGCGATTCCCTGAAGCGCTAAAGATTCACAGCAAATAATGAGGGCCCCCACCATTTGGTGGGGGCCCTCATTATTTGTCTCTAAGTTTTCTTAAGCTGAAGTGCTGTCTTAAGCTGCAGTTTCCGGTTCAAAAGCAAGACGCTCTTCAACCACTGCGGCTAGACGCTTGCAGATCCGCTCCGCGGTCTCCATGTCACCGGCTTCCACCATCACGCGAACCAGAGCCTCTGTGCCGGACGGACGCAGAAGCACCCGGCCAGTTTCACCTAACTCTTGCTCAGCGAGCCGTACAGCCTCAGCTACGCCCTCGTCCTTGCCAGCACGGGCTTTGTCCACGCCCTTGACGTTGATCATTAGCTGCGGGAGCTTGGTCATCACGGTGCCCAACTCCTTGAGCGTTTTGCCGGTCTTAGCTACCTGAGCAGCTAATTGCAGGCCAGTGAGTAGCCCGTCACCTGTGGTGGCGTAGTCGGCAAAAATGACGTGGCCGGACTGCTCTCCACCCAGGCTGTAGTTACCTTCACGCATACCTTCAAGAACGTAGCGGTCCCCCACTCCGGTTTCGCGAACCGTAATCCCAGCGTCACGCAGGGCGAGTTTCAGACCCAAGTTGCTCATCACTGTGGCAACCAAAACGTTCTCGCGCAGCAAGCCAGCGTCTTTGAGCGCAACGGCCAGAATGGCCATAATCTGGTCGCCATCAATCTCGTTGCCTTCATGATCTACAGCCAAGCAACGGTCAGCATCGCCGTCATGCGCAATACCTAGATCCGCGCCGTGCTCAAGCACAGCAGCCTTGAGCGGGCCCAAGTGGGTGGAGCCCACGCCGTCGTTTATGTTCAGGCCGTCGGGCTCAGCGCCAATCACCACAACCTCAGCACCAGCGTTGGTGAAAAGCTGCGGTGAACAACCGCTGGCAGCACCGTGGGCGCAGTCCAGAACTACTTTCAGTCCGTCCAAACGGTGCGGGAGGGTGCTCAGCAAATGAACAATGTAACGGTCTTCGGCATCAGCAAAGCGCTGGATACGGCCTACTTCACCGCCGATGGGACGCTGTGGTCCCAGCTTCATTTGAGCCTCAATAGCGTCTTCCACCTCATCGGGGAGTTTCTGACCACCACGGGCAAAGAACTTAATTCCGTTATCCGGTGCAGGGTTGTGTGAAGCGGAAATCATCACACCAAAGTCAGCTTCCAGATCTGCAATCAGGTAGGCCGCGGCTGGCGTAGGCAGAACGCCAGCGTCAAACACGTCAATGCCAGAACTTGCAAGTCCTGCTTCGACGGCAGCTGAGATGAACTCACCACTCGCGCGTGGGTCACGGGCAACCACGGCGCGCGGACGCGTTCCGTTACTCCGTTCGTGCCCCAGTACAACGGCGGCGGCCTGGGCAAGCTGCATGGATAGCTCTGCGGTTAATAGTCCATTGGCCAGGCCCCGGACCCCGTCTGTTCCAAATAATCTAGACATCGGATCTAGTCTAGACGACGCATTGGCCAGCGCTGGACGGAAAACCTCATGCCCTTAAACGCCAATAGGCTCCCCCTACCAGTTGGTAAGAGGAGCCTATTGAAGAACGAACGGATCGTTCTAAAGCGAAATTAACGCTTGGAGTACTGCTGAGCCTTACGTGCCTTCTTGAGACCAGCCTTCTTACGCTCGATAACACGAGCGTCGCGGGTCAAGAAGCCAGCCTTCTTGAGCGTTGCGCGGTTGTTCTCTTCGTCGATCCCGTTGAGGGAGCGGGCAACACCCAAGCGCAATGCGCCAGCCTGTCCGGAAGGGCCACCACCGTGGATGCGTGCGATGACGTCGTAGGCGCCTTCGAGATCCAGGATGCGGAAAGGCTCGTTGACTTCCTGCTGGTGCAGCTTGTTCGGGAAGTAGTTGTCCAGCTCGCGGCCGTTGACAATCCACTTACCGGAACCCGGTACAACGCGAACACGTGCAATGGCCTGCTTGCGGCGGCCAACTGCTGCGCCTGCAACAGTCAAAGCCGGACGCTCCTTCTTCGGCGCTGCGTCTACTGCAGAGCTTTCAGAGGTGTAGCTGGTCAGGTTTTCCTCGGCCTCGACGGCCTCGGTGGTCAGTTCTTCGTTCTGAGCCACGATTCTCCTTGTAATAAAAAGTTTGTTGGTGGCCAGGACTACTGGGCGACCTGGGTGATTTCAAAAGTCTTAGGCTGCTGAGCGGCGTGGGGGTGCTCTGCACCCCGGTATACCTTCAGCTTGGTCAACTGCTGTGCAGCCAAGGAGTTCTTGGGCAGCATGCCTTTGATTGCCTTCTCAACAGCGCGTACCGGGTTCTGTTCCAGCAGCTCTGCGTAGTTAACGCTGGTCAGACCGCCCGGGAAACCGGAGTGGCGGTATGCGCGCTTCTGCTCCAGCTTGGCGCCGGTCAAAGCGACCTTTTCAGCGTTGATGATGATGACGAAGTCGCCCATGTCCATGTGGGACGCAAAGGTCGGCTTGTGCTTTCCGCGCAGCAGTGTTGCGGTCTGGCTGGCAAGACGACCAAGGACAACGTCTGTGGCGTCAATGACGTGCCACTGGCGATTGATGTCGCCGGGCTTCGGGGTGTACGTACGCACGGTTTTTGCCTCGTTCTTGTTCTGGCGTTCTTGTGTTCGGCGGCAAGCAGTAGCATGCACCAATGTTTCTATGCGCGACCGGAACAGAGGTGAGGGCTCTATGTAACCAGTAATCCCCAGTCTCGAAAACGCCCTTCGAATATATGACCCTGCAACCGGGTCTCCGAGCGGGCGCGCATCAACGAGTTAGGACACGCACAACGACTATCTAGAATAGCGCGCCAAGAGGCCATCGGTCAAAAGCAGGAAGTAGTATGCGAAGATACACGCCGCTGGCAGCCGCCTGAGGCGAATGCTCTGTGCACCTTTTTAGCACCGCCTGAGACATCGGAGCCACCATGCGCCTCTTACTTCTAGTGGTACTCGGTGGTGGTTTGAACTGGGCAGCCGAGATCCTCGTGGCCCGTTTTATGCCGCGCGTGAGATTGGTCGCTTGGCAAGGCTTCTCGCAGCGCATTCTTCAAAGTACGACGGCGGTACTCACCGCTCTGCTCTTCGGCGCCCTGACCCTCCGCTTGGGTTGGACCTGGTCTCTGGCACCAGTTCTATTGTTGGCTTTCGCCGCCGTACTACTCTCCCGGATAGACCTGCAATACCAGCTACTGCCCAACGCTCTGGTGTTGCCACTCATCCCGGCGCTGGCGTTGACCTTGGCTTTTGCGGCAATTGCCGGCCCAGGCGGTGGCACCATGCTTCGGATGATGCTCGGTGGTCTGGTGTTTTTTGGGGTCTACCTACTACTGGCGCTTCTTACTCCCGCCGGACTGGGTATGGGGGATGTAAAGCTCGCGGCACCTTTGGGTTTGGTACTGGGCTACGTGGGTTGGAGCCAGTTGTTTCTTGGCGCAGCCTTAGCTTTTGTGCTGCACGCGCTGGTCTCTGTGGTCCTTGTGGCAGCAAAAAAGGTGGAAAAAACGAGCGAGTTACCTTTTGGGCCAGCCATGTTGGCAACAACCCTGTTGATGGTGTTTTTTCTTCCCGGGGCAGCTGCCGTCTAGGTTGAGCCGCCACAAAACTAAGTACTTAAATCCTCAAAACAAGTAGTTAACCAGTTTTGAGGGGCAAAAAACGAGTACAACTACGCGTTGTTAACCAACCAAATTGGCGTGTATTCCTTATCTCAACGAAGTTCCAGCGGCTTCGAATGGGGGCCCTGGGGAATTCGTGAATGTCATCCTCCTTGTTTCGTTCTTTTTTCATTCACATCTTTTAAGGACACTCCAATGAACACTCTTATGGTCTCCATGCTCGCTTTTGTTGCCGGCGTGAAGGAAAAGGTTTCTTCCGAAAAAGGCGCGACCGCCACGGAATATTCACTGCTGGTTGGTTTGATTGCCTTGGTCATCGTCGTCGGCGTAACTGCCTTTGGCAAGAATCTGAACACGTTCTTCAATGACTTGGCTACCCAGGTAGGAACGTGGTAGTTCGGCGCTAGAACTACGTTCCGCTCGAATCGATATGGTGTGCCGCACCCGCCACGTGCGGGAGCGGCACACCTTCTTTTTATTCGGCTATCACTATCCCTGGGGGATTCGTTGAAGCTCAAAACCCAGCCTTCCCGGAACCAACAACTCCGGCACAAACACCACAGTCATAAAGAACTTGGTGCTGTCGCAGTCGAGTTTGCGCTAGTAGCGCCGCTACTGCTTGCTTTGATCGCCGGCATTGTGGAATTCGCTTACCAATACAACGCACAGATCTCCACCACACAGGCCGCACGGGAAGCAGCCCGCGAGTACTCCATCTCCAAGGACTGGGGCAAAGCCACCACGGCTGGCATCAACGGCGCACCGGGGGCAGGACTGACAGCTGGCGACTTTACACTCACCTCTGGGGCCTGTTCCGCCAGCAATAAAACCGTGAAGGTCACGGTGCAACATGTAGCAAACTCCCCCACCGGCTTCTCGCTCAACATCCAGGGCGGAAACATCTCCTTCGCAAGTACCTTCACAGCTACCGGAGTAGGAGCCATGCGATGCGGCGGCTAATCAAACGAGTCTCCTGGGTATTACGCGAGCGCGGCGAACAAGGCGTCTCAGGTGTCCTCGTTGCATTGATGATGCTCGTTCTGATCGGGGTTGGAGCCATTGCCGTTGACGTAGGCCAGATTTATTCGGAACGTGCCCAACTCCAGAACGCCGCAGACTCCGGCGCGCTAGCCGTTGCCCAAAGTTGTGCAGCCTCAGCGTGCGACACTTCCCTCGCAGATCCGCTTGCAGATGCCAATTCACTCGACGGAAAGAGCACCGTCAGCTCAGTGGACACCACCAGCGTCGCTGGCCAAGTCACCGTGAAAACAACCACCAAAAACGGCGCCGACAACGGCTCAACCCTCACCAAACTCTTTGCTAGCGCGCTCAACGTGCCAGCTGTCTCAGTAGGTGCGAGTGCCAGCGCAGGCCTTTTTCCACCAAGTGGTGGTGGCGCCTTCCCACTCGCTTTCTCAAATAAGTGCTGGGATCTCAGCTCCGCTGTGGCCGCAGGAGTAGTACAGAAAATCTCATGGAAACCTGGGACCACCTGCACCAATGCTTCGGGGCATGTAGTGCCCGGCGGTTGGGGCTGGCTCAGTGACCCTGATGCGGACTGCTACGCGGTCACCACTACGGGCAACATTGCCAGGACCGATCCTGGTAACGACAAACCCGCCCAATGCGCAACCATCCTCCAAGGCTGGATCAACACGCTTAACGCAGGTCAAGACGTCAAAGTTACGTTTCCCGTTTACGACACTGCATCGGGTAGCGGAAGTGGCGCAGTCTTTCACGTCCTCGGCTACGCCACCTTTAGGATTCTGGGCTGGAAATTCGGTAACAACGATGTTTACGAATTCCGGAACACTACCGCAGCCACCGGCAATTCCAACCTCTCGTGTTCGGGTGGTGGCGATCGCTGCATCATCGGACAGTTCATCAAATACGTCACCACCGATGACGCCCCCTCAAGTAACCCGGCGCCCGGCCAGGACTTTGGCACCACAGAAGTGAAACTCATCAAATAGCGGACGGCACTAGCCCTTCGCCTCATCAACAAAATATAAGGATTTTCTAAGGGGAATCTCGTGAAAACACGCCTACTGGGAGGCATCGCCGCACTTGTTGTGGCAATCATTGGAACCATCATTCTCTTCAATTACGTCCAGGGCGCTGACAAGCGTGCCCTCGGTAACACGGAGACCGAAGAAGTTCTGGTGGTCAAGACCGACATTCCGGCCGGAACTCCCGCCAGTAAACTCTCCGAGTACCTAGAGAGCAAGTCGCTCCCTAAGTCCGCCGTAGCAGCTGAGACTCTGACCAGCCTGAGCGACATTGGCACCAAAGTCACCTCCGTTGAACTGCTCCAGGGCGAACAGCTCATCAGCAGCCGGTTAGTGGATTCCACCGCTTATCTTGGCCCTGCGCGGGTAGAAGTGCCCGCCGGAAAACAGGAAGTCAGCATCCGGCTGCCTATTGACCGTGTAGCAGGTGGCCGAATCCAAGCCGGTGATACGGCTGGGGTTTTCCTCTCCATCCCCAAAACTGACACCACCCCGGATCGCACACAGCTCACCTTCCACAAGGTGCTTGTAACGGCAGTCCAGTACAGCAGCGGGCAGGCTGCCCAAACGCAGGGCGAGGCTCAACAGTCCAGCGGCGGTGGCGCACTTAGTTCCAGCAAGTCCTCAAGCTCGTCCGCCAATGACACCTACCTGATGACCATTGCCGTCAGCGCAGCAGACGCCCAACGGATCGTCTACGCCGTCGAGTTTGGAAAAGTGTATTTCTCCAAGGAAACCTCTGCTTCAGTGGAAGACTCTAGCGGTGTGGTGGACTCCACCAAGGTGCTGAAATGAGCCGCTTCCTCCTCATCACACCAGACAAGGACTTTGCCCACCGGGTCCGCCTAGCCACCAATCCCATGCGTGGAATGCTGGCCCACTTTGAAGCCGACTACCTTCCACAAAGCCCCGAGGAGATCTTGGGCGAACAAGGCAGCCAGCAATACAGTCAAAAAGGTGGCGAACCACCGGAAGTGCTAATTTTTGGTCCAGGACTGCCACTGGATGAGACACTCAAGTTCGCCGCTGCGATGGACCTTCAGTGCCCGGACATCGCACTGCTTCTGGTTGCGACTGAGCAGGATGAACTCTCACTTCAAGCCATGCGCTCCGGCATCCGGGACATCCTTACTCCGGGCGCTGACACAGAGACCATCCGCGCAACAGTGGAACGCGCCGCACTCGCGGCGGCAGGTCGGCGTCGTGGTTTGGCACCATCCGCAGGAGAAGGACCAAACGCCGACGGCGGACGCGTCATAGCTGTAATGTCACCCAAAGGTGGGGTAGGCAAAACAACCATCGCCACCAACCTGGCAGTTGGTTTAGGCGGGATCGCACCCATGAGTGTGGTGATCGTTGACTTGGACCTGCAATTTGGTGATGTTGCCAGCGGGCTATTGATCGATCCCGAATACACCATCACTGATGCAGTGGCTGGCGCAGGCAGTCAAGACTCAATGGTCCTGAAAACCTACCTTTCCCTGCACCCCAGCAACATCTACGCGCTGTGCGCACCGCGGAATCCGATCGAGATGGACAACATCACTGCCGCGCACATCACCCATCTGCTCAAGCAACTTCGCCAAGAGTTCCAGTACGTGGTGGTAGACACCGCCCCGGGCTTGGGTGAACACGTCCTGGCAACCCTTGAGGAAGCCACCGATGCCGTATGGGTGTGCGGAATGGACATCCCCAGCGTTCGTGGCTTGCGCACCGGATTCAACGTGCTCGCTGAACTGGATCTGCTTCCCGAGGAACGGCACGTAGTACTCAATATGGCGGACCGGAAATCCGGGATCTCCATTCAAGACATCGAAGCGACGATCGGTTCTCCCGTGGACGTGGTGATCCCACGAACACGCACCATGCCCTTCGCCACCAACAAAGGTGTGCCAGTCCTTCAAGAGGGCCGGCGCGACCCTGCAGCGAAAGCACTCCGTCAATTGGTGGAGCGTTTCAAACCAAATTGGGAAGCCCGCCCCCACAAGCGGCTACACCGAAGGGCGGTTATGCAATGAACCTCTCACACCGACTTGCCGCAAAAAATTCGGGCCCAGAGGTGCTCGCGCCCCCGGCCACGGCCACTACTTTGGGAACCATTGCTACTGCGCACGCAGCTGAACAATCCGCTGTGGAAGTCAAGACAGAAACTCCGACGGCGTCTGCGGCGAGTGAGGCACTCAACGGGCTCAAGGAACGCGCCAGTGAAGCGCTGTACGAGCGGCTCGGTTCCCGAATCACCGATTCGTCCCTGGACGAAGTTGAACTCCATAAGTTCGTCAAAGACGAGCTCAAAGCCGTGGTGGATGAGGAACAAGTTCCACTCTCAGGCGGCGAGCGCCAACGGCTCATCCGCGAAATCATTGACGATGTCCTAGGCCACGGGCCCATCCAACGTTATCTCGATGACCCAAGTGTCACGGAAATTATGGTCAACAGCGCTGATCAAATCTACGTTGAACGCCAAGGCAAGCTCATCAAAACTGACACAAAGTTCGCCAGCGAAGATGCCTTGCGCCGGGTGATTGAGCGTGTGGTCTCCCGTGTAGGCCGGCGTATTGACGAGTCGTCCCCGTTGGTTGATGCGCGTTTGGCCGACGGCTCACGTGTGAACGCAATTATCCCGCCCTTAGCGCTCAACGGTGCAGCCCTCACCATCCGCAAGTTCGCCCGTGAAGCACTGACGGTTCAGAAGCTCATCGAGTTCGGAAGTATGTCACCGGAAATCGCCGAGCTGCTCAAGGCCTGTGTGCTGGCAAGGATGAACATCATCGTCTCCGGAGGTACCGGTACCGGCAAAACGACCATGCTCAACGTGCTCTCCTCCTTTATCCCTGCAACCGACCGCATCATCACCATTGAGGACGCGGTGGAGCTTCAACTCCAACAAGATCATGTGGTGCGTCTGGAAAGCCGGCCACCCAACATTGAGGGCCGCGGCGAAATCTCCATCCGTGACCTGGTCCGTAACTCGCTCCGTATGCGGCCAGACCGGATTGTGGTGGGTGAAGTCCGCGGTGGTGAAAGCTTAGACATGCTCCAAGCTATGAATACCGGCCATGATGGGTCACTTTCCACGGTTCACGCCAACTCGCCGCGTGACGCCATTGCCCGTTTGGAAACCCTAGTACTGATGTCCGGCATGGACTTGCCGCTCAGGGCCATCCGCGAACAAGTTGCCTCGGCAGTGAACCTCATTGTGCACATTTCCAGACTTCGAGACGGGACACGGCGCATTACCCATGTCACTGAGGTTCAAGGCATGGAAGGGGACACTGTCACCCTCCAGGACGCCTTTGTCTTCGACTACGCTGCCGGCATTGATCTGACCGGACGTTTCCTAGGTCACGCGGTTCCCACCGGTGTCCGTCCCCGATTCACTGACCGATTTGAAGAACTAGGAATCCACGTTTCACCACAAGTATTTGGTGCGCCAGTCGTCAGGGGCCACCGATGAATACCACCGAGCTTCCGGTGAGCATGCTCGTTGTGGGGATCATATTGGTCTTCGCAGCATTGGTGCTCTTATTTACGGTGGTTTTCCAACCGACCAGAGTCATACCTTTGACACGGCGGCGTCCAGACCAGGTCAATACAGTATCTGGCCTGACCCGGCTGACAGACTCGGCCGTGGGACTGATTAACAGGCGGCTCAAAACAGGAACAAGCGCCCCGGTGGACCGGGAGAAGATGGAGCGGGCCGGGCTGAAAATGCAGCCCGCCGACTTCCTTCTCATGATGGCAGCCGGTGCAGTCCTTGGAGGGCTGATTGGGTACATCCTCAGCGGCCTGGCGCTCGCCATTGTCCTGCTAGTTGCCTTCCCCGGTGGCATGCTGTTGTGGTTGGCCATAACTACCGCCAAGCGTCAAAAGGCCTTCGCAGACCAACTACCTGACACTCTACAAATGTTCACCGGAAGTATGCGCGCCGGGCACAGCCTTTTGCGTGCCATCGATGCAGCTGCGGCCGAAGGCGAAGCGCCCATGAGCCAAGAGCTAAGCAGAATCGTTAACGAGGTCCGCATTGGCCGTGCGCTCAACGAATCGATGCAGGACGTCGCCAAACGAACAGGTAGCGAGGACTTCGACTGGGTGGCGCAAGCCATTGAAATTCACCGCGAAGTAGGCGGTGAGCTCGCTGAAGTGCTGGACCACCTTGCAGAGACCATCCGTGACCGGAACCAGATCCAACGCCAAGTCCAAGCACTCAGTGCCGAGGGCAGGATGTCGGCAATAGTCCTTATGGCCCTTCCTATTGTTTTGTTCGTCGCGTTGTTGTTTATCAATCCAAGCTACGCAGTCACCTTCACCACTACCCTCCCTGGGCTGCTGATGTTGATCGTTGCGGCCATCATGCTAGCAATCGGCGGTTTTTGGCTCAGCCGTCTGATCAAGCCGAAGTATTAGGAGGACCTCATGTCACCCATAGCCCTCGGCGCAATGCTGGCAATAGTAGTTCCCATCTCCGTGATGGTTTGGCTTGTGTTGAGCCCAGACCGCGCCGGGATCCGCAATATTCAAAGCAACCTAGGTTTGCGTGAGAGAGTTCAATCCGACAAGCCTGCATTGGGCGAAAGTTGGACAACTTTCTCCCGGCAGCTCACACCCAAAAGCTACGAAGCTTGGCTTGACCGGCAGCTGGCGGCTGCAGGACGGCCTAAAGACTGGCCGCTCGAGCGGCTTATTTCAGTCAAACCTCTTCTTGCCCTGGTTCTGGGCGCGCTTGGGCTGATGGTGTTACTCGCCAGTCCTTCGCCCATACGCTTTTTGATCTTTATAGGATCCCTAGCCTTCGGTTTCTTCGCCCCTGATTTGCTATTGCGAAGCCAGGCAGAGAAACGCCGGGCTGCCATTCAAAAGGAGCTCCCCAATTCTCTGGACCAGATGCTCATTTCCGTCCAAGCAGGTTTGGGATTCGAAGCAGCCATGGGACGGGCAGGGCAAAATGGTGATGGGCCACTAGCTGAGGAACTCATCCGAACGCTTCAAGACATTCAGGTGGGGCGGTCGCGCAAAGAGGCCTACCAGGCCATGGCTGAACGAGTTCAGGTGCCGGAACTGCGCAGTTTTATCCGGGCTATTATCCAGGCCGATACCTACGGCGTACCGATTGCGAAGGTCCTCAAGATTCAGGCGCACGAGTTGAGAATCAAACGTCGTCAACGGGCTGAGGAACACGCCATGAAAATCCCGGTGAAAATTCTCTTCCCGCTCATCTTCTGTATTTTCCCCACACTGTTCATCATCCTGCTGGGCCCTGCAGTGATGAACATAATTGCCGCGTTCTCCTAGCAGCGCGGCCCCCAGTCAGGATCCCCTCGGCACCCAGAGCCGGGGGGATCCGTTATGTCATCCGAAACTACGCCCGGCGGGCTCGCGTCAGTTCTGCGCGGGCGGCGAGTTCCTCCGGCCCGGGGTAGGCAACCTCTTCTAGGACCAAAGGGTGTGGGGCAGCGAGAACTGACTTTGCGTCCCGAATACCAGCCTGCAAACGAGCGTACAGCCACTCAGGCTTTTCCCGGCCGTCTCCTACCCGCAGCGTAGATCCAACGAGTGCACGGACCATGTTGTGGCAGAACGCATCGGCTTGAACTGCCACGGTGATGACACCGTCTTGGCCTCGTGTGAACTCAAAGCGCTGAAGTTCCCGGATGGTGGTTGCGCCTTCGCGGGGTTTACAAAACGCCCGGAAATCTCGGAGACCCAAAAGCGTTCTGGCACCAGCATTCATGGCCTCAACGTCCAAGGCGTGCTTGTGCCACAAGGTCACTGTCCGGCTCAACGGGTCCCGGTACTGAGGCAGGTCAACAATGCGATAGCTGTAGCGGCGCCACAAGGCTGAAAAGCGCGCATCAAAACCAGGATCAGCCAATTCGCTTTTACGGATGACCAGTGCCGAATGGTCGTCGCCCAGAACCCGGTTGAGGGCGCCATCCAAGCGGCGGCGCAACGCCTCCCCCGGCGCGAGTTCATTCCCGCGAGGCAGCGAACCCCATTCCTCCGGGGTGAGATCGATGTGGGCCACTTGCCCACTCGCGTGTACTCCGGCGTCGGTACGGCCAGCAACCGTGACCCGTACCCGGCGTCGCAACATCAACGCAAGTGCCTCCTCGAGGCTGCCTTGAACCGTTACCAGCCCCGGTTGAGTGGCCCACCCGCTGAAAGGGCCGCCGTCGTACGCCAAATCTAAGCGGACACGCAAAAACCCGCCACCCCCAAAAGTGGGGGTGGCGGGTTTGAGCTCGTTCATCAACGAATACTACTGCGGACGTAGAGGCAGATTACTCTGCTTCTACTGCCTGAGCGGCTTCGCCACCTGCAGGCGCAAAGCCAGCAGCTGCGGCGGACTCAGCTGAGTCAAACCAAACTTCGGCAACAGTAGCGTCGTACCAGCGTGAGCCGGGAACGTGGAACTTCATGGAGTCCTCGTTGCCCTTGACCTCGTAGCCCTCAGGAGCAACGTTGTCCTCGGTAGCAGGCTTGGAGCCAGCGTACTTAGCTTCGGTGGACTCTGCAGCATCAGCCTCAACAGCTTCAACCTCAGAGGACTCGGCAACAACAGCTTCCTCAGCGGCCGGGGCAGCCTTGGCAGCAGCAGTGCTGGCCTCGGCAACAACGGACTGCTTAGCGGAAAGCGGCTCGAGAACGAGTTCAATCACGGCCATAGGAGCGTTGTCGCCCTTACGGTTACCGATCTTGGTGATGCGGGTGTAGCCACCGTCGCGGTTCTCCACTGCCTGGGCAATGTCGGTGAACAGCTCGTGGACAATGCCCTTGTTGCTGATCAAAGCAAGCACACGACGGCGTGAGGACAAGTCCCCGCGCTTTGCGAACGTCACGAGACGCTCTGCGTACGGCTTGAGGCGCTTGGCCTTGGTCAAGGTGGTGGTAATCCGCTTGTGCTCAAAGAGCGCTGCGGACAGGTTCGCGAGCATCAAACGCTCGTGAGCCGCTCCGCCTCCGAGGCGCGGACCCTTAGTGGGGGTAGGCATAGTTATTTCTCCTGTTGGAATGGCCAGCCGAATCGCTCAGCGAATCGGCAGCCGGAATCTGCTGTTTAGAGTTCGTCGTCGCCGAAAGCGGCGTCGTCCTCTTCAATGGCTGCGGCACGGGCTGCAAGATCAAAACCGGGAGGGGAGTCCTTGAGGGACAGACCCAGTTCAACCAGCTTTGCCTTGACCTCGTCAATGGACTTCGCACCGAAGTTACGGATGTCCATCAGGTCTGCCTCGGAGCGAGCAACGAGTTCACCCACGGAGTGGATGCCCTCACGCTTGAGGCAATTGTAGGAACGAACCGTAAGGTCCAGATCCTCGATCGGCAGAGCCATGTCAGCGGCCAAAGCAGCGTCCGTAGGCGACGGGCCAATCTCAATACCTTCAGCTGCGGTGTTCAGCTCGCGTGCCAGACCGAACAGCTCCACCAAGGTGGTGCCGGCGGAAGCCACAGCATCACGCGGGGTGATGGCTGCTTTGGTTTCCACGTCGACAATGAGCTTGTCGAAGTCAGTGCGCTGCTCAACACGGGTGGCCTCCACGCGGAAGGTCACCTTCATCACGGGTGAGTAGATCGAGTCAACCGGAATACGGCCGATCTCGGACTCGCCTGATTTATTCTGAGCTGCCGAAACGTAACCACGGCCGCGTTCGATGGTCAGTTCGAGTTCGAACTTGCCCTTCGAATTAAGCGTGGCAATGTGCAGATCCGGGTTGTGGAATTCAACACCGGCCGGAGGAGCAATGTCCGCGGCGGTGACGACTCCGGGGCCCTGCTTGCGCAGGTAAGCAACAACCGGCTCATCGTGCTCAGAAGACACCGAAAGGCTCTTGATGTTCAGGATGATCTCAGTGACATCTTCCTTTACACCGGGAACGGTGGTGAATTCGTGCAACACACCATCAATCCGGATGCTGGTTACAGCAGCACCGGGAATGGAGGAGAGCAGGGTACGGCGGAGGGAGTTTCCGAGAGTGTAGCCGAAGCCAGGCTCAAGCGGTTCAATGACGAACCGTGAACGGTTCTCGGAGACTACCTCTTCTGAGAGGGTGGGGCGCTGTGCAATGAGCACTTAGGTTTCCTTTCGGCGAGCATCCGCTATATGACGCAACACAGGTGGTGGAAATCGACGTCGGTCCGTACCAATCGTTTCCAGCCTAGCCAGCTAATGGTGCGTGGGAGTAATACTCCTCACGCACCATCGCTGGTGGCTATTAACAATTAGACGCGGCGGCGCTTCGGCGGACGGCAGCCGTTGTGAGCGCTGGGGGTGACGTCCTGAATGGAGCCAACCTCCAGGCCAGCAGCCTGCAGTGCGCGGATGGCGGTCTCGCGGCCTGAGCCCGGACCCTTTACGAATACGTCAACCTTGCGCAAACCGTGCTCCTGAGCGCGCTTTGCAGCGGACTCTGCGGCCTGCTGTGCGGCGAACGGAGTGGACTTACGCGAGCCCTTGAAGCCAACTTCACCGGCGGATGCCCATGAGATGACAGCACCAGTGGGGTCCGTGATGGACACGATGGTGTTGTTAAAGGTGCTCTTGATGTGCGCCTGGCCAAGCGCGATATTCTTCTTGTCCTTCTTACGCGGCTTGCGAACCGCGCCACGAGTCTTCGGGGGCATTTCTTCTCCTACAGAAAGTTATGGGGAAAGCTTCGTTAGTCCGGAAGGACTTAGCGAGTAGCCTTCTTCTTGCCGGCGACGGTCCGCTTCGGGCCCTTGCGGGTACGAGCGTTGGTCTTGGTACGCTGTCCGCGTACTGGCAGGCCCTTGCGGTGACGCAGGCCTTCGTAGCTACCGATTTCAACCTTGCGGCGGATATCTGCAGCTACTTCGCGGCGAAGGTCACCCTCAACCTTGTAGTTGCCTTCAATGTAGTCACGCAGCTGAACCAGCTCGGCGTCGGTGAGGTCCTTAACGCGGACGTCAGCGCTGATGCCGGTGGCAGCCAGGGTTTCGTGTGCACGGGTCTTGCCCACGCCGTAGATGTATGTAAGCGCAATTTCCAACCGCTTTTCGCGGGGAATGTCTACGCCAGCGAGACGAGCCATAGTGGCAGTGCTCCTTGTATAAACCGGAGGTCGTAGGCAGTACACCCGCACTTTCAGTGCGGCCCCAGCCTCCGACCGGGGGTTAGCTGTCCGGGCTCAATACGTCCCAATTCAGCTTGTGCTGCCTTTATTTACTTGCGTGGGTTAAGCAGTCCAGTTTCCTGGAGGGTAATTCCCTAAGGGAATTAGCCCTGACGCTGCTTGTGGCGCGGGTTCTCGCAGATCACCATGACCCGGCCATTACGGCGGATCACTTTGCACTTGTCGCAGATCTGCTTGACGCTCGGCTTGACCTTCATGGCATTCCTTTGCGTGTTTGCAGTGAGTACTGAGGTGGCCGTCGGTGAAATTCGCCTCAGGCTTTCAGCGGTTTATTTGTAGCGGTAGACAATACGGCCTCGAGTGAGGTCGTACGGGCTGAGCTCCACCACCACGCGGTCCTCTGGGAGGATCCTGATGTAGTGCTGACGCATTTTTCCTGAGATGTGTGCCAGAACGATGTGCTTGTTGGTCAACTCAACGCGAAACATCGCATTGGGAAGAGCCTCTGTCACAACGCCCTCGATCTCAATGACCCCGTCCTTCTTGGCCATATCCTCCGCTAACTGTTGTTGTCACGACGCATTCGAATCACACCGTGAACATTTTTGGGTTTTAGTTCTCTTTCCACCGGCACTAGGGCACGGCAGGGCAGACAACCAACAAATAACTCTACGTCATTTCCCTTCGGAAGTTAAATCGGCACATGTTAGCCCATGGTTCCTCAGAACGCACGCACTTGGCTCGGCGGAAGTCTTGGCCAAACCTGGGCCGTCGCTGAGTGAAACAACGCGTAAACGCCTAACAAAAGCTCGTCGAATAAATGCTTTAGGGGCCCAAAACGGCTCAAATGCGCTCCGTGCTTGTGGTGAAGTGGCCTAGAACCTGGTGCCGAGAATCAGGCGAGTCACTCCCTTCGGCTCCCGCTAAAGCTAAGCATCCACCGGCGCCAGAGAAATCAGATAGAGACCTACATGAGCCACAACGAATCCCTCACCCAGCCTCGGGGCAGCCTTGCGCCCGAGGCGGCTGGTGTTTCGCCAGGCCGGGCCGGCAAGGTCCGGCGGTCCACGAAACTAAGCACCGCCAACACGCAGGGCACGCCCAAGCAACCTCACCAACTCAAGCAGCGCGGTATGAGTGCGCGCAGTCGAAGAGACTTCTGGACTTTCTTGGCGTTCGCGTTCCCCAACCTTGCATTGATTGCTGTCTTCACTTATTTGCCGTTGTTCAACAACATCTACTACTCAACGTTGGACTGGACCTTAGGTTCGGCCAACGCCACAGTGGTCGGCCTGGGGAACTACATAACGTTCTTCACGAGTTCGGACGCGCCCCGCGTTCTGGGCACCACCGGGATATTCACCCTCGCTACCGTGGGCGGGTCAATGGTGCTGGGGTTGCTCGTGGCGTTGGCGCTCAATTCCAAAGTACGCGGCACCACCTTCGCCCGGTCCGCTGTTTTTGCGCCCTACGTTCTTTCCGGGGTGGGCGTTGGACTTGTGTGGCTTTTTATCTTTGATCCCGGTTACGGCGTTCTCGCCTGGATTCTACGCGGCTTGGGCCAGCAGAGCCCGGAGTGGATCAATGATCCCCAGCTCTCATTGCTGATGGTGATCATTGTCTATATCTGGAAGAACCTGGGCTATTGTGCGGTGGTTTACCTGGCCGGACTGCAGTCCCTACCCAAGGACGTAATGGAGGCAGCGGCCATCGACGGCGCTGGCGGTTTCCGGCGGTTCTGGAGCGTGAGCCTTCCACTCCTCTCCCCCACTACGTTCTTTTTACTGATCACCACCATGATCAGCTCACTTCAGGCCTTTGACCTGATCCGTATCATGACCCCCTTGGGCAACGGCACCAGCACGCTGATTTATGAGGCTTACCTTCAAGCCTTCGGCGCGTACAACCGTGCCGGCTATTCCGCCGCCGTATCGGTCATTCTCTTTGTGATCCTGCTAATCATCACTGTCTTGCAACTTCGCTTCGTTGAACGGAAGGTGCATTACGCGTGAGCCGCACCGATTCACCGACTGACCTCCCGGCGTCGTCCTTTCCAAAACCTCACCGTCCTGGGAAAGGGCATCGAAATAGCACAACTGGGCCACAACGCGTTTTTACTCGCAGTAATCTTGTGCAGACCATTGTGGGCGGATATGTGCCACTGATCCTGGCCACAATGGTGGTTTTCCTTCCCTTGCTGTGGATGATCTTGAGTTCCTTCAAACAGCCGGGAGAGATTGTCACCCTAGATTTGAAAGTCCTGCCGCAGACTCTGAACCCGGAAAACTACACAGTGGCTATGACCACTGTTCCTTTTGGGCAGTTCTTTGCTAACTCAGTGATCGTCACGGCTGTGGGATCCACCATCAAAGTGGTCCTCGCTATCCTCACCGCCTATGCGTTGGTGTTTGTGCGATTCCCCTTCAAAAACGTGATGTTTGTTTTGATTCTTGTGGCCCTGATGGTTCCGGCCCAAGTGTCCATCCTTCCCAATTACCTGCTGATCGCGGGTATGGGCGGCAAAAACACTCTCTGGGGCATCATCCTGCCCGGACTGGGAACTGCCTTCGGTACGTTCTTGCTTCGCCAACACTTTATGACTCTGCCCGGATCCATTCTTGAGGCTGCAGAGATCGACGGCGCTGGGCACTGGCGTCGTTTGTGGCAAGTGGTAGTTCCGGTGTCAGTTCCCTCCATCGCCACCGTGGGTCTGGTCACCGTGGTCAGCGAGTGGAATGACTACATCTGGCCACTCATCATCACTGACAAACCCGAGGCAATGACTTTGCCAGTGGGCCTAACGCTCCTGCAGAACTCCGAAGGCAACGGTTCTGGCTGGGGAATTCTTATGGCCGGCGCCGTCCTGGTGATTATTCCGATTTTGATTATTTTTGCCATGCTCCAGCGATACATCGTCGCGGGTCTCACTCAAGGTTCAGTCACCGGCTGAGCTAACTCCCTTCAAATAA
Organism: Pseudarthrobacter sp. J1738; assembly: GCF_050490315.1. Taxonomy (NCBI): domain Bacteria; kingdom Bacillati; phylum Actinomycetota; class Actinomycetes; order Micrococcales; family Micrococcaceae; genus Pseudarthrobacter; species Pseudarthrobacter sp. J1738. The sequence goes on along the minus strand of NZ_JBNPEO010000001.1, from coordinate 460,696 downwards.
CACCACTCCCTCTGAAAGGTTCATCATGTCCCTCAATCTTGACCGCCGGCTCTTCCTTTCCTTAGCCGGCGCTGGCGCCGGAGCCGCTGCTATCTCCGCGTGTGGTGGCCCCTCCACTGCCTCCAACAACTCCTCGGCGTCAACCCAGGAAGTAGACTTTTCTGGCGTGAAGCCGGCAACGTCCATCGACTTCTGGTCCAACCACCCGGGCAAGTCCCAGGATGTTGAGAAGGAAATCATCGCCAAGTTCGAGGCGGCCAACCCCACAATCAAGGTCAACTTGGTCACTGCCGGTTCCAACTACGAAGAGATTGCGCAGAAGTTCCAGACGGCTCAGGCTGCCAAGAGCGGCTTGCCTGCTCTTGTGGTCCTCTCCGACGTGTGGTGGTTCCGTTACTACATGAACCAGAACATCATTTCCTTGGACTCTCTCATCAAGCAGCTGGACGTCAAGGTTGATGATTTCCGTAAGTCCCTAGTGGACGACTACAAATACGACTCAAAGCAGTGGGCGCTCCCCTACGGCCGCTCAACACCGTTGTTTTACTACAACAAAGACCACTTCAAGGCTGCTGGCTTGCCGGACCGCGCACCGAAGACGTGGCAAGAATTCGCTGAGTGGGCGCCAAAGCTCAAGGCCGCTTCTAAGGCCCAGTACGCATTTATGTACCCGGCGCTAGCTGGCTACGCTGGTTGGACTCTGCAGAACAACCTGTGGGGCGAAGGCGGCGGATGGTCCAAAGATTGGGACATCACGTGCGACTCTGACGCTTCGGTTGCTGCGCTGCAGTGGGCTCAAGATTCCGTGTACAAGGACGGTTGGGCAGGCGTTTCTTCCAAGGAATCTGCTGATGACTTCGCTGCTGGCATTGCCTCGGCAACGTTGTCTTCCACCGGTTCCCTCATCGGCATATTGAAGTCTGCGAGCTTCAACGTTGGTGTGGGCTTTTTGCCCGGTGGCTCCAAAGAGACCACAGGCGTTTGCCCCACCGGTGGAGCAGGTTTGGGTATCCCCAGCGGCGTAAGCAAGGAAGAGCAGCTTGCAGCCGGTATGTTCTTGAAGTTTATGACCGAACCGGAAAACACTGCTGCTTTCTCGGCAGCAACCGGCTACATGCCAACCCGCACCTCCGCCGACATGACTGCTGTTCTGGCCAAAACCCCACAAATCAAAACGGCGATGGACCAGTTGGCCGTGACCCGCGTTCAGGACAACGCACGCGTCTTCTTGCCGGGCGCTGATCAGGAAATGGCTAAGGCTGCAGCGTCAATCCTGACCCAAAAGGGCGACGTCAAGGAAGCCATGAAGACCCTCAAATCCACGCTTGAAGGCATCTACACCAAGGATGTTAAGCCCAAGCTCAAAGCGTAAGTTCCTAGTGGCTTAACTTAACTGACCAGCAGTTGTGGCTGTTCCCAGCTTGGGACAGTCACAACTGCTGGTCAGTTTGCGTTTGGCAGTGTTACTTGAAGTGTTACTTGAAGTGTTACTTGCAGTATTACTAGCAGCGTTACGGCGAGTCGTTACTAACGTTCGTTGCTAGCGTTCGGTGCTAGCGGCCGTTCCGCGGGTGGTTAGGGAATCGGAACGGGTACGACGCCGAGCGGCTCCAGTCGCGCTGCGCCGCCGTCGGGCGCCGTGAGAACCCAGATCCCCTTACTGTGCACTGCAACCGAGTGCTCCCATTGGCTCGCCCGCGAACCATCAGTTGTTACAACTGTCCAATCGTCTTCAAGGACAGCCGTTTCAATGTCACCGCGGACCAGCATCGGCTCAATGGCTAAGCACATTCCCGGACGCACCTTGGGCCCACGGTGCCGGCTGCGGTAATTCAAAACGTCGGGGGCCATATGCATTTCGGTTCCAATGCCGTGACCAACGTAGTCTTCAAGAATGCCCAGTTTTTTGCCGGGAACTGATGAAACGTAATCGTCAATGGCGTCGCCAATCTCCCCCACAAACTTAGCTTTGGCCAGGGCGGCGATCCCCCGCCACATGGCTTCCTCAGTGACATCAGACAAGCGCTGATCCTCCGGGTCCACAGTGCCCACCAAAACGGTGCGAGCAGAATCGGCATTCCAGCCCTTAACGATGCAACCGCCGTCAATGGAGATAATGTCTCCATCCTGCAGCACACGCGGGCCCGGGATGCCATGGACCACTTCTTCATTCACTGAAGCACAAATGTGTTTGGGGTAGCCGTGGTAGTTCAAGAAGTTGTATTGAGCGCCAGCAGCGTCCACTACCTCCGCGAATACCCGGTCCAAGTCATCCGTGGTAGCCCCCGGGACCGCCGCGGCCACCGCAGCATCCAGAGCACGACTGAGCAGTAGCCCAGCTTCCTGCATCAAGTGCATCTGCTCATCGGTTTTGAATTCAACGCGCGGCTGGCTGAAGGCCATGTACTTCCCTTTATTCGGTGTGCTGTGTTCTTACTGATGTGCCGCACAAGCGGCTCGGGCCGAGCTAACTGCTTTCGCAGCGCCCGGCCCGGAGGTCAATCATCTGAAGGCTCTCAGAAGTACTACTTGCTATCGGTGGCTGACTTGATGGCTGCCATCACACGATCGGTGACCTCGTCAATGCCGCCGATACCGTCAACCTGAGTCAAAATGCCACGGTTAGCGTATTTGCTGACAACAGCCTCGGTCTGCTCGTGGTAGAGGTCCAAACGGTGACGGATCACTGTCTCGTTGTCGTCACTTCGGCCAGTCTCAATGGCACGGCCCAAAAGGCGCTTAACGAGTTCCTCGTCGTCGGCCGTCAGTTGCAAAACGACGTCGAGCTTTTGTTCGCTGCTGGCCAGAATGTCATCTAGCTCATCCACCTGGGCGGTGGTCCGCGGGTAACCGTCGAGCAAGAAGCCAACTTCCACATCATCTTGGCTCAGACGATCGCGAACCATCTTGTTGGTCACGGAGTCCGGGACAAAGTCACCAGCATCCATGTACTTCCTCGCTTCAAGCCCCAAAGGCGTCTCGCCCTTAACATTGGCGCGGAAAATGTCTCCCGTGGAAATGGCAACAATTCCAAGGCGACCGGAAATCCGCTCGGCTTGAGTTCCCTTACCCGAACCGGGAGGTCCAATGATCAGCATTCTCGTCATCGCAAAAGCCCTTCGTAGTGCCGTTGTTGAAGCTGTGCGTCAATCTGCTTCACCGTCTCGAGTCCCACACCAACCATGATCAAGATGGAAGTACCACCAAACGGGAAGTTCTGATTAGCGCCAACTAACACCAGCGCAATCAACGGAATCAACGCCACCAAACCCAAGTACAAAGCACCGGGCAAGGTGATCCGGGACAGCACGTACTGCAAGTAGTCTGCAGTCGGCTTACCGGCCCGGATACCCGGGATAAATCCACCATACTTCTTCATGTTGTCGCTGACCTCTTCAGGGTTGAAGGTGATCGAGACGTAGAAGTATGTGAAGAAGATGATCATCAGGAAGTAGATGAGCATGTAGATCGGGTGATCGCCGCGCGTGAGGTTGTTGTTGATCCATTCAACCCAGCCCGGCATAGCGCTACCGTCACGCGGGGTGTTGAACTGAGCCAGCAGTGCCGGCAGGTACAACATCGACGAAGCAAAGATCACCGGGATAACACCGGCCATGTTCACCTTGATGGGGATATACGTGCTGGTTCCACCCACGGTGCGGCGGCCCACCATACGCTTGGCGTACTGGACGGGGACTCGCCGTTGCGACTGCTCCACAAAAACCACCAGCGCCACGGTCAAAAGACCGACGGCGATAACGATCAAGAAGGTGCCCCAACCCTTGGACGTCAGGATCGAGTTCATGGACGGGAAGAAGCCGGCTGCGATGGATGTGAAGATCATCAAGGACATGCCGTTGCCGACGCCCTTTTCAGTGACCAATTCACCCATCCACATAATGAGGCCCGTACCGGCCGTCAAGGTGATGATCAGCAAGATGGTTGTCACAATGCTGCTGTCCGGAATGATCGGCAACTGGCAGCCCTGCAATAACTGACCTGAACGTGCCAAGGACACCAATGTTGTGGCGTTCAAAAGGCCCAATGCAATAGTGAGGTAACGCGTGTACTGGGTCAGTTTGGTCTGCCCCTGAGCGCCTTCCTCATACAACTCTTGGAAGCGGGGAATCACTACGCGCAGCAACTGAACAATGATGCTCGAGGTGATGTAAGGCATGATGCCCAGCGCAAAGATGGACACCTGAAGGAGTGCACCGCCGCTGAACAGGTTGACGAGTTGCTGGAGACCACCTTGGGCCTGACCGCTATTCAAGCATTGCTGAACGTTCTGGTAGCTCACACCCGGCGAGGGGATAAAAGCACCCAAGCGGAAGATAGTGATGATTGCCAGTGTGAACAACAACTTGCGTCGCAGATCAGGCGTACGAAAGGCCCGTCCAAATGCGCTTAGCAAGCGTCCTCCTGAGTTGTTTATAAAGTCATGTGATGTAGGTCAAGCAAACCCAACAACCGAGTCTAACGGGTGCACGGGCAGGCACAGTAATTGAGTGCCCATAAAATGGCAAAAACTCCCGGTGCATGAAGTGTTATTCCATGCACCGGGAGTTCATTGCTAAGCGTCAAGCTTCACTGGATCTCGTTAGAGAGCAGTGGTGCTTCCGCCTGCGGCTGCGATCTTCTCTGCAGCGGATGCCGAGAATGCGTCGACGGTAACGTCAACCTTGACGGTGATGTCACCGGTGCCGAGCACCTTGACGGGCTGGTTCTTGCGAACTGCACCCTTTGCAACCAAGTCGGCTACTGTTACTGCGCCACCCTCGGGGAACAGCTCAGAGAGCTTGTCCAGGTTAACAACCTGGAATTCCACGCGGAACGGGTTCTTGAAGCCGCGAAGCTTCGGAAGACGCATGTGCAACGGCAGCTGGCCACCGGCAAAGCCGGCCTTGACCTGGTAGCGAGCCTTCGTACCCTTGGTACCACGGCCAGCAGTCTTACCCTTGGAACCTTCACCACGACCAACACGGGTCTTGGCGGTCTTGGCACCAGGAGCGGGACGCAGGTGGTGAACCTTCAGAGCGTTCTGCTTCTCAGCAGCAGCGTCCTGGACCTTGTCAGCGGTTTTCTTCTCTGCCATTTACTTCGCCTCCTCTACCTTTACCAGGTGCGGAACCGTGTTGAGCATGCCAACGGTAACGGCATCGGCGGTGCGAACAACAGTGTGTCCGATCCGCTTGAGGCCGAGGGACCGAAGAGTCTCGCGCTGGTTCGCCTTGACGCCAATGACGCCCTTAATCTGAGTGATCTCCAACTGTGCGTCGGAGGGAGTCAGGTTCTTAGCCATTACTAGGCACCTGCCTTCTGGTTCTGGAGTGCGCGCACCAGAGCAGCAGGAGCAACCTCATCCAGCGGCAAGCCACGGCGGGCTGCCACGGAAGCGGGCTCTTCGAGCTGCTTCAGAGCGTCAACAGTCGCGTGAACGATGTTGATTGCGTTGGAAGAACCGAGCGACTTGGAGAGGATGTCGTGGATACCCACGCACTCCAATACCGCACGGACCGGACCACCAGCGATAACACCGGTACCGGCGGAAGCCGGACGCAGCATTACAACACCTGCGGCAGCTTCACCCTGCACACGGTGCGGGATGGTGCTACCAACGCGAGGAACGCGGAAGAAGGACTTCTTAGCCTCTTCAACGCCCTTTGCGATAGCAGCCGGAACTTCCTTAGCCTTGCCGTAGCCAACGCCGACCATACCGTTACCGTCACCAACGACGACGAGAGCGGTGAAGCTAAAGCGACGACCACCCTTGACGACCTTGGCAACGCGGTTGATGGTTACAACGCGCTCTACGAACTGGCTCTTCTCGGCATCGCGACCACCATCGCGGCCACCACGGCCACCACGGTCGTTGCGGCCCTGACCACGCTCGCCGCGCTCACCACGCTTGCCGCCGCGGCGGTCATCGGTGGTGGTTGCTGCGTCAGTGGTCTCAGTTGCAACAGCTGCTGCAGCTTCAGTCACCTGAGTTTCCTTTTCGTTGTTCGCTTCGGTCACAGTGCCAGACCACCTTCACGTGCGCCATCTGCGACGGCGGCGATACGGCCGTGGTACTTGTTACCACCGCGGTCGAAGACAACAGCCTCGATGCCAGCAGCCTTGGCGCGCTCTGCAACGAGCTCGCCTACGCGCTTAGCCTTGGCAGTCTTGTCTCCATCGAATGCACGAAGATCTGCTTCCAAAGTGGAGGCGGAAGCCACGGTCAGGCCCTTGCTGTCATCGACAACCTGGACGAATACGTGACGTGCAGAGCGGTTTACCACCAAACGGGGGCGTACCGCAGTACCTACAACGCGCTTGCGAATACGGAGCTGGCGACGATTACGAGCCGCAGCCTTGCTCTTGTTGGCAGTGCGCTTCTTATTGATGCTGATGGCCATGGTTACTTACCAGCCTTTCCGACCTTGCGGCGGATAACTTCGCCGGCGTAACGGATGCCCTTACCCTTGTACGGGTCCGGCTTGCGCAGCTTGCGGATGTTAGCAGCGACCTCGCCGACCTGCTGCTTGTTGATTCCTGCAACGGAGAGCTTCGTGGGGCCCTCTACTGCGAAGGAGATACCATCCGGAGCAGTGATGCTTACCGGGTGGCTGAAACCAAGAGCGAACTCAAGGTCTGCACCCTTGGCCTGTACGCGGTAACCGGTACCAACGATTTCGAGCTTCTTCTCGTAACCGTTAGTAACGCCCTCGATCATGTTAGAGATCAGGGTGCGTGTCAGACCGTGGAGCGAGCGAGATTCGCGCTCGTCATTCGGGCGGGTAACCGTCAGGGTTCCATCTTCCAAGGTGACCTCGATCGGGCTGGCCACAGTGTGACTCAGCTCGCCCTTAGTACCCTTGACGGAGACGACGGAACCGTCGACCTTGACTTCTACGCCGGCCGGAACGGTGATGGGGAGACGTCCAATACGTGACATTATTCTCTTCCTTTCCCGTTACCAGACGTACGCGAGGACTTCGCCGCCCACGCCCTTCTTGCCAGCCTGCTTGTCAGTCAAGAGGCCGGAAGAGGTGGACAGGATTGCGATACCCAAGCCACCGAGCACGTGAGGCAAGTTGGTGGACTTTGCGTATACACGCAGGCCCGGCTTGGAAATACGGCGGACGCCAGCAATGGAACGCTCGCGGTTCGGACCAAACTTCAGCTCGAGGGTCAGCTTCTTGCCAACCTCTGCTTCTTCTTCCTTCCAGGAGGCAATGTAGCCCTCAGCCTTCAGGATGTCGGCAACGCGTGCCTTCAGTTTGGAGTACGGCATGGACACGGAGTCGTGGTATGCCGAGTTTGCATTGCGCAGACGCGTAAGCATGTCTGCGACAGGATCTGTCATAGTCATTTTGGGCTATAGCCCTTCCTCGTACTGGTTTCCTCGACGTGGCATAAAGCCTCGGCGAAGGACCTGTTACGTAGTTAGATTAGTCTTCGGCCTTGAACGGGAAGCCAAGCGCCTTAAGCAGTGCGCGGCCTTCGTCGTCGGTCTTTGCGGTGGTCACTACCGTGATGTCCATACCGCGAGTGCGGTCGATGGAATCCTGGTCGATCTCGTGGAACATAACCTGCTCGGTCAGACCGAAGGTGTAGTTACCGTTACCATCGAACTGCTTGCCGTTGAGGCCGCGGAAGTCACGGATACGCGGCAGTGCCAGCGTTACCAGACGGTCCACGAATTCCCACATACGGTCTCCACGCATGGTTGCGTGTGCACCGATGGGCATGCCTTCGCGCAGCTTGAACTGTGCGATCGACTTGCGAGCCTTAGTGACCTGCGGCTTCTGGCCGGTGATCAGGGTGAGATCGCGGACAGCGCCGTCGATCAGCTTGGAGTCCTTGGCGGCATCTCCAACACCCATGTTCACAACAACCTTGACCAAACGCGGAACCTGGTTCACGTTGGCGTAGCTGAATTCGTCCTGCAGCGACTTTTTGATGGTGTCTGCGTACTTGGTCTTCAGGCGAGGAACAATCTTGCCTGCTGGAGTCTCGAGAGTCTCAGTCATCAGATGTCCTTCCCGGAGCTCTTGGATACGCGGACGCGAACTTCGCGCTTTACGCCATTGCGCTCTACCGTCTCAACGCGGAAGCCAACGCGAGTGGGCTTCTTGGTGGACGGGTCAACGAGTGCAACGTTGGAAACGTGGATCGGGGCTTCGACGATCTCGATGCCACCGGTCTTGGTGCCGCGGTCCGACTGGCCAGCCTTGGTGTGCTTGGTGATGCGGTTAATGCCTTCAACCAACACACGGTTGGTCTCGGGGATTACGCGCAGAACCTTGCCCTGCTTGCCACGGTCGCCGCCGCGTTCCTGCTTTGCGCCGGTGATGACCTGAACGAGGTCACCCTTTTTAATTTTCGCCATGAGTTACAGCACCTCCGGGGCCAGAGAAACGATCTTCATGAACTTCTTGTCACGAAGTTCGCGGCCAACCGGTCCGAAGATACGGGTACCACGAGGGTCACCGTCTGCCTTCAAGATCACAGCTGCGTTCTCGTCAAACTTGATGTAGGAACCATCCACACGGCGGCGTTCCTTTTTGGTACGAACGATGACAGCCTTTACGACGTCACCCTTCTTGACGTTACCGCCCGGGATTGCATCCTTGACGGTTGCGACGATTACGTCGCCAATGCCTGCGTAGCGACGGCCAGATCCACCGAGAACGCGAATGGTAAGGATTTCCTTAGCACCCGTGTTGTCGGCGACCTTGAGTCGCGACTCCTGCTGAATCAATTTTTACTCCTTGCGTCGCGCTGGTTCTCAGACCGAAATCATGCTTACGGAATGAGCCTTGCGGAACGGTTGATCGGGGTGTCTCTTGACCTGCCTGGATTTTGCCAGCACAGGACTAAACGCTCGTTCCAGAAACATCTGAGTCCACGGCCGAAACCTGCCCTGGGGTGGTCTGGTCTGGCACAGTATGCACTGGCACGATTGTTTACGAGGAATGCATAACGCACGATTCGCGCCATACAAACTCAATATCCTAGCATGTTTACGCCTTCAGCCCTACTCGAGCCAATACCACAGGCAACGCAAGAACCCCCACACCCTAAGGGGCATGGGGGTTCTTTTAGCACAGTTGAGAGTGCCTCGAACTAGGTAGGGTATTGAACCTTACTTAGCCTTCTCGAGGATCTCGACCAGGCGCCAACGCTTGGTAGCGGAGAGCGGGCGGGTCTCGGCGAGGAGTACGAGGTCGCCGATGCCGGCCACGTTCTCTTCGTCGTGTGCCTTGATCTTGGAAGTACGGCGAATAACCTTGCCGTACAGAGCGTGCTTCACACGGTCTTCGACCTCAACAACGACGGTCTTATCCATCTTGTCGGAGACGACGTAGCCGCGCTTCGTCTTACGGTCACCGCGATCCTGAGCGGAAACAGTTTCCGTCACGTTCTTGTCCTTTTCAGTCACTTGGAGTCCTCCTTGGTCTCTGCCTTGTCAGCCTTGTCGGCCTTCTTGGCATCAGCCTTCTTGGACTTTTTTTCTTCCTTGGCCTCTACGGCTACGGGAGCAACCTCGGCACGAATGCCCAGCTCGCGCTCACGCAGAACGGTGTAGATGCGTGCGATGTCCTTTTTGACAGCGCGCAAACGACCGTGGTTCTCCAGCTGACCGGTGGCGGACTGGAAACGCAGGTTGAACAGCTCTTCCTTAGCCTTACCGAGTTCTTCAACGAGGCGCTCGTTGTCGAAACCGTCCAGCTGTGCGGATGCAAGTTCCTTGGATCCTACTGACATTTCTACTCACCACCTTCGCGACGCAAAATGCGTGCCTTCAACGGGAGCTTGTGGATCGCCAGGCGCAGGGCCTCGCGGGCTACCGATTCTTCGACGCCGGAGATCTCAAAGAGAACCCGTCCCGGCTTGACGTTTGCGACCCACCACTCCGGAGAACCCTTACCGGAACCCATGCGGGTTTCGGCCGGCTTCTTCGTCAACGGGCGGTCCGGATAAATGTTGATCCAGACCTTACCGCCACGCTTGATGTGGCGGGTCATCGCGATACGAGCAGACTCGATCTGACGGTTGGTGACGTATGCCGGGCTCAATGCCTGGATACCCCATTCACCGAAGGAGACCTTCGTGCCGCCCGTAGCAGCGCCGGAACGACCCGGGTGGTGCTGCTTACGGTGCTTGACTCGACGTGGGATAAGCATTTAAGCCTGTCCTCCTTCTACAGCCTGAGCCGGTGCGGCTACAGCTGCCTCAGCTGCCGGTGCTTCTGCAGCTGCGGGAGCTGCGTCTGCTGCCGGACGGTCGTTACGACGACGGCGGTCACCTGCCGGGCGGCCCGGACGGTCACCGGCGCCACGGCCGCGGGACGGAGCTGCAGCTTGCTGCTGAGCCAGTTCCTTGGAGGTGACGTCGCCCTTGTAGATCCAAACCTTCACGCCGATACGGCCGAAGGTGGTCTTGGCCTCGTAGAAGCCGTAGTCGATGTTCGCACGCAGGGTGTGCAGCGGCACACGGCCTTCGCGGTAGAACTCCGAGCGAGACATTTCGGCGCCACCGAGACGGCCCGAGCAAGCGATACGGATACCCTTGGCACCAGCACGCTGAGCGGACTGCATTGCCTTCTTCATTGCGCGGCGGAAAGCCACACGTGAAGTCAGCTGCTCTGCAACGCCCTGAGCAACAAGCTGAGCTTCCATCTCGGGGTTCTTGACCTCGAGGATGTTCAGCTGAACCTGCTTGCCCGTGAGCTTCTCGAGCTCGCCGCGGATGCGGTCTGCTTCGGCTCCACGACGACCGATAACGATACCCGGACGTGCAGTGTGGATATCCACACGAACACGATCGCGAGTGCGCTCGATCTCTACGCGGGCGATACCGGCGCGCTCCATGCCCGTGGACATAAGCTGACGGATCTTGATGTCTTCGCGAACGAAGTCCTTGTAACGCTGGCCCGGCTTGGTGCTGTCAGCAAACCAGTGCGAAACGTGGTCAGTGGTGATGCCGAGTCGGAACCCGTGCGGGTTTACTTTCTGTCCCACTTAGCGAGCCTCCTCTTTCTCAGGGGTAGCGACAACCACAGTGATGTGGCTGGTGCGCTTCTTGATCTGAAATGCGCGACCCTGAGCACGCGGCTGGAACCGCTTCATGGTCGGGCCCTCATCAACAAAGGCCTCGCTGATGAAGAGGTCGCCCTCGTCGAATGCGACACCGTCTTTGTCCGCAAGAACGCGGGCGTTGGCGATGGCCGACTGAACTACCTTGAAAACCGGCTCCGAAGCTGCCTGGGGGGCAAACTTCAGAATTGCCAGAGCCTCATTCGCTTGCTTACCACGAACAAGGTTGACGACGCGCCGGGCCTTCATAGGCGTTACGCGGATATGACGCGCAATTGCCTTGGCTTCCATTGCTTTCCTTCTCTCGTCTAAGACGTAAGTGCAGGCGCCTAGCGGCGCTTGCCCTTACGGTCGTCCTTAACATGGCCGCGGAATGTCCGCGTGGGAGCGAATTCGCCGAGCTTGTGCCCGACCATCGACTCGGTGACAAACACCGGAATGTGCTTGCGTCCATCGTGTACGGCGATCGTGTGCCCGAGCATGTCGGGGATGATCATCGAACGGCGGGACCAGGTCTTGATGACATTCTTGGTGCCCTTTTCGTTTTCCCTGGCTACCTTCACAAAGAGGTGCTGGTCAACGAAAGGACCTTTTTTCAGGCTGCGTGGCATGTGTCCAGGCTCCTATCGCTTGTTCTTGCCAGTACGGCGGCGACGAACAATAAGTTTGTCGCTCTCTTTGTTCGGGCGGCGGGTGCGGCCCTCGCGCTTACCGTTCGGGTTGACCGGGTGACGTCCACCGGAAGTCTTACCCTCACCACCACCATGCGGGTGGTCAACCGGGTTCATAGCTACACCACGGACTGTCGGGCGAACGCCCTTCCAGCGCATGCGGCCAGCCTTACCCCAGTTGATGTTGGACTGCTCGGCGTTGCCCACCTCGCCGACGGTTGCGCGGCAGCGCACGTCAACGTTGCGGATTTCACCGGAGGGCAGACGCAACTGAGCGAAGCGACCTTCCTTGGCTACCAGCTGTACCGAAGCACCAGCAGAGCGAGCCATCTTGGCACCGCCACCGGGACGCAGTTCAACTGCGTGGATGGTGGTACCAACCGGGATGTTGCGCAAAGGCAGGTTGTTGCCAGGCTTGATATCAGCGTTGGCACCTGCTTCTACGAAGTCGCCCTGGTTGAGCTTGTTAGGAGCGATGATGTAACGCTTGGTGCCATCAACGTAGTGCAGGAGCGCGATGCGAGCCGTGCGGTTCGGATCGTACTCGATTTCGGCAACGCGGGCGTTGACGCCGTCCTTGTCGTGGCGACGGAAGTCGATCAGACGGTACTGACGCTTGTGTCCACCACCCTTGTGACGGGTCGTGATCTTACCGGTGTTGTTACGTCCACCCTTTTTGGGCAACGGACGGACCAACGACTTTTCCGGAGTCGACCGCGTGATTTCTGTGAAGTCGGCTACGCTCGAGCCACGACGGCCCGGGGTAGTCGGCTTGTACTTACGGATTCCCATAATTTATTTCCTCGTTAAAGTGGTCTCCGCTACGAGAGCGGACCGCCGAAGATGTCGATTGTGCCTTCTTTGAGGGAGACAATGGCACGCTTGGTACCCTTGCGCTGACCCCAGCCGAATTTGGTGCGCTTGCGCTTACCGGCACGGTTGATGGTGTTGATCGATTCGACCTTGACAGAGAAAATCTTCTCTACGGCCAGCTTGATCTCGGCTTTGTTCGAGCGAGGGTCCACCAAGAAGGTGTACTTTCCCTCGTCGATCAGGCCGTAGCTCTTCTCCGAAACCACGGGCGCCAATACGACGTCGCGCGGGTCCTTGATGGTGGCTGCGCTCACTTGGCATCCTCCTCGTTCTTGCTGTCCTTCTGAGCAACGAATGCTTCGTAGGCAGCCTGGGTGAAGATCACGTCGTCGGCGACGAGCACGTCGTAGGTGTTCAACTGATCTACGTAGAGAACGTGAACACTCTCGAGGTTGCGCACAGACAGTGCTGCAACATCGTTGGCGCGGTCGATAACAACGAGCAGGTTCTTACGCTCGGATACGGAGCGCAGCGTGATCTGTGCTTCCTTGGTGGACGGCGCGGAGCCATTTACCAAGTCTGCAACCACGTGGATGCGGCCGTTACGTGCGCGGTCAGAGAGAGCGCCACGCAGTGCGGCAGCCTTCATCTTCTTGGGGGTCCGCTGGCTGTAGTCACGCGGGGTCGGGCCGTGGACAATGCCACCACCGGTCATGTGAGGAGCGCGGATCGAGCCTTGACGAGCGCGACCTGTACCCTTCTGCTTGAACGGCTTACGGCCTGCACCGGAAACTTCAGCGCGGGTCTTGGTCTTGTGAGTACCCTGGCGAGCAGCAGCGAGCTGTGCAACGACAACCTGGTGCAACAACGGCACGTTGGTCTGTACGTCGAAGATCTCTGCAGGCAGGTCTACCTTGACTGTGTTTGCCATTGAACTAGGCTCCCTTCACGGCGGTGCGTACGAATACGACCTGGCCGCGGGCACCGGGGACGGCACCCTTAATCAGGAGCAGCGACTTCTCAGCGTCAACAGCGTGAACCGTGAGGTTCAGCGTGGTGTGACGGACGGCGCCCATGCGACCGGCCATTTTCATACCCTTGAAGACGCGGCTCGGGGTGGATGCGCCACCGATGGAACCGGGCTTACGGTGGTTCTTGTGAGCACCGTGGGAAGCGCCAACACCGTGGAAGCCGTGACGCTTCATAACACCGGCAAAGCCCTTACCCTTGGAGGTTCCGACGACGTCGATCTTCTGGCCGGCTTCGAAGAGCTCTACGGAGAGCTCCTGACCCAGTTCGTAGGTGTCAGCGTCTGCGGTGCGCATTTCAACAACGTGACGGCGAGGCGTAACGCCAGCCTTCTCGAAGTGGCCGGCAAGCGGCTTGGTGACCTTGCGCGGGTCGATCTGGCCGTAGCCGATCTGTACGGCGACGTATCCGTCTACCTCTGCATTGCGCAGCTGGGTAACGACGTTTGAGTCAGCCTGGACGACAGTTACTGGGATGAGCTTGTTGTTCTCGTCCCAGACCTGGGTCATGCCGAGCTTCGTGCCCAACAGGCCCTTTACATTACGGGTTGCGGTCATAGTCTCTCAGCACCTCCCTAAAGCTTGATTTCGATGTTCACGTCAGCCGGCAGGTCGAGACGCATGAGCGAATCTACAGCCTTAGGCGTGGGGTCAATGATGTCGATCAGACGCTTGTGAGTACGCATTTCGAAGTGCTCGCGGCTGTCTTTGTACTTGTGGGGAGAACGAATTACACAGTAAACGTTCTTCTCGGTCGGAAGCGGCACTGGGCCAACAACCGTTGCGCCTGCGCGCGTGACCGTCTCAACGATCTTCCGTGCTGAAACATCAATGACCTCGTGGTCATATGACTTCAGCCGGATGCGGATTTTTTGTCCCGCCATGTCGCCTGACTCGCTTTCAGTAAGTGCGGCTCTAGGTATTAGGGCTGCTCTGTTCACTTTCCTGTTGCATGTGGCTGCCGAAGCATTCGAAGTCGTAACTACCACCCATCGCACAGGCTGAATCCGAATTTAATCCGGGTTCCTCAACCTGCCGAAGCAACCGACCCCCGCGGTCGGGCGTGTCGCGGTTTCTAGGACAAAAAAGTCACAGACCTGCGCCACATTCCATGGGGGTGGGTTATGTTTGGGCTTCAACCTGGACCCTGACACTCGGCATTATCCGAATCGGGACACGAAGAAGCGCTTGAACAACTCATCCAGTATTGCTGATTTTCGCCAAGATAGCGAATCCAGCTCCGCTCCCCCGCTTTGCACCAGGGATTAATCCACTCGCCGGCTGGACGCGATAATTTGGGGCTGCACTCAAGGTGCCGTCCCGTCGTCGACCTTTGGAAGACTACTCCCCGCGCTTGTTGGCGCGGTTTATCCGCTTGGCGCGGTCAATCTCCGAGGCAAAATTGCGCTTGATGTAAAAGTATCCACCAACGGCAACTACAACAACAACCAGAAAAATCAAGAATCCCATGCCCTGAAGGCTACCAGTCAGGTGATGAACTCCACACCACAAGCCAGACCGCAGACGCAGAAAAGCCCCAGTCCTCACACTCGAAAGTGTGTGGACCGGGGCCCTGCGGCACCGGCGAGTACCAGGTACTCAGTGGGCCAATCTCAAGTAATAATTACTTGATGATCTTGGTAACACGTCCCGAACCAACGGTGCGGCCACCTTCACGGATAGCAAAGCCGAGGCCCTCTTCCATGGCGATCGGCTGAATCAGCTCGACAGTCATTTCGGTGTTGTCGCCAGGCATAACCATTTCCGTGCCCTCAGGCAAGGTGATAACACCGGTAACGTCAGTCGTACGGAAGTAGAACTGCGGGCGGTAGTTGGAGTAGAACGGGTTGTGACGTCCGCCTTCGTCCTTGGAGAGGATGTAGACGTTGCCTTCGAAGTCGGTGTGCGGGGTGATGGAACCCGGCTTTACAACAACCTGGCCACGCTCTACGTCGTCGCGCTTCAGACCGCGAAGCAGCAGACCACAGTTCTCGCCAGCCCAAGCTTCGTCGAGCTGCTTGTGGAACATTTCGATACCGGTAACGGTGGTCTTCTGAACCGGACGGATACCAACGATTTCAACCTCAGAGTTGATCGCGAGGGTACCGCGCTCGGCGCGACCCGTTACAACGGTTCCACGACCGGTGATGGTGAAGACGTCTTCGATCGGCATCAAGAACGGCTTGTCACGGTCACGTACGGGGTCCGGAACGGACTCGTCAACAGCAGCCATGAGGTCCTGAACAGACTTAACCCAAACCGGGTCGCCTTCCAGAGCCTTCAAACCGGAAACGCGAACAACCGGAGCCTCATCGCCATCGAAGCCCTGCGAGCTCAAGAGCTCACGAACTTCCATTTCAACGAGATCCAAGAGCTCTTCGTCGTCAACCATGTCGGACTTGTTCAGTGCGACGAGCAGGTAGGGAACACCAACCTGGCGGGCCAACAGAACGTGCTCGCGGGTCTGAGCCATCGGGCCGTCGGTAGCAGCAACTACGAGGATTGCGCCGTCCATCTGAGCAGCACCGGTGATCATGTTCTTGATGTAGTCAGCGTGACCGGGGGCGTCTACGTGTGCGTAGTGGCGCTTCTCGGTCTGGTACTCCACGTGGGAGATGTTGATCGTAATACCGCGCTGGCGCTCTTCAGGAGCAGAGTCAATCGACGCGAAGTCGCGCTGCTCGTTGAGATCCGGGTACTGGTCGTACAGCACCTTGGAAATGGCTGCCGTCAACGTGGTCTTTCCATGGTCAACGTGACCGATGGTGCCGATGTTAACGTGCGGCTTAGTCCGCTCGAACTTTGCCTTTGCCACAGGTTCCTCCTAGAACGTTTTCAAAAGACTTACTTGCCGGCCGCGCTTCTCGCGGCAGAAACTCTAGCAAGTCTACTTGGGGGCTTGGGGTTTGATGAAATTGCAGATTCGGGAATTAATTCTAATCCCTAGAGCCTGTTTGCGCAGATGGCCGGAGTCCGGCTAGCTTCGTCCGGCCATCTGCACTGACTATGGGTCTGTTGCCAGACCAATAGCCAAGTTTTTGTGGAACTTAGTCCTAGGACTACTCTCCGCGGTTCTTCTGGATGATCTCGTCAGCAAATGCCTTCGGGACCTCAGCGTAGCTGTGGAACGTCATGGAGTACACGGCGCGGCCCTGGGTCTTGGAGCGCAAGTCACCGATGTATCCGAACATACCGGAGAGCGGGACGTGCGCACGGATGACCTTTACACCCTGTGCATCTTCCATGGACTGCATCTGGCCACGGCGAGAGTTGATGTCACCAATAACTTCACCCATGTATTCCTCAGGGGTGCGGACTTCAACATCCATCATCGGTTCAAGCAAGATCGGGTTAGCCTTGCGTGCAGCTTCCTTGAAAGCCATACGGCCGGCGATCTTGAACGCCATTTCCGAAGAGTCAACGTCGTGGTAGGCGCCATCGAGCAGGATTGCCTTGATACCAACAACCGGGTAACCGGCCAAGACACCATCGTTGAGTGCATCCTGGATACCAGCGTCAACGGAGGGGATGTATTCGCGAGGAATACGGCCACCGGTGACCTTGTTCTCGAACTCGTACAGTTCTCCATCGGAAGTATCCAACGGTTCGATCGCAATCTGGATCTTTGCGAACTGACCCGAACCACCAGTCTGCTTCTTGTGCGTGTAGTCGTGACGCGCAACAGGGTTCTTGATGGTTTCACGGTAGGCAACCTGAGGCTTACCAACGTTGGCTTCAACCTTGAATTCGCGGCGCATGCGGTCCACAAGGATATCCAAGTGGAGCTCGCCCATGCCGGCGATGATGGTCTGGCCGGTGTCTTCGTCAAGGTTGACCTGGAAGGTCGGGTCCTCGGCGGAGAGCTTCTGGATAGCGGTGGAGAGCTTCTCCTGGTCACCCTTGGTGTTGGGTTCGATCGCAACGGAGATCACGGGAGCCGGGAAGCTCATGGATTCCAAAACGATCTGGTCGTTAGAGTCGCACAAGGTATCACCGGTGGTGGTGTCCTTGAGGCCGATAGCTGCGTAGATGTGGCCAGCGGTAGCGCCCTCAACAGGCATTTCCTTGTTGGCGTGCATCTGGAACAGCTTACCGATGCGCTCTTTCTTGCCCTTGGTGGAGTTGACCACCTGTGCACCAGCTTCAACGTGACCGGAGTACACGCGGATGAAGGTGAGCTGACCGAAGAACGGGTGAGCCGCAATCTTGAACGCGAGAGCCGAGAACGGCTCCTCGGAGGAAGGCTTACGGGTCAATTCCTTCTCTTCGTCGCGAGGATCGTGACCGATCATCGGGGGGACGTCGAGCGGGTTCGGCAAGTAGTCAATGACAGCGTCAAGCATCGGCTGAACGCCGCGGTTCTTGAACGCAGAACCACAGAAGACCGGGTAGAGCTCGGAAGCGATGGTCATCTTGCGGATGCCAGCCTTGAGTTCCTCAACGGTGATTTCTTCACCTTCGAGGTACTTCTCCATGAGCTCTTCGGAGGACTCAGCAACGGTCTCTACGAGAGCTGCACGGTACTCCTCTGCCTTTTCCTTGAGGTCAGCGGGGATCTCCTGAACCTCGTACTTGGCGCCCATTGTGACGTCACCCTTAGCGTCACCAGGCCATACCAAGGCACGCATTTCGAGCAGGTCAACAACGCCAATGAAGTCGTTCTCAGCACCGATCGGGAGCTGCATAACCAAAGGCTTTGCACCGAGGCGGTTGATGATGGTGTCTACGGTGAAGTAGAAATCAGCACCGAGCTTGTCCATCTTGTTGACGAAGCAGATGCGCGGAACATCGTACTTGTCAGCCTGACGCCACACGGTCTCCGACTGAGGCTCAACGCCCTCTTTACCGTCGAATACAGCAACAGCACCATCGAGGACGCGCAAGGAGCGCTCAACCTCAACGGTGAAGTCAACGTGACCGGGGGTGTCGATGATGTTGATCTGGTTCTGGTTCCAGAAGCAAGTCACGGCGGCAGACGTGATGGTGATGCCGCGTTCCTTTTCCTGTTCCATCCAGTCGGTCGTCGAAGCGCCGTCGTGCGTTTCGCCGATCTTGTGGTTCACACCTGTGTAGAACAGGATGCGCTCGGTGGTAGTGGTCTTGCCAGCATCAATGTGGGCCATGATGCCGATATTGCGGACCTTATTAAGGTCGGTAAGCACGTCCTGTGCCACAGTGTTTCCCTTTCGGATGGACAACACGTTCGCCGCTGGCCAAGTAGACCAGCGGCGAACGCTGCAGTGTTACCAGCGGTAGTGTGCGAAGGCTTTGTTCGACTCGGCCATCTTGTGGGTGTCTTCGCGACGCTTTACAGCAGCGCCAAGACCGTTAGAGGCGTCGAGGATCTCGTTGCGGAGACGCTCGGTCATAGTCTTCTCGCGGCGAGCCTTGGAGTAACCAACCAGCCAGCGCAGAGCCAGCGCAGTGGCGCGACCCGGCTTGACCTCAACCGGAACCTGGTAGGTGGCGCCACCGACACGGCGGGACTTCACCTCGAGGCTCGGCTTGATGTTTTCCATGGCCTTCTTGAGGGCTGCAACGGGGTCGCCGCCGCTCTTCTCACGAGCACCTTCGAGTGCGCCGTAAACAATGCGCTCTGCGGTGGACTTCTTGCCGTCTACGAGCACCTTGTTGATCAGCTGAGTGACCAAAGGGGAACCGTATACGGGATCTACAACAAGCGGCCGCTTAGGGGCCGGACCCTTGCGAGGCATATTACTTCTTCTCCATCTTTGCGCCGTAGCGGCTGCGAGCCTGCTTGCGGTTCTTTACACCCTGGGTATCCAGTGCGCCACGAACAATCTTGTAGCGAACACCGGGAAGGTCCTTAACACGACCACCGCGAACGAGCACGATGGAGTGCTCCTGGAGGTTGTGACCAACACCGGGGATGTAGGCGGTTACTTCTACGCCACCGTTAAGGCGCACACGTGCAACCTTACGCAGAGCCGAGTTCGGCTTCTTCGGGGTGGTGGTGTATACGCGGGTGCAAACACCGCGACGCATCGGGCTGCCCTTCAGGGCGGGAGCCTTGGTCTTGGAGACCTTAGGCGAGCGGCCCTTGCGGACCAGCTGCTGAATCGTAGGCACTTTCGTGTTCTCCGTTTTGTCTGGAACGGCCGTTCCCGGCCGTTCACTTGTTGCTTTGCCCCGCCGCCTGAGCCTAAAGATGAATCTCTTAGCAGTCGAGGCGAAGCACTTAATAGTCGGATCGCATGATCGGGGAAGATCCACTGCCAACGCCGGTCAAAGACCTACCATCGGCATCCCGGGATCAAACAGCTCCTAGGCATGCAAAAATGTGGCATTCGTTGCACAAGGACCCTGCAACCCGGAATTCATCCACTGCCACACTAACAATTGGTCACTAGCCTACCATGCGCGGGGCCAGACGCCCAATGGAGCCGGCACAGGTGACTATCCCCCAACCGGCCAGCCAGCGCCATGCTCCAACCACTAACCCGCATCCAACCATTAACTCTCACTACAACCGTTAACGCGCGACGGCGGTCACTCACCTAAGGTGAGTGACCGCCGTCGTGATTGAACTACTGATGTGAACTAGGCGTGAATCTTAGTTAGAGAATCCTGCGCCGAGGTCGTAGTCGTCCAAAGGAATGGCGTGGAACTCAGGAGCTCCGTCACCACCCAAGGTGTCGTAGGAGAAGTCGCTGAATGCGCTGGGGCCGGTGAACAGATTGGCCTTTGCTTCTTCAGTGGGCTCCACGGTGACGTCGGTGTAGCGCGGGAGACCCGTGCCGGCCGGGATCAACTTACCAATGATCACGTTCTCCTTTAGACCCAAGAGCGGATCGCTCTTGCCTTCCATAGCCGCCTGCGTCAGAACGCGGGTGGTTTCCTGGAAGGAGGCTGCGGAGAGCCACGACTCGGTAGCCAACGATGCCTTGGTGATACCCATCAGTTCAGGACGACCTGCAGCAGGCGTCTTGCCCTCGGATACAACACGACGGTTCTCGTCTTCGAAGCGTCCACGCTCTGCGAGCTCGCCCGGAAGCAAGTTCGAGTCGCCGGACTCAATGACGGTAACGCGACGCAGCATCTGGCGGACGATAACCTCGACGTGCTTGTCGTGGATACCAATACCCTGGCTCAAGTACACACCCTGCACTTCGTCCACAAGGAACTTCTGTGCAGCACGCGGACCCATAATGCGCAGAACCTGCTTGGGGTCAACCGGACCCTGGATCAGCTTCTGGCCCACCGTGACGTTCTGGCCATCTTCGATGAGAAGGCGTGAACGGCGCAGTACCGGGTAAGCAATTTCCTCGGAACCATCGTCCGGGGTAATCACCAAGCGCATCTGACGCTCGGACTCTTCAATGGTGATGCGGCCGGCCGCTTCAGCGATCGGTGCAACACCCTTCGGGGTACGGGCTTCGAAGAGCTCCTGGATACGGGGCAGACCCTGAGTAATGTCATCTCCACCACCGGCAGAAACAGCACCACCAGTGTGGAAGGTACGCATGGTCAGCTGAGTACCGGGCTCACCGATGGACTGCGCGGCGATAATACCAACGGCCTCGCCGATGTCTACGGTCTTACCCGTAGCCAAGGAGCGGCCGTAGCACAGTGCACAGGTTCCAACGCTGGACTCACAGGTCAGCACGGAGCGAACCTTGATCTCAGTGATGCCTGCAGCGAAGAGCTCAGCAATAACAACGTCACCGCAGTCAGTTCCGGCAGCAGCCAAAACGTTGCCCTTAGCGTCAAGAACATCAACGGCCAAGGTACGGGCGTAAGCGCTGTTCTCAACGTTCTCGCCCAGAACCAGCTCGCCGTTAGCGTCAGCAACAGCGATCGGGGTCATCAGACCACGCTCGGTGCCACAGTCTTCTTCACGAACAATAACGTCCTGAGAAACGTCCACCAGACGGCGAGTCAAGTAACCCGAGTTGGCGGTACGCAGAGCGGTATCAGCAAGACCCTTACGAGCACCGTGAGTAGCGATGAAGTACTCGAGAACGGACAAGCCTTCGCGGTAGGAAGACTTGATCGGACGCGGGATGATCTCACCCTTAGGGTTAGCCACAAGACCACGAATACCGGCAATCTGGCGAACCTGCATCCAGTTACCACGTGCACCAGAGGACACCATGCGGTTAATCGTGTTCATCGGAGAGAGCGAATCGCGCATGGCCTGTGCGATCTCGTTCGTAGCCGAGTTCCAGATCTCGATGAGTTCCTGGCGACGCTCGTCGTCGTCAATCAAGCCCTTGTCGTACTGGCCCTGAATCTTGGCGGCCTTAGTCTCGTAACCGGCCAGGATGGCGGGCTTGGACTTCGGAACCTCAATGTCAGAGATTGCCACGGTGACACCCGAACGGGTGGCCCAGTGGAAACCAGCATCCTTCAAGTTATCCAGCGTTGCTGCGGTAACTACCTTCGGGTAACGCTCTGCGAGATCGTTAACAATCCGGGAAAGTTCGCCCTTGTCAGCAACAGCTTCAACCCACGGGTAGTCCTCGGGCAAGGTGTCGTTGAAGATCACCTGTCCCAGCGAAGTCTGAACGAGAACCGGAGTACCGGGCTCCCAGCCTTCCGGAGCTTCCCAACCTGCGTAAGGCACAAAGCCTTCAAGGCGGATCTTGACCTGCGAGTTCAAGTGGAGCTCGCGGGAATCGTAGGCCATGATGGCTTCCGAAACCGAGGAGAAGATACGGCCTTCGCCAGCAGAACCAACACGCTTGGTGGTCAAGTGGTAGAGACCGATGATCATATCCTGCGAAGGCAAGGTCACCGGGCGGCCATCAGAAGGCTTCAAGATGTTGTTCGAGGACAGCATCAAGATACGAGCCTCAGCCTGAGCTTCGGGGCTCAGCGGCAAGTGAACTGCCATCTGGTCACCATCGAAGTCAGCGTTGAATGCGCCACAAACCAGCGGGTGAAGCTGGATTGCCTTACCTTCAACAAGCTGCGGTTCGAACGCCTGGATACCCAAACGGTGCAGGGTAGGTGCACGGTTGAGCAGTACCGGGTGCTCGGTGATGATCTCTTCGAGAACATCCCAAACCTGCGGGCGGTAACGCTCCACCATACGCTTAGCGCTCTTGATGTTCTGAGCGTGGTTGAGGTCAACCAAGCGCTTCATAACGAACGGCTTGAAGAGCTCAAGTGCCATCTGCTTAGGCAGACCACACTGGTGCAGCTTCAACTGCGGGCCAACAACAATAACCGAACGGCCAGAGTAGTCAACGCGCTTACCCAAAAGGTTCTGACGGAAACGGCCTTGCTTACCCTTGAGCATGTCGCTCAGGGACTTCAACGGGCGGTTACCCGGGCCAGTTACCGGACGTCCACGACGACCGTTATCGAAGAGGCTGTCAACAGCTTCCTGCAGCATGCGCTTCTCGTTGTTAACGATGATCTCGGGGGCACCAAGATCAAGCAGACGCTTCAAACGGTTGTTGCGGTTGATCACACGACGGTAGAGGTCGTTGAGGTCAGAGGTCGCAAAGCGGCCACCGTCCAACTGCACCATCGGGCGCAATTCCGGCGGGATCACCGGAACAGCGTCAAGAACCATACCCAGAGGGCTGTTGTTCGTGGTCAAGAACGCGTTGACAACCTTCAAACGCTTCAGGGCACGGGTTTTACGCTGGCCCTTACCGTTGGCGATGATGTCGCGCAGGAGCTCAGCTTCTGCTGCCATGTCAAAGTTCTCAAGACGCTTCTTGATAGCTTCGGCACCCATGGAGCCTTCGAAGTAGAGTCCGTAGCGGTCGCGCAGCTCGCGGTACAGTCCTTCGTCACCTTCAAGGTCAGCAACCTTGAGGTTCTTGAAACGGTCCCAAACCTGCTCGAGACGCTCGATCTCAGCATCGGC
The DNA here is from genome assembly GCF_050490315.1 of Pseudarthrobacter sp. J1738. Taxonomy (NCBI): domain Bacteria; kingdom Bacillati; phylum Actinomycetota; class Actinomycetes; order Micrococcales; family Micrococcaceae; genus Pseudarthrobacter; species Pseudarthrobacter sp. J1738. Next base: position 437,253 of record NZ_JBNPEO010000001.1, on the reverse strand, counting down.
ACGCTTACGGACGTTCGCCATCTGGCGGTCAGCCGAGTCGCGGGCCTTCTTTTTGTCGGCAGCCTTAGCACCTTCACCTTCAAGGCGAGCAAGCTCGTCCTCGAGGTCACGGGCGATCGTGGCAATGTCAGAGTCGCGGTTGTCGATGAGCTGCTTCTTCTCAACGTCATGCTCAACCTGGAGGTTAGGCAGTTCGTTGTGACGAGCTTCTTCGTCCACGCTGGTGATCATGTAAGCAGCGAAGTAAATGACCTTTTCGAGGTCCTTCGGTGCCAAGTCAAGGAGGTAGCCCAAACGGGAAGGAACACCCTTGAAGTACCAAATGTGGGTTACCGGAGCGGCAAGCTCAATGTGGCCCATGCGTTCGCGGCGAACCTTTGCGCGGGTGACTTCAACGCCACAACGCTCGCAAATGATTCCCTTAAAGCGCACGCGCTTGTACTTACCGCAGTAGCACTCCCAGTCGCGGGACGGGCCAAAGATCTTCTCACAGAAGAGGCCGTCCTTCTCAGGCTTGAGCGTGCGGTAGTTAATGGTTTCCGGCTTCTTAACCTCGCCGTAAGACCAACCACGGATGTCATCCGCAGTGGCGAGGCCGATCTGCATGAGGCCGAAGGAGGATTCGCTGGACATATGGTCCCTGTTCTCTCTTGTTCTCTAAATTCTTCAAGTCTGTGGTTACGGTAAAGAGGTGGACGACGGCGGGTTCCCACCCGCCGTCGTCGCGGTATTAAACCTCTTCTACGGAGCTGGGCTCTGCGCGGGACAGATCAATACCCAGTTCCTCCGCAGCCGTGAAGACTGCGTCATCAGAGTCACGCATCTCAATCGTGGTGCCATCGGTGGAAAGTACTTCCACGTTCAAGCACAGCGACTGCATTTCCTTGATGAGGACCTTGAACGATTCCGGAACACCAGGCTCCGGGATGTTCTCGCCCTTGACGATGGCTTCGTAGACCTTAACGCGGCCGTGGATGTCATCCGACTTGATCGTCAACAGTTCCTGGAGCGTGTAAGCGGCGCCATATGCTTCGAGCGCCCAAACTTCCATTTCACCGAAGCGCTGGCCACCGAACTGTGCCTTACCACCCAGCGGCTGCTGCGTGATCATGGAGTACGGGCCAGTGGAACGTGCGTGGATCTTGTCATCCACCAAGTGGTGGAGTTTCAGGATGTACATGTAGCCAACGGAGATCGGGTCCGGGAACGGCTCGCCGGAGCGGCCGTCGAACAGACGAGTCTTTCCGGAGGAGTCGATCAGACGCTCGCCATCGCGGGTGACGTTGGTGGAATCCAGCAAGCCGGAGATTTCCTCTTCACGCGCACCATCGAACACCGGAGTAGCAACGGTGGTCTGGCCGGTTTCACGAGGCAAGTTCGGGAGGTTCTTGACCCACTCCGGCTCGCCTTCGATCTTCCAACCGGTCTTAGCAACCCAACCGAGGTGGGTTTCCAAAACCTGACCGACGTTCATACGTCCCGGAACACCCAAGGGGTTCAGAACGATGTCAACCGGGGTTCCATCAGCAAGGAAGGGCATGTCTTCGATCGGAAGGATCTTGGAAATAACACCCTTGTTACCGTGACGGCCAGCAAGCTTGTCACCATCGGTGATCTTGCGCTTAGCAGCAACGTAAACGCGAACCAGCTGGTTCACGCCCGGGGGCAACTCGTCATCAGCGTCGCGGTCGAAGACGCGAACACCAATAACAGTTCCGGACTCACCGTGGGGCACCTTGAGGGAAGTGTCGCGAACTTCGCGAGACTTCTCACCGAAGATGGCACGCAGCAAACGCTCTTCCGGAGTCAGTTCGGTTTCACCCTTAGGTGTGACCTTTCCAACCAGAATGTCGCCAGCTTCAACTTCAGCACCGATGTGGATGATGCCGCGCTCGTCCAATCCGCCGAGGACTTCCTCGGAAACGTTCGGGATGTCGCGAGTGATTTCCTCGGCACCAAGCTTGGTGTCGCGGGCGTCGATCTCGTGCTCTTCGATGTGAATCGAAGAGAGAACGTCCTCAGCAACAATGCGCTGAGAAAGGATGATGGCGTCCTCGAAGTTGTGACCTTCCCAAGACATAAATGCCACGAGCAGGTTCTTACCAAGAGCCAATTCACCCTGGTCCGTTGCAGGACCGTCAGCGATGATGCCGCCAACTTCCAGACGCTGGCCTTCGTTGACCAAAACGCGGTGGTTGTAGCAGTTGCCCTGGTTAGAGCGGGAGAACTTGTCGATGCGGTAGTTAGTCTCGGTACCGTCGTCGTTCAGCATGACCACGAGGTCAGCGGAAACTTCGCTAACCACACCGGCCTTCTTAGCGATAACAACGTCACCGGCGTCTACTGCAGCTGCACGTTCCATACCGGTACCCACAAATGGGGCCTCGGAGCGAACCAACGGCACAGCCTGACGCTGCATGTTGGCACCCATCAGTGCACGGTTAGCATCGTCATGCTCGAGGAACGGAATCAAAGCCGTTGCAACAGACACCATCTGGCGCGGGGAAACGTCCATGTACTCAACGTCTGCAGCCGGGATAAGCACAGGCTCACCCGAACCGCCACGTTCACGCACAAGAACCATGTCTTCAGCGAAGTGGTTGTCCTCGGTCAAAGGTGCGTTTGCCTGAGCAATAACAACCTCAACCTCATCATCGGCGGTGAGGTAATCGACGTCGTCAGTTACCTTGCCGTTGATGACCTTGCGGTAAGGAGTCTCAATGAAACCGAAGGGGTTAATACGTCCGTAGGAAGCCAAAGAACCAATCAGACCAATGTTCGGGCCTTCAGGAGTTTCGATGGGGCACATACGTCCGTAGTGGGACGGGTGAACGTCTCGAACTTCCATGCCTGCACGGTCGCGGGACAAACCACCCGGGCCCAATGCTGACAAACGACGCTTGTGGGTCAGACCCGAAAGCGGGTTGTTCTGGTCCATAAACTGCGACAGCTGGGAAGTTCCGAAGAACTCCTTGATCGCAGCAACAACCGGGCGGATGTTGATCAGGGTCTGCGGCGTGATGGCCTCAACGTCCTGAGTGGTCATACGCTCACGAACAACGCGCTCCATACGGGACAAACCGGTACGGACCTGGTTTTCGATCAATTCACCAACGGCGCGAATACGGCGGTTACCGAAGTGGTCGATGTCATCGATCTCAACGCGCAAATCAACTTCTTGACCTTCGCGGTTGCCCTTGAGAGTCTTCTCGCCGGCGTGCAAAGCAACAAGGAACTTGATCATTGCCACGATGTCTTCGATGTGCAATACAGAAGCATCCGGGTCGCCGAGCGGCTTGTCGATGCCGAGCTTGCGGTTGATCTTGTAACGGCCAACCTTGGCAAGGTCGTAGCGCTTGGCGTTGAAGTACAAGTTGTCCAACAAAGCCTGAGCGGCGTCAACGGTGGGCGGCTCTCCCGGGCGCAGCTTGCGGTAGATATCCAAGAGCGCGTCTTCGCGCGTCTCAGTGGCATCCTTCTCAAGCGTGGCGCGCATGGAATCGTACTGGCCGAATTCTTCGAGGATCTGGCCTTCGGTCCAACCAAGTGCCTTGAGCAAAACAGTCACAGACTGCTTGCGCTTGCGGTCCAAACGGACGCCGACCTGATCGCGCTTGTCGATTTCGAGCTCGAACCAAGCACCACGGGACGGGATGATCTTCGCAGTGAAGATGTCCTTGTCGCTGGTCTTGTCAGCTGTGCGCTCGAAGTAAGCACCCGGCGAGCGAACCAGCTGGGAAACGACAACACGCTCGGTGCCGTTCACCACAAAGGTGCCCTTTTCAGTCATCAGCGGGAAATCGCCCATGAACACGGTCTGCTGCTTGATTTCGCCCGTGTTGTTATTCATGAACTCGGCCTTGACGTACAGCGGGGCCGAGTAGGTGGCGTCGCGGTCTTTGCACTCAGCCATGGTGTACTTCGGGTCAGCGAACTCCGGCTCCGAGAAGCTCAAGGACATGGTGCCCTGGAAATCCTCGATCGGGGAGATCTCTTCGAAGATATCCGAGAGGCCAGAAGTGGTAGCGACTGAGTCGTCCCCAACTTCTACGGCCTTTGCAACCTTTGCCTGCCAGCGTTCGTTCCCAACGAGCCAGTCGAAACTGTCCGTCTGCAGGGCAAGGAGGTTCGGAACATCCAACGGTTCGTGAATCTTCGCGAATGAGAGCCGGCGAGTCGCACCATCGGTGGTGCCGGCGTTGTTAGCGGTTTGGTTATTAGAGGTGCTCGAGGCGACCAAGAGGGATCCTTCCACAGACCTTCAGGCTTGTTCAGCTCTCCCCCGCATGGCACCTGGTGGTGCTACCTGACCGGTTCCGCTATATGACCCGGTGCTGGCGACAACCGCTACGGGACGATCCGTGTGAATCGCACCGCTTAAACGGCAATAGCACAGCTAGCCCACCGCTATATGAAGGCTGAAGGTATTGAGGGAAGACGCAAATATCAACGATACGGCATCTTCAGGCGCGTGTCTACCCCAGAATTGCTCTGGAGGCAACTATGCTGAATGGCTAGTCAAATGGCTATTCAGCCGCCAGTCCCCTCGGCAAAGCGCACTAGCGAAGTTCACCACCGGGATGTCATTTAGCTCACACCGTTCCGGGCGGTAATCTGGCCATATACGGATCAAGAACGGAAGAGCTACATCACATGAGCACCGCTGAAAACAACAACGACGTTGTCATCGTTTCCGCCGCGCGCACCCCGCTGGGCAGGCTCAATGGACAACTCGCACCTTTTACCGCCGTCGAACTCGGAGCACATGCCATCCGTGCAGCCTTGAAAAACTCCGGCGTTGACGTTGCGGACGTAGACACCGTCATTATGGGCCACGTCCTTCAGGCTGGCACAGGTCAAAACCCCGCCCGCCAGAGCGCCATTGCCGCCGGAATCGGCTGGGATGTCCCGGCACTGACCATCAACAAAGTTTGCCTCTCCGGGCTCACTGCCGTGATCGACGCGGCGAGATTAATCCGCAGCGGCGAGGCCGCCGTCGTGGTTGCCGGTGGCCAAGAGTCCATGACCCGCGCACCGCACTTGCTGCCTGGCTCCCGCCAAGGCTGGACGTACGGCTCCATTGAGGCCTTGGACGTTGCTGCCCATGACGGCCTCACCGACGCCTTCGACGGTCAGTCCATGGGGCTGTCCACCGAGACTAACAACGGCTCACTGGGCATCAGCCGCATTGCTCAGGATGAAGTTGCCGCGGCCTCCCACCAGCGCGCGGCGGCCGCGCAGGCCGATGGCGTATTCACCGCCGAGATCGCACCGATAACAGTGCCTCAGCGCAAGGGCGAACCGCTAGTGCTCGACGCCGATGAGGGTGTGCGCCCACAGACCACTGTTGATTCGCTCGCTCCCCTGCGCCCGGCTTTTGCCGCCGATGGAACGATTACCGCCGGTAACTCCTCGCCGCTTTCTGATGGCGCTGCCGCGTTGGTCTTGACCTCGCGGGCGTACGCTCAAGACCACGGGCTCGAATACTTGGCAGTGCTTGGTCATCCGGGTCAGGTTGCCGGCCCGGATAACTCTTTGCACTCACAGCCTGCAAATGCGATTTCCAGTGCGTTGAAGAAGGCTGGCTGGAGCATAGATGATCTGGACTTTGTTGAGATCAACGAAGCCTTTGGTGCGGTAGCTGTCCAGTCACTCAAGGACCTCGACTACCCGCTGGAAAAGTGCAACATTCACGGTGGCGCCATTGCCATCGGCCACCCACTTGGCGCTTCAGGCGCCCGGCTGGCCGTGCACGCAGCATTCGAACTCAAGCGACGTGGAGGCGGTAAAGCTGCTGTGGCGCTGTGTGGCGGTGGCGGTCAGGGCGAAGCGCTCCTGCTCTTCCGCGACTAAGTAGTCACCATGGAAAACCACGACGGCGCACGCCGCTTTGTTGAGGACGCTCAGCTGCGGGGTCTGGACATAGAGATTGTGGAGAGGCCCGCTGCGCGGAGCCTTGAGCATGCGGCCGAACTTCTGGGAATTGATCCGGCAGAGATTGTGAAATCGCTGGTGGTCAAGCACAAAGATGGTTCGTTCTTGTTTGCGCTCATTCCGGGCGACAGGCAAATTTCGTGGCCGAAGTTGCGCACGCTATTGGGCGTCAACAAGTTATCCCTTCCACCGGCAGAGGTTGCCCTCGAGGCCACGGGATACGAGCGCGGCACCATCACACCGGTGGGCAGCACAACCGCTTGGCCGGTTTATGCTGACGCTTCAATGCAGGGCAAACGGATTTCCTTGGGTGCCGGGGCGCACGGGCGAAGTGCATTTGTGGACGCTGATGCTCTGCTGGAGTCCTTGGATGCTGTGGTTGCTGACATTAGCGAGCCGATGTAATTCTTATTGGGTCTGACGAAGGCGGGCTCCGGGTGTATCCCCGGAGCCCGCCTTGTGTTTACTGGGTTGTTTTTGCTGAACTGTTTTTCTCTGGGACTCTATCCGGCTACGGGGTGACGGTCAGGGGGCTTCCGTTGACCGTGAGCTTCCAGTCAGTCTTGGCGAAAATAGCGGCGTCCAAGGTGCCGGTGTTCACCACGTAGTCGATGATGAGCTGGCGGATTTCTTGTTGGCTGTTCGTCAGGACCGGGGCGGTAGTGACACCCGGGAATCCCCCACCGCCGCTCTGGCGGTAGTTGTTAATCGCCATGGCAAATTCTTGTTTCGGGTCGATGGGGGCTCCGTTGTAGCTCAGGCCCACAATCCGCTGGCCGTTGGGCTTGGCTACATCGATGTCATAGCTCAGCGATCCGTCGAGCCCGTACACAACGTCATAGTTGTAGTCAGGTGTCCCGGCGGGCGCCAGGTTGGTAACGGCGTTGGTCAGGTCCGCCGCTGGCACGGTGGTTGACGAGACGGTCTTGTAATACTGCGAAGACCACTCAAGGTAATCCTTGACTTGGGCACCGGTGACCTTAATAGACAGCAGAGTGTTGTCGAAGATGTACAGGCCCGCAATGTCCCGGATGGTCAGCGCCCCAGCTTTGACGTCAACTTCACGTGAAAACGCAGCGGCAATTGAGAGGACGGGCAGATGAGCGTTTGGTCCGCCAGCCAATTCCGCCTTGATGGTGGAAGCCTGAACAAAATTGATGGCATCAATAGCTGCCGTGTCTTCCCAGCAAGCCGTTGCAGTAGTCAGTGCTGCCGTTGAATTGCCAATCACAGTGTTGACGTATTTCACTGTGGCGTCGTGACCGGAACGTACTGCAGCAACCACTGCGGCATCTTCAGGAGCTGTGCGCGAATCCAAAAGGTGTGCGTGAGCTGTGTTGACCTTCCACTGGCCGCGGTCCTTGATCAGGTCCAAGTCCATCACGGTTACTCGCATGCCCCATCGCAGCGGTTCACTCAAGAGCACTTGCTGCCCGGTGGTCTTGTTCGTGACAAAACGTTCCGCAATTTCTTGGTGTGCGTGGCCGACCAGGATCGCGTCAATTCCTGGCACTTCTTCTGCCAATTGGCTTGAAGCGTTCTCCGGGAACGGCAATGCGTCGCCGTAGGAGGACCCGGGTGTAGCGCCAGAGTGGCAAGAGACAACCACAATGTCCGCCCCAGCTCGCTTGACCTCCGGAATAACTATTTTGGCTTCTTCCACGATGCCGTTGAAGGTCAACTTGCCTTCCACGTTGGCACGGTCCCACAAGGCACAGCCCGGGGTAACCAAACCAACTAGGCCCACCGTGACCCAACCATTGCCTGTTTTGACTCGTTTGAGTGTGTACGGCTTAAAGGCCCTGGCCCCCGTGGTAGCGCTATGAACGTTGGCGCTCAGGACTGGGAATGTGAGTTGGCTTTCCCAGGTCCGCAAGTGGTCAATACCGTAGTTAAACTCGTGGTTTCCAAGCGCGACGGCGTCATAACCTACCGCGTTCATGGCCAGTGCCATGGGGTGCTTGACGCTGCTCGAAGCCGGAGTGATCTTGGCAAAGTAGTAGGCCAGAGGTGTGCCTTGGATAATGTCTCCGGCATCCAAGGTCAGAGTGTTGGCGTGACCGCGTTCAGCCCGAACTGCACGGATCAAGGAGGCGGCTTGGGCAACACCGATCTGGTTCCCTGCTTTATCCGAGTACGGCGCGTCTTTGAAGTAGTCCCAGTTCAGAACGTTATTGTGCAGATCCGTTGTGCCCAAGATTGTTAGCCGGAAGTTCTTGTTGTGCCCCGCTGGGCCGCCGTTGGCCTCGGCTTGGGCTGGTGCGGCTCCAAGAATTGCTGCTGCTGTGGTTCCGCCGACTGCTGCTGCCGTGATCATGGCTCTGCGGCTAATCTTCGTCTCTGGTGAGTGCATGGTGGTTTGCTCCTGTGGGACCGAGGTCTTTGTGCGGCTGGTTGTTCCGGCTGCGTTGGACAGTCTAGGAGTGAAGCTCGCTGATAGCGAGGGTTTCGGCGGATCGGTAGGCATCGGATAGCAATCTTTCACTTGCGGTTAACCTTCGCCGAGTGGGTAGATAATGTCCCTTTGGCGCCGGGCAAAAGAGCTTTATCTACCCATTCGGCGAGGGAGGCGCCGCCGAGGAGACAACAAAAAACCCCGTCCACCGAAGTGGACGGGGTTTTGAGTGAAACGGAATCGACTACTTGACCGTAACGGTTGCGCCGGCAGCTTCGAGCTGCTCCTTGGCCTTGTCAGCAGCGTCCTTGGTTGCGCCTTCCAGCACAGCCTTGGGAGCACCGTCAACGAGGTCCTTAGCTTCCTTCAGGCCCAAGGAAGTGATTGCACGAACTTCCTTGATCACTGCGATCTTCTTGTCGCCAGCAGCTTCGAGGATGACGTCGAATGCAGTCTTCTCTTCCTCTTCAGCAGCAGCGGCGCCAGCCGGGCCAGCAACTGCAACAGCAGCAGCGGTAACTTCGAAGGTCTCTTCGAAGAGCTTAACGAACTCGGAGAGCTCGATGATGGTCAATTCCTTGAAAGCTTCAATGAGCTCTTCGTTGCTGAGCTTCGCCATGTTGGCGTCCTTCCTTTGGTTGGTGCCTGCGCACCAAGAATTTGATGAGAGAGAAGAGAATTAGTTCTCTTCGGTAGCTGCTTCAGCAGCTTCTTCAGCGGGAGCTTCTTCGGCTGCAGCTTCGGTAGCCGGAGCTTCCTCAGCAGCGGGAGCCGGAGCGCCGCCTTCTTCTTCAAGCTTGAGGCGCAGTGCATCAATGATGCGTGCAGCAGCAGCAGCAGGTGCCTTGAGGACACCAGCAACCTTGGCCAACTGCAGTTCGCGGGACTCGAGAGCTGCCAGTGCGGCAACCTCGCTGGCGTCCAATGCCTTGCCCTCGAAGTAACCGGTCTTGATGACCAGCTGCTTGTTGGCCTTGGCAAAGTCCGTCAGGCTCTTTGCGGCAGCAACAGCGTCGCCCTTGATGAAGGCAATAGCAGTAGGTCCGGAAAGCTGACCGTCGAATGCTTCGACACCAGCTTCCTTGGCTGCAATTGCGGTCAGGGTGTTCTTGACGACCGAGTACTTGTTGTCCTGGCCGAGCGAACGACGCAGCTCTTTGAGCTGTGCAACAGAGAGCCCACGGTATTCGGTCAGAACAGCGGCGTTCGATTCGTTGAAATCGGTGGTGATCTCAGAAACTGCGGTCACCTTGTTCGGCGTTGTCATAACCCTCCTTCCGGGGAATAAAGTCAGTATTGCTGGTCCCCGCCCGGATGGGCTAACGCATGTGCGCACAAACTAAAAACGCCCCGCGCAGATGCACGGGGCTTGGCTCAACATTCTCTTTCAAGAATGGAGCGTTGCTTCGTTCACCTGCGCCGGCCGCCCTTAAAGTTAGGGGCCTTCGATTGAAAATTCACGGTTCCCAGCGGCATGCGCACACGGTTGTGTCATAACATCTGGGGTGAATTTCCAAATAACCGACGGTCTTTGGTTCTTCAAGCTTAGCTGAGAGGCCGAGCAGCGCCAAATCAAAGGCCCGGTCTCCCGCACCGAGGGTTAAGACGTAGTTGCCGGCGAGAAATCCGGCAATTCCTTTTGCCAGATCCCGGTGACGCCCGCTGACACGAAGCCCAGTTGCCGGTTTACGGTCAGCAAGTACCTGTTTTCGAGAGCGTTCCAGGTGTAAATCACCCGCGCGTCCGGAAACTGCTCGCACAAGCGCTCCATGTTGGCTACTTTAATCAGCAATCCCAGCTTGTTGCCGCGATGCTCCTCCAGTATCTGAGTATCGTCTTGAAAGACCACGTCCTGCCGGTGCGCGAGGACAGCGATAGTTGTGATTCCAACTAGCGCACCCGAGTTAATATGTTCGACGGCGGTAACCACCATGCGCCGCCCCTGCGCTATTGAGAGTTCTTCGGTTTCACGCATCATCGAAGAATCAAAAGTCATCTGCTCAGAATCGGCTCCGAGGTACCGTCCGTCTTCACCCACCGAATTCTCTAACTGGGCGACGGCGTTGAGCCACCTCTGTGGGCAATGATCAGTCCAGTGGTGAAGGCGGTACCGATCATCGTTGGCTTGGTCAGCTTCAAGTTCCAGCTCAGCGATCAGGGCCGAGTCCAACGGTAGATTACAGGCGCTGAACTGCTCGATCCGCTCAAGGGTGTATCCAGTCCGGCGCGCAAAGTTGGCCTCACGGCTACTCAAGGGAACATACCCGGCCCCCGTTTCCGGCGGTAGCTGCTCGGCTTCAAGGTCCGGAAGCGACGCTAGGGGGTGGTTCGTATCCACCAGAATCATGCGCCGCCCTTCGGCCCGAGCGTAGAGTTCTGCGGCTTCCACCAATTCCCGCCCGAGGCCCCGGTGCTGGTAGTCCGGCAGGATATCCAGTGTGAGCTCGGCGAGATCAGAGTTGTCCACCAACGGCAAGGAAATATCTACCACCCCAACGATCTGCCCGTCCAACTTGGCCACCAAAACAATCAGCCGATCATAAGGATCATGAGCTTCCAATAGTTTTTCGATTGGCGTGTATGCCAGATCGTCGGTGCCCCACGTTTGCATACGAACTTTCCTAGCCACTTCTACGGCAGCTAGGAAGTCTTCAGCATCCGGATCCTCAAGGGAATCCGGGATCCACAGTTGTTCGATTTTCAGCTCACTGTTCACGGGCTTGCTCCACAACTTTTTGCCATTCCCCGGAGTATCCAGATGGACAGAACCCCAGGGCGATATTGATATTGAGCATGTAGCTGTTCTCAGCAGCATTCTCTGTGACAATTTGGACAACGCGCGGATAATTGGCGCGCAAACGCCTCAGGTTCAGCAACTTCACCAGAACACCCAAGCGATTCCCGCGGTACCCCGCGGCAACCAAGGTGTCATCTTGTTTGGCCACGTTGGGCGCCTCGCTACTGATCTCAAGCACCGTGTACGCTGCCAATTCTCCAGTGGCCACATGCCGAGCAGCACTCACCAGAGATGTCACACCACCGCCCTTGGCAACTTGTTCTACTCGACGCACCCGCTGTGCATCCCATAGTTCCGCCTCAAGCTGCACCCCACCAGCCGGTGCATCGGTGCTCATCTTGGACATCAGCACAGCCATTTGATCTACAAACTCCTCCGGACACTCGTCTACCCAGTGCAAGAGTTCAAAGCTGTCCCCCACTATGGCAAGGGCATCAGCTTCCAGCTGGTCCCACAGGGCCTCAGCGCCAGAACCGAATTCTAGGGCACTCACCCGCTCGGGTTGTTCTAGCCGGTAGCCAGAGGTAAGAGCGAACCGTACGGCGCGGCTGTTCTTGGGTAGTCCGCCGCTGCCGGTAGAGGCGGAAAGTAAGCCATCGGCGTCGGGATCAAAAGTGGCTTGGTGTCCCGAGGAACCCATCAGCACATGCCGACCGCGCTGTTCAGCCACCGCCTCAACATGGTCCAGAAGCATCTTGCCCAGGCCGCGGCCTTGGAAGGCTTGCAGGACGTCGACTTGGAGGTAGCACGAGTCAAGATTGTCCTGAAGCGAAAACATTATCCACGCCCTGGCGACCATCTGCCCCTGAACTCGGACAAAACAGAATTTCAATTCCCAATATTCATTAGGCTTCCAGCTTGCAAGCCGCTGGGTAATGGGCGTAGCACGATCAAGACTGCCCCAGGTTTCAATCACCAGCGCGTCAGTGAGCGCGCTAAACTCCAAAAAGGCGCCGGCATCCGTACTGCCAACTGTCTCTGGAAGTTTCAGCTCCTCGATCACTACCCCATGCGCATCCATCCAGTCAGCCTAACGGCGAGCCACTCGATCTCAAGTCACATCGAGCAATAGAGCGAGCGTGACTTCCACCGGTGCCCGGCCAAAACAGTCCGGCCAAAAGAGCCCCGCCCAACAGAACCCGTGCAAAAAGAAAAAGACCCGCTGGCAGATGCCAGCGGGTCTTTCACTAAAAGTGAGACTTAAGCCTCAGTCACCACGCGGGTAACGTTCGGGTCAACGGAGATGCCCGGACCGAAGGTGGTGGAAACCGTAGCCTTCTGGATGTAGCGGCCCTTGGAAGCGGACGGCTTCAAACGAAGCACCTCTTCCAATGCTGCTGCGTAGTTCTCGGCCAGCTTGAGAGCGTCGAAGGACACCTTGCCGATGATGAAGTGAAGGTTGGAGTGCTTGTCAACGCGGAAGTCGATCTTTCCGCCTTTGATGTCATTCACAGCCTTTGCAACATCCGGGGTAACGGTACCGGTCTTGGGGTTAGGCATGAGGTTACGAGGACCAAGTACCTTACCCAAGCGGCCAACCTTACCCATAAGGTCAGGAGTTGCTACTGCTGCGTCGAAGTCGGTCCAGCCACCCTGGATCTTTTCGATCAGGTCATCGGAACCAACGAAGTCGGCGCCAGCTGCGATTGCTGCTTCTGCCTTGTCACCGGTTGCGAAAACCAAAACGCGGGCGGTCTTACCGGTACCGTGCGGGAGGTTGACTGTACCGCGGACCATCTGGTCAGCCTTACGAGGGTCAACACCCAAACGGAATGCAACCTCAACGGTAGCGTCGAACTTGGACGGGTTGGTGTCCTTGGCGAGCGTAATTGCCTCGAACGGGGCGTAGACCTTGTCTGCCTCGATCTTGGCTACGGCTGCCTCATATGCTTTGCTGCGCTTTGCCATGCTGCTTGTTTCTCCTTGTGCAGTTGTGGTCTGCGGACCGCGCTGGGCCCTGCCACAGTTGGCCATCCAAAGATGCCCAACACTCTAATTTTCGATTCGCCGGAAGTCCGGCAGGGGTAAAGCTGAGTGTCAATTACTCGACAGTGATACCCATGGAACGAGCGGTACCGGCGATGATCTTGGCGGCAGCCTTGACATCGTTGGCGTTCAGATCTTCCATCTTGGTGGTTGCGATTTCTTCAACCTGTGCCTGGGTCAGCTTGGCAACCTTAACGGTGTGCGGGGTAGCCGAACCCTTTGCAACGCCTGCAGCCTTTTTGATGAGCTCTGCAGCCGGGGGGGTCTTGGTAATGAACGTAAATGAACGGTCTTCGTACACGGTGATCTCAACCGGGATAACGTTGCCGCGCTGGGCTTCCGTTGCCGCGTTGTAGGCCTTGCAGAATTCCATGATGTTGACACCGTGCTGACCAAGCGCGGGACCAATCGGAGGAGCCGGGTTAGCGGCACCTGCCTGGATCTGCAGCTTGATGAGGCCGGTGACCTTCTTCTTGGGAGCCAATGTAGGGTCCTTCTCTCAATAACTTACTAAGGAACAGGAGTGCGCCTTAGCTGGGTGGCCGCCATGGCGAGGCGACCGAACGCTTCCGCAACCGCTAAAGCAACACGGTTATGGAGCGAAAAATTTGGTTCAACTAGATCTTGGTGACCTGGTTGAATGCGAGGGTTACAGGAGTTTCGCGCTCGAAGATCGAAACCAAAACCACCAAAGTCTGAGACTCGGGCTTGATCTCGGAGATCGTTGCATTGAGGGTCTCGAACGGACCTTCCTTCACAATGACGGACTCGCCGATCTCGAAGTCCACATCCACCTGAGCCGAAGGCTGCTTGATGGGCGAACCCTTTTCTGCCTGCTCTTCTTCGAATACCGGAGCGAGCATGGAGAAAACTTCGTTCAAACGCAGCGGTACGGGATTGTGAGCGTTACCCACAAAGCCGGTTACACCTGGCGTGTGGCGAACTGCACCCCACGATGCGTCAGTCAGGTCCATACGAACCAATACGTAGCCGGGGATACGAACGCGGTTGATGACCTTGCGCTGAGCGTTCTTGATCTCAACAACTTCTTCCATGGGAACCTGGATTTCGAAGATGTAATCTTCCATGTCCAAGGTCTGGATACGAGTCTCAAGGTTGGTCTTAACGCGGTTTTCGTAGCCTGCGTAAGAGTGAATAACGTACCAGTCACCCTCTTGGCGGCGAAGCTTGGCTTTGAACTCCTCCGCGGGGTCAACAGGAGCGGCGGCTGCAGCGGCAGCCAACGCATCGGCGTCGTCCTCTACTGCGTCTTGGTCCTCGGAAACTTCAGTTTCCTCGGCGACCTCAGTATCTTCCGCGGTTTCGGGCGCAGCAGACTCCGACTCTGCGTCAGTACCAGCTTCAGCCGCTACAGACGTGGTCTCATCCTGCTCAGTCTCGGTTACCTCGAGCTCCTGCTCAGACACTTGGTCTCCTGCTTCCTCAAATTGCATTTTATGCCCTGTTAAATGGCTCAATTCCACAGACCCCGCATTTTCACCTGAAATTTCAGTGTTTTGCGCGCGGCCTGCGGACAGTTTTAGCTAGTTGTCCAGCGATCCTGAGCCACCGAAGACCCAGCCAACACCTGTACCAAAAGCCAGATCCAGCAGAGTGACGATGATCATCATGATCACAACGAATACCAACACAACGAGCGTGTAATTGATCAATTCCGAGCGGGTGGGGGTCACAACCTTCTTCAATTCACCAATGACTTGGCGGAAGAACAGAGCGATGCGAGCGAAGAAACTAGGCTTCGCGGGACGACCCTTGGAGCTGCGGGCAGCTGTATCGGTCACCGTGATCCTCACTCATCTGTTGTGATCCATTCCCATTGGGGAATGTATTCAACCGAAACCCAATCGGGCCCCGATTACTTTGCTCATTGCACCAGTTGTGCTTGTTTCGGCATTTCTACATGCCGTGACAACCATGCGCAGGGCAGACAGGACTCGAACCTGCAACCTGCGGTTTTGGAGACCGCTGCGCTACCAATTGCGCCACTACCCTATGGAGCGAATTACCACTCCGGTGTTTGTCCAACCGGCTTCCCGGGCGGAACGTCAATCAATCGTATACGAGATACAAAATGATTTATGCACCGATTCTCAGGCGCAAACCATCGTGGCGTTTTCAACACCGAGGAATAAGTCTACGCAACTTCTCCGGCTACGTCGAACCCGCCTTGCCAGCATAGAGTTGGTTGTGTCGAATCGACCACCCTCGAGTCCCACCAGAAATGGAATCGTGATGACTGCAGCCCGTGTTTCCCTCCGGATCTCCGCCATTGCCGAGTCAGCGACGCTTGCCGTTGACGCTAAGGCCAAAGCCCTCAAGGCAGCTGGCCGGCCCGTCATCGGTTTTGGTGCGGGTGAGCCTGACTTCCCCACACCCGGCTACATTGTGGAGGCCGCCGTTGAAGCCGCGAAGCAGCCCAAGTTTCACCGCTACTCCCCCGCTGGCGGGCTTCCTGAACTGAAAAAAGCCATTGCGGAAAAGACGCTCCGGGATTCTGGCTACCAGGTTGATCCGGCCCAGGTTCTTGTCACCAACGGCGGTAAACAAGCCGTCTACAACACTTTCGCGACCTTGGTTGATCCGGGAGACGAAGTAATTGTTCCCACACCCTTCTGGACCACGTACCCGGAGGCCATTCGTTTGGCCGGCGGTGTTCCGGTAGAAGTTTTCGCTGGCCCCGAGCAGGATTACTTGGTTTCGATTGAGCAGCTCGAAGCGGCGCTCACCGAAAAAACCAAAATCTTGCTGTTTGTTTCCCCGTCCAACCCCACCGGCTCGGTCTACAGCCCCGAGCAAGTGGCAGCGATTGGCCGCTGGGCTGCTTCCAAGGGCCTGTGGGTGGTCACCGATGAAATCTACGAACACCTGACGTACGACGGCGTTCCCTTCACCTCGATTGCCACCGCAGCCCCTGAGCTAGGCGACAAAGTGGTCATCCTCAACGGTGTGGCAAAAACTTACGCCATGACCGGTTGGCGTGTGGGATGGATGATTGGCCCGCTGGACGTGATCAAGGCCGCAACCAACTTGCAGTCCCACGCCACCTCCAACGTCTCCAACATTATGCAGATCGCGGCCCTCGCTGCGGTCTCGGGCCCGTTGACGGCAGTGGATGAGATGAAGGTGGCCTTTGACCGCCGCCGCAAGGCGATTGTTGCTGGTTTGAACGCCATTGAAGGTGTTGAATGTCCGACGCCGAAGGGCGCCTTTTACGTCTACGCAGACGTCCGCGGCCTGCTGGGTAAGGAGTTCAAGACTGCTGCTGGAACTGCGACTCCTACAACCTCTGCCGAGTTGGCCTCGTTGATTCTGGACGAAGTTGAAGTGGCTGTAGTCCCGGGCGAAGCATTTGGCCCCTCGGGCTTTGTTCGCTTGAGCTACGCGCTGGGTGACGAAGACCTTGCCGAAGGTGTGCGCCGTTTGCAGGACTTCCTGGGCACCGCTAAGTAATACGGCGCCACCAAGTACGACACTCGCTCACTTGCTCCAAGAAAAACCGGAACGCTCCCTCGCCTTGGTGCGGGAGCGTTCCGGAAAAGTGGAATAAAAAACTGGAACTGTCACATCGCTGCTAAAGCAAGCGGCGGTCTGCAGCCCATTTGCTGAGCTCGTGACGGTTGGAGAGCTGCAACTTTCGCAGTACCGCTGAGACGTGTGTTTCCACAGTTTTAATCGAAATGAACAGCTCTTTAGCCACTTCTTTGTAGCTGTAACCGCGAGCAATCAACCGCATCACTTCAAGTTCTCGCGCTGAAAGTTTGTCTAGCTCGTCATCCGCGATCTCCGCTGGTACTGTCCCGAAGGCATCTAGAACAAACCCAGCCAATCGTGGCGAAAACACTGCGTCACCGTCGGAGATTCTGCGAACGGCATCTGAAATTTCTGCGCCTGAAATGGTTTTTGTGACATAGCCGCGAGCGCCGGATCGAATAACGGAGACCACGTCTTCGGCGGCATCGGAAACGCTCAGGGCCAAGAATCGGACTTCGCCTAGGAGTGCAAGGCACCCATTGAGAACTTCGCGTCCGCCTCCCCCCAGACCACCTGGCAAGTGGACATCAAGGAGCACCACTTCTGGTTTCGATGCCGTAATCACTGCGATGGCCTGTTCCACGCTGGCTGCTTCACCGACCACCTCGATGCCTTCGTCTAGATCAGCTTTGAGGCCCGAGCGGAAGATGGCGTGATCATCCACAACGACTACTCTCACCCGACGGTTCCGCGGCGTAACGGGCTCGCTCATGATGCTCCTTCGTTCTTCTCTGGCGGTGTAGCGGGCAAGCTGAGTCGAACTTCAGTGCCGTCACTTCCACTCACGATCTCGGCTGTTCCGCCATGGCGTTTCATTCGGCCCACAATCGATTCACGTACACCCATCCGATCGGCTGGAACTGCGTTTTGATCAAAACCGGGACCACGGTCTTTGACGAAAATCTGCGTGCCCGTGTCCGAGGTTTCTGCGTAGACACTGATGGCGCCGCCAGCATGCCGGGCGGCGTTCAGCATGGCTTCTCGCGCTGATTGCAAGAGCGCTTCATACGGTTCGGTGGTGGTGGCCTGCCCCACAAGAACGACGTCGATTTGGACTCCGTGGGCGTCCTCCACTTCGGCGGCAAAGGCTTTGAGCTGCTCACCAAATTCCGCAGCATCTTTGGCTGAGTCACGGAACAGCCACTCGCGCAGTTCACGTTCTTGGGCTCTCGCCAAGCGGGCGACGTCTTGCTCGTTCCCAGCCCTTCGTTGAATGAGCGCCAAGGTTTGAAGAACCGAATCATGGAGGTGGGCCGCAATTTCCGCCCGTTCGGTCTCGCGTACTCGCCCTGCTCGTTCGGCTTCTAGGTCGCGCCAAAACTTCAGTCCCCACGGCAAAAGCACAAGTGCCACGCCGCCCAGAACGGCGACTGAAGCCAGTAGAGCTACGCCGCTTTGTTCCCAAGAGCCCGATCCTGAAACGATCACTAGGACACCGGCAATGACCAACGCCAAACCCGCACCGAGTCGGGCCCAGCCACCGGCTTGGTTCGCTTTGGTTTTGTCCACGAGACCGGATCGGCGGGTTTCGTCTAGCTGAATCCACGCGATTGCGGCACCAGCAAGGATGGCGAGCGCAGGGATCAACGTTCCCAGAGGAACATCCACTCCGAATTGGCGGGCGATCAAGATTGTTCCAACCAGAATGAGCCCGGCGCCCAGCAGGATTTCCTTGCCGTGACGAACTTTGTTCCAGGTGCGTGTCCACGATGCGCCGGAGACACCAGCTGTGCCCGAAGTCGAGGAATATGAGCCAGGTGTAGCGCCAACGTGCGAAGCGAATCCCGGAGAACTCACCGTTGGAGCAATGGGGGACGCTGGCCGTTTGGCATTTGGCTTGGCAGCTTCATCGGCTGTAGGCACCAAAATCCAGAGCCACCCATAAAAGACCAGTCCTGCCCCGCCGGCTAAGGTCGCAGCAATCATGATCCAGCGCACGGTGTGTACTGGCCAGCCCAGGTGGTCAGCCAAGCCAGCACATACACCGGCCAGCATTCGTTCGCTGCTACGTACAAGCGGCGGACGTTGTGGCGCGCTTTGGATTCGGTCTGGACTCACAGCTCAATCCAAGCACGGCAATCCCCACTGGGCACTGTGCAAGGAGCCGAATTAGGCGGAAAACGCCCAGAATGGGTGATTCCAACATTCGCTCCCTCAGTATTGCCCTGAGAACCCACTGCCCACACTCAGGGTTTATTCAGGGTGTTACCTCATAGATAGCACGCACCCGTGCTTGGCAAGATCGAGGTATGAACTCGAGCCCCAACCCCGATCCAGTGCAGCCTCCCCCACCACTGCCGCCCACGGAAACGCCAACGCAGCCCACTGCGGCGCCGGAGAGCGACTTCTTCGGGTGGATCCGCAGCCTAGGTATTAGCCGCGGCCAGGAGCGCTGGGTTGGTGGGGTTGCGAGTGGCATCGCCCAAAAACTCGGCATTGATCCGCTCATTGTGCGCGGCCTCTTGCTGCTCTTGGTTATTTTTGCCGGCGTCGGATTATTTGTTTATGGTCTGGCTTGGGCTCTTCTCCCCGAGCCAGACGGCCGAATCCACGCCCAAGAAGCGGGCCGAGGACGTTGGGCAAGCGGCATGACCGGCGCACTTGTTGCAACAGTGGTTGGCCTCCCCGCTCTAGGCCGAGGCTTCTGGGGATGGGGCTGGAGTGGAGGATCAGGGATCTTCTGGAGCCTGCTCTGGATTGGCCTGATTGTTTGGTTCGTCTACTGGCTGCTCAACCGCCGAGGCCACGGAGGCACAGCGCCGCACACCATCCCTCCGATCGTGCACAGAAACACCAACTACACCCACGCACCAACCACCAGCACAGGGACCATAACGGCAGGCACCGCCCCACCAACCCTCGCTTACCCCACCACCCAGTACCCAAGCACCAACTACCCAAGTGAAAACTACAGCGCGTACAGCTACACCCCAAAGCCTCCTCGCCCGCCGCGCCCGCCGCGCCCGCACCGTCCCGGCCCCGGGAAACCCACGGTACTGATGGCTCTCGGCGGCGGACTCCTCGTTGGTGGCGGGCTCAAAGCCGCCGATGCCACCAACCTCCTTGACCTGGGGCCTCACGGAAACGCGATCGCATGGGCTAGTGCCGCCGTCGTACTCGGTGTCGCGATTCTTGTGGCCGGCTTCAGAGGCCGCACCGCCGGAGCGCTGTTCCTCTTCGCCATTATCTCCCTCATGATTGGAGGCGTATTCAACGTGGCGCAGCACGGAGTCCGTTCTGACTTTGGCAACCGCAACTGGGCACCAACCTCGGTGACCGAGCTTTCCAATGGCTTTGACCTGACCGCGGGTCGAGGGACCATCGATCTGCGAAGCCTGGACCTGCGAGCGCCTCTGAGTAATTCCGAGACCGTGAAGCTCGACATCACTGCCGCGAATGCAACCATTCTGCTGCCCGCGGACATTCCCGTTCAGATTCGCTATGACATCACCATGGGCAACGTGAGCATCAACGGCCAAAACTTTAATCGCACTGAAGGCCAACCAAGCGAAGACTTCAATACGGACAAACCCGGGGCACCCTTGATCATCAATCTCGAGGCAACGGTCAGCAACGTCATCATCAACGGAGGTCAGTGAAATGAGCAGCAATGAACCGAACGCAGCACTACCACCCCGGGTTGGAACTATTGTGTGGGGGCTGTTGATTGTGGCGCTCGCGGCTCTGATCATCGTCTCTCAACTTGGAGTGATCGCGCTTAATGGCAGCTACGTGGCGATTGGCGTGATGATCGGGGCCGGCTTGGCTCTGCTCATCGGAGGAATCGTCTCGGGGGCCGCAGAGAGATCCCGCACCGCGGCCGAAACACTCAACTCAGCGGAACCCGAAGTACCTGTACAAAGTGACAATCTCGGCACAAACAAGGAGGCTTAGAGCATGAACAAGTTCTACGAAATCATCAGAAGCGCAGGATTGAACCGTGGCCCTCAACGCTGGCTTGGTGGCGTTTGCGGCGGAATAGCAGCCAAATTCAATCTGGACGTTTCCTGGGTTCGGATCGGATTTTTACTGTTGTGTTTGCTTCCCGGCCCAGCTTTTGTTCTGTACGCCGCTGCGTGGCTAGTGCTGCCGGACGCTAAAACCGCCAAAATTCCGTTGCAAAGCTTCTTGGACAAACGCGCGAGTTCCTAAAGTTAACTTGTCACCAGTTGTAACCCGCGCCACACCCTCGCCTACAATCTTAGTGAGCTCAACGGTGCGCTCTCCCTACGCATTTAATCGAAGCAAGGATTTGAGCCACACTCATGAAAATTGGAATCCTCACCAGCGGCGGCGACTGCCCCGGACTCAACGCCGTGATCCGTGGCGCCGTCCTGAAGGGCATCGCTATCCACGGCCACGAATTTGTGGGGTTCCGTGATGGGTGGCGCGGTGTTGTTGAGGGCGATGTTATGGACATCCCCCGCACCATGGTCCGTGGCATTGCCAAGCAGGGTGGCACCATCTTAGGTACCTCCCGCACCAATCCCTTTGAAAACGGTGGCGGACCTGAGGTCATCAAGGCACACATGGAGCGCCTTGGTATTGACGCGATGATCGCCATTGGCGGCGAAGGCACGCTGGCCGCGGCCAAGCGGCTCACCGATACTGGACTCAAGATTGTGGGTGTACCCAAGACGGTTGATAACGACCTCGACGCCACCGACTACACCTTTGGCTTCGACACGGCTGTACAGATTGCCACCGAGGCTATTGACCGTCTGCGCACCACCGGCGAATCGCACCACCGCTGCATGATCGCCGAAGTGATGGGCCGGCACGTGGGCTGGATTGCGCTCCACTCCGGCATGGCCTCGGGTGCGCACGCCATCCTCATTCCCGAACAGCAAACCAGCATCGAACAGATCGCCGAGTGGGTCAGCGACGCTCACGAACGTGGTCGTGCTCCTCTGGTGGTGGTGGCAGAAGGCTTTGTGCCCTCCCACATGGAAGCGCCGCACTCTGAGCGTGGCCTGGACACCTTTGGCCGTCCACGCTTGGGTGGCATTGCCGATCAGCTTGCCCCAGAAATTGAGGCTCGCACCGGTATTGAAACCCGCGCCACCATCCTGGGTCACATCCAGCGCGGAGGTGTTCCTACCGCTTTTGATCGTGTCCTAGCAACGCGCTTGGGTATGGCCGCGATCGACTCGGTGGTTGAGGGCCGTTGGGGAACCATGGTTGCGTTGAGCGGCACGGAGATCACACACGTGAGCTTCGAAAACGCCCTGGGCCAGCTCAAGACCGTCCCTCAGCACCGCTATGACGAGGCCGCCGTCCTCTTCGGCTAAGCATGACTCTGGACGCCGGCTCTGCAGACATTATCCAACTGGCCTGGGCCAGACATTTAGGGTTCGACGACGGCGCTTTCGCCGCCGCTACTTCCTCAAGTGCGCGCCGGTCACACTTAGCTGTGGCCGGCTCGGGAGCGCGGCCAGCCGTGCGTTTGTGGCGTGAGGATCCGGCAGCCAGAGAGTTGAGCTTTCTTCGGTTGTTTGGAGTCGCTGCGCTGACTGGTCCCGCGTGGGCCCTCGAGGCTGCTAGTGACTTCAGCGATGAACAATTGGCTGATCATGGCACCCTTTTGAGTGTTTCCCGCCGCGCTAATGGCCATGGGGGTGGCACGTCTGCGCTGTTTTTTGCCGATGATCTACCCTTACAGCAAACCGCCGAAGAGCTGGAAGTTTCACATAGTCCCGAGGATTTTCAGAGGCTAGAGACTTCCTGCCCGCCGGATGACGTGAACGAAGTCCATGGCGCTCTGAACAGTGGGGCTGGGGATGCCGCATCTTGGAATGCATCTTCGAGCACCGTGTCTTGGGCTGCGGGCCACACAAGCTTTTATACCGTGATTAACGAAGGCGTTCCCCTCGGCGCTGGCGCGTTCAGCGAGTGGGAAGGGCTCTTGGCCTCCATGGCGGTCCTGGTGGCCCCCGACTGGCGTCAGCAAGGCCTCGGCACCGTGGTAGCTTCCATCGCCGCTCATGAGGCTCTAGCGGGCGGGCTAACGCTCCAATGCATCGCTGATGTCACTAACACTGGAGCGCTTGCCCTAGCGAGGAGTCTTGGCTTCGCCGCAGGTGGCACGCAAACCACAGTGAAGCTGGGCCAATGAGTCCGGGGCTAGCGCAACTGGCTAGCTTTGGGTGCAGCGAAGAAAACAGCCATCGCGGCCCCCAGCAGAACCACTGCAGCGGGCAGCATGATCGATTGGCCCATGGCGGTAGAGAAGCCCTCGTGTAAGAAGTCCGGCAGCGTTCCACTGAATTCAAGTGAGGAACTACCTGTAGTCCCGGGTGTTGTGGGCAGTTCGGCTGCAAGGCGTGCTTGGATCAGCGCCGCAATGGCGGCAGAGCCCAGCACAGCACCAACTTGGCGAGTGGTGTTGTAAACACCAGCCCCAGCTCCCGCCATCCGTGGCGGCAGATTACGGGTTGCGGTAGAGCTGAGGGGAGCCCAAATTCCGGCGTTTGCAAAACCCAATAAAGCGCTGGGCAACAAGAACAACCAGATGGCTGTGTCCGGGTGCAGGAGTAGCGAATTCCAGAACAACGCCACAGACATCAGTACAAAAGCCGTTGCCGTAATAAAGCGTGGGTTCACGCGGTCAATGATCTTCCCAACCACGGGGGCCAAACCACCTGAGATCACCGCCATGGGCACCATCATGAGCGCTGACTGAGTGGGGCTCATGCCCCGCACCATCTGGTAGTAAAAGATCTGCGGCAAGGACATAGCCGTGATGCTGAAGCCCATTGCGGTGATGGCAATGTTCGCGAGTGAGAAGTTCCGGTCCCTAAAAACACCCAAGGGAAGCAAAGGCTCACCCATGAAATATCTCGGGAAGATGGACTGCCACACCACAAACGCAATGAGGACTATCAGCCCAACAACTATGAGGCCCCACACGGTGATGGGCCCAGTGACCGTACCCCAGTTGAACTTTTCGCCTTCTTGGATCCCAAAGACCAGGAGGAACATTCCCACAGCGCTAAGGACAATTCCTAGGACGTCGAAGCGGTGCGTGTGAGTCTCAAGCTTGGGAACAAACCGCAGAGCGAAAATGAATCCAACAACACCAACGGGAACGTTGATAAAGAAGATCCACTCCCATCCCAAGCCATCAACCAGTACCCCACCCAAAATGGGGCCAACTAGGGTGGCGACTCCCGCCGTCGCACCCCAGAGGCCCATGGCTGCACCGCGGCGATTCGGCGGAAAAATCCGGGTGATAACTGCCATGGTTTGCGGGGTCATCAGCGCAGCGCCGAGGCCCTGAACTACCCGGGCGGTAATCAGCATGTCGATGTCTTGGGACAAACCGCACCAGAGGGAAGCAGCCGTAAAAACTACCAAGCCTGAGAGGTACAGCTTTTTAGGGCCAAAGCGGTCACCTAGGCGACCGGTGATCAGCAAGGGAACTGCGTAGGCCAGCAGATAGGCGCTGGTCACCCAGATCACCGAGTTGATGTCTGCGTGCAGGCCTTCCATAATCCGTGGATTGGCCACAGAAACAATGGTGGTGTCGATCAGGATCATAAAGAAACCGATCACAAGGGACCACAGCGCCGGCCAAGGACGTTGAACGTTTTCCATTAAGTTGTTTATCTTTTCTAGCCCGTTCTTGGACTGATGGTGTGCCTGGCTAGAGGTAGCAGTACCTAGCTAGCAGCCGAAGTGCCTGAGCGGCGTTCTTCGATAAGTGCTTGAATGTCGGTGCGCTGGAACATGGCTGCGGTGTCTGCAGCGCTCGGTGTTCCTGCGGCCGGATCAGCGCCACCGTCTAAAAGGAGGCGAGCAACCTCGGTGTATCCCTTAAAAACTGCCCCTGCAAGAGGCGTCTGGCCACGATCGTTACTCGCTTCAACGTCTGCGCCGTGCTTTAGCAACAGCTCAACCGTGGCAGCATTCCCGTGGTACGCGGCGAGCATCAAGAGCGTATCGCCGCTGGCATTGGTCAAATTAGCTGGTGCACCGGCCTCCAGATAAGGCGCCAAAACAGCGTTATCTCCGGCCCGGGCTGCATCAAAGAGCCGGTGGGCAAGTTCAATCGCCTCGTTGTCGTTGCTCATGCGTGCCTCCCGCGAATAAATCCTGTTTGTCTTCCAACTACTTGCCCGGCGTCCGGGGCCACAATGATTTCCTGAGCGGCGTCATAGTTTTGCTCCCCGTCCACCACCGTCAAAGTGATGGAAGGATCAACGCTCCGCTTGACCATTGCCAAGGCGATGGGACCCATCTCGTAGTGCAGCGCCGAGCTTGTTACAGTGCCCACTGCGCGGCCCTCAACGTGAATGGGGCTTCCCGCTTCAGGGAGAGTGTGGTGTGAGCCGTCCAGGTGCAAAAACACCAATCGCCGTGGCGGGTGACCCAAGTTGTGCACTCGTGCCACAGTTTCTTGGCCCTTGTAGCAGCCCTTAGCCAGATGAACCGCGGTACGGATCAGGTCAAGCTCATGCGGAATTGACTTCTCATCAGTGTCCACACCCAAACGCGGACGCCACGCTGCGATGCGCAACGCCTCGCTAGCCATGGTTCCCGCCAAGCGCCGCTCCCCTACCGTGTTCACCAGGTCTTCGATAGGAACTAGATATTCAAACCAGGGCCGCTCATAACCGGGGTGCTGAGCTTGTTCGATGGGGCTGTAGGCGTAGCCGCCGGGCCCAACGTTGGGCCATGGGTCCTGCCAGCGAAGCAACTGGTCCCATTCCGCAACTTCATGGGTGCTTGCAAGGACGCCCCATTTCTCAGAAACGTCGCTTACCTCAACGCGCAGCATGAATTTCATCGAGTTCAACCACGCGGCGAGCGGCTGTGCCTCAGCAGTTTCCACGATCAGCCAAGCAGTTTCGCCGTCGTCAATAATTCGGGCATCGTAGTCAATCCGGCCTTGGATGCTCAGGAGCAATAACTCGCTGGACTCCCCCGGCTTCAGACCGGTCAGTTGCTGTGAGGAAAGCGTGTTCAGCCAGGACAACCGGTCCGGCCCGCTCACCGATACAACGCCGCGGTGGGAGAAATCAGCCACCGCTTTGCCGCCAGCAAGGGCGCGTTGCTCGGGAAGCGGTTCGCCATAGTGTGCGGCGACGCCAGCATCAACGCCGCCGGCAGCTACGGCACCAGGGCGCGACAGTAGAAGGCTGTTATAGGTCATACGATCTAGAAGTCCTTTGCGCTTTGCCCTATTCCCGGGAAGGAAAGAGCGCCGGATTTCGGCGCTCGATCTCGGGGCTGCGTCACGGGACGCAGCTACTCGGTGGGAGTGGAGATTTTGTTCAGGAAGGCTGAAGCATGGGCCTTGAGTGAGTTCTCATCTTGGCCGCTAGTGGAACCATCCGTGGCCAAAGGCCCGGTAGCAACATCCCAGCGCCACAACAGATTTCCGTCAACCAAACCGAAAATTCGTGTGGCCGCGGTGTACTGCTTCGAGTGGCTCCCGCGCATCACCATGTCCGTGCTGAGCTGAATCTGCGGGCCCTTGATCTGGCCGTAGTAGAGCTCCGAAATCGCGCCGGGGTGGGTAATAGAAACGGCGATGTTAAATCCACCGTCGGCATTGCGAAGCGCTTCAACTTCGTCTGCAGTTTTCAGGGCGGGAACAATATCCGCCGGGATCAGGCCGGGGCCACCATCGGCGTCGTCGAGCTTACGCTCGAGTGCCCAGAAACCGGTTTCCACCGAGAGCGGCCGCTCAACTGCGCCGTCTTCGTCAGTGAGCCAGCTTTCTGCCCGGTACTGCAAGTACGGCAAACCGTTATGAGTGAAGCTAACGTGCTGTAGAAAGTGCTCGGAATCTTCCTCGCCCGAGCCCAAACGGCCGCGGCCTTCCCATTCGCCAATCAACCATGAGAGGGGAACGAGTTCAGGGGTGAGTCCGGTGGGGATTTCAATGGCCACAGCAGCTGCTACTTCTGGCCCTTGAACAGCCGGTAGACAACGAATCCTGCAAACCACGCCATGGACAAGCCTGCGACGCCGAGCAGAACCAAGAAAATGATTTCAAAAGTAAGAACGGACATGCTGTAATCCTAACGCCTTAGACGGTCAGTAATTTGTCAATGAAATACGCCAGCGCCCCAACTGCAGCCACTGGTGCCAGCCCAACTCCAATCGCAGCCATGACGCTCAATGAGCCGCGGTGAAGCGAAACCAGCCTACGGAAACTCATCAGCACCGAGGCAACAACAACCCCAGTTACAGCCGCTGGCACCACCGCGAGGTCAGAAAAGACCAACCCGCTTAACGGCGCCGCAAGTGCGGCCATCACAACACCTAACGGTGCCACAATACGGTCCGGCCACCGGATCATCCCCACCAAAAGTGCGACGGCGGCGCTAATGCCAGCTACCAGAACCATCTCGCTGACGCCGTTGTAACGTGTGTTCGCGATCCAACCCGCGCTCAGGGCAGCGAGCATTACGCCCGCGCAAGCGCCAAGAGTTGATTCAAGGCGCGCTGCTTGTCCTGTGCCACGAATGAGCTGGACCAGCATCACTGCCATACAGCCCAGGGCAATAAAGGCTGGAGTCCACTCCAAAAATCCTGGAGCTTTGGTCATCGCAGCTGTAACAACGGAGGCAACGGCGGACAGGCCCAATACGGCACCCAAGGTTTTGCGCGCAGGAATGCCCAAGAAGTGCGGCCAGCCCAGACCGATCAACGCAGCCACAACCGCCACGGCCACGGTATGCGCCGGGGCAGCTAAGTATGAGCCACCAACGAGCAGCGTTAGTCCGAGCAAACCTATAAGACCCACTAGGGATGAACCGTGGGCCAGTGGCGTAGCGCTGCTGTCATTGCTCGAAGTCACAAGCCCATCCTGCCTTATGTGACACCAGAAGTGCTTGCACTGTGGACACAAGCGGCATAGACAGTTCCCGCTTAGCTATACTCAAGCAACGGCCCGACGATGTGCTCCAGCCCATTGGAGGAAAAATGTCGCACATACTGCTCCTGACGAACAGCCCAGGATCATCTATTGACGTTTTGCCTGCCCTGGAACTGCTCAACCACCGAGTTCACATCCTTCCGGCCGAACCCACCGCGCTCCTAGACACCGATCCCTGTGACGTCGTTTTACTTGATGCACGCAAGGATCTAGTGGGCTCCCGTTCGCTGACTCAACTGCTCAAAGCCACTGGCCTCAGCTCCCCGCTTGTGTTGATTCTCACAGAGGGCGGCATGGCTGCAGTTTCGGCAATGTGGGCGGTAGATGACATCGTCCTTGAAACGGCAGGACCCGCTGAAGTTGAGGCCCGCATCCGCTTGGCCATCGCACGAGGTTCCGCCGAGCAAGAGGAAACTCAAACCGAAATCCGCGCTGCCGGCGTCGTTATTGACGAGGCAAGCTACACCGCACGCGTTAATGGTTCTCCTCTGAACCTGACGTTCAAAGAATTTGAACTGCTCAAGTACTTAGCTCAACACCCGGGACGGGTCTTTACCCGCCAGCAGCTACTAACCGAAGTTTGGGGCTACGACTACTACGGAGGCACCCGCACGGTAGACGTGCATGTGCGCCGTTTGCGGGCCAAACTCGGAGCGGATAACGAAAACTTGATCGGCACTGTACGTAACGTGGGCTACCGACTGACGCTGACCCGAATGCCAGAAGACGAGCACGCGGACGCCTAAGCACGCCACCGGTACGCGCCACGCATAGAAGCACCCAACTCTTGTGGGGCGCTGAACTGGGGCGCTGAACAAAAGCAAAAAAATTGCCCTCAGCCATGTGACTGAGGGCAATTTACTGGTGGAGGACATACGGGTCGAACGTATCGAGGCCACCCCACTGGTGGATCCCCCTCGCCGTTCTCGCCACCAACGCTGGCAACCGAACGAGATATCCACTATACGTAACCGATGGGCCACTCGCAAAATTGGCTGGCTGTAGCGCCTGAAGCGCCATATAACCTTAGGCAATGAGCACCGAGCACTCCTTGAACTTGCATCTTGCCGTGACTACCGGGCCCGTGGACGCCACGTTTTTGCGTCACGCCACTGCCGTTCTCATGGCAGCGGAAAGCGAAGACGGAAAGCCGCCCGTGTCGGAGCAGAGCATTATTTCACTACGCACTGGCGGCTCGGAGCAACAAACAGTACGGACGGTGAGCGCATACGTTGGCGAAGAAGCAACGCTGGCCGGGTTCGCCGTCGTGATTGAGGACCCGAACGAAGATGACTCACACGCCGGCCTTCTAGAACTTGCTGTTCACCCTAACTACCGCGGAATGGGGGTGGCTAGGCGGCTCATCGCTGAAGTTGCCGCAAACCGTGAAAGTGGGCTGCGTGGCCTCAGCGCGTGGGCGCATGCCAGCCACAACACAGCAGCTGAACTAGCCAAAGAATTTGGTTTTGTTCCCGTTCGTGAACTGTGGCGGATGCGCTTAGACGCAGCTTCGGCATCAAGTACGCAGTCCGCGCCATTGGCTGAGGGCGTTTCAATTCGGGCCTTTATTCCAGGCCACGATGAGGAATCTTGGCTCGCCGCCAACCGCGCAGCCTTCGCCCATCACCCAGAACAGGGCAATATGACCCAGGCTGACCTCGCCGAACGTACGGCTGAGGACTGGTTTGATCCGGCAGGATTTTTGCTCGCCGTCAATGCTGAAAACGAACTTCTAGGTTTTCACTGGACCAAGGTTCATGCGTCCACGGCTGGGCAAGAACCCCTGGGTGAGGTTTACGTTGTGGGAGTTACTCCGCAGGCTCAAGGAATGGGTTTGGGCCGCGCGCTCACGGCCGCCGGTATCAGGTATTTGAGCCAGCGAGGAATCGCCACCATCATGCTTTACGTGGATGCCGATAACACCGCGGCTGTGGCCCTTTACCAAAAGCTTGGATTCACCCGCTGGGACATGGACGTCATGTACCGGCAAAAGGCTGAAATTCAGGGCGCATAGTTCTGTAAGGTTGAGGTGAACCACCCGCACCACGAGGAGTGACATGCAAGCCAACAATGCAGGTACCGCCCAGCAGACCGACGTGGCGCCAGCACGCTTTGGATCCTCGGAAGTTAATGCTGCACGCGCAACCCAGGACCGGATTGATATCCCCGAGTTTGCACCCAGTCAGTTGCCCGACGGCGAAATATCGCCGGACCGCTTTTTGGACCGAGAACTCAGCTGGCTTGCGTTCAATGCTCGCGTTTTGGAACTTGCCGAAGATCCCGATTTGTACCTGCTGGAGCGCGTCAGCTTCCTCTCGATCTTCGCATCCAACCTCGACGAATTCTTTATGGTTCGTGTGGCTGGTTTGAAACGGCGCATTGCAACCGGCCTTGCGGTGCCGTCCCCGGCGGGCCTGAGCCCCATTGAAGTTCTAGAACAGATCAGCGACGAAGCCCGCAAACTTCAAGAACGTCACGCTCGAGTTTTTGCAGACCAGATCCGGCCAGCACTCGCCTATGAGCAGATCCACCTGATGCATTGGGAAGACCTGGATCTTGAAGCCCGCCACCAGCTCAGCAAAATGTTCACCGAAAAGGTGTTCCCGATCCTCACGCCATTGGCCGTGGACCCAGCACACCCGTTCCCCTACATTTCTGGGCTGTCCTTGAACTTGGCAGTTGTGGTTAGAAACCCGATCAGCGACAAAGAACTGTTTGCTCGTCTGAAGGTTCCGGACCAGTTGCCGCGCCTGATCTCCGTTGACGGCCCACGCGCCGGTGCTGTTCCGGGACGAGTGGCTCGTTTTATCTCGCTCGAAGAAGTGATTGCTGTTCACTTGGATCAGTTGTTCCCAGGCATGGAAGTGCTGGAGCACCACTCCTTCCGCGTCACCCGCAACGAAGACGTTGAGGTTGAAGAGGACGACGCCGAGAACTTGCTTCAGGCCCTCGAGAAAGAACTGCTGCGGCGCCGTTTTGGTCCGCCAGTACGTTTGGAAGTCACCAACGACATCAACCCAAATATTCGCGCCCTGCTAGAGCGCGAACTCGGTGTTGAGCCCTCTGAAGTGATTTCTGTCCCCGGCCCCTTGGATCTGCGCGGACTCTCCGTGATTGCTGGGATTGATCGCGCCGATCTGCACTACCCCAAGCAGGTTCCGCACACCTCCCGCTTCCTCAACGAATCCGAAACTTCCAAGGCTGCCAACGTTTTTGGTGCCATGCGGCGCAGGGATATTTTGCTTCACCACCCCTACGATTCGTTCTCCACCTCGGTACAGGCCTTTTTGGAACAGGCAGCGGCTGACCCCAAGGTTCAGGCCATCAAGCAGACCCTGTACCGAACCTCTGGCGACTCACCGATCGTTGATGCACTGATCGATGCTGCTGAGGCTGGCAAACAGGTTCTGGCACTGGTAGAGATCAAGGCTCGCTTTGACGAGCAGGCCAACATCTCTTGGGCTCGCAAGCTTGAGCAGGCCGGCGTTCACGTTGTGTACGGCATTGTTGGCCTCAAAACGCACTGCAAGCTTTCGCTGGTGGTTCGTCAAGAAGCTGATGGCATTCGCCGTTATTGCCACATAGGAACTGGTAACTACCACCCCCGAACTGCCCGGTACTACGAGGACCTCGGCTTGCTGACCTCAAACAATCAGGTGGGCGAAGACCTTTCCCGGCTCTTTAACCAGCTCTCAGGTTACGCACCCAAGTCCACATTTAAGCGGCTTCTGGTGGCTCCGCGTTCGGTGCGTTCTGGCCTCATTGATCGGATCGAAACTGAAATCCGCAATGCACACGCCGGGCTGGCCGCAAAGGTTCAGATCAAGGTCAACTCCATGGTCGACGAAGCACTCATTGATTCGCTGTACCGCGCTTCCCAAGCCGGGGTCAAAGTGGACATCATTGTGCGCGGAATCTGCTCGCTTCGCCCCGGTGTGCCTGGTCTGAGCGAAAACATCACAGTCCGCTCCGTCCTAGGCCGATTCCTTGAACACTCACGGGTTTTCAGCTTCGCTAACGGCGGGGAACCGGTAGTCTACATTGGCTCGGCTGACATGATGCACCGCAACCTTGACCGCCGTGTTGAAGCGTTGGTCCAGCTTTCCAACGCCGAGGATGTGGCCGATGTTGTTGCCCTGCTGAACCGGTACGTTGATCCTGGGACGGCCAGCTGGCACTTGGACACCGACGGTCAGTGGGAACGTCATCACCTGGATGCGGAAGGAAACGAGCTAGAAGACATTCAGTCTTGGCTCTTGGCCAGCCGTTCACGCCAGCGTTCCGTAACCCGGCGGTAGCTACATAGATGAAGAGCGACACACCTGTAGCTGACCAGCAGGAGCACGTGGGCGAAAAAATGGCCGTCGTAGCTGCTGGTGGAATTCCATGGCGTATCCACAAGGGACGCTTGGAAGTTCTAGTGATCCACCGGCCCCGATACGACGACTGGTCTTGGCCCAAGGGCAAGCTTGACGCGGTCGAGACGGTTCCGGAGTGCGGTATTCGTGAGGTCTACGAGGAAATTGGGCTCAAGGCAACCTTAGGCATACCTCTTCAACCCATTCACTACCGGGTCTCAGCCGGGCTAAAAATAGTGCACTACTGGGCTATTCAGGTGGACGGACAGCGGCTGCTTCCGGATGGAAAGGAAGTAGACAGCGTTTTGTGGTGCAGTCCATCAAAAGCTGCCTCACTGCTGAGTAACCCAAGTGATGTGGTCCCGCTTGAAGAGCTGGTGGCTGCGCACGAACGCAACGAGCTGGAAACTTGGCCACTGATTATTGTGCGCCACGCTAAGGCAAAACCCCGCGCGTCGTGGACCAAAGCTGAAGGTGATAGGACGCTAGCTGCTACAGGTGTGCGTCAGGCCCAAGCGGTCAAGCGGCTCCTGATGGTGTGGATGCCCGAGCGAATTGTCACAAGCCCGTGGCAGCGTTGCGTCTCCACGATTGCCCCATACGCCAAAGCCACCGACGCCAAGGTTAAGCTCGTTGAGGCCCTGACGGAACGCAAGCATGAACGGAGCCCCAAAAAGACTGCAGCCGTAGTTGAAGGACTTTTCGATCGGCCAAAACCGGTGGCCCTGTGTACACACCGCCCCGCCCTTCCAACAGTGCTCAAGCAGCTTGCGGCTCACATGCCACAGCAAATGTCGCTGAGCTTGCCCACCAACGATCCGTACCTCACCCCTGGCGAGACCATTGTGTGTCACGTGAGCGTGGCTAAGCCAACGAAGATTCTTGCCGTGGAGCAGTACAAACCTTACGAAGATTAGGCAAAACTCTTGACCCCCAAGGTTTTGTACCAAATACTTGGTACAAAACCTTGGGGGTGTGAACATGCCGTTCTCCTATTCATGGCCAACCTGGCTGCCAGTCGCTCTGATGGTGGGCGCAGCCGCCGTATACGCGTTGCTACGCTGGATCGTCTGGACGCCGCGCGAAGGCAGCAATGCCGTATCGATCACTCAACACGCGCTGTGGGTGGGCATACTCGGCTGGGTCTTCAGTAGCCTCCAAAACACCCAGCAGCCGAACCCGTTCGGCAGCATCCCGGGGCACTTGGCGGTGCCAAGCGGGTTGCCTGGACCAGACCAAGCGCAGCTTCACGATTTGTATCTAGGTCACTGGCTCAGCGAACAAGTTCCGGCATTGCTGCTGCCCGTCCTCGCCGTTTTGGGCATTCATGCTCTGGGTCAGCTCAGTTACCCCGGACCCCGGCGTAGCACCCGCCAGGCGGCTCTGGTGGTACGAAGGATTGGCGATTTTCTCCCGCGAGTGCTGTCCTGGGTCACCGCTGCCTGCTTCGTTTCGAGCGCTGTATTTATTGCTCTGCTTATCCCGCTGCCCGGTTTTTCACCCATGGACGCCGGTGTGGATGCTGACGGCGTAGCCCAGTTCGGCGCTCAATCAGGACGGTTAGAAGGGTGGTTCGTAGCCGCCTCGCTGGGCGGTGGTTTGGTCCTGCTAGCTGCCGGAACCGTGGCAGTACTCGCCCTGATCACTCGACGCCGTGCCATCGAAACGCTGAGCACCGATGAGGACCATGTTCTCCGCAGGATCGCCATAAACCGGCTTTTGCGGACCGTGGCCACCATTGCAGCCGGACTTGGTGTCACCGCCGCGGCCTACTCGCGCATCACCATGCCCACCGACAACTTCACTGGCACGTCCGGATCCTGGATCAACATCGCGGGGATCATCAACATGGCGATTCTTGTGGTGATGTTCTTGTGGCACCCGCCAGCACTCAATGCTTACGACGGCGCGGCGTCGGGTTGGCGCGCTGGTGCGGCACCATTGTCCTCGCCGGAAGCGAGAGCCACCCGGCTTGTGACGTCCGTGGGCACAGCGATGCCGCTGGGTGGCCTAGTAGCGATCATCCTTGTTGTTGCAGGCTGGGGCGCGACGTTCAATAACCAAGAGCCCTGGGTGAGCGTCACCGCCGCCGGCGTCGGTTCTCTGATAGCCCTGTGCGCCGGCGAATTGCTGCTACAGCGCAATTACTGTGGCAATCGGGGCGAGAGCCCGGTAAATGCAGTGGAGCCGAGGACCAGCCACTGGGTGTGGACTGCACCGTGGCTTCTTTGGACCACGGTGGCGGCGGCAATCATCGTGACAGGGGCAATCACCGTGGCGGCTATCGGGCCCCGCTTGTGGGAGATGGCGGGCGGCGCTTCCGTCACCGATTCACAGGCGAACCCAGACCTATCGACCAGCTATGTTGTCCCGGTTCCCGCTTGGATTGGCGCGAGTGTGTGCTGTGCCGTCGTCGTGGTGTTTGCCGTGTTGTGCGTTGTGGTGGCATCCCGGCGCCAGTCCCTCACTGCAGGGAGCCCCGCACGGGATAAAGCGCTCCGCCAGATCACCGTGTACCGCGCAGTCAAGTTGTTGGCAGCGAGCTGGCTCGGCATCGCTGGTGTTGTCCTAGCTTCCGCGGTGGGCAGCATTCGCATGCTCCAAGATCAGCCAAACGGCTACCAGGCACTGACTAGCGTCCCCGTTGGCCAGTGGATCGGCATCCCGCTCATCGCCGTCGCGGTCATATTGTGCGTTATCCCACCAAGCACCAAGCTCACCGCGACTGGCGCCCTTAGACTGCCGCGTTCGGCTTCCTTGAGGGATGGCTAAGTAAATGGCCGCTCGCATCGTCGTCGATCTAGACTCTCCGATTCCCCCCTATGAGCAGATCCGGCAGCAGATCACCTTGCTAGTGGGCTCCGGACAGTTAACGCCTGGCACGCGGCTGCCCACGGTGCGAGCTCTAGCCGCCGATCTTGGTGTTGCAGCAGGAACAGTGGCACGGGCGTACCGGGAGCTTGAGTCTGCCGGTGTGGTAAGCACCGCCCGCCGCTCGGGAACCACAGTCGCCAAACTTCCGGCCTCCGCAGTGACCGTACCGCCGCAGGTGAGTGCCGCCGTCGAACACTTGATTAGTGAAGCGAAAACTGCCGGGCTCGATGCCGACCGTCTAACGGCCCTGGTGCGGGGCGCGTTCGAGGCCACTCGCTGACGCTGGCGCCGGTAGACTTTTGGCCATGAGCATCCCCACGCCCTATGAAGACTTGCTGCGCGAAGTACTAGCCAGCGGTGTAGCTAAGTCGGACCGTACTGGCACTGGAACTCGCAGCGTATTTGGCCGCCAAATTCGCTTTGATCTGGCAAAGGGTTTCCCCTTGATCACCACCAAGCGAGTGCATTTTAAGTCCGTGGCGGTGGAACTTTTGTGGTTCCTGCGTGGGGATTCGAATGTGCGTTGGATGCAAGAACAAGGCGTCACCATTTGGGATGAATGGGCCGATCAAGCTGGCGAACTGGGCCCGGTTTACGGCGTTCAGTGGCGTTCATGGCCCACCCCGGGTGGCGAACACATTGACCAAATCGCGCAGGTAGTCGAGGAACTCAAAACCAATCCAGACAGCCGCCGGCACATTGTCTCAGCGTGGAATGTTTCAGAACTTCACAACATGGCACTGCCTCCGTGCCACGCGTTTTTCCAGTTCTATGTTGCTGACGGGAAGTTGTCCTGCCAGTTGTACCAACGTTCGGCTGACATGTTTTTGGGAGTCCCTTTCAACATTGCCTCATACGCTCTGCTGACTCATATGGTTGCTGCTCAAACTGGGCTCGACGTTGGTGAATTCATTTGGACTGGCGGTGATTGCCACATTTACGACAATCACGTGGAACAGGTTCAAGAGCAGCTTTCCCGGGATCCGTATGAGTACCCGCAGCTGACGCTCCTTCGCCATCCTGAGAGCATCTTCGATTACACCCTTGAAGACTTTGAGATTTCCAACTACCAACACCACCCCACGATTAAGGCACCGATCGCCGTATGAGCACCCCGGAAAATCCGAGCATTCCGCAGGTCATCTTCACTGAGGAAGTCGCCGCGTCCATGACCGGGATCGGCTTAATTTGGGCGCAAGCGTCTAATGGCGTCATTGGCAACCAGGGCGGTATGCCGTGGCACGTGCCCGAAGATCTTGAGCACTTCCGCAAAATGACCACCGGGCACCCCGTAATTATGGGCCGCAAAACGTGGGAGTCATTCCCAGAAAAGTACCGCCCGCTGCCGGATCGCACCAACATTGTGATCACACGGCAGAGTGACTGGAGCGCGCCTGGCGCCGTTGTGGTTAATTCATTGGACCAAGCGATCATAGAATCGCAATTTTCTCCGGGCGGTCAAAAAGTTTGGATCATTGGTGGCGGCGAGATTTTTGCGCAGGCAGCAGAAATCGCAGACATCGCGATCGTCACGGTTATTGACGTGGAGGCCGACGGCGACACAAAGGCGCCGGACTTGGGCGAGGATTGGAAGTTCGCGACCGTGATCCCGCAAGAAGGTTGGCTCACTAGCCGCACTGAAACCCGCTACCGCTTCACAATGTGGCGCCGGACGGAGGCATAAATGTCTAGCTTGAGCGTGCTAAAACGCCCCGAAGCTCTTTTTGTTTTGGGTTACATGCTGTTGCCGCTGTTCGCACTACTTTCGGCGATTGTGGGGCTGACCATGATCCTGAGTGGGCAGAAGATTATCGGCGCAATCGTTTTGGTGATCCTGACGCAGGTCTTCGTTTTTGGTTCCATGTGGGCGCTGCGGACGCGCAAACGCGTTGTTCTGCTTGAGCAAAACCCCGGCTCTGCTGACAGCTAGGTGGGGAGTCCACCCCCTCGCGCATTTTTGACGTTCGCTTTACGGTAGGGACAGATATTTTGGCGGGTTAAGCTGTTTCACGGCTTGGGAGGCATTTGATGGCAGGGAATTTTTGGGGTGCAGATGTGGCCCAGTTGCGAACTCTTGCGCAACAGTTCGGCAAGGCTTCAGACCTGCTAATGCGTCAGTCCTCGAACCTGAGCAGCGAGATCAATGGGAACCAATCGTGGAAGGGCGCAGACAGTGCGCGCTTCAAGTCGGAGTGGAACGGCAGCCACGGGGCGTTGATTACGTGCACTGCGCAAGCGCTGCGCAAGCACTGCGCCAGCACTGCACCAGCACTGCACCAAGAGTCAAAACAGTTAATGCTCAGGCCTCCGAACAGGAAAAGGCCAGCAACATTTCCACCGGTGCCGGCCGCGGAACTGACGCACCAATCATCCCCGGAATCCCTGGCGGAAATTGGTCCTTAGCCGGCCTCTTGGCTGGCTCGGTTGGCTTGATACGGGGCGGCATGGGCATTCACAAGTGGATCAAGGCGCCCTTCACTGTCACCAAGCTTGCTTCGCAGTACGGTTGGATGCTGAAGAACGAGAAAACTGCGTTTATACGATCGTTCCAAAAAGGTCTTCACCGCGTCAATGGCCCGGTATTACGCACGGAGCGGTTGATTACCAACGGCCCGTTGGACGACCTGCTCAAGCGTGGCACCGCGGTCAGCAAGTTTGTGGGGTCGACTGAAAAATATTCGGTGAGATCTGGTGGGTCTACCTCGCCGTACTGTATCCGTTCTGGGCCGCGTGGACCTACTACTTCAAAGAACGTCGGGCCGAAAAGGCCCGCAAGACTGCCGGCCTCTCGCACCCGCTTGAGTCACCTCACCAACGTAAGAATCGGCGTCGGGCCCGTCCAAAGCTCTAAACTGAAGACATGACTCAATCAGTAGGCCTCGTCGGTTGGCGCGGTATGGTCGGTTCCGTCCTGATGCAACGTATGCAGGACGAGGGCGACTTCGCCAACATCAACCCAGTTTTCTTCTCAACCTCCAACGCTGGTGCCAGTGCCCCGGAACTTTCCGGCGCGGCGTCTGGCAGCGCGGGCAAACTCGAAGATGCCTACGATGTTGAGACACTCGCGAAGCTACCGATCATTGTCACGGCACAAGGCGGGGACTACACCCAACGCGTTCACTCCCAGCTGCGCGAACGCGGCTGGGACGGCCTCTGGATCGATGCTGCGTCAACGCTGCGAATGAACCAGGACTCGATCATTGTGCTGGACCCGATCAACCGCGACGTCATCGACCGTGGGCTTGCCAACGGCACCAAGGACTTCGTGGGCGGTAACTGTACCGTCTCCTGCATGCTCATGGGCCTGGGCGGACTGTTCAAGAACGGGCTGGTTGAATGGGGCACATCCATGACCTACCAGGCAGCGTCCGGCGGTGGGGCGCGGCACATGCGCGAGCTCCTCACGCAGTTCGGCACGCTCAACGGTGCGGTCAGCGCAGAACTGAACGATCCGGCGTCGGCCATTTTGGACATTGACCGCAAGGTGCTGGAACAGCAGCGCACCGGCGTTGACGCCACTCAATTCGGCGTCCCGCTCGCCGGTTCGCTGATCCCCTGGATCGACGCGGATCTTGGCAACGGCCAGTCCAAAGAAGAGTGGAAAGCCGGCCAGGAAACCAACAAGATCCTTGGCACATCCGGTGACAGCCACATCGTGATGGATGGCTTGTGTGTCCGTATCGGCGCCATGCGTTCGCACTCTCAGGCGCTCACGCTTAAGCTCCGTGAGGACCTTTCCGTAGCCGAGATCGAGAAGCTGCTGGACGAGGACAACGAATGGTCCAAGGTGGTTCCTAACACCAAGGAAGCATCCATGGCCGAGCTGACACCTGTGGCGGCGTCCGGCACCTTGGACATCCCGGTGGGACGTATCCGCAAGTTGGAAATGGGCCCGGAATACATCAGCGCGTTCACAGTCGGCGATCAGCTCCTCTGGGGCGCCGCCGAGCCGCTGCGCCGTATGCTCAGCATCGCCACCGGCAACCTCTAGGACGCCAAGAACCTGAGATATTTTGCGGCCTGCTGCTCGAAAGACTTTTGAGCAGCAGGCCGCATTTGCTCACTAAAGGCTAAAGGTTCGACGACGTCCTTAGGACCCGTGCACTGGTGCGCCCAAGTGCCGCACACTCGGCCTCCAACAACGATGGTTTTTAGAAAAACACCGTTGCCGCCAGGCACGATTTTTGCCGCGTGCTGAGGGTCCAAAACGTCGTCTCGATCCGCATACCCCAGGATGAATTCATCGAATCCAGGGAGTGCAAGGACACTTCTGGCACCGGGGACTTTGTGGATCCCGCTGAACAGGTCCGGCGCGCACCAATACTCCCGCTCGTTAATGACCCGCTTCTCCAGCTTGTCCCCAATGACTTCCATAGCCCGTCGGACTTCGGTGATGGGTAGTTTGCTCCACGAACTGAAGTCCGCCATGGTCGCCGGTCCGTGACTTGCGAAGTAACGCTGGGCAAGCTCGGCAACGCTCTGTTCGCGTTCCAGCCGCCGCGAGAAAGGGATCCATTCGTTAAATTCTCTGAATAGTTGCTGATTGCCTTCCAGCGGGCCTTGAACCAAAACAGCCATACGGCACAGGGTTCCGAGCATTGTGATTCCACGCTGAGCCTTGGTTCGTTGCCCTGCGCGTTCCCACGCGTCAAACAACTCGGCCCGCGTGCCTCCATCGGCACCACTGTTCCTCGCTTGGGCTACAAGCTCCACTGCTACTTCGGCGCATTGATCAAGATCGGCATCAGTAATTTCAAGTTCCCGGAATCGGGACTTCATTGCCCGGTGCAGTCGATCACTTGTCAGCTCAAGGATCCAGCCAAGGTCCTCCGGCATTACCAGGTGGAGGGTGCCACGCATGGGCCAAGACCGAACGATCTCCCCCGAGTTGATCGCTGCCCGGACCGATTCGAGCGAGAGTTTGCCACCGCCGATATGAACTCGAAGGCCCACGGCCCACATTGCCGACGGCAGGTCCTGAGCCTGCATTGCAGTCATATGCCTGACAACGTCTGCGGGTGTTGGCGAGAAGCTAGCCTCAGTGGCCAGCAGTCCTTGAGCTTGTAAACGCAGTCTCCCGATCACGTGTTCATCCTAGTCGGCGCGTTGGCCCGGGTCAGGTTGAGCAATAGCTGCTTAATCAACGCAGTTGAACACGATCCCGGCAAACTCCCAGCGACCATTCAGGCGCAGCATTTAAGCTCGATTTATGACCATCAGCGAATTGTGGCCTTTGCTGCGACCGCTCAGCAAGGGCCTTGCCGTACCCGCGTGGATCCTCGCCATCGTGGGAATGGGAGCGGCGTTGGTCGTCGCCCTCACCAGCACCATCCGAGTCTCAGCGGGACTGAATCTCCTCCAACTAGTTGGAGCCATGTGCGCAGCCCTCTCGATGGGAATGCTGGCTATAGCCGCCATCCTCCAGCCACCACTGAACACAGAAGCCCACCGCTGGTCTTTGGCCAACGAGCTACCTGCCATGGTCCGCAGCTTTTGGGCCGGCGCCCTCATTATGGCCGTTGGAGTTTTGGGTTTCGCCCTAGCCGGTTGGCTACGTGTTGATGGGCCAACCACCCAGTCGATCGCTTTCACTCAGGTGTTTTTGACTGGCGCTGCAGCATCCGGCCTCACCTACATCCTCTTGGCCAAAGCCACTCCCGAAACCACTGAATAAAAATCTCGAAATTATTTTTGCCGTGTGCCTGGTTTTGGCTGGTTCTGCGGCTAAATTGTCAGACCCTGCTGCAAGGCTGTGGCTATGGAGAGATTCTCAGCGTTGAGTGCGGAAAGTCTAGACGCCTACCGGGTGTTGATGTCTTCCGTGCGCGCGCTGGGATTCCCCCAGAATGGTGCTGGCACTAGGGCTGATTCCTTGGTTGATGTAGCTGCTCCTAGTGCCGGCACCATTGCTTTTCCTGTGGCTGATGCCGTGGATTCTGTAGGTGAAGCTGTTCGTGGTCGGGTGGATGCTGCCTTGGATGCTCTGACAAGT
Source organism: Pseudarthrobacter sp. J1738 (assembly GCF_050490315.1). Taxonomy (NCBI): domain Bacteria; kingdom Bacillati; phylum Actinomycetota; class Actinomycetes; order Micrococcales; family Micrococcaceae; genus Pseudarthrobacter; species Pseudarthrobacter sp. J1738. Next base: position 396,477 of record NZ_JBNPEO010000001.1, on the reverse strand, counting down.
GTTGCCCGGGTTGAGGCCCAAGTAGCGGCACTGAAAGTCCGGTTGCTTCAGGACATCACTGATGCCACTGACGTCCTCCTGGCACCGGAGGCTAGCCCTCAGGATAGGGCTGTTAGCCAGATGAGTATGGTCGCTGAGGTTGCGTGCGCGTTGACTGTTAGCGAAACCGTGGCCGGGACGCTGATCCTCGAGTCCCGGCAGTTGAGTACGGAGTTGCCGTTCACGCTGAGAAGTCTTCAATTGGGGGAGATTTCTTGGGCACACGCACGCATCCTCTGCAACGAAGTCCAAGGCCTAGAACGTGGAACAGCCGCCGGGCTGGAAGCACACTTTTTGGACCCCGATGCTATGAACCCTGCCCGCGGCTGCCCACCAGGTGAACTAGTCCCGGCACGCTTCAGGGCCAAAGTAAAAGCCTGGCGAGAACGCCACCACCCGGCAAGTATCACCATCCGGCATGTGAAAGGTGTTGCTGATCGCAGGCTCGAGTTCACCCCGGACCGGGACGGTATGGCATGGCTGTCCGCCTACCTGCCAGCAGACAAAGCTTCAGCAATCTGGAACCGTGCCACCCAAGCAGGACGAGCACTCCAAAACCCTAAAGAACCCCGAACACTCACCCAGCTACGGGCCGACACCGCGACCACATGGCTCCTTGGCGGCACCGACAACAACGGCAACAACACAAGCAAAAACAACACGATTGAAGACGGCGCTGGTGAGGGGTTCACGTCGCCGCGGGCTCAGATTCAGGCGCAGGTTCTTGTGACCGTCCCAGTGTTGTCTTTGATGGGGGTTACGGAAGAGCCTGCCGTGTTGGACGGTTACGGGCCGATCCCACCAGCCATGGCACGTGAACTTGTCGCTGAAGGCGCCGAGACTTTTCACCGGGTTCTGATTGATCCGGTCAATGGTGCACCCTTAGAGATCGGACGCAGTAGTTACCGGGTTCCTAAGGCTATGCGGCAATGGTTGAGAATGCGCGACGGGAAGTGCCCGTTCCCAGGATGTAACAACAGTTCCCTGGACAACGACGCGGACCACATCCTTTCCTGGGCCAGCGGCGGCACTACTGGTATCAGCAACCTCGGGCAGCCGTGCAAGAAACACCACAGACTCAAACACTCCAGTACTTGGCAACCAACCATTGCCACTAAACACGAACCGCCCGGCTGGATATCACCCCACGGAAAAAACTATCCGAGTGAAACCCAAAACTGGGAAACACCCTGGCTGCCTCCAGATTGGGCTGACGAGCTGGCCGACGTAGCCTTGGAACAGCATGCCCAAAATTGGGAACATGCTCAGCTTCGCGAGCAGGAGAAACGAAGCAAGCAATGGGAGCTAGCGCTAGCCAGCCTGCTAACCCGGTAACCCACTAACCAGCGCCCCAGCACCGCAGCGTGAACGCTCAGAGTTCCTCGCCAATAATGAGCGGCTCCGCGTGCAGCTCGATACCGAAGGTGCGCTGTACGCCGTCGCGCACTTGACGGGCCACCGCCAAAATGTCCGACGCCGAGGCTCCGCCGCGGTTGGTGATAGCCAGCGTGTGTTTGGTGGAAAGCGAAGCCCGTCCGCCAGACTCGGACCCTGAATCGAGTCCAAAGCCTTTGCCAAAGCCTGCCCTATCGATCAGCCACGCCGCCGAAAGTTTCACCTTGCCGTCTTCCCCAGCCGGGTAACGAGGAGCATCGGCGGGCAGGCTTGCCGCAACTTCAGCATCAACTATCGGGTTCGTAAAGAATGATCCCGTTGATGACGTGTCCGGATCGGACGGATCTAGAACCATCCCTTTGGATGCCCGCAGCTTGAGTACCTCGCGGCGTACATCGTTTGAGTACGCGCGCTGGCCCACCTCAACACCGAGGTGCTTGGCCAATTCTGCGTACTTGATGGGTGCGCTCATCCGCCCAATCGCCAACTGGAACTCCACTGTAAGCACCACATAACGTGGCGATCCTTCAATGGTGTTCTGCTTGAGGATCGAGTCCCTATAGCCAAACTTCAGCTCAGAATTTGTGAATGTTTGTACTGCATTCCGCTCACGGTCCCACGTCCGCACAGCAGCGATCGTCTGTGAAACGTCTGCCCCGTAGGCACCAACGTTTTGTACGGGCGTTGCCCCTGTGGCACCAGGGATTCCAGAGAGCGCCTCAATGCCGGACCATGCATGTTTAACTGCGTGTTCCACGAGCGCATCCCAGTTGTGGCCGGCCTGGACAACCACCGACACTCCCCCGCAAGAGTCCTCGGAATTGACTACAAAGCCCTCGGACGCAATCCGCAGGACCGTGCCATCGTAGCCCTTGTCCGAGATCAGCAAGTTTGATCCGCCGCCGATGATCAAGAGTTTTTCGCCAGCAGCATCTGCTGCCTTTACAGCCTCAATGATTTCGGCTTCGGTCGCCGCTGTTACAAGTTTCCCTGCGGGGCCACCCACGGCTGCAGTGGTCAAGGTTGAAAGCTGTGTTTGAGTCACCTCACCAGCCTACCGCCCGGTGACCTCTTGTTTCCGTGCCACGGGTGCCAAGAAGTATGTCAGCACCAACATCACTAGAACAGCCAAGAGCGAGTGAAGGATACCCACGTGCTCGGCCAAAAGGCCCAACACCGGAGGGCCACACAAAAATGCGCCATAACCAATGGTGGAAACCACGGACACTCGGGCTGCTGCCTTGCTGGGATCATCGGCGGCAGCCGACATTCCCACGGGGAAGCCCAGCGATGAACCAAGGCCCCAGAAAATCAGGGCCACGTAGGCAAGCCAGGTGAATGGCGCAAATACAAACAGTGCCAAGCCAATCAGCGCCATTGCTGCACTCACACGCAGCACAGGAACCCTGCCAAATTTGTCCAACAAATACGTTCCAGCGAAACGGCCAATCGTCATGGAGGTAACAAAGAGCCCGTAGCCCATAGCGCCGTTGGCGTTGGATTCGCCATACCCATCAGCGAGCGCGAGTGCCACCCAGTCCCCCGCAGCACCCTCGGCTAATGCCAAGCCTAGAACCAGAACACCCAACAACAGTGTTCGCTTATCCCGCCAGGCTTGAGCCACCAGCCGTCGGCTATCCAGCGGTGCACTGTTTGCACTTCGAACATCAGCAGCTCCAGCGGCAGTGCCACCAGCAGATCCGCCTGCGGCGTGATCCAGGAGGTCACGATCAACGGCAACCAAGTCCGGTGTCAGCGTCTGGATAGGTCCGGTTTCAACACTGAGCGGTACCACCGGGGTTTTATCCGCCAAAAAGTATTTGGCGCCAATATTCACGGAAACTGCCACCACAATCCCGGCAGCCAGCAGATGGTAAAAAACTGGCAAGTGAACGGCTGCGGCCCATGCCCCAACACCCGCTCCGAGAACTGTTCCCAGGCTAAAAGACCCGTGGAGGCGCGGCATGATGTGCCTGCCTAGTGCTCGTTCTACCGAGGCGCCTTCCACATTGGACGCGGTGTTCCAGCTGGCCGTCCCAAGGCCAACAATGGCAAGTGCAATGCCGGCCAACACAGAGCTATCGAAGACCGTGGTGGCTAGGCCGGTCAGGGCCAAACCCACACCAACGATGGTGCTGCCCAGCTGGATGGTGCGCTTGGAACCGAGCCGAATAACAATCAGTCCGGACGCCGAGACGGACAGAAATGATCCAGCTGTCATACACAAAAGCAGTAGACCAATAGTGGCGGGAGTCAGCTCCAAGGCGTCACGAATAGCAGGCAGACGTGAAACCCAAGAAGAGAAAGCAATTCCGCTGGCCCCGTAGGCCACCACTACACCGTTGCGCCATTTCAAGATTGGCGCGTCAACAACCCCGTTCAAGAAATTTTCACAACCGCCTGGGACTTCATCAAGACTTTCTGTCCGCCAGCGATGACTGTCAGATCAATACGTGCGGTCCCGGCGTCCGGATCTACAGCACCCACCACACCACTGACCTCAATCGCAGCACCGGGCTCATCAGTACCAGTGGTGTCTTGAACGGGGACCGGCTTTGTGAAGCGTGTTTGGTAATCCACGACGGCGGCAGGGTCGCCAATCCAGTCGGTCACCAATTGCACTGCGGCACCCATGGTGAACATACCGTGTGCGATCACACCGGGAAGCTCAACCGCTGTGGCGAAGTCGTTGTTCCAATGAATCGGGTTAAAGTCACCTGATGCCCCGGCGTACTTAACCAGATCTTGGCGGGTGACGTTGACGGTAATGGAGCCGATTTCTTGGCCCTTTTCCAGCTCTGCGACGTTGATACTCACGTTTACTGTCCCTCTCCGCGAACCAGGATGGATGAGGTGGTGGTGGCGACGGATTCGCGCTCACCGGATGCTGTGGAGAAAATTTCGGCCCGGGTGCTGATCATCGCGCCGCTGCCCATGGCGCGGACGGAGTCCACGTGAAGTTCGGCTTGAAGCTGGTCACCGGCAACGATGGGGCGGTGGTGGGTGAAGCGCTGTTCGGCATGCACCACACGGGAGAAGTCAATTCCGGACGCTGGATCTTCGATGAGTAGAGCATCGGCTCGCTGCGCAACAATAATGGCGAATGTTGGCGGGGCCACAAGATCTTTGTGCCCTAGGGCCTGTGCAGCTTCAACCTCAAAGTGGGCTGCGTGTGTGGCTTTTACGGCGCGGGCGAACTCGCGAATTTTCTCGCGTCCAACCTCATAAACGTCGGCGGCCGGGTAGCTGCGGCCCTGCAAGTCCGGATTAATACTCATGGCATCTAGCCTATCTGGCGAGGGCTTGTGAGTAGCTACTTCTTGAGAGTTTTACGTATCTGACGGGCACGATAAATCAGTCCGGCCACATGAAATAAAAGCCCGACGCCGATGACCGGCAACGCCGCCATCGCCAGGGACGGGTTGTGTTTTACGTTTCCCACGATAGTGATCACAATGCCTACAGCGATCATGCCCATGGCACCAAAAACCAAGGTCTTGTAGGTGTTGGAGGCAGTGGCCCAGAATTCGTTTAGCACCGTGCAAGCTTATCGCTTATCTAGAACAGCGAGTCTTGGACCGTGGGCTGCACAGATTCGAACTCACCCCATTCAAGCGCTCTGCCTTTGAGCTGGTTGAGGTCCACCACGAATTGTGGCGATTCCGGATCTCCCAAAAGCCGTACCAATGCGCACGCACCTGAGAGGGACAACAGTTCAAAGCCATGTGCCCCTTCGAGCAATGCGTTGGGGTAAGCGTGCCGTAAGCCCTCCGCCGGTGATGCCACCAAGTCAGCCAGCGCTGGACGTTCCCAGATTTGCGCCACCGGATCAAACTGCCCGGCTGTCAGTGGATGAGTTTGAGCATAAGGGCTCTCCAACACTTCCTTCGCCCGGCGAGCATGCTCGGTATTGATCTTGGTCAGTTCGCTGTCACTGAGCGGGCTCAGTAGCCCGGCGCTTTTGGCGGCCGAACGGATTTGTTGCGGCAGCCCGGCGTCGCGCGTTACGGCGTCTTCTAAAATCCGCACCGCTGTGCCGTTCTGGGCGGTGGCCACAAATTGGGCTACTACTGCCCCCTGTTCTGCCAAGCGCTGCCACTGGCGAAGTTTTGAGGCCGTGCCAACTTTGGTGCCACCGCCCGCGAAGGTGGCAACGTACAGCCAGTGCGGCTGGGACAAGTACTTCCTCAGACCAGCGGGGACCTGCCCCCCGCGATGCGAGTCATGCATATGCCGGGTTTCCTCGCGGGCAAAGCATGGCCCACATTGATATCCGCGTTCGGCTGCGGAACCTTGCGGGCAGGCTATCTCGTCGCGGTGAGTTTCATCGTGCACTTTGACGTATCCCAAACACCACTTGCTGGCGTTGATGGCCCGGAAACCCAACCTCACGCCAGGTTCCAAAGGAATGTCGGTGGCTTGGGCGTTTTGCCCCGTACTAAAGCGCAAGACGGGTGGGTGGCTAGGGGCATCCCAAGCGACGGCGCGAAGTATTTCGGGACGGCTTACTTCCGTGTGACGTACTTCAGGGTGACCTGCCGGCGTCGAATTTTCCGCTTGCACGCCGGACGGCACCATGGTTTGGGAGGTGAGTTGCTTAGAGAGCTGGCTGAACGCCAAAAGCGGTGGCGAGCTTCATGATCTTCTCGGCGCGGCCCAAGCGGGGCAAGTCCGAACCGTCACGGATGACACGGCCGTTGGCCTCAAAGTCGTTCATAAAGTCCGTAGCCCAAGCAACATCTGAAGGCGTGGGGCTAATAACTTCGTTGATAACCGTGGTCTGGTCAGTAGCCAGGCACAACTTTCCAGTCATACCCATGGTCACGGTGATGCCTGTCTGCTCACGCAAGATTGGGTGGTTGGTGCCTACGGTGGGGCCGTCAATGGGGCCCGGCAAGTTACCAACACGGCTAGCCACTACAAGCTTGGCGCGCGGGTAAGCCATTGCTTCCGGTGTTGCAGCCATACCGGTGTCGCGGCGGAAGTCGCCGGAACCAAAAGCCAAGCGGAAAGCACCCTGTGCCCGGGCAATGTTGTTAGCTTCTTCAATTCCAAGAGCGGATTCAACCAAAGCCACCACAGGAGTCTTGCCGTCCATCCGGTGGAAGGACTCAGTGACCTGGTCAGCGGATTCGGTCTTCGCCAGCATCACACCGAGCAAGCCGGGGGTGCCGCGCAAACCAGCAAGGTCATCGGCCCAGAACGGACTAATTGCGTCATTGATACGTACCCAAGCGCTATTGCCAGCGTTCAGCCACTTCACAACGTTCTCGCGGGCTTCATCCTTCTGAGAAGGGTCAACGGCGTCTTCAATATCCAACACCACAGCGTCCGCTCGGGAGTTCGCTGCCTCAGCAAAAAGCGGCGTTTTCATAGCATTTACGAGGAGCCATGAACGGGCAATCTCGGGACTAATCGAACGTGTTGGTCGTGCGGACTCGGCGGCGGTGGGAGACGTCATAGTTCTACCGTAGCCCTCCGAGTGCGCACTGTGCCAAAGTTTCGCCCGTAAGGTGAGCAGAACAATATGAACACAACCCGTGCCGTGCGGTTTTGTTACAGTTCTGCGTCTTCTAGATCACAGTGTCTTGTAGACATAAGTGTGAATTAGAGAGCTGCGTCGATTTCCTCAGCACCGTCAACGAATTCGATGGTGCGGTGAATCGTGTCCGGGCGCTGGACCACAGCAGCCACCACCAGTGCAACGTTTTCGCGCGAGACGCTTCGCTGGGCCGGAGTGCTATCAACAACTGTGATTTTCGCCGTCGCACTTTCTTCGGTGAGCGCCCCGGGGCCCAAGACCGTCCAATCCAAATCTGTGGCCCGTAGGTATGCGTCGGCGGCTGCCTTGGACTCGGCGTAGGCAAAGAAGCTGTCCTCCGGCGGCACGCCATGGTTTGGGCCTGCCCCGAGGTAGGAGACCATAACGTAACGCTTGACGCCTGCAGCTTTCGCGGCGTCCATCGAGCGGATTGCCGCGTCACGGTCCACTGCGTAGGTGCGTTCCGGAGCACCCCCACCGGCGCCGGCAGACCATACAACGGCGTCGAATCCCTTAATTGCCTCGGCGATCTGCTCCGTGGTGGAGTTTTCAACGTCCAAAACCACGGGAGTAGCACCCACAGCGGTGATGTCATCACTTTGCTCCGGTTTACGGATAAAGGACGTTACATTCACACCGCTATCTTCGCCACTTAGTACACGCGCCACATGTAGCGCTACTTTTCCATGTCCGCCAATAATCGCGATTGAAGTCATGGTTCCAGCATTGCACTGCTCCCCCGGGGCTTGGCCAGTGATCTAGCCACAAGCGAACACGGGAATAGCCCGAAATTGCACTGTCAGAGACAAAGGCTCCCAGCTACTCCGGCATAATCATGGTGCGCAGATCAAGCTGACGCAGCACTCGGTCAGCGACTTCCGGGTCAACGTCAAGCTCGTTTCGCGCGGCCAAAACCTCTTGACGGGCGGCATCAAGAGCGATGGTTTGCACGGCGATAGCCAGCTCCCGGCCCCGCTGAATCTGTTCCTTGACTGGTTCGCTGCGAAGACTACCGTCCAACAATTCAGCGTGGAGACGGTGCATCTTTTCCTTAACCAGCTCTTTTTTCTCTTGTGGAAGAGCACCAATCAATTCACTGCTTTTTAGCGCCGCCATGGCCGCGGACTGTGCCCGGTGAGCCAACACTCGGGCAGATTCGCGCTCCTCTGAGCCGTCCTCTTGAGCCTTCAAAACACGCATCAACGCGGGCAGCGTCAAGCCCGGAATAACCAGGGTGGCCATCAGAACGGCACAGGCCACCACAATCATTTCGTGCCGGCCGGGGAAATCTTGGCCGTTCGCGAGCGTCTGCGGCAAGGCCAGCGCCAAGGCCAAGGTGGCCAGCCCGCGCATACCGCACCAGCTCAGGATCAGTACCTCTTTAGCGGAGCGAGGCTGCCATGCGTCGTCCCGCCGCCGGGCAGAAACAGCGAGCAACCACAGCCACGCAAAACGCACAGCGATCACTAGGACACAAATGGCCACGGAGAAGCCGATCATGCCAAAAATCCCGGCCCCCTCGTCACGTACCACTTGCCGAATTTCCAGACCCACCAGCCCAAAAGCGAGCCCCGTGACAAGCAGCTCCACAACATCCCAGAAAGCGGTGCGGGTAATACGCTCCGCGGCGTCCTCCGGGCGGGCGTGGCGTTTGAGTTCCAAGGCCACCACCACCACGGCAATAACACCAGAAGCATGCACTTCTTCAGCCAAAATGTACGCTGCGAATGGGACCACCAAGGTGATGGCGCTCCGAGCAACCATGGAGGTGACAAGTTTGGTGATCAGCGAAGTTGCCCAGGCCATAACAACACCGACGGCCACTGCAAGCACGGCGCCGAGCAAAAATTGCAGGACCACTCCCCAGCCAAGTTGTGTCTGGTTGGTGGCAGCAGCCACGGCGGCCTGAAAGATCACAATGGCTGCGGCGTCATTAAACAGCCCCTCGCTTTGCAACACGGTGGTCAATCGGCGGGGCATGTGAACCCGCCCAGCCACCGACTCCACAGCTACCGGATCCGGCGGGGCCACCATTGCTCCGAGCGCGATGGCGGCGGGGATACCGATACCGGGGATCAGCAGCCAGGCTGCACCGGCAACTACCGCCGTGGTAGCCACCACAAGTCCGACGGCGAGCATCAGCAGCGTCCGCCAACGCACCTTAAACACTGCCCAAGAGCTACGTTGCGCTGTGGCATACAACAACGGTGGCAGAAACACCGGCAAGATCAGTTCAGGATCAAACTCAAAATCAGGGAACCCCGGAACAAAAGTCAGCCCGGCGGCGAGGATCAGCATCAGCACCGGGTACGGCAATTTGAGGCGATCCCCCAGACCCACTGCAATGACCGTTGCCGTAAGAAGTCCGATGATCAAAGCGAGTTGGTCCATGGAGCTATTCTCCTGCACTGCTCTCAACTAGTGGCACTTTCACAGCTGAGGGATTACCCGTTGCGAAGGTGCCACAGTTTTAACGTCTAGAAACTAGGGCATCAGCCACACAGTGGTGTTGGCTGGCAGTTGACCCTTAGTCACCGGTGCTGAACTGACCGCAATATCACCCTCCGGGAGTGCTACAGGCGCGGTTCCGAAGTTGGTGACACATTGCCACCCGTTGGGCCGCGTGAAGTGCAAAACGTCAGGGCTGCTGCTGGGGAGCCACTCCAGTTTTTCCTCGGACTGAAGCTGAGACCGGAGCTTTAGTGCTTTGCGGTATAGCTCGAGGGTAGAGCCTTCCACACCGTCTTGGGATTGCACGGAGTAGTCAGCAAACCAATGTGGTTGCGGCAAATGCGAGCCGCCGTCACCAAAACCAAAGGAGCTTCCGGTACTAGTCCATGGCAGTGGGACACGGCAACCGTCGCGGCCAACGTCCACACCCTTGTTGCGGAAGAAAGCCGGGTCTTGGCGTGCAGAATCAGGAATCTCAGAACCGACTTCCTGCAAACTGAGTTCCTCCCCTTGGTACAGATAGGCGGAACCAGGCAGGGCGAGCATCAGCAAGGAGCCCGCACGCGCCCGGCGCAAACCCAGCTCGGCGTTCACATCTTCACGCAGGCCCCCGTCTAGAAGCCAGCGTTTGCCAACTTGTCCTGACATAATTTCGGTTTCGGACCCGGAGGGCTCAGACCCAGCGGATTCAGCTAAGCCGTAGCGGGTGGCGTGCCGAACGACGTCGTGATTTGAAAAGACCCAGGTGGACGAGGCACCCGAGGCTTGGGCGTCCGCGAGGTTTTTGCTGATGATTTCTTTGAACTCATTGGCGTCAAAGTTGGCCTGCAAGAGGTCAAAGTTAAACGCTTGCCCCAGACCTTCCGGGCTCGCATAGCGGGCACGACGGTCTGTGTGCACCCATGCCTCAGCCACAGCGGTGCGAGGCGGATTGTATTCATTGAATAGCTTGCGCCACTCGGTGTAAATCTCGTGGACGTCGTCGCGGTCCCAAAACGGGTGGGTGCCATCTACAAAGCCGTCGGCGCCGTGTGATTTAGCCTCAAGCTGGGCCTTGCTGGGTAGCGGTTCAGAAAGGTCCTTGACTAGGGCGTGAGCTACGTCGATGCGGAATCCATCAACGCCACGGTCAGACCAGAACCGTAAGGTTTTGAGGAAGTCTTCACGCACTTCAGGATTGTCCCAGTTAAAGTCCGGCTGCTCCTTGGCGAAAATGTGCATGTACCACTGCCCCGGAGTTCCATCAGGTTCAACAATCCGTTCCCAGGCTGGGCCGCCAAAGACTGAGTCCCAGTCGGCCGGCGGCACATCACCATGGGGACCCAGCCCATCACGAAAAATGTAGCGGTCACGGGCGGCAGAGTTTTTGGGCGAGGCGAGGGCTTCTTGAAACCACTCGTGTCTATTCGATGAGTGGTTGGGCACAATGTCCACTATGAGTTTGATGCCTGCCTCGTGCAAGGCGGCAGCCATCTCGTCAAAGTCCGCCAGAGTGCCCAACTTTGAGTCAACGTCGCGGTAATTGTCCACATCGTAGCCGCCGTCTGCCAAAGCCGAAGGGTAAAACGGACTCAACCATACGGCGTCGATCCCTAGCTCTTTCAAGTACGGAACCCGCGAAGTGATGCCCTTGATGTTGCCGATGCCATCTGCATTTGAGTCGGCAAAGCTACGCGGGTAAATCTGGTAAACGGAGGCTTGGCGCCACCACGTTGGCGAGGACATCCGATCGGAATCGGAACGTTCTGGCAAGGAAGCGGGAGTGGACAAGATGTTTCCTTTTACTAGTTGCTAGTTGACGTTGTTGCTGCTTCGTAGCCGATGAGCCAACGGAGGCCGTACTTGTCGGTTACTTGACCGTCTGAACCGCCCCAAGGGCGCACCGCTAGCGGGTCAAGCGCCGAACCGCCCTCGGCGAGCTTGTTGAACCACTCATGAAGGACTTCCGGTTCCGCCGTACCTAAGAGCGAGAGCAACAAGCCCTCAACCCGGACACTTGCCTCGCCTTCGGCCGCATCCGAGCCAGAGATTGAAATAGGGCCCCGAAGTTCACCGTGTGCAATTGCTGTGGGCGGGCCATCCGTGCGGTTGAACTCTTCGTAAGTGAAGAGGGCAAGCTCGCCGCCGAAGATGCCCTGATAGAAAGTCAGAGCCTCGGCGGCAGTACCGGGGAAGCTGATGTACACAACTGGTGCAGTCATAACAAGGAATCCTAGAGCTAGAAGACAGGATGACGGTTCAGCTACTAGCCTGAAGCGCCTAGCCACAAATGTCTAGGACCGGCCTTGGGGACCAGCGGTACAGCAGTTGGCGCTAAGCGTGTGACCGCGGTTCCGGGCTGTGGTTCATTTGGTGCCAGAGTCGTCTTCACTCCGTTGGGACCTCAGTGATTACTGTCTTTTGAAGGATCCGGTGTTTTGGCCGAGGTGGCGGTAGAGCGTCGCGCGACTCCACCCGACCAGGCGTGCCGCGTCTTCGGCGGTGCGTCCCTTGGCGCGGGCATCCTTGGCGATAGAGAGTTTGTCCGCGATCACCGCCGGGTCTGAGAGTGGCCGGCCAAAACGAGTGCCGGATTGCCGTGCCGCGGCGATCCCGGCGTTGACGCGTTCCACGATCAGCTCGCGCTCGTACTCGGCCAGGGATGCCAGCAGGTTCAGCATCATCCGTCCGGTCGTTGCCGCGGGGTCGATTCCGTCCGAAATCGAGCGGACGTTCACGCCGCGTTCGCGCAGTAGGTTCACGGTGTTCAGGACATCGACCAGGGAACGCCCCAGCCGGTCGACCCGCCAGACTACTACGGTGTCCCCGGCCTCGGCGTATTCCAGCAGCTTCTTCATCCCGGGCCGCTCGATCGCCGTCCTGCTGCCGGAGGTAACGTCGGCGAACACGTCCCGCTTTTGCACCCCGTCTTTGACCAGCGCGTCGAGCTGAAGCTGCGCGTCTTGGCTTGAGGTGCTCACCCGCGTGTATCCCAAATGTCTCACGCCCTCATTTTGGCTCAGAAACTCCTAAAATCCAAGCAGGTAAGACGTTTTACGGTGGGACGACTTTCCGAGACATTTTCTGCCCCGCCACCCCGGGCCAGATGATTTATGAATGGAGGCGTGCACCTGTGTCTCAAAAAGCTTTTGTTTTTCAAGACACCGGGTGGCGGGCTGGAATTTCACGGACATTGCAGGGCGCGCCGGCTCGATGGCTGATAGCTAGTACCTGGGGATGGCACTCGATTTTCCATTTGAGTTACTAACTAGTAGCGTGACTCAGAACCACTCCCTGTGGTTCTCGTCACAATATTGAAAAAGGACGGTTAACATGAACACGAAGCAGGCAGAAGAGACGATCACCACTCCCGATGGTTTGACGATCATCCCCACTTACGTTCCGACGATCGAAGAGACGGTCAAGGCCAGCGGTGGACACCGTCAGGCGACGCTGCCGAACATCATCGACCCCCAGGCGTAATTTCCTAGACTCGGAGAGTGATGCGTAACAATCGCGAAGACCTCCGGGTCCCTGATGCCAAGGCCGACGTTTATCTCGTCGGCCTTGGCATCGGCGGATTCGAGCGTCGCACGGTAGAGGCCGATGAAGTACTTAAGGAATGCGCAACGATCCTTCACCTGACGGCCTTTCACGATGAGCTTTCCTCCCGATACGGCGCGGAGGTCATTAACATGAGTGACATCTATGAGTCGGATTCAGATGCGCAGAACGTCTACGACGCTATGACCGTTCAGTTCATGGACTACGCCATGGGCCGCCTCTTTCTGGGACCCGTGGCGTTCGTTTCATACGGGCACCCTCTCTTTCTTGTGGACAGCAGCTGGAGTATCAGTGCTCATTGCCGCGAAGCTGGTGTCCGAGCCAAGGCGCTCCCGGGGACCTCATTCATCGATCAAGCCTTAATCGATCTGGGTGAACGCTTTGACTACGGGTTTCAAGCACTTGAGTCGAACCATTTTTTTAAGCAGAAGATCACCCCAGATTTGCGGCTTCCATTGCTCATCTCTCAAGTAGGAGACTTTGGCAGCGGTGAGCTGCGCACTTCAGGTCGCGTCTTGGAACGCGTCCAGCCACTTTTCGATCGCATCCGGGCCCTCTATCCGAAGGATCGAGCCTGTGCGTTGTTCTTCTCATCCTGGAGAATGGACATGGCCCCTGATGTTCGGTGGTCAACTGTTGGGGAACTTGATGCTCTAGCTTCCTCCATCCACATCGGATCAAGCCTGTATGTCCGTGGCTCCTTCACATTTTGAGGACAGTGGATTGAATTTTGAGGACAGTGGATTGACTCGCCACCATTTAGATCTGGAGTTCTGGGGCGTTTTGGTGTCGGCACGCTGCGAGTCGGCGGCAACAGCGGAACATCTGCGTCACTATTTCCGAGACTACGAGGTAGATGCCGGGGTGCCCGCTGACCTCGACATCATCTTCACAGGTGAAGGGCTTCCCTTCTCATCTGAGACACAAAGTTTCATCCGATATGCAGGTGAACCCGGCTGGCGGGAGATTGGTGCGGCTGAACCGACCGTGTTGCCACCGTTGGGACATCCACGACTCCGTAATGCGTTCCGGACAGTTCATGCCAGCGCAGCCGTTCCCCCTCAAATGCACAAGAAGGCACTGCTCCTGACCGGCATATCAACCGCCGGTAAATCGACGATCCTTCTCGAGCTCCTACGGCGAGGATGGGGGTTTATTGCCGATGACACTGTCCTTGTGAGCGAAAATAATACTCTTTGCCCCTTTACTCGCCCCATAGGAATACGCCAAGCCACAGCCGACAGATCCCCGTGGTTGACGAAGTATCTAGATAAGTCCCCGGCTTTTGAAACACCAACCGGGATCACGCGCATGGTCCATGCCAAAGATCTAGGAGCTTGGGTTCCTGAAAGCGAAACTCCATGGAGCTGGACAGTACTCCTAGTGCCTTCAGGCTCCTTTTCTACGATTCAGCTCGGACCCAGCACCATTGAAATGAATCTAGACATCTCAACACACTTGAACTTGGCAGTGGAAGCAATTACCGATTTCGTGGGAGACGAGCAATGACATCGGCCACGAGTGAGTCCCGGCACCTTGAGATGTCATTCTTTGGCGTAGGGCTTCATCTGAGGGCCTGTGAAAAGGACCTGTCCGACGCGGGATTTCTCTACGAGCAATTTCTCTCCCCTGTTTCACACCCCGAGCTGATCGTGGAGCTCGACTGCACCGAGTGGCCGAACCGCGGCTTCTTCACGAGTCTATTAAGCAAAGATCGATTGCTTAAGCGCATAGGTATCAGAGCCGGCCGAAATAGTCCGCTGGAAAAAGACACAGAATGGTCATTCCGGGAATGGTCCGAGCACCCGTCTCCTCTACCACCGCTGGGCCACTCTTCCCTGAGCATTTCCACAGCCACGACGCCGGGCGCGGTAGTGCGACTCCGTGGAGATGTCTATTGTCTGCTGACGGGAGATAATTACGTGGGAAAAACGTCGACTGCCTTGGCTCTGTGTGCGCAAGGGGCGGCGTTGGTAACAGACAACATGGCCATCTTCGATGTTCATACCGGTCATGTTCACCGGTATGAGACCCCCCTCGGATTCAGACGTCGGGGTTTGGTTGACATTATTCCTCGACTATCGGGCTGGGAGCATCGGCTCACAGTCTCACCTGACACGGGTCTCGTGGCTCTTGTAAAGCCCGCCGACGTTCTCGGCCGACATAATGCGCGTGGCGGGAGGATATCGCTTCACGTCAGGATCGGACACGGTGAAGCTACCTCGCCTCGATGGATTAGGACACCAGAGCTACCCTGGTTCACTTCTTCGCCCCAATTCCGTCAGGGCATGATGTTGCCTGAAGAAACACTGCAGATCACAACCACTAAGGAAAGCACTCCCCATGACACAGCCGAGGCTATCCAGAGATCACTCCTCGACGTCCAGCGCGGCTTTCTACCTTGAGGCACGGAATTTAACTAAGTCTTACAAGGGAAAACCGGAACCGGCAGTCCTCGACTGCAGCCTTACCGTGGCACCCGGCGAGCTCATCGCCGTTGTTGGACATAACGGCGCTGGAAAATCCACGCTCTTCGATATTTTGGGTGGTCTAACCCGACCAGATTCCGGGGAGATAATGTCACGTATAAACACCGTGGATATCGGATGGTGCCCCCAACGAGAAATCATTGACTGGTCGTTGACGGTCAGTCAGAACATTAGCCTCGGTTTGGACATCCGTCGACCAACGAGCCGGGCTGAACGCGCCAAGTCCGTTGCAGAGCTCGCGGGAGCCCTGGGGCTAAGCAACTACCTGAATCAAACTGCCGAGACGCTCTCAGGCGGTGAACTCCGCAGGACCCAAATTGCCAGAGCAATGGCGGGTGACCCATATCTGATGATTCTAGACGAGCCCACAACTGGGCTTGACCCGGCCGGTATACGCGTCGTTTTCGAGTACCTTGAGCGCCGCCGGGCTGAGGGCGCATCTGCTCTCATCAGCACCCACGAGACGTCAAGATTCTCAGCCTACTGTTCCCGCGTCATCGCCATTCGTAAGGGCCAGATCATCGTAGACGAACCAGTCGAAGTCTTCATGTCCCATGCCAGTAAATCGGATGACCTATGGGACGCCTACGAAGCACTAGCGCAGGAGCAGTGAACATGCCCCGACCGCTAAGACTATTCAAGTACCACGCATACTCCATGTGGAATTGGCGCTCCTCATACTTGGGGAGATTCATAGAACCTATCGCCTACTTCGCTTTCCTCATCGCTGGCCTCAACAGCGTGATGCAGTCCTCCACGGGAATCAACTACGTGCAATTCGCCCTATCGGGCATGATTTGCTTCCTCGCCTTTCGGTCTGCAACCTCCACCGTCAGCGACGTCGCCAACGACAGGAAATGGGGCGTCTTTGCTATTTACACACTCCAGGGGGGATCGACAGCTGGATACCTCTTTAGCGTTGTCTTGTTCTCGATGGCCGTCTTCATCGTGCAGTTCCTCCTCCTATGGGGGGTCTCTCTGCTCGCTTTTGGGTGGCAGATCAGTCTAGACCAGCTGGCTCTCCAAGGCCTTGTAGGGATGCTAATCGTGCTTGGCTGGAACGGCTGCGGTGCGGCTATCGGGGCCAGAATCCAGTCGTACTCTGTCCGAGACATGATCGTCGTACTCACCTCCCTGCCGGTCATTCTTTCAGCACCGCTTTTCTATCCTCTAGATGGGGCGCCAAGCTACCTTCGAGCTATTTCATCAGTAAATCCTTTAACGTACCAAGTGCAATGGCTCCGAAATCCCGACCTTACCAACATTGGATGGGCCGCGGGTTGGGCAGTAGCAGGACTCATTGTCGGCGGGTTCATGCTGGCAAGCGCGGAAAGAGTCTCGCGAGAACGCTAACAACAAGGCAATCGTTGTGAAGCCACGGGATTCCTTCAGGTAACGGTCTGAGTAATACCAGCCGGCCATACCAAGCGAGAGCACCGGCGCGTTGTCAGGCCCCGCTCGGATAATGGTCGCCATTGACGGTCGTTCAAGAGCCTGCAACATGGTCGCGATCCTGGAGAACATCATTGTCGCGACAGACATCACCCAGAGGTAACGGATACAACAAAGATCGACCATAGCAAACTGCTAAAGAGCAGCGAAGTCCATACTGATTACCACCCCATTCGACCTGTGACAGCTCTCAGTCCTCGGAGCCGGTGTCGTCGTCGTCGAGTTTGGCCGTGTCCGGATCACGCAGCGGGCGCAAGGTTCCGCCCGCCGGTTGGGTGGCGGTGAAGCTGTAGCGGCCGAGCAGGTTGAGGTTCTTGTGTTTGAGCGGGGAGAGCCGGGCCACGTCTTCGTCGCGGATCTCGTGGCCCTCGGTGCGAAGCTGGGCGACTGCAGCGCCGATGTAGCGGGTCGTCCAGAGCACGACGGCATTCAGGACCAGGCCGAGCGAGCCGAGCTGGTCCTCCATCCCGTCACGGTACGCCTGATGAATGGTGCCCTTTTTGCCGTGGCAGATCTCTCGGGCCAACTTGTGACGTGACTCCTGCACGGTGAGCTGCTTGTGCATTTGTCGCCGATAGGAGTCATCCACTGGGTCAACGACGGCCAGCAGGTGCAGGGTCTTGGCGATCCGCCCGTACTCGGCAAACGCCTGACCAAGCGGTGTGGGGCGGCCTTCGTGACCGAACATCCGCAGCAGGTCATAGGCGCGCACCCGGTTGGTGACCAGCGAACCGGCGACCCGCAGCATGTCCGGCCAGGCTGTGAGCACCTTGTTCACGTTCACTTTGTTGTTGCGGGACAGTGCCTCCAGCGCTCCGTGCCCCACTGACGGCTCGGTGCCGGGCATCTGGGCCTTCCAGAACCGCTGGTCTTCGAGGTCCTTGAAACGCGGGGAGAAGCGGTAGCCCAGCATCTTGAAAATCCCGAAGACCATGTCCGAGTAGGAGGCGTTGTCGGTGGCGACCCTCTCGGGCTTCACCCCGCCGTCCAGGTTCAACAAGGCGTCCAGGATGAACAGGGAGTCACGCGGGGTGCCTGGCACCACCATCTGCCCGATGCCAGCCACTTGGTCATTGATCGCGTTCAGCCAGGTGATACCCCTCTGCTTCGCGAAGTACTTCGGGGAGGGCGCGGCGTTGATGGTACGCACGGGAACGACGAAGCGCAGGCCGTCGACGGAGGCGAGCAGTCCCTTGCCCCAGAACTGCACGATGGGCACCTTCGCCTGGGCCTCGATCAGTGCGGCGTTCGCCGCGGCGATGGTGGTGGTGCGCAGGTAGTACTGATCAACGTGGACCAGCCGGGAGCGGGTGAGTGCCTCATTGCTAGGGTTGATTACCGGGGTCATGCCGATGTTGCAGGCTTCCGAGACAAGCAGCGCGACGAGCGAGGTACTCAGGTCTTTCATGCGGGTCCTGCCATCGCCCAGGTGCACGAAGGCGTCCAGGAACCCGGTCCAGGAGTTCACCTCGAAGAGCAGGTCCGGCAGGTCGATTTTCGGGAGCATCTTCTCCACCCGTCCGCGCAGCCAGGCCAACGACTTCGGCTCCCCGAGCGCATGAAGCTTCTCCACATTCAGTCTCGCCCGTCCGCTTGGCTGCACCTCGATGCTGATCTTCGCGTCATCACCGGCTTCTTCGAGGCGCTCGGCCATCTGCCTCCAGGTGGCATCCAGTACCTCGACCAGTTCCCCCAGGTGCTGCTCGGCATCCTCCTCCAGGCTCAGGCCGGCCAGGATGTCCTCGCGGACCGCCTCCCAACCTGTGCCCATGAGCAGGCGGGCGCGTGGGTCCGACCAGCGGTGCGAGGGCGAGGCGAAGATGTCCCGACGCTTCAGGGCACGGAAGAGCTGTTCCAGGACACACACCACGTACGCGTCGCGGTCCACCGTTCCCTCCGGCAGCTCGGCGTTCGCATACACCGCCTTGTGCCAGTGTGGCGGCACGAGCTTGTCGTCGATCTCCCGGGGCAGCAGCGGCTTCTCGCCGACCTTCCGACGCGAGAGTGCCGGCAGCTTCTTCACCCCGGCCAGGATCCGCTTACCGCCGGTCGCGGCTTCCAGGGCCGAGGTCTCACCCAACAGAGACAGGAACGGTTTGACGGTGTTGTAGCGCAGCGCCAATGCCTCGCGCAGTGCGCTCTGTGCCGAATCGCCGTCCTGGGATACCAACGTCACTACTGTGACGGCCGCGCCCGACATCACCGACCGGGGTGCGACCTCCTCCAAGGCCCGCCACAGTGCGGCCACATCCACTTCAACACCGGCCTCCTCGATGGACTCCAGCTTCTCGATGAACACCTTCGCCGCCCTTGCCACGATCCGGGACGCCTTCTCCAGCTGCGGCAGGTTGGACAGGCGCTGCTTATCCGTGGCGCGCTTCGCGCCGCCGATCAGCCTGGTCGCCATCAGGATCTCGAACAGGTCCAGGGCATCATCGATCGCCTTGGCCTCCAGATGGCGCATCACCGCGGTGAGTACCGCCGTGCGCTTAGGTTCCGCGGTCCGATCCAACTTCGGGGCCTTGGTGCCCAGCCCGTACCGGGCCAGCATGGAGAGCCGGTTCGGCGGTATCTGATCCAGCTTCAGCTGGACCAGCCCGAAGGCGGCTATGTCCTCAACCCGCTGCAACGCACCCTTCATCGCGGTGCCGGTGGTCCGCGTTGGCGGTCGCCGCATCCGCTCTAGTTCCGAGTACCGGGTGCCCTCCCTCGTTTTCAGCGTGGCAACCAAGTCCCCGGGCAGCGCCGGATCCGCCCGCAGGGCGGCCTTGGCAACCGTGACGTGCAGCCGCTTCTCGGCGATGGTGCGGACCTCGGCAACCTGCCGGGCCAGCACGTTCACCCCGGGTAGCAGCACCCGGTGCCGACGCAGCCAACCCGCCGCGTGGTTGAACAACATGACAGGTCCCTCGGCATGCGTCCAAGCCCGCCCGTGCAGGAACGCCCTGAACCTCCGTCCATGGGTGGGGTCCTCGTACTGGTGGTAGCCGTATGTATCGCGGATCTCCCACGCGTGCTCATACGCAGTCTTCAGACGCTCGGTGTACTCCTTGAGACAGGAGGGATCTTCAATCTCCAGCTGCTCCGCCAGATGCTCAACGACCAGCCACGGCACAGCCAAGGGATCCTCCAAGAACAGCCCGATGTACCGGACCGTGCACATCTGCAGGGCAAAACCAAGGCGATTGTGGTCACCTCGTCGCTTCGCGATCAGGTTCCGGTCCTCGTCGTCGAGAAAGAAGAAGCGCTCCAACTCGGGCCGCGTCGGTTCCTCGGAGAACCTTCCATAGGCCTCGGCCTGTTCATCAGTCAGAAATTCCACGGGCATGAGACTGACAATAGCCGCCCCACCAGTGATCGAGATCCTTCCGACGAAACGCCGCGCAACCTAGATCGCCTGCGTTAGCCGATCATGATCAAGTGCTTAGCGCCAACCGCTGTACCGCTGTTCCCCAAGGCCGAGGACCGCGCGGCAAACCCTGGCACAAGCGCAGGACGACGACGGGTGGTGAAGAAACGAAAAAATCCCCGGAACCACTAGGGTCCCGGGGATTTTGCCTGTAGCGGCGGGGAGGCTCGATCTCCCGACCTCACGATTATGAGTCGTGCGCTCTAACCAACTGAGCTACGCCGCCACGAATGAGGAAAGCCTGTGTCAAGCCGGTCAAAAACCGCCTTGACACAGGCCCTCATTCAGAGCCCCCCACCGGAATCGATCCGGTGACCTCGTTCTTACCAAGAACGCGCTCTACCACTGAGCTAGGGGGGCAACGAGTAAATACTTTACCGGATGTTTGGCAGTGCAACAAATCGAGAAGTGCCCATTTGGCCCTGAATATCGCGCAGATCACATCAGAAGCATTCCGGAGACATTTTCTACCCATTCCGGGGCACAAACCGGCGCAAAAACAAGGGCACAAAAAAGC
Organism: Pseudarthrobacter sp. J1738; assembly: GCF_050490315.1. Lineage (NCBI taxonomy): Bacteria > Bacillati > Actinomycetota > Actinomycetes > Micrococcales > Micrococcaceae > Pseudarthrobacter > Pseudarthrobacter sp. J1738. Next base: position 375,640 of record NZ_JBNPEO010000001.1, on the reverse strand, counting down.
GGGAGTGCACTGTCAAAGGTGCACTCCCGCTTTTGGGACTCGAAGCTAATTCAGCTTAGAAAGAATCAAGAATTACCACTTCTTGCGGCCAGCGAAACCGCCCTGACCTTCTTGACGGGGCTTGCGGGCTCCGCCGTAACCACCACGGTCGCCACCGCTGTAACCGCCGCGCTCGCCGCCACGGTTTTCGCGGTCGCCATAGCCACCGGCGCTACGCTCGGAACGATCGCTGTAGGAGCGGCCGCCACGATCGGCAGAGCTACGCTCGCCATCGTTTTTGCGGAAGTCCTTTTTGAAGCCGCCGTTGCCCTTGAAGTTTCCACCACCGCGGTTATCGCGGCCGCCCTGGTACGCTGCACGCTCGCCGGAAGGCTTGCGTCCATTGTCCAGTTCGAGGTGAATCAGCTCGCCACCAATACGGGTGCGGGACAGTGCGCGCAACTGCTCTTGGCTCAGGTCAGCCGGCAGTTCTACCAGAGTGTGGTCAGCGCGGATGTCAATGCCACCGATCTGAGCGGAAGAAAGGCCACCTTCATTGGCAATGGCGCCAACGATCGAGCCCGGCATCACACGCTGGCGACGGCCAACGGCGATGCGGTAGGTGGCATTGCCCTCGGTCAAGGTGCGGGTCGGGCCGCGTGAGCCGAAACCGTCCTTGGAGCGCTCGCGCTTCTGGAATTCCGGTGCCGCCGGGAGATCCTTGACCAAAAGCGGCTGACCGCCCTGAGCCATTACAGCCAATGCTGCGGCGATCTCGGCAGCAGGTACGCCGTGCTCTTCTTCGTAAGAGGAGATGAGATCGCGGAACATCGAAACATCTTGAGATTCAAGCGTCTCGGTGATGCGCTCCGCGAACTTACCCAAACGCAAGGTGTTCACAGTCTCGGCGGTGGGCAAGTGCATCTGCTCAACGGGCTGACGGGTGGCCTTCTCGATGGAGCGGAGCAAGTACTTCTCACGAGGAGTCATAAACAGGATCGCGTCACCGGAACGGCCAGCGCGGCCCGTACGGCCAATGCGGTGCACGTAGGACTCGGTGTCGTGAGGAATGTCGTAGTTGATGACGTGACTGATGCGCTCAACGTCAAGACCACGAGCTGCGACGTCGGTAGCAACGAGGATGTCGATGCGACCTTCCTTGAGCGCGTCAACAGTGCGCTCGCGCTGCTGCTGCGGGATGTCACCGTTGATCGCTGCTGCCTGGAAACCGCGTGACTTGAGCTTGTCAGCCAAGTCCTCGGTAGCCATCTTGGTACGCACGAAGGCGATAACGCCGTCGAACTCTTCAACCTCGAGGATGCGGGTCAGCGCGTCCAGCTTGTGCGGGCCCATAACCTGCAAGTACCGCTGGCGTGTGTTGGCACCGGTGGTGGTCTTGGACTTGACCGAGATCTCCGCGGGGTTGTTCAAGTACTGCTTGGACATCCGGCGGATCTGGCCCGGCATGGTTGCAGAGAACAACGCAACCTGACGGTCAGAGGGGGTCTGCTGGAAGATCTGCTCAACGTCTTCAGCGAAGCCCATACGGAGCATCTCGTCAGCCTCATCCAATACCAAGTACTGGAGTTCGGAAAGGTCCAAAGAACCCTTGGAGATGTGGTCAATGACGCGGCCCGGGGTACCAACAACAACCTGAGCACCGCGGCGCAAACCAGCGAGCTGAGGTCCGTATGCGGAACCACCGTAAACCGGAAGAACAGTGAAGTCATCGATGTGCTTGGCGTAGGAGGTGAACGCCTCGGCTACCTGGAGTGCAAGCTCACGGGTAGGCGCTAGAACCAGTGCCTGGGTCTTGCGGGAGGGACCGTTGAGGTCGTGAAGTTCAGCCAAGCGGGACAGTGCCGGTACCGCGAAAGCTGCAGTCTTACCGGTACCGGTCTGAGCCAAACCAACAACGTCGCGGCCTTCGAGCAGCAACGGAATGGTGGCTGCCTGAATGGGTGAAGGCTTCTCGTATCCAACATCTTGCAAAGCGGCAAGAACGCGGCCGTCGATGCCCAGGTCGGCGAACTTCACGCCTTCTTCTTCGAGCTCAACAGCAGGCGCTGCGGCTTCCTTTGGAGCTTCCTTAACGAATGCTTCTTCCGCGGGAGCTTCAACAGCTGCTTCTGCAGCATCAGTGTTGGTGTTTTCGCTGGTCACAGTCGCATCGACGGTTTCTACAGCTTCAACGGATTCGTTGGATTCGGTGGTTTCAGTAAAGTTTTGGGGCATGGGGAATAGTCCTCATTCGTAGGCCAGGCGGCGCTACTCAGGCAAGAGCTGAGCCGCATTACAAAAGCCAAAGTCGTCTGACTCGGCATAGTGAAACCCGGCGCTATTCCAATCCCATGGCAAGGCTTCTCGCTGCATCGTACGGCTGCTATCCCAGCAGTCTGTACAGCGTTTTCTTCCAGGACTTTGATTCCTGGCCGGCTCTTCCCAAATGAAACGCCCGCACACAAATTGCGGGCCCCAACTCGTACCAGTCCTGCCTCAAACATTGGGCAGAATAAAGGGAATACCGGAAGTGGGGGATGCTTCAATCATAATGCATCCGCCGCCTTGACCGGAACTTAATTTTCGACGACGGTCGGTGAGCTTGCGCACACCCTCACCTAGGTGAGGCGCTGCTCGAGCTTTTCGAATTTTCCCGGAAGATCCTCGTGGAGTACCAGCTCACCGTCAGCGGCAGCGTCCCGGAGTGCTTCAACGTCATTCAAGTCCGGAGAGCTGAACCATTTGCCAATGGTTACCCCGTGGCTGGGGACAAAAAGCTGGTGGATTTGGTCCCCAGCGGTGATTTGACCGGTTTTGAGCACACGAAGATAGCAGCCTACTAAACCCGCCTCGGTAAAACGCTTGACCCAATGCGGCTCGTCCAGCCAGCGCTGAAAGGTGGCGCACGGTGTTCGCGGGCCGGTGACTTCCACTTCTACATCCGGGCCAATCCGCCAACGCTCCCCGATCACGGCTCCGGTGGTTTCAATTCCGTCCACCCGCAAGTTCTCGCCAAAAATCCCCGCCGGAAGCTCCCTGCCCAGCCTGCGCTCCCACTCTTCCGCTTCCGCTTGTGAATAGGCATAGAGGGCCTGGTCCGGGCCACCGTGGTGCTGACGGTCTGCCTGAATATCCGCATAGATGCCCAGCCGATTGACTTTAACCGGTCCCTCAACGGGGTGTTTGTCGATGGCTGTGATTCCTACGTTTCCCGGATCCTGGCGCAATTGCTGGACCCGGCAGACTGCAAGAAGGGTGGCAGTTTTCATACGCAAAGCTTACGGCTGTAGCGAGAATTTAGGGATCAAAACGGTAGCCCATACCCGCCTCGGTATGAAGGTGCCGGGGCGCGGACGGGTCAGCTTCGAGTTTGCGACGCAATTGAGCCATATATACACGTAAGTATTGTGTTTCCTTCGCGTAGGCCTGCCCCCACACTTGGACCAAGAGCTGCTGCTGAGTCACAAGCTTGCTTTGATTCCTCACCAGAATTTCTAGGATGCTCCACTCGGTGGGCGTCAGGCGAACAGGTTCATCACCCTTGGTAACTTTGCGAGCGGCCAGGTCCACCACAAACTCGGCGGTAGTCACCGAAGGAACACCCGGTTCCGCTTCCGAACGGCGTGCCGCAGCACGCAAGCGGGCTAATAGTTCGTCCAGTCCAAAGGGTTTGGTGATGTAGTCGTCAGCTCCGGCGTCGAGCGCCTCCACTTTGTCCTCAGAACCGTGCCGGGCGGACAACACCAGAATGGGCACTTGGCTCCAGCTGCGCAACCGCCGAATGACTTCGATTCCATCCATGTCCGGCAGGCCCAAGTCCAAAACCACCATGGCGGGCGGGTCCGCTTGGGCTTCGGCAAGCGCTGCTTCACCGCTGGCGGCCAGAGTGGGAGCGTAGCCGTGGGCGCGTAAGTTGATTTTCAGCGCGCGGCCAATCCCGCCTTCGTCCTCAACAATAAGTACCTTGATCATTCGCTGGCCTCTGCGTCTAGGTTTTGTACCGGCGGCTCGTATAGCGGCAGGGTCAGGGTCACCGTCAGCCCGCCGCCCGGCGTCGGCTCGGCACCAAGTGTGCCTCCCATTGCTTCGCTGAGTCCTTTGGCAACGGCGAGCCCAAGGCCCAAACCGTGCGCGGCGCCGTCGTCCAATCTTTGGAAGGGGCGGAACATCACGTGAAGCTTTTCTGGATCCACCCCAGTACCGTGATCGGCGATGATCAACTGCGCCGCAGGGCTGCCCTCGGCTGACCTCCCGGCCACGTCACGAATTTCGATGGCTTGACCCGGCGCGTATTTAAACGCATTTTCTAACAAGTTAGCCACCACTCGTTCGAGCATCCCGATGTCTGCCAGCACCGGCGTCGCTGCGGGGCTAAGTTCGATGTGGATAGTGCTGGTGTCTAAACCACGCATTGCCTCAGGCAGGGAATCAGCCCACATCACTGGGGCTAGAAGTGGGGTGGCGGAATCGGCGCTGAGTCTGGACATATCCAGCAGGTTGCCCACCAGATGGTCCAGCCGGTCAGCATAATCTTCGATGGTCTCGAGCAGTTCGCTCCGATCCTCGGCTGGCAGCTCAACACCGGGCTGCCGCAGACTACTGACCGCGAGTTTGATCCCCGAGAGCGGAGTGCGCAAGTCATGCGAGACGGCCCGCAAAATGGCTGTGCGCATGGAATTACCTTCTTCGAGCCGAGCATTATCCTGCTGCGTTTGAACCAGTTCACGCCGTTCCCGGATGGCCACCAAGTAAGCGCCGAAGGCATTAAGCAGCCGCTGTTGCGCCGGGCCCGGTGCCGTGCCGCGCAACAGCAGCGTGTATTGAGAGTCGACGACGGCGGTACTGTCCGCGGAGGCGTGCGTCATCGGCGGGTTCTCACCGGAACTCGCCAAGACTTTCCAATGGCCCTCCCCCGTGTTCAGTTGTTTGAGCAAGGTGATAGCTGGGACGTTGAGAGCATCACGAACCCGGTCCAAAAATGCTGAGAGAGTTCCTCCACTGGCCAGAATCTGGAGGGCCAGCTCACTGAGGGAGTGCGCTTCTTTGCTAGCTGCTTGGGCTTGGATGGCTCGGCGCCTTGCCGTTCCTACAGCAACAGCCATGGAGCAGGCTACGGCGAGGAACATCACGAGGGTAAAGAGTGTGGACGGGTCTGCGATGGAAAAGGTGTGGACGGGCACGGCCGAGAAGTAGTTCAGCAGCAGAAAGCCCAGGATGGAGGCCACCACTGCGGCCCATACTCCCCCAATGGCGGCAACTGTCACTGCCGCGGCCAAGTGCAAAAGCATCACAATGTTGAAATTGCGATAGTTGGCAGCGGACACAGCTAGTTCAACTGTCGCCGGGAGCACCAGCGCTAGGACCAGGCCACCCCAGCGCCGGTTGAAGAGAGAACGCATGTTCTCAGTGTCCCAGTTCATGACGTGCAGCAGTTCAGCAAGTGCGGCAATTCAGGCTACGCAGTGGCCTGAACCGCGGCCCGGCCCAGCGGTCGGTACGCGATGAACCAATAAATCAGCATGGCGATGCCGCACAAGACTCCTGGACTCGAGGCCATCAACTGCCATTGCGTCTGAGGATCTTTGCCCCACTCGCGCGCACCAGCCATCATGGTCAGGTACTTCGGCGTCAGGTAAAACACCACTGTTGTGACCGAAAGGATGATCCATCCTGCAATGCGCATTCCGCCGCGGCGGGCAGGCATACGGTGCATGGCAAAGCCCATCGAGGGCAACGCCACAGCAATCCACACCCAGTGGTGGGACCACGAAACCGGGCTGATCAGGAGCATCAAAAGAGCGGTGGCGGAGACTGCCACAAAGTTTTCCCGTGCGGCGAGGGCCCGGTGTATCACCAACGCGGCAAGAACAGTCAAAGCGATGGCAATGAGCATCCATAACGCGCTGGTCAGCCCAGAATCAGGCAGGCCCAAGTGCAAAAGCAGACCCTTGACGGAGAGATTATCCATGTAGGCCGGGCCACCGATGCGGCCCGTGTCAGGAAGAATTTTGGTCCAGAACGTCAGCGAAGCATTCGGAATAATCGCCCAAGCCAGTGCAATGGAGCCAAAGAAACCGGTGGCCAGCCAGCCGAGGGCTTTGAAATCACGCCGGACTAAAAAGTACAAACCAAAAGCCAGCGGAGTCAGTTTAATACCGGCGGCTATACCGATCAGGAGTCCGGCTGGCCAGCGGAAAGTCCCCCCTTGAGCGTTCTGAGACAAGACCTTGTTGTACAGGGCAAAGTCGGCCAGGATCAGCCCCATCAAAATGATGTTGATCTGGCCAAAGTCAAAGGTGTCCCGCCAAGGTCCCAAGAGCAGGACTGCCGCAGTACCGCCCAAGGCAGCTGTCCGGAATCGCCAGTCGGTAACAGCGGTCCGCCACGTGCGGTAGCCAAAAAGGTGCCGCGACAGCCACGCCGAAACCACTAAAGCGCCCACCAGCGCGGCGCTTGTGAACACCACAATTCCAGCACCAAAACCGATGCTTGCAAGCCCGGCAAATAGCAGCGCCGCGAACGGTGGGTAGGTAAAGGGCAACCCTTCGCGCGGGGCGTACAACCCACTGACAGCGGACTCGCCTTGTTCAAGGACGCGGCTGCCGCCGTAGAAGTACACCTCAAAGTCGTTCATCAACGGGATGTATGCGGTGTACAAAATTCGCAGCGCCAAATAGATGGCAATTGTCCCGGCTGCAGTCGCGAGCCAGCCCCGCGCGGTAGAGGATTTCAACGTTTCTAGTTACCGATCGCTTTGAAAGCCTGCTCAAGGTCTGCGATCAGATCTGCTGATTCCTCAATGCCGCATGAGAGCCGCAAGAGGTTCTCAGGGACAGCCAATTCAGTGCCCTTGACGGACGCGTGAGTCATTTCAGAGGGGTAGTTCACCAAAGACTCGATGCCGCCCAAGGACTCAGCCAGAGTGAACACACGAGTGGCCTCGGCTACCTTGCGGGCAGCGGCTTCGCCACCCTTGAACTGCACCGAGACCATACCGCCGAACTTCTTCATCTGCTTTTTAGCCAGCTCGTGTCCGGGGTGGCTCGGCAGGCCCGGGTACAGCACTGCTTCAACCTCCGGCTGATCGAGCAACCATTCGGCTACAGCTTGACCGTTCTCCGAGTGACGATCCATACGGACACCAAGGGTTTTCAGGCCGCGCGTGGTGAGGAAGGCATCCATCGGTCCTGACACGGCACCGGCAGCGAACTGCATAAACTGCACCTTTTCTGCCAGCTCAGCATCGTTGAGGACCACGGCGCCCCCCACCACATCAGAGTGCCCACCGATGTACTTCGTGGTGGAGTGAACCACCACGTCGGCGCCTAAGGCGAGCGGGTTCTGCAAATAGGGAGACGCGAAGGTGTTGTCCACGACCAGGAGGGCACCGGCGTCGTGCGCTACTTTGGCGAGCGCCTCGATGTTGGTGATTTTCATCATCGGGTTCGACGGCGTCTCCACCCAAACCAGCCGGACCTTCCCTGGCGCTTGGGCCACGGCAGCCGCGGTTGCCTCGAGGTTGGACATGTCAACGGCGCTGTGGCCGATGCCCCATTCGGAGTGAATACGGCTGATCAGCCGGTACGTTCCGCCGTAAGCGTCGTTGCCCAAAACAATGTGATCCCCCGGACGGCAGAGGGCACGAATCAACGAATCCTCCGCTGCTAGGCCCGAGCCGAAGGAATAGGCGTGGTTGCCACCTTCAACTGCAGCGAGCTGCTCTTGCAGAGCGTCACGGGTGGGGTTTCCGCCACGGCCGTATTCGTAACCGTCACGCAGCCCACCAATTCCGTCTTGGGCGTAGGTGGAGGAGAAATGCAACGGTGGCACAACGGCACCGGTACGCGGCTCAAAAGCTTGGCCAGCGTGCACGGCGGTGGTGTTGAATCCTGCGTTCTCTGGAACAGTCATGGCAGTCCTTTCGCTGATGCTCGCTGTAAACCGCGAGCGCCGGGGTGGGTGAGTGTTAGTGGCTGAGGTAGCCGAGGAGATCGTGGCGGGTAACAATGCCAACCGGAGCACCCACAAAGGTGACCATTACGGCGTCGACCTCGGAGAGCAGCGCACGTGCCGCGGGGATGGATTCCAGCGAGCCAATAACGGGCAGGCGCTCCCCCATGTGCTCGGAGATTTTGTCCGTGAGATTCGCTTCGCCGCGGAAGAGTTTGCCGGTCAGGGTGCGCTCATCAACGGAGCCGAGGACCTCACCCATAACCACGGGAGGCTCTTGCGAGAGCACGGGAATGTTACTGACGCCGAACTCATTCATGATGTTGATAACGTCGCGAACGGTTTCATTCGGGTGGATGTGTACAAGGTCCGGGATGCCGCCGGTTTTGAACTCGAGGACCGAGCCAACGGTGTCCTCTTCGCCTCCGGGCAAAAAGCCGTAGGAACGCATCCACTGATCGTTGAAGATTTTGCCCAAGTAGCCGCGGCCGGAATCCGGCAGGATCACCACAACTACGGCTTCGGCGGGCAGGTCTTTGGCCGCTTCGAGTGCTGCAACAACAGCCATCCCCGAGGATCCGCCAACGAGCAGGCCTTCTTCGCGGGCCAGACGGCGAGTCATACCAAAGGAATCAGCATCGCTGACGGCGATGACCCGGTCAGGAACCGCAGGATCGTAGTTCTCCGGCCAGATGTCCTCGCCAACGCCCTCAACAAAATAGGGGCGTCCGGTGCCACCTGAGTACACCGAACCAGCAGGGTCTGCCCCAATAACTTGGACGCGGCCGCCTTCAGCCTCGGGGCGATCGGCGGAGACTTCGCGCAGGTAACGTCCGGTTCCGGTGATGGTTCCACCAGTTCCGGCGCCAATCACCACGTGGGTGACTCGGCCGTCGGTGTCGTTCCAAATCTCGGGGCCGGTGCTCTCGTAGTGGCTGCCGGGCGCTGCAGGATTGGAGAACTGGTCAGGTTTGTACGCGCCCGGGATTTCGCGAACCAATCGATCCGAAACGCCGTAGTAGCTTTGCGGGCTGTCGGGAGCCACGGATGTGGGGGTAACAACAACTTCGGCACCGTAGGCGGCGAGAACTGCGCGTTTGTCCTCGCCCACTTTGTCCGGAACCACAAAAATGCACTTGTAACCCTTTTGCTGGGCAACAAGGGCCAGTCCCACACCGGTGTTCCCAGAGGTGGGTTCCACAATGGTTCCCCCGGGCTTGAGTTTGCCTGACTTCTCCGCGTCCTCGATCATTTTGACCGCAATACGGTCCTTGATGGAACCGCCCGGATTGATGTACTCAACCTTCACCAGAACGGTGGCTTTGATGCCTTCGTTGACGTGGTTGAGCTTGATCAGCGGGGTGTTTCCAATGAGGTCCAGAACGGACTCGGAGTACTTCATACTTCCAACTTTATCCGCTGGGCACTGAGCTCCACCCTGCGGTGCGAAGATAGTGCGGTGCGGCTTCCACACCTATCTCCGGCTTTGCGGCCTTTTTTGTTACCCGTACTGTTCCTAGTGCTGGGTTTGTTGTGCCTTGTTACCGGGCTCTTGCCTGCGAAATCGGCTTCCGAGCTTGCCGACCGTACTGTTCCGGTGCTCACTTTTGTGGTGGCTATGACAATCGTCACGGAACTCGCTGACGACGCCGGATTGTTCCGTTGGGCGAGCTCGCGGATGGCCCGCTTGGGCCGGCACAGTGTGGTGCGGCTGTGGTTGTTAAGCATCGGTTTGGCGTCTGTGATCACCCTGTTTTTCTCGCTGGACACCACAGCGGTACTGGTGACACCCGTCGTCGTTCTGTTGGCTTTGCACGCGAAAATTCCGCCACTACCTTTCGCCCTCACCACCATCTGGTTGGCGAATACTGTTTCTCTCCTGCTGCCGGTCTCCAATTTGAGTAATCTTTTGGCCCAGCAGCACACCGGGCTGACACCTGCTGCCTTTGCTGGGCTGATGTGGGCTCCGGCTTTGGTTGCTTTGTTGGTGCCGGTGCTGCTGCTGTGGGTGATGTTCCGGAAGCAATTGCGCGGCACCTATGCCCTCGCCAGCACTGACGCTGCCGGGGATAAACTCCTTTTGCTCGCTGCTGCGGGTGTGGTTGTGGTGCTGTTGCCGCTGCTGGTTTCGGGGCTCCCGGTCCAATGGCCAGCTCTGGGTGCTGCTGTGGTGCTTTTGGTGTTTTATCTGTGGCGCAGGCCGCACGTTCTGAGGATTTCCATGCTTCCGTGGAAACCGCTGATGCTGACGACGGGGCTGTTTATGGTGGTCGAAACCCTGCACGCTCAAGGGCTTGCCGAGCTGCTTTTGCGGCAAGTGATTCCCGGTGATGGTTTGGCCCCGCTCGTGCAGTTGGCAGCGTTGGGGACCGGAAGCGCCAATCTGGCCAACAACCTGCCCGCCTATTTGGCACTGGAGCCTGCCGCCGGTTCCCCACTCCGGTATGCGGCTTTATTGATCGGCGTCAACGTTGGCCCGCTGATTACACCGTGGGCTTCCCTGGCAACGCTGCTCTGGCACGAACGGCTAGCTGTGCTGGGGGTTCGAGTTCGGTGGAGCGGATTTGCTGTGGCCGGCATTGTGGCAGTGGTGATAACAATTCCCTTGGCAGTGTTCGCCTTGTGGTTGAGCGCCGGAATGCCTGCCTAGAACTTCCCTGGGCTTTATGTCAGTGCGGCGTGGGAGCATTAAGCCCATGAGTCTTGTTGAGCCCCCAAGTGCCGTGGCGGACGCCGCCGATGGCGCCACTCGGTGGGTGACGGACGGACCATATGATTTGCACCAAACCCTTGGCATCCTGCTGCGGAGCAATTCCGACCCCTCAATTGCCGTCCACCCAGACGGCTGGTGGATGGCATTCTCCACCGTGGACGGGCCGGTGACACTGCGCTTGGTTCAAGGCCCTCCCGAAGTTTCGGGGGCTCAAGTGATTGACGCCCAGGCCTGGGGGCCAGGAGCCGCGAGCGCGCTGGACAATTTGTCGGCCCTGCTCGGCGAGGGTGATTCGTGGAGCGATTTCGACGCCGGCACCTCACCATCCGGGACTCCGTTCCCTACTCCCCTGCCGCACCACGTCCTTGAAGCACGACGCCGAAACAAGGGACTGCGTTTACCCTCCACCGGGCGGATAGTGGATTCCTTGGTACCCACTATTTTGGAGCAAAAGGTCACGGTTATTGAGGCCCGGCGCGGCTACCGCTACCTCGTAAAACGCTATGGAAGTGTGGCTCCCGGTCCTGCACCGGAGGGACTTTTGGTGGCCCCGTCCCCCACCGATTGGCTTGCCGTTCCCTCGTGGGAGTGGCACAAAGCAGGTGTTGGCCCACAGCGTTCGGCAACCGTGATGCGGGCCTTGCGTTCCGCCGTCGCACTTGAACGTTTGGCGTTATTGCCTTCTGCCGAGGCGTCAGCCAAGCTCCAGACCATCCCTGGGGTGGGGCAATGGACGGCGGCCGAAGTGCTCCAACGGACTCACGGTTGCTCGGATTCAATCGCGGTCGGCGACTATCACCTCGCCAAGTTTGTGGGTTTTGCGCTCACTGGCCAACGCACTGACGACGCCGGAATGCTGGCGCTGCTTGAACCGTGGCGCGGGCACCGGCAACGGGTGGTGCGGTTGCTGGGACTCACCGGTGCACGTGCGCCACGGTTCGGCGCCCGGATGAGTATCCAAGATCATCGCGGGCACTAGTTCTTTTGCGGTTTAGAGCCCCAGCTTTTCGATCGCTTCTTGGCGCATCTCCACCTTGCGAATCTTCCCGGACACTGTCATGGGAAAACTTTCCCGGACTTGGACATAGCGCGGAACTTTGTAGTGGGCTAACCGGCCCGAACAGAATTCGCGCACCGTCTCTGCATCCAAGGGATCGGCGCCATCTTTGAGAATGATGCAAGCCATCAGTTCCTCGCCGTACTTTTGGTCCGGGATGCCGATGACCTGAACGTCTTGAATGTCCGGGTGGCTGTAAAGGAACTCTTCAATCTCGCGTGGGTAGATGTTTTCACCGCCGCGAATCACCATGTCCTTGATACGGCCTTCCACCAGGATGTAGCCGTCAGCATCCATCCGGGCCAAGTCTCCGGTGTGCATCCAACCTTCCGGATCAATCGCCTCAGCGGTTTTTTCCTCTTGTCCCCAGTACCCCTTCATCACGGCGTAACCGCGGGTGCAGAGCTCGCCGATCTGCCCCCGCTCAACCACCTCGCCCGTTCCCGGATCAACAATTTGGCTCTCCAAATGCGGCATGGTCCGGCCCACAGATTCGGTGCGCTGGGCCAAGGTGTCCCCATCCCGGGTCATCGTGGACACCGGAGAGGTCTCCGTCATGCCATAGCAAATGGCCACATCCTTCATGTTCATCCGTGAGATGACTTGCTTCATCACTTCCACCGGGCACAAGGAACCAGCCATCACGCCGGTTCGCAGGGAACTCAGGTCATAGTCGTCGAAATTAGGCAGGGCCAGTTCGGCGATAAACATGGTGGGCACACCGTACAGGGATGTGGCTCCAAAGTCGTGAACTGCTTGAAGCGCCGAGGTGGGGGTAAATCCGCGTGACGGGACAATAACGCAGCCGCCGTGTGAGAGAACGTTGAGATTGCCAATAACCATACCGAAGCAGTGATAGAACGGCACCGGGATGACCACTTTGTCCTGCTCGGTGTAGTTCAGAAGTGCACCGATTGAGTGGCCGTTGTTCAGGATATTGCGGTGAGTGAGGGTGGCGCCCTTGGGGAACCCGGTGGTGCCAGAGGTGTACTGAATGTTGATGGGGTCTTCCGTAGTCAGGCTCGCCATCCTCTCGGCCAGTTGAGCTGCTGTATGGTGTGCTGGGTTGACGCCTGGCGGGGCGGCAGCGGTTCCAGCGCGATTCCCCTTTCCACTCACCAGCTGCTGGTAACTCAGCTCAGCATCAGTCTGCGGCACGCCAGCAGTGAGTGGACCTGCCGCATCATCAGAGCCAGGAAGGAACACCAGCTCGGTGAGCTGAGGACAATTCTCCAAGGCCTGCCGAGCCATTGCTGGGTAGTCGCTGTTTTTGTCTTGAGGTGCAACAACCAAAGACCGCATGCCGTTTTGGTTGACCACAAACTCGAGCTCATGGCTGCGGTAAGCCGGGTTAACGTTGACCAGAATCACCCCGATCTTGGCGGTGGCGTACTGGAACATCACCCACTCGGCACAGTTTGGGCTCCAAATGCCTAAACGGTCCCCAGCCGCAAACCCACGGTTCATCAGCGCTAAAGCCAGCGCGTCAACGTGGTTGTTTAATTCCTGGTAGGTCCAATGGCGCGGTCGGCCACCTTGTGGGGGCTGGGCTTCGATGAGTGCTTGACGGTCTGGGAAGCGAGTCACCACAGATTCAAACTGAGTTCCAATGGTGGTCTCTAAAAGCGGGACGTCTTTGTCTCCGGCCGAATATGACAACATGTCAGCACGCTACCAACTGTGGCCGGTATTCTGAATCATATGAGCGAAATCGTTGATCTTCAGGCCACTTTCATCCCCAACGAGGGCGAATTTTTCCGCGTAAAACTGGCTTTGGAAATTGCCATCGAAGAAGTAACCCGCGAACCCGGTTGCCTGCGCTACGAACTCACCGAAGTGAGCGAAGACAAGTTGGTTTTGACCGAACAGTGGGCTTCAGAGGCAGATCTTGGCAAGCACTCCAAAGGCATCGCCGTACAGGACTTGAACGAGTCCCTCAGCGCGCTGCTGGCAGAACCCGTGAAACTCGAACGCCTCTAAGCGAGCCGACTCCCCGAACACACAAGAATTGCCCCAAGGCTGAGCCTTGGGGCAATTCTTGTTTCGTTTTAGATCTCGCTAGTCCTAGCCCAGCCACGTTCTAGGCCTGCTACGTTTTAGGCCTGCGAAGCTTCAGAGTTGTCAGCCGGAGCATTCTCAGCCGCAGTGTTCTGGGCCTCGGCCTGGGCACGAGCCACGTGTGCGTGGACCTCTTCCATGTCCAATGCCTTCACGGCGCTAATAACTTCCTCAAGCTGCGGACCTGCGAGCGCACCGGGCTGGGAGAAAACCAGAACCTGCTCGCGGAAAGCCATCAGTGTTGGGATAGAGGTAATACCAGCCTCGGCAGCCAATTGCTGCTCAGCTTCGGTATCTACCTTCGCGAAGACCACATCACCGTGCTGTTCTGAAGCGGCACTGTATGTGGGGGCGAATTGCTTGCAGGGATTGCACCAGTCCGCCCAGAAATCCACCAGAACAATGTCATTGTCTTGGATGGTAGATGCGAACTGTTCACCTGTGATGTCAACGGTAGCCATACTTCAACGGTACGCCGGGGCTCCCCACTATGGCGAAGCCCAGCGTAACTTGTTCGCTCTGCGCTGTATTTATTTATGAATCACTGATTTGTCTCACCACGTGGTTACCTCACCATTGATGAGGCGCTGGCTTCCTTGCACCGGGGAGCGCGATGTTCTCGCGCCATTCGTGTAGCCATTCCGGCAAAGCGAGATCGTTGGGTACGGAATCCACTTCAGGAAGCGCCAGAATCTCCTCGTTGGTAACCGGGCCCTTTTTGCTGACCAGCCGTGTGGCGATGTAGGCACGGGCGTAAATTTCGCCGTCGGCCACTACTCGCTGCTCAAAATAGATGGCCTTTTCATCCAAACCGATGATCTTGGACTCAATAGTGAATCTCTGCCATAGCTGCAGAGATTTGCGGTAGGAGATGGTCTGCGACGCCACCACAGGGGTCCAGCCCCGTTTGCGCATGGCTTTCCAGACGCCGGCACGAACCATCAGGTCAAAGCGCCCCAAGTCCATCAATGAAAAGTACATTCCGTTATTTACGTGCACAGCAATATCCACGTCGGTGGGGAGAACCTTCATCGGTAGTGACGAGGTACCCCAGATGCTCAGTGCGGAGCTGCGTGCGGAGCGGAACAGCATCAGGATGGTGCGTAGAAGTAAGTGCATGATCTTATGTTACTCACCAGTAACAACATACAAAAGCGGCTACACAGCACTTTATTTCCCGTGCTAACCGCGTTCGGAACCAAAATCTGACCAAGTTGCGACGAGTGTTCACCGCAACTTCACCGGGCTGTTCACCCGCGCAGGAAAAAATAACAAGGACTAACGAATTTAGGCAGCAAGGGAGACTGCAATGAGCACCATCGAAAAGCACTTGGCCAGTGAAGACATTCATGCAGAGGCGCTGAATCTTTCGGGACAGGATTATTCGGGACACGGGAATTCCGGACACACTGTGCCCACTTGGCCGCAGCTGACGCCAGGCCAACGTGTCGCTTTGCGCGACGTTCACGGCTACCTAGTGACGGGGATCGTGGACGGAATGACAGCGGACCGCTCCACCTTGTGGCTTCAGCTCGACAACGGCCTGGGCCGCAGGCTCATTCACCACTTAGACGGACTGAGTCTCCACGAGCCCGCCGTGGTCTAGCCCGAAGCTCAGCAAACAGAACTGAAAACACAAGAAGCGCCTCTCCTTGCGGAGAGGCGCTTCTTCACTTCTTGAGTGGCAGATGAGGGATTCGAACCCCCGTAGGCGTTGCCAGCTGATTTACAGTCAGCCCCCTTTGGCCGCTCGGGTAATCTGCCGAACTTCACTAGAAGTACCCTTGGTAACTGCTTCCAGTAACCGCAGGCAAGACAACTTTACAGAATTACGCCGGAAGAATCGAATCGAGGAGTTTGAGTCCTATAACTCAGGCTTCAGACTGGATCCGGGACGCTATTTTCGCCTCAAAACTGGCTGCTTGGTCCAAGGTGATCTGGTTCAATTGCACCGCTCGCAATAAGTCCTGGTGAACGCCGTCCATCCGGGCAGACGCCGCTGGTACTGGGCTCAGAATCACTGACGCAGCCACAGCAGCTGCTGCCAGAGCGGTTCCAGCAGTAGCCACGAATGCCTTACCCGCCGCAACGGAGCTAGCAGTGACATCAGTGATGCGCTTGCGTGCCATGATTTTTGCCTCTCGAGTTGGTCCTTCACTATGAACAACTCTGCGCACCAAAGATAGGTTCCAGCCCCACGTTCGCTTTGAGGGAACTGTGAATCTATGCCTGCAAAGGCCAGTTCGTACTAGGCTGGTGGGCAGAATCCCCCTATCCACGTACTGAAGGAGAGTCATGGCAGGCGAGTCCACATTCGACGTCGTAAGCAAAGTAGACAAGCAGGAAGTTGCCAACGCGCTGAACCAAGCGCAGAAGGAAATCGCCCAGCGATACGACTTCAAAGGCGTTGGCGCTGAAATCGACTTCAGCGGCGAAAAAATCCTGATGAAGGCGAACGCTGAAGAACGTGTTTTGGCAGTGCTGGACGTCTTCCAGTCCAAGCTGATTAAGCGCGGTATTTCGCTTAAGTCCTTGGACAGCGGGGAGCCCTATCCCTCCGGCAAGGAATACCGCTTGGAGGCTTCCATCAAGGAAGGTATTGCTCAGGACATCGCCAAAAAGATCAACAAGCTGATCCGCGAGGAAGGCCCCAAGTCGGTCAAGTCCCAGATTCAGGGCGACGAACTTCGCGTCTCCTCCAAGTCGCGTGACGACCTGCAGGAAGTTATGGCTATGTTGAAGAACTTCGAAGAGACCGATCTTCAGTTTGTGAACTTCCGCAGCTAATAGCTGCACTGCCTGCCCCGCGAAGTTCTGCGGGGCCGCGGATGATTGAACTGGGTCCCGGGAGAGGAACCACCATTACGCAAGCTCGTCTACTACGTTGCCACTACGCTGGACGGTTTCATTGCCGGGCCCGACGGCGGGGATCCAAGCGGGGCTAGCTTTTTCCCGATTACCCCGGACGTCATCGACTTCATCGTGACGCACTACCCAGAAACTCTTCCGGGTCCTGCCCGCACAGCTCTGGGAATTGATGGTCCTGGTCAAAGCTTTGACACCGTCCTAGAGGGCCGCGGATCCTACGAAATCGGCTTGGCCGCCGGGCTCACTGACGCCTACCCTCATCTGCGGCACCTGGTTTTCTCGTCCACGCTCGAGAGCGAAGACCCGGACGTTGAGATCGTCAGCAAGGACGCCATAGAACGAGTCCGCGCGCTCAAAGCCGAAGCAGGCAAGGACCTCTGGCTGGTGGGCGGCGGTACTCTTGCGCACTCACTATTGCCCGAAATTGATCGTCTGATCTTGAAACAAAACCCTTCGGTCATCGGCTCCGGAATCCCGCTATTTGCTGGCGCGTTCCAGGCTCACAGTTTCAGTCCGATTGACGAAATCACGCTTGAGTCAGGGGTTCGCGTCTTGACGTTCGATCGGTCCGAAAACTCGTAACTCACCGACCGGGATTCAATTAGGGCACGTCAGTTTTGCTTAATACCTTTCACTCGGTAATGTTCCTTCTTAGTTGGACCTTGGTTAGGGTCCCCTAAGCCAAGGATCTGTTCATGCTCGGGAACTTCCTCATCGGACTCCGGGAGGGCCTCGAAGCATCGCTCATCGTCGTAATCCTCATCGCTTATCTGATCAAGACCGGTCGCACTCATCTGCTTCCGCGCTTGTGGATTGGTGTGGGCGCAGCGGTTGCCGTGAGCATCGGCTTCGGCGCACTGCTCACCTACGGCCCACGCGGACTGACCTTCGAAGCTCAGGAAGCGATCGGCGGGTCACTGTCCATCGTTGCTGTTGGCCTCGTAACTTGGATGGTCTTCTGGATGGCCCGCACTGCCCGAACTATGGGGTCTAACTTGCGCGGAAAAATCGACGATGCTGGCCGTGGCGCCGCGTGGGGCATTGTTCTGGTTGGTGCACTCTCGGTGGGCCGCGAAGGTCTAGAAACCGCTTTGTTCTTGTGGGCAGCGGCCCAGGCCAGTGGGGAGAACACCATCCCGCTGGTGGGCGCACTCCTTGGTTTGGCTCTTGCGGTTCTGCTCGGATTCCTCCTGCACCGCGGCGTGATCAAGATTCGGCTCGACCGATTCTTCACGTGGACCGGCGCCATTTTGATTGTGATCGCCGGTGGCGTGCTCGCCTACGGAATCCATGACCTCCAAGAGGCCGGCATCCTTCCGGGTTTGCACCGGCTGGCCTTTGACGTATCAGCTGCCGTCCCGCCGTCGTCCTGGTATGGAACGCTCTTGAAGGGCACTTTCAACTTTTCCCCAGCCACCACGTGGCTGGAAGCGGCCGCTTGGCTGCTGTATGTCATCCCCACCCTTGCACTGTTTTTGCGCGCCAACCGTCAGAGCGGAACCTCCACGGCGCAGGCTAAAACCAGTCCGGTTCTCCCCAACGGACTTACACCGAAAGAATCTCAATGAGCCTCGTATCCTCCCCGAAACGCCAAAACTTCGCCGCAGCAGGTGCTGCTTTGGCCCTTTTGGCGCCGCTGGCCCTGACGGCGTGCACGGACAACACTGCCAAGCCGGCCAGCAGTTCAGCTGGCGGCCCGGTGGCCGTCACCAGCACTACGGATGCCTGCCAGCTCAGTGCCACGGGCGCCAAGAGCGGCCCTGTCACCTTTGAAGTGAAGAACGACGGCGCCGACGTCACCGAGTTCTACTTGCTCGCCGAAGACGGTCTGCGCATTATTGGCGAAGTGGAAAACATTGGCCCAGGCATCACCCGCAACCTGGTAGTCACCGCCCCTGCTGGAACGTATCAAACAGCGTGCAAGCCGGGTATGCAGGGCGACGGCATTCGCGCGAGCTTCACGGTGGAAGAGTCCGGAACCACGCCGTCGGTCAGTGCCGACGTGCAGAAGCTGACGGAGACCGCCACCGGCCAGTACACGGCATACGTGAAGGATCAGACGGAGCAGTTGCTGACCGGAACCAAGGATTTTGCTGCGGCCTTTGCTAGCGGCGACGCTGCCAAAGCCAAAGGGCTCTACGCCTCGGTGCGGATGCACTGGGAGCGCATTGAGCCCGTTGCCGAATCCTTCGGTGACCTAGACCCCAAGCTGGACCTGCGCGAAGCAGACCTAGAAGCTGGCCAGAAGTTGACCGGCTGGCACCGGGCCGAGAAGGACATCTTCCCGCCTGCCAGCTACAAAGCCATGACCGAGGCCGAGCGCAAAGCCATCGCCGACCAGCTGGTTGCAGACACTCAAGACCTCTACACACGCACTCGGACTGTGAAGCTCACCGCGGATCAGCTCGGCAACGGTGCCAAGGAGCTTTTGGATGAGGTGGCAACCGGCAAGGTCACCGGTGAAGAGGAAATTTGGTCTCACACGGATCTGTGGGACTTTCAGGCCAACATTGACGGGGCCCGGATTGCCTTTGAAAACCTCCGCCCGGTGCTGTTGATCAAGGACGCTGCGCTGGCTACCAAGCTGGACGCCCAGTTCAAGTCTTTGCAGGCTGAGTTGGACAAGTTCAAGGACGGCGAAGGCTTCACGTATTACAACGACCTCACCCCCGCTCAGGTCAAAACCCTTGCCGCCTCGGTGGACTCGCTTGCCGAGCCGCTGTCCAAGCTGACCGCCGCCGTTGTTCTCTAAGAAGTTGCCTTCTATGGGCATGTTTTCTCAGTCGAAGACACCGGCACCGGCCGAGGAGAATTCCGCTAGCCCTTCGATGAGCCGTCGCGGGCTCCTGACCTACGGCGGCGCTGCTGCGGCCGGTGCTGCCGCAGGCGCTGCCGTCACGGTGCTGATCACGCAGAACGCCGGGGGTGATGCGGCTCCTGCCGCGTCGGCCTCCTCGGAGTCCGTTCCCTTCTATGGCGCCCAGCAGGCGGGTATTGTCACCGCTGCTCAGGATCGTCTGCACATGGCCGCTTTTGACGTCACGGCCACCAACCGCGATGACTTGATCAGTCTGCTGAAGGACTGGACCGCTGCCTCCGAAGCCATGTCCGCGGGCCGCGAGGCAGGGGACACAGGCGCCGTGAACGGGCCTTATGACGCTCCGCCGGAGGACACCGGCGAGGCTCTCGGTTTGAGCGCTTCCCGGTTAACCATCACCTTCGGGTTTGGCCGGACGCTCTTCAAGAACGACGCCGGTACTCGCTTTGGGTTGGACTCTCGCCTCCCCGAGGGGCTGATTGATTTGCCTCACTTCCCGGGCGACGCTCTTGAAGACAACCGCAGCGGTGGCGACATTGTGATTCAGGCATGCTCGGATGACCCGCAGGTTGCCGTTCACGTCATCCGCAACCTGGCGAGAATCGCCTTTGGCCGGGCCACAATCCGCTGGTCTCAGCTGGGTTTTGGCCGCACTTCCTCAACGTCCCGTGAGCAGCAAACACCCCGCAACCTCTTTGGGTTCAAAGACGGTACTGCCAACGTCAAAGCCCAGGATGATGAGCTGCTGGACAAACATGTCTGGGTTCCCAAGTCGTCATCCGCTGGGGAGGACTGGCTGACCGGCGGTTCCTACATGGTGGTGCGACGCATCCGCATGCACATTGAAATCTGGGACCGGACGTCTTTGGGAGAACAAGAGACGCTGATCGGCCGCACCAAGGGATCTGGGGCACCGTTGTCCGGCGGGGAAGAATTTTCTGAGCCGGACTTTGCACGAGCTGGCAGGGACAATAAGCCCCTCATTGCCACCGACTCCCATGTCCGTTTGGCGCATGCTCAGTCCAATTCAGGGGTGAAGATGCTGCGCCGCGGCTACAACTTCACGGACGGATCCGACTCCCTCGGCAGACTCGACGCCGGACTATTTTTCATCGCTTTTGTCACGGATCCCCGCTCCCACTACGTGCCCATGCAAATGGCTATGGCACAAAAAGACAGGCTGGCCGTGGAGTACTTGCGGCACACAGGTTCAGGCGTGTTTGCCATTCCTCCCGGAATCCAAGCTGGCGGCTTTGTGGGCGAAGGCCTGTTTAGCTGAACCGACTGTCCTGAGGCTTGTTCCCTGAAGCTCGCAAAAAGCGCTTGGTGCCTTCTAGCGCCCGGCCATACGTTCGAGCCGGGCAATCCGCTCCCGCATAGGCGGGTGCGTTGCAAACAGCTTGGTCATACCCCCTCCGCGGAACGGGTTTGCGATCATAAGGTGCGAGGTATTAACAAACTGCTGCTCTTGGGGTAACGGCGCAAGCTGTACGCCGCGCTCAATCTTGCTCAAGGCTGAGGCGAGCGCCAGCGGATCGCCAGTGAGCTTGGAACCGTCCTCATCGGCGTCGTACTCTCTGGTCCGTGAAATGGCCAGCTGAATCAGCGAGGCGGCAAAAGGTGCCAACAGAGCCATGGCAATCGCCGCGATCGGGTTGACGCTGCGGTTGTCCCGCGAACCGCCGAAAAATAGCATCATCTGGCCCACCGAAGTGATAACACCTGCGACGGCGGCCGCAACAGATGAGGTGAGAATGTCCCGGTTGTAGACGTGCATCAGCTCGTGGCCCAGGACGCCGCGCAGCTCTCGCGCGTCGAGCAACTGGACGATCCCTGCCGTGACACACACTGCAGCGTTTTTGGGATTTCTACCTGTAGCAAAAGCGTTCGGCGCGGAGGTAGGTGACACGAAAATCCGAGGCATCGGCTGGCCGGCACGCTGCGAAAGTTCCCGCACCGTAGCGTACAGCTCCGGGGCTTGGGCCTCGGGAATCTCAGTTGCTTGCATGGAGCGGATAGCGATCTTGTCACTGTTCCAATAGCCATAGAACGTGGTGCCAACACCGATCAGCGCCATAATCCAAATGGGTGTTGAGCTGCGGCTCCACAAACCGATCACAGCTCCTAGGCCCAAGAGCACCGCCCACAGCACACCAAAGAGTGCAGCGGTTTTTACGCCATTGTGATGGTTATGCACCGTGAATCCTTCCACCCAGTTTGAACTGCCCTACTCCTATTATCCGGCCGGTTGCACCAGACCAGTGTCATAGGCCAAAACCACTGCCTGCACACGGTCACGCAAATCCAACTTCCCCAAAATCTTGGACACATGGGTTTTGGTGGTTTGCTCCGCAATAAAGAGCTTTTTGGCAATCTCTTGGTTGGAAAGTCCCATGCCGATCAGCACCAGCACTTCGCGTTCCCGCTCAGTCAACACATCCAGGCGACGATCCGCGCATACCGGTTTGGGCCGTGACTTCGCAAAATCTTCAATCAGCCGTTTGGTGATACTCGGCGCCAACAACGCCTCCCCCGCCGCGACCACACGCACAGCATTCACCAACTCCTCGGCCGGGGCGTCCTTGAGCATAAACCCGCTGGCACCGAGCTCGAGCGCTTGGTAAATATAGTCATCAACATCGAACGTGGTTAGCATCAGCACATGGCTACCCGACGACGCTCCACCCAAAATCTGTGCAGCGGCCTCAAGGCCATCCATCACCGGCATCCGAACGTCCATCAAAATCACATCCGGCCTTAAAGTACGCGCCAAATCCACTGCTTGCGCGCCGTTTTCAGCCTGCCCCACCACCGTCATGTCCGCTTGAGATCTCAGCAATGCAGCGAAGCCTGCACGCACCATCGCCTGGTCGTCTGCAACAAGTACTTTAATCGTCATGTGCGTCCCTTTCCGGGGCTTTTGCTTGGGTCTGCTCAGCGGCAAAGTTACTAGTCAAACCAGTAGTTGTGGCGTTCGCGTTCAGTGGCAAGTGCGCCATCACTCGGAACCCGCCGTCCGGGGTGGCCGAGCTCTCTAAAGTGCCCCGCACAAGCTGCGCCCGCTCACTCATACCCCGCAGACCATGCCCGTCACCGGGGTTAACCGTTTTCGCCTCGGCCGAGGTCTCCGCTAAACCGGACCCAGCGGGGGCGATTGTCCCGGCGGTGTTGGTCACAGTGATTCTCAACCACCCGGCGTCGGGCGTCACCTGAACCGTAGCCCGGGCCGACGGCGCGTGACGCACCACGTTACTCAACGCCTCCTGGACAATCCGGTAAGCCGTCAAACCAGTGACCGGCCCCGGATCGATTCCAGCGAGGACCTCGGCATTGGGGCCCTCAACATCCACCCCGGCGCGAGTGGCCGCCTCCATCAACGCCGGTAAATCAGCCAACCCCGGTTGAGGCGCAGTAGAAACAGCCTCGCGATCGCTGCGCAAAACTCCCAAAAGCGTTCGCATCTCATTCATGGCCCGGCGTGAATTGGCCGCAATGTCCTCAAACTCAGCCGCAACGGCAGGTTCCATTCCCGGGTACCGGTACTTCGCCGTCGTCGCCTGAACCGAAACTAGGGACATTCCGTGAGCCACCACGTCGTGCAACTCCCGGGCAATCTGGGAACGCTCATCAGCGATTTGCCGCCGCGCCACTTCCTCCGCGGTAACCTGCCGCTCAACACGAAGCTGCTCGCGAATGTCCTGCCAGCGGCCAGTGATAATCGCTGCGATCAACAGGCCAAAGGAAATCGAAGCCAAAACCACCAAGTTTTTACTGCCATCAAAACTCGGATGTGCGGCAGTCAACCCAGCCGAGGCCGTAGCCGCAACCGCCACACTTGCAAGCCAGGAAGCGGCGGCGAGTGGCCATGATGCTTTGAGCCCCGCCAAAACCACCACCAGAATCTGGCACAGCATCGCCGGGACACTCACCGGGAAAGGCAACAGCGGGTCATAAACAGCCAAAACTGGCACAAAATACAGTGGCACTAGCGAAAGTAGAACACCCAAAGCGGGCCGGTGCAGAGTCAGAAAAGCCGCCAGGGAATGGCAGGCGCCCAGCAATAGCCCCGGCACAATCTCGAGCCCATACAGCGAAGAGTTCAATGACGACGAGACCGCCAAGAGCAGCAGGGACACTAGCAAAACAAGCACATTAAACGGGCCCTCCGCAGAGAAACTCGCTAGAGCTGGAAGGACATTGCGGACCCGGAATTTCATACTTCTATTGTGTGGCATTTGCATCTATTGCTCTCAGGCCGTTGGGGTGCGGGCGTCGTAGTTCATAAAGCCCGGTTGGAGTCTGCTGGCCAGCCACGCCAAAACAATACAAATCAATCCACCAACTAGCAGCACCCACCCCTCGGCTAAGAACTTGGTGGCACCGCCGGCCACCATGTCCCCAAAACGCGGGCCGCCAGCAACCACCACAATAAATACACCCTGAAGCCGGCCACGCAGATGATCTGGGGTAGCTGACTGCAAGATGGTGGTTCGGAACACGGAGCTCACAGAATCGGCGATGCCCGCAGCGGCGCAGCACAAGGCAGCCGGCCACAGCCAAATCTGCGGTTCGCTCCCGCCCGTATGGCTGGCCATCACCACCACCAGTCCCAATGCGGAAATGCTCGCGCCCCAACCCATCACCGAAATCACCACTGCCACACCCTGACGGTGGACCCGCCCCAGCGGCCCGGAGAACAGCCCGGCTAGGAATGCGCCCACAGCTACAGAAGCCAGCAAAATTCCCACTGTGCGCTCGCCGCCGCCAATCATCACGGCGCCGATGGCAGGCAATAGAGCCCGCGGTTGGGCACAAATCATGGCGATCATGTCGATGATAAAAGTCATACGCACGTTGGGTCGTGTGCCCAGAAAACGGAAACCCTCCACGACGGAGCGGACACCAGCCTTCCGGACTTCGCCCTGGGGCGGCATGGGTGGGAGCCGGAAGAGTGCCCACATCACAAAAAAGAAGGTCACCGCATCAATGGTGTACGTCCAGTGGAAGCCGATCGAGGCCACCAAAACACCAGCAAGCAGCGGTCCGGCAGTAGTAGCCAAACCAAAAGTGATCATGTTCAACGCGTTCGCCGCAGTGAGGAGTTCTTTGCGAACCAGCAGCGGAATCATGGCGGTCCGAGCCGGGGTGTTGATGCCCATCGCAGCACTCTGCAACGCTGCGAGGACAAAAAGTATCCACACGTTGTTGAGCTGGAACCAGGCCTGAATTGCCAGACCAACGGTGCTCAACCACAGCACCGAGGATGCTAGGAGTGCCACGGTGCGGCGGTCATGAGCATCGGCGATTGAGCCACCCATCAGCCCAGCAATCACCAGCGGTACCAGGGCGAAAATGCTCAAGAGGCCTACATAGACGCTCTCGCCGGTAATGCGGTACACCTCAAGACTGATGGCCACAATCGTCAGCTGGCTCCCGGCTGCTGAGACAAATGAACCTAGCCAAAGCCGCCGAAACGCGGGGCTTTCTTTCGCCGGGGACAGGTCTGCAAGGAGGTTAGGCACCGGACAAGCCTAGTGCGTGCATTTGTGCGGAGTTTTAGCGCCGGTCACTTGGTGGGCTCCCGGTCCTGGCCATGCCTACTGTGAGTGCTGGATCCTTGCTAGAGTCGGGCAAGAAAGGGGGCCTGATGGGACTACCTCGCCGCTTACTACTCTCATCAACGTTTTGGGAGGTCTCACGCCCCCGAAATCCGCTGACGCCAGGTCATCTCGCCATCGTCCTCACCGACCCGTCAAAAACCTTCGACGCCGGCTCAGCCGCCGACCTTCTCCGCTGTTACCGGGCTGCCCGAACGGCTTTGAGTGCGGTTCTTAATTCACACACATTCCGTTTGCAGTTTTCGATGAACTGGCACCCCGTGGGCAGTGGTGTGGGGGAACCGCTAGCCGAGTCTTCCACCCCAACTTTTCACCTCTTTGGGGACACAGGTCCCGGTGCGGCCCTGGCGCAGCCTGAACTTCTTCAATGGCCGACGGCGGAACAACAGCTCGCCTTGCCAGCACACCGGCGGCGCGTGTTGCGTGAGACTGAGCGCGAAGACCTCGACCTAGCGCTGCGGACCGAGATCCGCAGTGCTGATGCACAGGCGCAGGGTGCACTCCCGCAGACTTCGCTCCCACAAGGTGCAGGCACCGCAACTGTCTCCGTCATTTCACTGGGGGACGAATCCGGTGCTAGCTGCGGGCTAAAGGTGACGTTCGGCGTCGTACCTTCCACGGCTGGTGCGGGCGAAATTGGTGCACTGGCCCCGGAACTAGTGGTTGACCTGGCCGGGAAGCTCACGGCGCAGATAGAAGCTTCGCCGTACCCGGGTGTGAGTTGCCTTGCGCTCGATGGGCCCCAAGCAGTGATGTACGTGTACCCCCGATCCGTCACCGAAAAAACCAACCCCCTTCTCCCTCCCACATAGTCACCCGCCCTTCAGACGAAGTCGGTGCACAGCGCCACCTCTCCCGCCGAGGTCGGTGCATAGCTCCGCTGGCCTAGGTAATTTCCGGGGAAAACGGCGCGAAGCACCGACCTCGGCGCAAGGGGCGGGTGGGCCAGCTGAGACGGAGGAAGCTTAGGCTTGGCTTATTGCGACTTTCTCAAAATAAGTGTTTGAATGGGGCTATGACCCTCAGCACACATACTTCCGAAGATTGGGCAGCCGAGCTGCGCTCTTTGGGACGGCGTGTGACTAAACAGCGCTTGGCTGTGCTGACGGCCGTAGAACTGCACCCGCACTCCCCCGCCGAAGCAATTCTTAGCTTCGCCCGGGAAGCTCTCCCCGAGCTCACCGCACAGTCGGTCTACGTGGTCCTCAACGACCTCAGCGAACTCGGCATGCTCAGGCGCTTCGAGCCGCCACACTCCCCCGCGCTCTACGAAACTCGAGTAGCAGACAACCATCACCATGCCGTGTGCACAAGCTGCGGCCGGGTTGAAGACGTTGAATGCGCCGTAGGCCATGCGCCCTGCCTGACCCCTCATTGGTCAGAAGAATCCCGCCCCATGACTATTCAGATCGCCGACGTCCTTTACCAAGGCATCTGCCAGGACTGTTTGGCAGAACAGGCCCTGAAGCTCACAAGCCCACCTGAAAAAGCAAGTAACCCGAGAAAGTAGGAGAACAATGACGGCTAACTTTTCCGAGCCTGTTCAACAT
Organism: Pseudarthrobacter sp. J1738; assembly: GCF_050490315.1. Classification (NCBI taxonomy): domain Bacteria; kingdom Bacillati; phylum Actinomycetota; class Actinomycetes; order Micrococcales; family Micrococcaceae; genus Pseudarthrobacter; species Pseudarthrobacter sp. J1738. The sequence continues at coordinate 349,029 of NZ_JBNPEO010000001.1, read as the reverse complement.
ACCGCCACTACAACACAGACCGGCGCCCCTGTTGCCTCCGACGAGCACTCGCTGACCGCAGGTGCCGACGGTGTCACAGCGCTTCACGACCGCTACTTGGTTGAGAAGCTTGCCCAGTTCAACCGCGAGCGCATTCCGGAGCGGATCGTTCACGCCAAGGGTGGCGGCGCATTCGGTACCTTCACCGTTACCGGTGACGTATCCAAGTACACCCGAGCTGCGGTTTTCCAGCCCGGCTCTTCAGTCAAGACCGCTATCCGTTTTTCCTCCGTTGCAGGCGAAATGGGCTCCCCCGATACTTGGCGTGACGTCCGTGGCTTCGCAACCCGTTTTTACACTCAAGAGGGCAACTTGGACATCGTGGGCAACAACACCCCCGTGTTCTTCATCAAGGACGGGATCAAGTTCCCCGACTTCATCCACTCACAGAAGCGCCTCCCGGGTTCGGGCCTGCGTGACGCTGACATGCAGTGGGACTTCTGGACCCTCTCCCCTGAGTCCGCACACCAGGTGACCTACCTGATGGGTGACCGCGGCCTGCCGCGTTCATGGCGTGAGATGCACGGTTTCTCCTCGCACACGTACCTGTGGACCAATGCTGAAGGCGAGCGTTTCTGGGTCAAGTACCACTTCCGCTCCAACCAGGGCGAGCACAACATCACTAACGATCAGGCTGAAGAGCTTGCCGGTTCTGATGCTGATTACTACCGCCGCGACCTCTACGAGGCTATCGCCGAGGGTAACTTCCCTAGCTGGAACCTGCACGTGCAGATCATGCCGTACGAGGATGCCAAGACCTACCGCTTCAACCCCTTCGACCTGACCAAGGTATGGCCGCACTCGGACTACCCGCTGGTTGAGGTTGGCCACTTTGAGTTGAACCGGAACCCGGAGAACTTCTTCGCCGAGATCGAGCAGATTGCGCTTTCCCCGGCCAACGTTGTCCCCGGTCACGACATCTCCCCGGACAAGATGCTGATGGCACGTGTGTTCTCCTACCCGGATGCACACCGCTACCGTGTTGGCACCAACTTCAACGAGCTGCCGGTTAACCGCCCCATTTCCCCGGTGAACAACTACTCGCAGGACGGTTCTCTGCGCCACGGCTTCAAGCCAGCGTCCGCTCCGGTCTACGCACCCAACTCCTTCGGTGGCCCGGTCGCCGACCCGGCACGTGCTGGCGAAGGGTCATGGGAGTTCGACGGCGCGTTGGTGCGTGCCGCTGCAACCCTCCACTCTGAGGACAGTGACTTCGGCCAGGCCGGTACCTTGTACCGTGACGTGTTCGACGACGGCGCCAAGGCCCGCTTCCTAGACACCATCACCGGTGCTGTAGGCGGCGTCAAGAGCCCTGAGATCAAGGAACGCGCCATCCAATACTGGACCAACGTTGATGCTGACCTCGGCGCCAAGCTCCGCGCCAACGTGTCCGCAGGTGAGCCGGGCTCCGGCACCGGCGAGGCAGAAGCTGCCAACAAGATCTAAGGCAGTCCACCACCAAAAGGGGCCCTGCACCACGGATAAAACCGTGGCGCAGGGCCCCTTTTAGTTTTCTAAAAATCAGGCGTCGGCCGGAGCTGTCGTTGCGGCATTCGCACCGTCACTAGATCCACCGTCGCTAGATCCACCCGCGACACTGACCCCGCCCGTAAAACCTGGCAAGTCACTCTTGCCCAAACGGAAGTCCAGGTTTTGGAAGAAGACATCCACCATCCGTGAGAAGGCAGCGGTGGCGGCATCGGCGTCGTTCATCACCACGTAGTCATATTGCAGCCCGTAGAAGGACGCGGCGAAAAGCCGGGCGTCAGTGACAGCAACGGCATCGCTGACACCTTGAACGCGGAGCCAATTGCGAGCCACCTCGAACCACAGCCGGAAGCTCTCCTGAGCGTCCCCACGTTGAACAGGCAACACCAGGTCCTGCATGGACGCCTCAAATTCGAGGCGTTGCAGGTTCCGGTTTCGCTGTTGAAGACACCACTGCCACGCGTTGTTGAGCCATTCGGCGAACTGTTCGCGGCTCACTTGCGAGACGTCGGCATGCTTGATGTGGTCCTGACGCGACTCGATGGACCGGACAATCTCACCCACCAGCTGTTCACGGTTTCCAAAGTGGTACACCAACACGTAACTGCTGATCCCCAAACCGTCCGCGAGGCTCCGAAACGTAAGGTCCGCTACCGATTTGTTCAAAAGGTACGTCAGGATTTCGGCGAGCAGCTCTGTCTTGCGCTCAGGTTTTGGAGGTCGGGCCATTTCCCCATCTTAGAGATCGGAGCACGATTTACGGAACAAACGCCGCCTTATTAGTCTTCCTTGCTGCCTTGTGACGCAAATTCCTTGGCATCAGCAAAGCGCTCGTTCAGGCGTGAGTGGCGTTGCCCGTAGGCGAAGTAGATGATCAAACCGATGACCAGCCACCCAGCAAAGAAGATCCAGGTTTCCACCGCGAGGTTTGTCATCAAGTACACGCACAGCGCGGCCGAGACGATCGGAAGAACCTTGCCAAACGGAACACGGAAGGACGGCTTGAGATCCGGACGCTTTTTGCGCAGTACCAGAATGCCCAGGCTGACCACCACAAACGCGGAGAGCGTTCCGATGTTGATCATCTCTTCAAGCAGGTCAACCTTGGTCAATCCGGCAACAAGTGCGACGGCGGCACCACAGATGATCTGAATGCGCGCCGGAGTTGAGTGCTTGGCGTTGGTCACGGAGAGCGCGCGGGGCAACAAACCATCCCGGCTCATGGCCAACACAACACGTGAGAGACCCATCAACAGCACCATAATCACGGTGGTCAAACCGATGAGTGAGCCGAAAGCGATGACCTTGGCAGCATCGGTATTGCCCACTGCCTCAAAGGCGGTGGTAAGTGTGGGGCTCTCCGCCTTTGCTAGCTCGGTGTAGGGCACCATACCGGTCAGCGCCAAGGAGACCAGGATGTACAGCAGCGTCACTACGGCCAGACCGCCGAAGATACCGCGCGGAAGAGTCTTCTGCGGGTCCTTAACTTCTTCAGCTGAAGTGGCCACAACGTCAAAGCCAATAAAGGCGAAGAACACCAGTGCCGCACCAGCGAAGATGCCCATGGTTCCGTACTGAGCCGGCGCTGCGCCGCTGAGGAATGAGAAGAGGGACTGTTTCATAACGTCCGCGCCGCCATCGTTGGCGGTGGGAACGGAGGTTGGAACAAAGGGGCTGTAGTTCTCAACTTTCACGTAGAGGAAACCCACCACAATAACGAATAACACCACAGCAATTTTGATCATGGTGAAGACGTTGCCTACACGGGCAGAGAGCTTGGTTCCCATCACCAGAAGTACTGTAAAAATGGCAACAATCAGGAAAGCGCCCCAGTAGAGGTCCACGCCGCCTACGTTGAAGGACGGCGGAATATCAACACCTGTCAGCGCGAACACCTTGCTGAGGTAGATGCCCCAGTACTTGGCGATCACAGCTGCTGCAGTGAAGAGCTCCAGGATGAGGTTCCAGCCGATGATCCAAGCGAGAATCTCACCCATGGTGGCGTACGTGAAGACGTACGCGGAGCCTGCCACGGGCATGGCGGTGGCGAATTCGGCGTAACACATGATGGCCAGCGCGCAGGTAACAGCGGCGATGGCAAAGGACAAGGTAACGGCCGGGCCAGCGAAGTTTGCTGCGGCCTTGGCGCCCACGGAGAAAATACCGGCACCCACCGCGACGGCGACGCCCATAATCATCAGGTCCCAAGTACTTAGGGAGCGTTTGAGCTTGCGCCCAGGTTCCTCGGAATCGGCAATCGACTGCTCAATTGCTTTGGTCCTCATCAGATTCATGGTGTAATCCAGCATCGTTCGGGGGTAAAAACGGACTTATCCAGAGTATTGTCCGCCCATCGGACGTTCCCACACGTCCCACATAGTGAGACAAAGCCGTCTACCTGAGTGGACACGTCTAACTAGCGGCGGCAGAAGTTTCAGCGGCCCCGGGAGCCGTCGGCGACGGGCTAGGCAGTGCAGAACTGGGCGCTTCAGAACTGGGCGCTTCAGAACTGGGCGCTTCAGAACTGGGCGGGGGCTCAATAGCCGGTGCCGCGTCATAGCTCTGGGTTGAAGCCTGAACCTTGGAACCTGACACGCTCACTTGAATTGGCGGGTGCTCTTTGGCGCCGATCCGCGCGAAGTCCAGTTCGGTCACCGTATTGGGGGTCAAGGCTGCGGCTGTGCAGGTCATGCGCAAAGAGTTGCTGGGGTCCTCGGTGCAAGTGAACGGCGAATTGGCTGGGAGCATCGCCGTCACTGGGGCCATCGTGGCCGGGTTCTGCCCCGCAGTTGGAATGTATTGGACCACGGCCGCGACATCACTGGGTGCGCCGGTGCCACTTGGGTCAGACAGGCTGATCAGCACACTGCTGCGATCATCGGAGCTCGCGCGTGTTACGGAGACCGCCGGAACATAGATTGCAGGAGCTGGCGGCGTGGTGGTTACTGGCGGCGCGGTAGGAGTGTTGCTGGTACTTGGCGCTGGATCCTCACCCGGGATGGTGGGTTTTGTAGAGGACGACGGCGGCCGCTGGCTTGAACTAGTGTCTCCAGAGGGCGAGTTCTGCCCTGCACCTGTGCTGGGGTGATCGTTTTGGCCGCCGGTGCCAAGCTGTCCCGTACTGCTGTGGGACCCATTCCCCGTGCTAGAGCCAGGACCGGGCGCCGAGGGGCTTCTCTGGCCCGAACCATCACCTGAACCGTTGCCAGAACCGGAGGTACCGCTCGTGGAACCTGCCGGAAGTGGTGAGGGTCCGCCGTCGTTATTTCCGCCGGAGTTTTCGCCGTGCGCGCTGAACCCGTTATTACCCGCGGCGTTATCTGCTGCGAAGGCATTGAAAAGCCCATAGTGCACGCCGCCAGCGAGCACCAGCGTCACAGCAACTGCGGTACCAACGGCCATCAAGGAATTCGCCCGCAACCAATCCCAGCTACGGACCGTTGCTTGCTGCAATCCTGTGGCAAAGGCGGCCATGGTGCCACCACGGACCAGCCACGAGGATGAGAGCGCCAGCCCGGCCACCAAGGGGAACACCACGGTGCGCATTCCGGCCCCAACGTCGGTGAGATGCGCGTACATGACGGTGCATTTGTTGCACTCGTCAAGGTGCTCGCGCACTTTGCTCTGCTTGGCACCGCTGAGCGCGCCGCGAGCATAAGCGCCAAGGTTCTCTGCGTACGGTTGGCAGTTTTCGTCGTCGGAAACGTTAATGTGTTCCTGCAGGTACGCCTGCCGCAATCCTTCACGTGCACGCAGAGCCAGTGCGGAAACGGCATTGGCGCTCAGGCCCAGCAACGGTGCCACGGCTGCGGGTTTCATGGCGTCAATCTCGGTATACCAGAGCACTGCCTGCCAGCGTTCGGGCAAAGATTGATAGGCACCACCAATGGTGCGCGCTTCGAAGGACTCCAGCGCAGTGTCCCGCCCAGTCCCCGGCTGCTTATATACAGTCATGTCTTCGCCCGGTTGGACCTGCGCGTCACGTTCGTTGTGCCGTGCAGCCAAGTGGGCGATGGTGGTGAAGAGGTAGGCCCTGAAGAATTCTTTGGGGCCAGCACCTGCCTTGAGGGCGGTCAAGACTTTAGCGAAAGCCTCGGCGGCCAGGTCTTGGGCGTCGCTGGGGTTGCGCGCATACCGCCGTGCCAGTGCGACGGCGGAGCCATGGTGCCGTGCGAACAATTCACCATAAGCGTCAACAACATCTTCGCGGACAAGCGCGATGAGTTGGGCGTCGCTGGGAGTTGTGGGTTCGGCGCTGGGCGTCGCGTGGTTGAGCATGTACAACAATCGTTCGGGGACAGGACCAAGAGTTGGGCCAAAAAACTGCCCCACTCCGCATGCACGAACTCATTTATAACAAGACCGTTACATTTCCACCTTAGGCGGAATCGGTACCTGGCGCGAACCTCGCCACGCTCAGGCTACCGTTCTAGACCGGCCAATCCATCAGGGTTGAACGAATCAGGAAGCGTTTTCCCTCCGGGGATTCCACCGAGAACCCGCTGCCTCGGCCCTGGACCACGTCGACCAGAAGGTGGGTGTGGCTCCAGTAATTGAATTGCTCGCGGGACATCCAAAACTCCACCCGGCCTTCAGGTGTTGCTGGGCTATCAAGGTCAAAGACGCCCAAGAGTACGTCCGAGTCACCCGTGATGAACTCCCCTGCCGGATAGCACATCGGTGAGGAACCATCACAGCAGCCCCCGGATTGGTGAAACATAAGCGGCCCGTGAATTCCACGAAGTTTTTGTAAAAGCTCCACTGACGCCGCAGTGAGCGCCACTCGGGAAAAATCTTCCCCGGGGACGGTCACTGCGGCGTCGAGCTTAGCTGTTGGCATCAGAGTCATCTCTGGATCAGTACCTGGTGGCTATTAGTACTTGATGACCACGCGGCCGTCGATCTTGCCGTGCTTCATCTCATCCAAGACCGCATTCACCTCGGGAAGTTCCCGCGTGGAGACGGTCGGGTGGATCTTGCCTTCGGCGAAGAAATCCAGCGCCTCGGCCAGATCTTGCCGCGTTCCCACAATGGAGCCGCGGACGGTCAGGCCCTTGAGCACAATCTCGAAGATCGGTGCCGGGAAATCGCCCGGCGGTAGGCCGTTGAACACAATCGTTCCACCGCGGCGGGCCATCCCAATAGCCTGGCCGAATGCTGACGGATGTACTGCCGTGACCAAGACGCCATGTGAGCCTCCGGTCTCGCGCTGGATAACTTCAACGGGATCTTCGTTCAAGGCATTAACTGTCAGTTCCGCACCGTGCTTCTTGGCGAGGGCCAGCTTGTCATCAGCAACGTCCACCGCCGCAACGCGCAAGCCCATGGCCACGGCGTACTGGACGGCGATGTGGCCCAGGCCACCGATGCCGGAGATCGTGACCCATTGACCTGGCCGAGCCTCGGTCATCTTGAGCCCCTTGTACACAGTCACGCCAGCGCAAAGCACCGGGGCAACCGCGATGGGATCGGAGCCAGCCGGGATACGTGCTGCGAAACGTGTGTCCACCAGCATGTACTCGCCAAAGGAGCCGTCCACGCTGTAGCCAGCATTCTGCTGCGCTTCACACAGTGTTTCCCAGCCGGTGCGGCAGTACTGGCAGTCGCCGCATGCTGACCAGAGCCAAGCGTTACCTACCAGGTCACCCACGGCTAGGTCGGTGACACCATCACCGATGGCCACCACCTCTCCCACTCCTTCGTGACCGGGGATAAACGGCGGAGTCGGCTTGACCGGCCAGTCACCTTCCGCGGCGTGGAGGTCGGTGTGGCACACGCCGGTGGTCAGAAGCTTGACCAGCGCCTGGCCTCGGCCCGGTTCGGGAACCGGGACGGTCTGGACCTGGAGGTCCTTGCCGAATTCGGTTACTACCGCGGCTTGCATGGTCTTCGTCGTCGTTGTCTCAGTCATAGCAAAATCCTTTCGTCGTCAAACAAGAGTGCAGCTATCAGGCTTGTGCACGGCGATCTTTCGCGAGGGTGCACACATGGTGCGGGCGGGGCGAATCTTGTCCGATCCGCGCCCGCCCGGGCTTGGTTGGCTTAGAACTTGGTTGGCTTAGAAGAAGCCCAGTTTGTTCTCGTTGTAGCTGACCAAAAGGTTCTTGGTTTGCTGGTAGTGGTCAAGCATCATGGCGTGGTTTTCGCGGCCAATACCGGATGACTTGTAGCCGCCGAACGCGGCACCTGCCGGGTAGGCATGGTAGTTGTTGACCCACACGCGGCCGGCCTGAATCTCACGTCCTGCACGGTAGGCAACGTTGCCGTTGCGGGACCAGACACCCGCGCCGAGTCCGTAGAGGGTGTCATTAGCGATTTCCATGGCCTGGTTGTAGTCGCTGAACTTTGTCACTGAGACTACGGGTCCAAAGATTTCCTCTTGGAAGATCCGCATCTTGTTGTCGCCTTCAAAAACGGTTGGCTGAACGTAGTAGCCGCCAGCTAGGTCGCCTTCGAGCTCGGCACGGGCGCCGCCAATGAGGACCTTGGCGCCTTCCTGCTTTCCAATGTCGATGTAGGAAAGGATCTTCTCGAGCTGATCGTTGGATGCCTGGGCGCCCACTTGAGTTTCAGTATCGAGCGGGTTGCCCTGAATCATCTTGGCAACACGGGCCACTGCATCCTTCATAAAGGAGTCGTAAATGTCTTCCTGAATCAAAGCACGCGAGGGGCAGGTGCACACTTCACCCTGGTTGAAGGCGAACAGTGCAAAGCCTTCTTGTGCTTTGTCGTAGAACGCGTCAGTGGTGTCCTGGGCTACATCGTTGAAGAAGATATTGGGGCTCTTGCCACCGAGTTCCAACGTGACCGGGATCAGGTTCTGGCTGGCGTACTGGCTGATCAACCGGCCCGTGGTGGTTTCGCCTGTGAACGCAATCTTGCGGATGCGGGGACTGGAAGCGAGAGGCTTGCCTGCTTCAACACCAAAACCGTTAACGATGTTCAAAACACCCGCTGGCAAAATGTCACCGATGAGTTCAATCAACACCAAAATGGACGACGGCGTCTGTTCAGCCGGCTTGAGCACTACGGCGTTACCCGCAGCGAGCGCCGGAGCCAGCTTCCATACGGCCATCAAAATGGGGAAGTTCCACGGAATAATCTGCCCCACCACGCCAAGCGGCTCGTGGTAGTGGTACGCGGTGGTGTCTTCATCGAGCTGAGATAGACGGCCTTCTTGAGCGCGAACTGCAGAGGCGAAGTAACGGAAGTGATCCGCAGCGAGCGGGATGTCAGCGTTGAGAGTTTCGCGGATAGGTTTGCCGTTGTCCCAGGACTCTGCAACGGCCAACATTTCTAGGTTCGCGTCGATAACGTCAGCGATTTTGTTCAGGACCGCTGCACGTTCGGCAACTGAAGTTTTTCCCCAAGCTGGTGCGGCTTTGTGTGCTGCGTCCAGAGCCAGTTCAATATCTTCAGCTGTACCACGGGCCACTTCGCAGAAGACTTTTCCGGTGACCGGTGTGGTGTTTTCGAAGTATTCACCCTTGACCGGTGCAACCCATTCGCCGCCGATCCAGTTCTCATAACGATCCTTGAACGTCACCTTTGAACCCTCGGTACCGGGCTGTGCGTAAACAGTCATTGTTAGCTCCTTTGCTAAGACTGATGTTTCAAAAACGGATTCGGGCCCCGGGACGGTATTTCTCGTCGCGTCTTTGGGAACCGCTGCATTCAGCCTAAGAAACAAAACGTTGCAGCAAGGTTGCGGACGGTTTACTGCCGCAGATCGGCGTCGATCTTTTCAAGTTCCGCTACCACGACGGCGCGGCGCGGCGAGCGCGGTGGCAGCAGCTTGAGTGCCGTCATCCTCACCTCGGAATCGTCTGAGGCCTCAGCAAGTTGGGCGTATTGCAAAAGGCAATCGGCATTGCCGTCACTCAACACTGCCTCACGGAGCTGGGCTGCTACCTTGTGCCGAAGCTCCACAATGCCTGGGGCCTCGGAACGTGGAAGAACTTCTCCGCGGTAAATATTTAGGGCGATCCGGTGAGCTCCGCGCTGGATGCATTTGAGGACTTGGGTGGAGTCAGGGAGCAGGTCTACCGGCAGTCTGTAGGGCCGAGATTCAGGAACGGCGTCCGGGCTGAGTTGCTTGAGTACGCTGCGCAGCCGCACCATTTCGGCGCGCAAATTCACAGTGGATCCCTCACGCGCATACAGCTGGGCTGTGAGTTCTTCGGCGGTGAGCCCTGCGGGGTGGCTCGCGAGCAGTGCCACGATTTCGCTGTGCCTCGCGGACAGTGTCACGGAGCGGCCATCGATGCTCAGGAGTGCTTGGTCCCGGCCTAACAACTGCAGACTATTGCGGTACAGCGTTGATGCGGTGCTATGCGATTTTTCGGCAGTGCCGGCTGTGGATCCGCCGGCTGAAGCTGCTACTGAAGTCCCGGCCAAACTTCGACGCTTCGGGCTGAGCATCGTGGAACTTAGCCGTGAAGAACTACCACGAGACCCTGAAAGCATCGCCGCCGCTTGCAACCTTTCAATCTGGAGCTGAGCCTGAGCGGCGGCCACTGTAGCTTCCACCAGTGAGAGCGTGTGCGGTGCAACAGCAATCTCGGTTCCAGTGATATCTACTACACCTAGCAATGCACCAGAATCAGGGTCGTGAATAGGCACAGCTGTGCAACTCCAAGGGTGCACTGAGCGTTTGTAATGTTCCTCGCCGCGGATTTGAACACTGCGGTTTAAGGTCAGTGCTGTGCCTGGTGCGCTGGTGCCCACCGAGGCCTCTGACCAGTTGGCTCCGGCCACAAACATCATGCCCTCGGCCCGGCGTTGTAAAACCGGGTCGCCGTCAACCCACAACAGCCGGCCCACGTCGTCGCCCACCGCAACTAGAAGACCGCTGTCATGGCTGGGCTGGATCAAGAGTTTGTGAATCACCGGCATAATCGTGGCCAGTGGGTGGCTGCGCCGGTACTCCTCGAGTTCGGCACGGTCCATGGCAAGTGGCGCCTCGGGGGCATCAGGGTTGGCGCGGAAACCCATGGAACGTTCCCACGAATCGCGAACAATACTACGCAGCCCCGGGACCTCACTGGTGCTGGGCACCTTCAACAGCCCAGCGTCGAGAAGCTCATGCCCCAGCTGGGCTGGTTGTTCTGGAGAGGGGCGCTTTTGGCCTAGACGCTGCAGTGCGGCGATATTCGTCATTGAATGTGTTCGCTTCCTTGGGAGGCTATGCCTGTGGCCTAAGTGTAGGCCGGAATAAAGCCTTAGTGGCAACGGTTGGCCACCATGTGTCCCAGAACTCAAGATCCGCAGCCGCTCAGAGCAGCGCCACTTCCGTAAATAGCACCGGAACACTCTCAGGCAAAGCACCGCGAGTGCCGCGTAGTGAGAACACCAAAGGCATGCTGTACGGCATAGCTGCCTACACTCTCTGGGGCCTTTTGCCGCTGTACTTCATTTTGTTGTTCCCCGCCGGTCCGGTAGAGATTGTTGCGGGCCGGGTGCTGTGGTCACTCATTTTCTGTGCGCTGCTGATTGCCGTGACGCGAACTTGGGCCCCTCTAGCGGCCGCTCTAAAAAACCCAAAGGTCTTTTGGCCGCTGGCTCTTGCAGCCGGTCTTATTGCAATTAACTGGCTCACGTACACCTATGGTGTCACCACCGGGCAGACCGTTGAGGCTTCACTGGGGTACTTCATTAACCCACTGGTTTCAGTGCTTTTGGGCGTTCTTGTGCTCAAGGAAAAGCTCCGCAAACTCCAATGGGCTGCTGTAGGTATCGGTTTTATCGCAGTGATAGTACTGACTATCTCCTATGGGAAACTTCCCTGGATTGCCCTGACTCTGGCCTTGAGCTTTGGCTTCTACGGTTTCGTAAAAAAGCGGGTTGGTTCCCGGGTTGACGCTCTGGCCAGTCTCACGGTGGAGACGGTAGTTCTGGCGCCCTTTGCCGCCGTCGTTATGATCATTTTGACGGTTATTGGCCAAGCCACCATGACCGCACAAGGCCCCGGTCACTTCTGGATTATGGCTGCTTCCGGTGTGATCACGGCTGTGCCGTTGCTGCTATTCGGTGCTTCCGCGCGACGCCTGCCCATGACCACCATTGGCCTATTGCAGTACTTCGCACCGATGCTCCAGTTCATTTTTGCGCTCACGATTCTGGGCGAGACCATGACCATTGAGCGTTGGATCGGCTTCGGGATTGTGTGGCTGGCGCTATTGCTGCTCACGGTGGACATGCTCAGCACCAACCGCAAGAATTCGGCAGCTAGGCGCCTCACAACCCAGCTCACCTAAGCCCCTCCGCCGAATGGGTAGATAATGTCCCTTAGAACCACTCCAAAGCGACGTTATCTACCCATTCGCTGAGCTACTTCTCCGGGCTGGAGTCGATGCGCTCGTAGTCGCGCGGCACCACGATCATCGGCACCGGCAGTGAACGCAGCACCTTGTTCGCCGTGGAGCCAATAAACAGTTGACGGCGCCGAGCCAACCGGGATGAGCCCACCACCAGGGCGTCGCCGTCGCTCCATTCGAGGCCATCGATGGCTTCCTCAATGGTGCGGCCATGAGCAACCGCAACCTGTACATCATGACCGGGCGACAACTGGGCGGCGGCATCCTTCAGTACAGTGTTCGCGTGACGGTGAGCAGCGTTAATACCCTCACCCGATTCACCAGCCACGTCCAATTCCACCAAAGAAATCAATCGCAGCGGGACACCACGACGTCCTGCGGAGCTGATCGCAATGTTGATGGCGGCGTCGGCCCCTTCTCTGGTTCCCACCGCGAGGGTGAGCCGATCAATCGGCTCTTGACGCTGGTAACCGCGCGGAACCAGCGCCACCGGGACGGGCGAGGCGTGAAGAAGCGCGTTGGCCACCGAACCCACCGTGTAGCGCTTAAAGAGCCCATTGCTGGCTGCACCGATCACAATCAGCCCAGCCTTGAATTCAATGGCGCATTCGATTAAGGCAGCGGCGAAAGACTCGCCCTCAATCAGGTGGAATTCCGCCGGAACACCTGCCGGGATGAGAGCTAGCGCTTGGGTTTTCACGCCGCTGGCTCCACCCGGGTTGGTCAGGCTTGTGGCGGCCAAATTCTTGTCCTGGACGTAGACCAAATCAAGATGCGCACCCTGGGCTGCTGCCATGGCAACGGCCAGATTAACGGCGTCGGCGCCGCGTTCATTGGGGGTGTAACCAACTACGTATCGCATGTGTGTGCCTTCGCGGGCTTAGGCAAGTCCGAACAACACTGTCCGCACCTGCAGAGAACTTGTGTAGCTGACTCTACATCCCGCAAACAACTCCGCCGAGTGGGTAGATAATGTCCCTTTGAGCATTGGCTAAGGGACATTATCTACCCACTCGGCGGAGAGGGCGGTGCCTTTAGGCGTTGGCGCGGATTGCTGCCTCGAGGACGTCCAAACCATCGTTGAGCAGCTCATCGCTGATGACCAGCGGCGGGAGCAAACGAATCACATTGCCGTAGGTCCCGCAGGTGAGGATGATGACACCCTCCTTGAGGCATGCTGCGGCAACAGCCTTGGTCAGTTCCGGGTTGGGCTCGATGGTGCCGGGTTTGACCAGTTCAATGGCCAGCATGGCGCCACGGCCGCGGACGTCGCCCACGGCTGAAACTTCGCCAGCGAGTGCGTTCAAACGTTCGGTAGCGATCTCGCCGATGTGGCGGGCACGGGCGTTGAGGTCAAACTCTTCCATGGTGCCAATTGCGGCCAATGCAGCAGCACAAGCCACCGGGTTACCACCGTAGGTGCCACCGAGTCCACCGGGGTGAACAGAGTCCAGCAGTTCTGCGCGGCCGGTGATCGCTGAGAGCGGCATACCACCGGCAATACCCTTGGCCATGGTCACGATGTCCGGGATGATGCCTTCGTGGTTGACGGCGAACCATTCACCCGTGCGGCAGAAACCTGACTGGACCTCGTCGGCAATGAACACCACACCGTTTGCTTTGGCCCATTCGGCCAGCGCCGGCAAGAAACCTTCAGCGGGGACAATAAAACCACCCTCGCCCTGAATTGGTTCGATGATGATTGCAGCGATCTGATCGCCACCGATCTGCTTTTCCATCATGGAGATGGCGCGCTTTGCCGCCTCAGCACCGGTGATCTGCGAGTTCTCTTCGCGGAACGGGTAGCTCATCGGTGCACGGTAAATCTCGGATGCGAACGGACCGAACCCTGTTTTGTACGGCATGGACTTTGCGGTCAACGCCATGGTCAGGTTGGTGCGGCCGTGGTACGCGTGATCAAAAGCTACGACGGCGTTACGACCAGTAGCGATGCGAGCCACCTTGATGGCGTTTTCCACTGCCTCCGCGCCAGAGTTGAAGAGTACGGTGCGCTTCTCGTGGTCGCCCGGGGTGAGGCGGTTCAGCTGCTCGGCGACAGCAACGTAGCCTTCGTAGGGGGTGACCATAAAGCAGCTGTGGGTGAAGTGCTCAACAGCTTCCTTAACAGCCCCGACGACGGCGGGATCGGACGCGCCGACGCTGGTCACAGCGATGCCTGAACCGAGATCAATAAAAGAGTTACCGTCTACGTCGTGGATGATGCCGCCGTCGGCGTCCTGTACATAAACCGGGACGCTAGAGGCGACCCCACCAGCCACAACTGCTTTGCGGCGCTCGGCAATGGCGATGGACTTTGGGCCCGGGAAGTCGGCGTCGATCCGGCGCTTCTGCTCGAGACGGTAGGTGATTTCGTTGACAGTGGTGGTCATGGCAGGGCCTTTCAGAATATTGGGGGTGGCTGTGAAACGGCGGCGCTTAGGCGTCCAGTGCGCTCATCACGTGCTTGATGCGGGTGTAGTCCTCTACGCCGTACATGGAGAGGTCTTTGCCGTAGCCGGATTGTTTGAATCCGCCGTGCGGCATTTCGGCGGTGAGCAAGATGTGGGTGTTGATCCACACTGCACCAAAGTCCAGGTCGCGGCTCACGCGCATGGCGGTTCCGTGATCGGTGGTCCAGATGCTTGAAGCTAGGGCGTATTCAACATCGTTGGCCAGCTCAACGGCTTCGGCCTCATCGGCAAATTTCTGCACCGTGATGACGGGGCCAAAGGTTTCCTTCTGAACCACGTCATCTTGTTGCTGGGCGCCGGTAATAATGGTGGGCTCAAAGAAGAAGCCCTTTTCCCCCGCCTGGTGCCCGCCGGTTTCGATCTTGCAGTGTGCCGGGAGTGCATTCACCACGGCGTTAACCGCATTGAAGTGATTGATGTTGTTCAACGGGCCAAAGTAGTTGTCTTCGTCATTCTGTGAACCGGTGCGCAGTGTTTTGGTGTGTTCCACCATCGCTGCAACCAGCTCATCGTGAACGGATTCTTCGGCGAGGACACGGGTGATGGCTGTGCAGTCCTGGCCAGCGTTGAAGAACGCAAATTCAGCAATGGCTGCTGCGCTCTTGGCAATATCAGCGTCTTTGAACACGATGGCTGGGGCCTTGCCGCCCAGTTCCAGGTGGGCGCGTTTGAGGCCCTTCGCTGCGCCTGAGGCTACTGCAATACCTGCTCGCACGGAACCGGTGATTGATACCAGGCCGGGAACCTTGTGCTCCACCATCATGGCGCCCGTGGCTCCGGTGCCGAGAACAACGTTGAGCACACCGTCCGGCAAAATGCCCTGAGTGAGCTTGGCCAAGACCAAGGTGGATTCCGGGGTGGTGTCTGAGGGCTTGAGAACAATGGTGTTACCGGCGGCGAGCGCGGGGCCGATCTTCCAGATTGCCATAAGGAACGGGTAGTTCCACGGGGCAACCTGAGCCACTACACCGATGGGTTCGCGGCGCACATAGGAGGTGTGGCCTTCAAAGTATTCGCCAGCAGATTTGCCTTCCATGAGGCGTGCAGCACCGGCGAAGAAGCGCATCTGGTCGGCACCGGCGGCCACTTCTTCGCTAGCGATGAGGCTGCGCACCTGGCCCGTGTTGCGGTGCTGCGCTTCAACCAGTTCGTCGCTATTAGCTTCGATGGCATCGGCCAGCTTGAGGAGCATAAGTTGGCGCTGCCCGGGTGTAACTCGCTTCCAGCTTTTGAAGGCCTCGGCGGCTGCGGACATCGCCGCGTCAACGTCTGCCGCGTTAGACACCGGCGAGGTGGCCACCACTTCAGAGTTAGTGGGGTTGATGATGTCCAAAGTATCGGTGCCAGCCGGTGTAACAAACTGGCCGTTGATGAAGTTCTGCAAGGTTTGGACCACTGTGTTCAACCCTCTTTCTGGTGGTGTGTTACTGCGGAGTTAGCTCGAGCCTAGATGAGCTGCGTCACTTCCGGAATGGACAGCTGCACAGCCGTCCCCAACACTGGCAGTGCGGCTGCCCAGCACAAGGACCTATAGTGAACTGGTGACCATCACCCTCGCCGCGCTACTGGCATTACCCTCGCTCAAACTTCGCAATCTGGGGACTGCACAGACAACGCTCACCTCCCCCATTCAATGGGTTGCTGTGACCGAGCACGAACAGCCGCAGCGTTTTCTTAGCGGCGGCGAATTGATCCTCACCACGGGGCTGCGCCAGAAAACAGCCGCCGCGCAGCGCGCCTTTGTACGTCAGGTTCAGCGCGCCGGTGCCGTGGGTATTGGTTTTGGCACGGGTCTCACCCACGAGGAAGTCCCGGCGGCGCTGGTTGCCGAAGCCAACCGTTGGGGTCTACCGGTGGTTGAGGTCCCTTACGAGACGCCGTTTATTGCCATTGGGAAACTGGTGGCTGAGTCCCATTCAGCCGATCACTACACCAAACTTGAACGGCTTCTTGCTGCACACCAGGTCCTTTCCCGATCGCTCTTATCCGGCGGTGGGCTGCCAGCTCTTTTGCGTCAATTGGCCGGGTTGCTGCGCACCGAGCTGCGTTTGAGCCGCTTTGGTATTGAAATCTTTTCCACCACCTCTGAACCCAAAGAAAATCAGGAGTGGACCGCCGTTGCCATTTCCACCGGTCAACGCGATGCCACCACTCTTCATGTACTCCGGCCCTTCACTGACGGCGGCATCTTGGACTATGCCAAGTCTTTGGTGAGCCTAGAACTGAATAATCAGCAGCAACAGCGAATCGCCGCCCGCAAGCTAGCCGGGCAGGTGATGCAGGACGTGATTCGTGGCGCCCTTGATGCGCAAGAGGCCGGCGCCCGGCTAGCTTCGGTGGGGATCTCGGCGTCGGGCCGTCAAGTAGTCATGCTGGTTCGCCCTGCAGCGGGTAGCACCCCGGCGCAAGTTAAGGCTGTCTTGGCCACGGCGTTACCGCCGGAACTCGATGAGGCGCCTACCGCCGTTGTCGATTCTGAGCTGTTGATCATTTTGAACGACGACGCCGCGGCGCCGGCTCGTGCGCGGGCCGTCCACACGCTTCTTTCGGAGGCTGGGCTCAAGGCGACCATCGGTCTGGGTGGCCATTACGCGCGGCCCAACGGTTTGCGGTGGAGCTACTTTGAAGCGCGCGACGCCGTGGCCCGCGGCTTGCCAGTCAATGAGCCAGAGCGGTTGTCATTGACCTCGCTGTTGCTGGCCAGCGAAGACGTTCCGCTCGCGGATATGGCCACCGAGACCCTGCGCCCGCTAGTTGATTTTGATGCAGCGCACGGTTCGGAACTGATGACCACGCTAGAGAGCTACTTGCAGCTCAATGGCTCGGTGGCTGCCGTGGCGGAGGCGCTCACCCTGCACCGAAACACGGTGCGCTACCGCTTGGCGCAAATCACCGAACTCACCGGGCACGATCCCGCTGTGACGCAGGATCGTGTGCAATTGTGGCTGGCACTGTCCGTTCAATGGCTCGGCGCCCGGCAACCGCGGGGGCACTAAACCGGCTTCTGAGAACACAAATGTGCCCGGCCTCGCTTCCGCGGTGCCGGGCACATTTTGGTGGGGTATTTAGACGCTAGCCTGAACTCCGCCACGGGAAATCTTGACCATGTGATCGCGCGGAACAACCTTCACACGCTCGCGCTCCACGGCCACACCGTGCGATCCGCCAGCCGCGGTGGCTTCGGCACCCAGGGACTTCTCATGTTCGTCCAGGGCCAGCCAGCCTTCCCAACTGGTGAAGTGCACATCGCGGGATTCCAGCAAGGAGACGACGGCGTCTTCCGCGGGTTCTGCGGCTACCGGCAAGTTTTCGCGGTCTGCCAAAAGGTACGTCACCGTTTCGAGTGCGTCACCCTTGGTGTGACCAATCAGGCCCACCGGTCCTCGCTTGATCCAACCCGTAGCGTACAAGCCCGGCACGTGCTGGCCGTCCACGTCAAGGACGCGACCGCCGTCGTTCACTACGACGCCACGCTTGTGGTCGAATTCAACGTCCGGCAGGGCGGAACCAAAGTAGCCGATGGCGCGGTACACGGCTTGGACCGGGTATTCGATGATTTCCCCGGTGCCGCGGGCGTTGCCGGTGCCGTCCAGTTCGGTGCGTTCGAAGCGCATACCACCCACGTGGCCCGGGTTTTCGGGGTCTTCAACAATCTCCAATGGAGAGTGCAAAAAGTGCAAGTGCAGTCGGCGGGATGCCTTGAGCTCGGAGAGGTCCTCGGGCTGTTCGGCGATCCAGTTGGTGAGGGTTCCCACCATGGTTTTGATCTGGTTGTTGCTCTGAATTGCATCGTCGGAGGCTTCGTCGAATTCGAAGTCCTCCGCGTAGAGAACAATGTCAACGTCTTTGGAGTGGGAAAGCTCGCGCAGTTCCAAGGGGGTGAACTTCACCTGGGCGGGCCCGCGGCGGCCAAAGATGTGAACGTCCGTCACCGGGGAAGCTTTGAGACCCTTGTAAACGTTCTCGGGGATTTCGGTGACCAGCAGATCATCGGCGTGCTTGGACAGAACCCTAGCCACGTCCAAGGCAACGTTGCCGTTACCAATCACTGCAACTTCCTTGGCGTTCAGCGGCCATTCGCGCGAAACATCCGGGTGACCGTCGTACCAAGAGACAAAGTCAGCACCGCCATAGGAACCGTCCAGCTCGATGCCGGGGATGTTCAGATCAGCGTCTTTGATGGCTCCGGTGGCAAAAATGACGGCGTCGTAGTGGGAACGCAGGTCATCAATGGTGATGTCAGTGCCGTATTCAACGTTGCCGAAAAAGCGGATGTCGCCACGGTCCAGAACCTTGTGGAGGGCGTTCACAATACCCTTGATGCGCGGGTGATCCGGGGCCACGCCATAGCGAATCAGACCATAGGGTGCCGGGTAGCGGTCAAAAAGGTCGATGCTGACGGTCAGCTCGCCGCTTTTAACTGCTTCGCTTTTGGTCAGGATGTCAGCGGCATAGACGCCGGCCGGGCCGGAACCAATGACAGCTACGCGCAGCGGACGCTCTGCGGTTCCTACGGTGGTGCTTGATGACACGGCTGTGTTCCTTTTCTTGGCTTCGATAAGTAGTACGGGTGGTGCTGGTGAAGTTTTTAGTGGCTAGTGCTCTGGCGTGTGATTTTAAGGTTCGACGGCGCCAAGGGGCTGAGGCGTACCACGTCACCAACCACAATCACCGCCGGATTTTGCACTCCAGCTGCCTCGGCCTGCGCTGCAATACTCACCACAGTGCCGATGGTGACGCGTTGATCCGGCGCATAGCCTCTTTCAACAATAGCTACTGGAGTCTCTGCTGGCATGCCCGATGTGAGAAGGGCCACCATCGATTCCTTCAGTTTGGCCACTCCCATCAGCAGCACCACGGTGTGATCCGGGCGTGCAGGAACCTCGCAAAGTTCCTGATGACCAGTCACAACGCTGAATCCGGTGGCCACCCCGCGGTGTGTAACGGGGATGCCGGCGGCTGCGGGGACGGAAATCGCCGAAGTAACGCCGGGAACTACTTCTACGGGAATTCCGTGATCGCGGCAATACTGGGCTTCTTCGCCACCACGGCCCAAAACGTAAGGATCTCCACCCTTAAGACGAACCACTCGGCTGCCTTGTTGAGCATGCTCTACAAGGATGGCGTTGATATCTTCTTGCGGGACGGGGTGATGGCCGGGAGTTTTGCCTACTTCAATCACCTGGACGTCGGCGTGCAATTCGTTCAGGAGTTCGCGTGGGCCCAGCCGATCAGCCACCACCACATCGGCTTGGGCCAAGAGCAGGCGGCCCCGCACAGTGATCAGCCCAGGGTGCCCCGGTCCGCCGCCAACCAGCGCAACATTCCCCAGGGCTCCGTCCCTGTGGCGGTGCCGGCGGATGGGGAGGCTGCCCGTTTCGAGGGCGGTAGCAACGGCGTCGCGCACGGCCATGGCGCGGCGCGGGTCACCGCCAGCGTTCACGGCAATTTTGATGTCTTCCACCATTGCTACTGCCGGCGTCCACGCTGCGGAGGCTTCATGATCTGAGGCGTTAACACTCCAGATTCGGCGTTCTTCGGCGTCTGCGGAAACTTGTGCGTCAACGGTTTTGTTGCCGGTGGCGGTTTGAACGAACCAGACCTTTTCTAGGTCACTGCTTTGGTAGGTGCGCGGCACCCAGGTGAGCAATCCGGCGTCGTTCAATTCACGCACTTGATCCGAGGCTTCGGGGGCCACCACTGTGACTCTAGCGCCGGCGTCGAGCAAGGTTTTTGCGCGGCGGGCTGCAACCGGACCGGCACCAACCACCAACACTTCGCGGCCCAAAAGCCGCAGAGCGGTGGGGTATATGTCCTGAATTGCCATAGGAAAACGATACGGGCAGCTCGTCACGCTCCCCCAAGTACTACGACTCAACCGTTCACGCTGGGTAACCCAACGTCACATTGAGCCCACACTTTTGCGCCGAGGTCGGTGCATAGCTCCGTTCTCCCCGTAATTTTCCAGGGAGTTCGGCACGCTGCACCGACCTCGGCGAAATGTTTAGGTCCGAGTCCACCCAATTGCTGGTGCGATGTACTTGGCCACATTGCCCAGAAGCTTGGCGTTGTAGTCCACACCAAGCTGGTTAGGGACAGTCAGCATCAAAGTGTCTGCTGCTTGAACTGCTGCATCGTTAGCCAGTTCTTCGGCGAGCGAATCCGGGGAACCCGTGTAGCTCTTGCCAAAGCGCGAACGCGTCCCCTCTAAGATGCCCACTTGATCGCGGGAATCTGCCTGCGAGCGCAGACCGAAGTAATACTCGTCCTCGTCATCCACGATCGGGATCACGCTACGGCTCACCGAAACGCGCGGCTCAAAGTTATGCCCGGCTTCCACCCAGGCCTGCCGGAACAGCTGAATCTGTTCGGCCTGCAACTGGTCAAACGGCACACCCGTGTCCTCGGTCAGGAGCGTGGAACTCATAAGGTTCATGCCTTGTTGCGCCGCCCAGACCGCGGTTTTACGAGTTCCGGCACCCCACCAGATGCGTTCCGGAAGCCCGGACGACGTCGGCTGGATGGGTAAAAGCCCCGTGGCGCCTCCCGCGTACTGCGGGTCAGCTTGGGCCACGCCGTGACCGGCGATGGCGTGGCGGAACTGTGCAGTGTGGCGACGTGCCATGTCACCGGCATCTTCGCCTTCGGCGGGCGTGTAGCCGAAGGTCGCAGCACCATTGCGAGCAGGCTCGGGTGAACCACGGCTCACGCCGAGCTGGAGCCTGCCATCACTGATCAAGTCAGTGGCAGCAGCTTCCTCTGCCATGTAGAGCGGGTTTTCGTAGCGCATGTCGATCACGCCAGTGCCCATCTCAATCCGGCTGGTGCGGGCCGCAATCGCAGCCAACAATGGGAAAGGCGAGGCCTGCTGGCGGGCGAAGTGATGCACGCGGAAGAACGCGCCGTCGATCCCTAACTCTTCAGCAGCAATGGCGAGGTCAATGCCTTGCAGTAAGGCCTCCCGAGGGGATTGCACGCGTGAACCCTGTACACGCTGCCAGTGCCCGAAGGAAAGGAAGCCAATCTTCTTGCGATGTGTAGTCACACTCTCGCTAACGTAAGGCGCTCACAAGTCATTCCCACCTCTCCAGAGCTCGCGAAGTCGGTGCAGCGCGCCGTCTCCCCCGGAAATTTACGGTGGAAACGACGCGCTGCACCGACCTCGGCGAATGGGGCGGATGAATTAGCGGGTGCTGCCGGCTAGGAGTCCTCGGCCGCGCAGGAGTTTTTTCTCGATAGGGCCAAAGATCAGCAGTTCAACGGCGATGCCCACAAACAGGATGACCAGGATTGCTGACATCACCATTGACATGTCTGAGAGCTGCCGGCCTTGATCGAGCATGGACCCTAGCCCGAATCCGATCTTTCCACCGGTGGCAATAATCTCAGCGGCCATTAACGATCGCCAGGCAAAGGCCCAGCCTTGTTTGAGCCCGCCCAAATACCCCGGCAACGCTGCCGGAAGAACCACTTGCAAAGCCATCTCTAGCCGGGATGCACCGAGCACTGTCCCAACGCGTCGATATTGCGGAGGGATCTGGTCCACCCCGGAGATGAGCCCGTTGATGATCGACGGAATCGCGCCCATCAAGACCACAAAGTACGCAGTGGCATCACTGAGCCCAAACCAGATGATCGCGGCCGGAACCCACGCCACCGAGGGCAACACTTGCAGTCCAGAAATAAGCGGCCCAAAAGCGCGACGGAGCGGTTGAACCTGTGCCAGGAGCAGACCAATCGGCGTTCCGATCACTGCGCTGACAGCAAAGCCGATGATGCCGCGCTGCACCGAAGTCCATAGCCCCTCTTGGATACGTCCTTCGCCCCAGAGGGTGATCATTGAGGACGCTACATCCAGCGGACCGGGCACCTGATCGCGGCGTTTGAGGCCTAAGGAAACATAAAACTGCCACGCGATCAGCAAAAAAATCAGTGCAGCAACGGGCAGCAGCACCCGGGACCAGTCGGCCCGCGATTTGGTAGCCGCATCGGATTGGAGGGAGTCCAAGCCGGATTCGAGCTCGCGAAGATCGTCTGCGCCAGCAACAGAAGCCACCCCAGCCGCCGGGCTGGCTTGCACCCGTTCGTCTGCTGCTCGGGTCTGAGTGTTACTTGGCATGGCGGCGGATCTCCTGGCGAAGTCGGCTTGTGATGGTTCCGGTCAGCTGAACTGCCAAGGACGGGTCTGCACGGTGCTCGGGCCCCACTTCCCATTCGGCAACAACTCGACCGGGGCGCGAGGACATCAACAGCACACGCTGCCCCAGACGAACCGCTTCACGAACGTTGTGCGTCACAAAAACAATGGTCCTGCCCGTCTCTTTCCACACGCGCTCAAGCTCATCGTGCAACAAGTCACGGGTGATGGCATCGAGCGCTGCGAAAGGCTCGTCCATCAACAGCAGCTGACGTTCCTGTGCAAGCGAGCGGGCCAAGGCTACACGCTGACGCATTCCGCCGGAGAGCTCATGTGGTCGCTTCTCTGCCGCGTCCCCCAAATGAACCAGATCGAGCAGTTCCCCGGCTCGCCGCCGTCGTTCTGTTTTGCCAACACCACGCAGCTTCAAAGCCAACTCAACATTGCCACGGGCGCTCAACCACGGAAAAAGCGCCGAGTCTTGGAACATAAAAGCTGCGCCGTCCGCAGGCACTTCCAAAGCCCCAGAACTGGGCGCTTCGAGCCCGGCGATGATGTTGAGAAGTGTCGATTTCCCGCAGCCAGAAGCACCGAGCAGTGCAACGAATTCGCCCTGCCGGATGTTAGCGCTGACGTTCTCCAAAACGGGAGCGCCATCGCCAAAGCGCTTGCCTAGGTTCTCGAGCACAACTGGCATGTGGTGTTCCTTCTCTTACGGGGCTTGCGAAAGTGATCGGTCAAAAATCGGGGCTAATCGGTGCCCAATCCAGCTGCCGATACCTTCTCTGCCCCGCCCACTTTGTTCAAAAGCGTCAGGTTGAAAATCCCGTTAATGTCAGCAGATTTGGTGGTTCCGGCATCCACACCGTCTTGCAGAAGTTTTGTGTAAGTTCCGGCCAGCGGGTCCACGGTGAACTCAATATTTTTCAGTGACCGCCCAATCACGTCATCCGGGAGCGCCTTGCCAGAGGACTCCTTGAGGGCAGCGTTCAGCACGCTTGCCTTCTCACCTTCCGGCGCTGAATTCAGCCAGGCCACGGATTCCACGTGGCCCTTCAACAGCGCTTCAATGGTTTGTGGGTGCTCCTTCAAAAAGGACTTGTTCACAATCAAAATAGTGGTGGGGAACTGCCCAGGTTTCGCTGAAAGCGAGCCATCCCAAAGATCTTTCTCGTCCACCAAAACCTTGGCTTTTGCTTGGAGCACCAGCCGGGATGCCCAGGGCTCTGGCAACCACGCGCCGTCGAGCTTTCCGTCTTGGAACAGTTTCAGGGTCTGGGCGTTTTCGGTAGGCGTGATGTTGACGTCCCCGCCGCCGTCCGTGGTGGTTTTGAATCCCTGTTTTTTCAAGTAAACGCCCAGTGCCACGTCCTGGGTGCCGCCGAGTTGTGGCGTTGCCAGGTTTTTACCTTTGAGGTCAGCGGCAGTTTTGATGGAAGAGTTAACCACCAGTTGCGCCCCGCCCGATGCTGCCCCGGCAATGATGCTGATGGATTCACCCTTGCTCTTAACAAAGGAGTTGATGGCCGGGTTGGGGCCCAAATATGCTGCGTCGATAGCACCAGCGTTGAGTGCTTCCACGGCTGCGGGGCCAGCGTTGAACACCTCGGTGCTCAGTTTGGTCCCCTCCCCCAGGTCCTTCTGAATGATTCCTTTTGAGACACCTACAAGGGCCGGAGCGTGCGTGATGTTGCCGAAGTAGCCAAGCTTCAGTTCGGTGGCGGGGGTGCCCACGGCCGCCTGTTCTGCAGCGGGTTTGTTGGCAACGGTGGCTGCCACTGCTGCTCCGGCGCCTAGGAGGAGTACGACGCCGGCCGTCACAGCAATCTGGAGGCCGCGGTTTTTCTTGGGCTGCTCACCGGCAACGATGCGGGTTGTGCCGGTCTGGGGAGAAGTCATGGGAACACACTAGAGAGGGGCGCTAACCGCTGGCAATGGTCCGGAAACGCGGGGTCACGGGACTTCATGTGGCGTAGCATTTCCCCACCTGTCCGCAGAGTTTCCCCTTCTTTCGCCGCGCCTAAAGAAGTTCGACGGCGTGCCCTGGGGACACGCCGTCGAACTTTCTAAAAGGCGGGGAGACTCAGCGGCGGCGGCTGCCGATGATGACCGCCACTGAAGCAATTAGCCCGAGTGCGATCCACAGAATCCACCAAGGCGGGTCAACTGAACTTGCGATGGTCACTGGTTTTTGTTCCTGCTCAACGGTGTTTACCCGTTCCGCGGTGACCAGCAGCCGGTGAGTGTTAATACCGATGGGTGTGCACGTTATCAGTGTGACCAGGTCTTTTCCTGCCACCGGCCGCAATGATTCGGTCTCCGTTGGCAGTACTTCAACGATGTTATTGATCCGGTATGTGAGGGTGTCCCCGTAAGTACTCACCTCAAATTCATCGCCGAGTTTGAGGTCTTTCAAACGGGTAAAAAGTGTGGCCTCTGGGACCCCCGAGTGACCTGTCAGGACAGCATGAGTGCCTTTGCCGCCCACCGGAAGCGCAGTCCCATACAAGTGACCCACACCCTTGTGGAGTTCGGCGTCACCGGTGCCGTGATAGATCGGCAAGTCCACCCCGATGCTGGGGATGACCAGACGTGACATCACGCCGTCGGGGCTGAGCGCGAGTTGCTTCGCGTAGTTTTGGGCAACGGCCTTGGCTGCTTGACGCGCGGCGACTTGTTCTGGGGTTCCCGCGTTGATGTCTGTGGTGTTGGAGGCGTCGGGGTTGGTGAAGGGGTCTACGATCGCGCCGCCGCTGAGTGTGCTGTTGTATTTGCGGGCATCGTCTAGGGCCGCGCTCCGGCCAACTGGACCCAGCTCTTTAACGCTGGTGTCATAGCTGCGAACTTCTTTGGATTGCTGCAGTTCTGAGAACCAGCTAGCAGCAGAGGGATAGGTCATAACGCTCACCCCGGCAAAGACTAACAAGGCAATAATCCAGGCTGAGCCGGGCACACGAGAGCGCGGCAAGGAAATTTTGGTTTCCTGTACCGCGCTCTGTGTGGTGCTCATACTACGTACTACTCCTGATTTCGTTCCCCGGCAGGGAAGCGTGGGGGTAGGCATCCCTGCCGGGTCGCGATTCGCCTTCACCCGCTTGGAGCGAAGGACGTTTGGGGGTGACTAGGCGGTTACAGTCTTGCGCCGTGCTGCGCGCTGCCAGATCACTGCACCACCAGCGATGGACAAGAGTCCCAAGCCAGCTGCCATGAACATGATGTTGCCGGATCCACCCGTGAGGGGAAGCGTGAACGGGGGGATCTGCGGGTCCTTGACGGTGATCATTGCTTCAGTGGCGGTACCCACGGTGACGTTGAACTTGACCGGGTTTGCTGCACTGTAGGCGGGGGCAATCTGGTATCCGGCTGGCGCCTTGGTTTCTACGAGCCAGTAGTCCACCAGAGTGGTGCCACCGTTGACAGTGGCACGCAGACCGTCGATCTGCGCCAGGCCGTCTTCACCTGAGGTGAAGGTGTCTTGACCATTAACCTTGATCGCGTTGGTTCCCGCCTTGGCGTCAGCCTCGGATGCGTAAACCTGGAACTCAGCACCAGCGAGAACTTTATTCGTGTCGTTTTCACTGACCTTCTTGATCAACACGTTGCCCCATTTGGTTTGAACGGTGTTGGAGTTGAACTCGTTTCCGTTGATGAAGCTCTGTGCCTTGTTGGTGATGACACCGTTGACTACAGACTTGACCGTAGTGACCAGTGTGACGTTGATCTTGGAGCCCGCTACTGCTTTGAGCTTCTCTAGGCCGGTGGCAGTGAAATTGATGGCTACCAGGCCGCCAGTGGTCGAGAGCGTGTAATCAGTCCCTGCCACAAGGGTGGTGCCGCCAGCAACAACGGTTGCGCTCTTGAAGGTGAGCCGGGAATCCAGCTGGTCGGTGATCAGGTAAGAGTCAAGCGTGTTGCCCTCGGACTTGGCCGGGATTCCCGCTGCGATGTTCCACGTAACATCCGAGCCAAGGCCCGTTGCGTTGGTGTCATCGATGGACTTCTCAAGGGTGGTCAAGGAGTTCTTGGGGTACACGTGAACGTTGTAGATCCAGGTGTTGTCGCTGCTGTGCGGCAACGGGAGGGTCACTAAGAATGGCTTGGCTGCGAACGCGATGTTGTTAGAACCGCTATCCGTTTCAGTCACGAGGTAGACAGCCTGCTCGAGGCCGGAGAATGTTGCCACACCGTTGGCAGTCGTCTGGGTCAGTCCCGGCGAAGCAAGGTGCTGCTGAGCCTGAGCAACTGTCAGCGTTTTAGTGGCCAACCAGCCCTCGTTGGTGGCCAGGTCAATGTTGGTGACCTTCTGCACGGTGAACTCAACGCCATTCAACTGCGTGAGGCCTGCGGTGTTTTGCTCCGTACCGTCCGGGGCAGTGCCAAGTACAGCCGGCTGCTCGAACTTGTGAATGGTCAGGGACTTGGGCGCATCAGGGTTGATGTTTCCCGGGCCCGGAGCTGCTGATGCCGGGGCAACGGAGCCCAGCATTGCTGCGGCAGCGATGCCGGCGATGCCGAGGCCCGCCGTCACCCGCCTAGTGAGGGTTTTACGAAGAGATGACATGTTTTGCGTTCCTTTCAGGAGTGGTACGAGGTAAGTAGCACGTTGTTTTTGGTCAAGTATTTTTGGGGCGGTCACGGGGCTTAGCCTTTTCGCCTGCGCAGGATGAACCAGAGTCCGGCGAGCGCCGCGATGAGGAGCAGCCCCCCGCCGATCAGCGTGTAGCTGGCAGTTCCGGTCCCGCCCGTTAGCGGGAGTGTGTAGGCAGGCGGGTTTCCGTTGACAAAGCGGTAGGTGGCTTTTTTGCCCTTCGCTACAGTCGCAGTGACGTCCGTGACGTCAGTCCAGGCATTGGCATCCGTGAGGCTGCCGTCCGCGTTGTAGCTACCGGTGTAGCGCTGTAGTTTGAGCTGCAAGTAGGCCCTGTTGGCTGACGCGGATTCGCTCAGGGTGTAAACGGTTCCTGCGGCCACGTCTTTGGTGTTTGCCATGGTGGGCTGCTCGGCGCCGGTTACCTGTAGGGCTGTTCCGCTGGCCGGGGTTGCTTTGATGGTGAAGTCGGCGGCTACTATGCTGCCCGGGTTGCTCGTGTCAATGTGTTTGAGCAGCACTAGCTGCGTCTTGCACACCACGGTGTTGGTCAGCGTGTAACCATTCGCTCCAGCCGCGACCGTATCGGTGTAGGGCAGGGTTACCGCAGCAGCCCCGCCGGTCTTGCTCAGCTGCACCTGGGTGACCGTGCAGTTCATCGACGGGTCAATAGTGGTTGTTTCGTTCAGCTGGAATTGCTGACCCACAAAGTAGCCTGTCCGTGCGGTGCCCCAAGCTTGAGTGGAAGCCCCTGCAGAACCGGGGCCGGTGAGCGTCAGGGAGGCACTCAGACCGGCTGGCTGGGAGCCGTTGTTGTAGGCGATACCGTCAACAATCCAGTTTTTGCTGACTGTAACGCTGGCCGCCGTGTTGCTATTGGTGAACTCGCACGTCACGTCTTTGTTGCCGAGCAGGAAGCTGCCGCTGGTGGTTCTGGTCCCCGTCAGTGGCATGGCGGCACCGCTGCTGTCCTTGCACACCAGGGTGCTGGTGTAGCTGCCCTTGTTATTGGTCCCAAGCGTCTCAGCCACATCGATTGTGGTGCCCTGCATAACGTCTTTGGAGTCAATGACCGTGGCCGTTCCCGTGCCGGATGCCGGTGCGGTGTAAGTGCCGTTGAAGCTCAGGGCGGTGAAGCTGGCCGTGTCGCCGGCGATTGCGTTATTCCAGGTCTTTTTGACAGTCACCTTGGCGTTTTTTGGCGTGTTGGTGAAGACGCATTCGACGTTCACGCCGGCCGTGATTTGGGCAGGGAACGTGAACGACGCCGAAGTGCCAGTCCCGCTGGCCACTACCGTTCCGCTTTGGGTGGTGCACTGATACGTGGAGGTGTAATTGACCATCACGGTTCCGTTGGCGGAACTCTCCGAGACCACAATGGCGGTTCCGCTAAGCGGAACGCTGCTGGATACTTCAGCGCCGTCGCCCTGGAGCCCTGTGTCGGTTCCCGCGGTGAGTCCCGTGCTACCGATGGCCGTTCCGTTCGCGGTAGTGGTCAGTTGGAACTGGTCTGTGGGAACAGCGCGCCCAACGATGTTCTTGGTGACGTTGAGCGAGTTGTTGTACTGGCAGCTGGCCATATCAACCGGAGCAACACTCAGGGTGCCTTCGTCGACTTTGGAACCGTCAGAAGGGTTCACCTTGTAGAAACCGGATTGGGTCGTATCCAAGTACAAGTAGCCGCCGTCAAAGGCGATGCCATTGAATGCCTGGTCATTCGGCTGGAGGAATGAAATTCTGGTTGCAGTGAGCGCCGTACTCGTAGGCAATTGCTGTGTGCTGGGGATGGTGCCGTCCAGCTTCATTAAGACATTTGAATTATCCCAACCCATACCGGAGCTGACCACAAAGTACATGTCGCCGTTTGAGCCAAATACGAGGTCACCGTTAGCGCGTGCATTGCCGCCGCTGTCCCTAGTGCCAGCTACTTTGCCTACAAAGCCGATTGGTGTGTCACTTGCCGTGTTGAATGCATAAAGCTCGAGTTCACGGGCCCCATTAACACGTCCGAAGTAATAGATTCCGGTCTTGGGATTGATGCCACCCATCACAAAGGTTCCCGATCCGGCGAGTACACCCACCGTTTTTGTAGTCGGAGGACTCGCCGCGGGGTTGTAGTGGCGGACTACAACATTGTTGTTGTTATTGGCTTGGGTGCTTACGGAGTACGCAGCTGTGCCGCCTTGGGAAATGGCAAGGCCATTGATGCTGTCGTTCCCAAAATCAAAAGCAGCTGTGGCAGCGGCGGAGGACGTGTTGATTGACGTGACCTTGCCGTCGTCATTAAGCGTGTAGACCGTGCCAGCAGCGCAGCTCAGGCTGGCAGCCGCAGCTAAGGCCGGAGCGGCGAGGAGCGACTTCGTGGCCGGAGCGGTGGCAGTTGTGGTCGCGGTTGCAGTCGCTGTCGCAGTGGGTGAGGGAGAGGCTGAAGTAGCAGTGGCGCTGGGCGACGCTGAGGCGGTGGCATCTGCCGGCGTCGTTGTCGCCGAAGCAGTGGCGGTCGCCGTAGGAGTTGCCGTGACCGTGGGGATGGTTGAAGCTGTGGTGGTTTCCGCCGGCGGTTGCGCAGCAGCGGAAACAGATCCTGCACTGAGTGCCAGCCCCAACAACACCACGCTCACACGAGCGAGAGAACCAACGCCACGAACGCCCGTTGACGTGACGTGCCGCCCGGCCATCGCGCGTCGATTCGTGGCAAAAAACTGCATTGGTTCCCCTCAAGACTTCGCACTTCTTGTGCTCAGTCATCGTAGGGAGAACGTCATTCATATAATTAGAGTGGGCAACACTCTAATTTTCGGCCGGGGCACACTCTACTGCTCCGGGCACACTCTATTCAGGCATCTCAAAGTGTCCAGGCCGCCGAGTTTCCCCTTCTTTTGCGGCGCTTAAAGAAGTCCGACGGCGTGTCCTGGGGACACGCCGTCGAACTTTCTAAAAGGCGGGGAAACTCAGCGGTGGCTTGGAGCCTGGACTAGATCCAGTAGCGCTCACCCTCGTTGTCGCCGGGGTGATTGCGGACTAGGCCGGCCGCTAGAGTGTTGCCGTCCACGGGGTCGATCACCAAAAACGCCCCGGTCCGGCGATGTTGCTGATAGTCCTCAAGTGGCAGTTCCGCGGCGAGCCGAAGCTGCGCCTGGCCAATGTCATTCAGGTCCAAACCACTGGCCGGTTCAAGAGCAAAAGTCTCAAGATCCAGCTTCCCGGAAATTGACCGGACCAGAGCCTGAACTGTCCGAGTACCGTGTTTCACCAACACCTTCGCACCTTCACGCAAGGGCTTGGGAGACAACCACGCGAGCGAGGCGTAGAGGTCAGCACTAGCCTGCAACGGAGCATCCCCGGAGGACGCAACAGCGGCGATGGTGTCACCACGGGCAATGTCGATCTCATCCGCCAAACGTACTGCCACCGATTGCGGAGCGGCGGCACTATGGAGCGATGCGCCAGCAAAGTCAATGCCAACAACCGTGGTGATGCGGGCAGGCTGTCCGGGGCTCAAGATTGCCACCGAGTCCCCCACCGTCACCGATCCCTCAGTGATTTGGCCAGCATAGGCGCGGTAATCCCGGTGCGCCTCAACGTCCAGCCCGGCGGCCACGGCATCGGGCGCCAAAGCACCCTGCGGCCGGATGACCAACTGCACGGGGAAACGGAAACTCTCAAGGTGCGATTCCAATTCGTCCGCCGCGGGCAACTGTTCTAGAGTCTCTAAAAGTGCTGGCCCGGAGTACCACGGTGTGCGCTCAGAGCGGTCCACCACATTGTCGCCGTCAAGGGCAGAAACGGGGATCACCAGAACGTTTGCCAAGCTCAGAGCTTGTGCAGCGGCAGCAACCTGCCCCTCAATGTCCCGGTAAACCTGCTCGCTGAAGTCCACCAGGTCAATCTTGTTTACTGCCACAATCACGTGCGCCACACGCAGCAACTTGAGCACTGAGAGGTGCCGGCGGGTCTGCTCCAGAACACCTTTGCGAGCGTCAATGAGTACGACGACGGCGTCCGCAGTGGACGCGCCGGTCACCGTGTTTTTGGTGTACTGCACGTGCCCGGGGCAGTCAGCCAGGATAAAGCTGCGGCGGTCGGTGGCGAAGTAGCGGTAGGCGACGTCGATGGTGATGCCTTGTTCGCGCTCGGCCCGTAGACCGTCGGTCAGCAGGGCTAGGTCAACGCCGCCCTTTTCGCCGCCAAATCCGCGGTCAGCGGAGGAGCGAGTCACGGCTTCGAGCTGGTCTGCGAGGATCGCTTTTGAATCGTGCAGGAGACGGCCAACCAGGGTGGACTTCCCGTCATCTACCGAGCCAGCTGTGGCGAAGCGGAAGAGTGTGGTGTCAGCCAAAAGTGCAGTACCGGCGTGGTTGGGGTTTAGCTCAACAGCGGTGGTTTCAACAGCAGTGCTCATTAGAAATAGCCGTCTTTCTTGCGATCTTCCATTGCTGCCTCGGAAATCCGGTCATCCGCCCGGGTGGCGCCGCGTTCGGTAATGGTGGATGCGGCAACTTCTACAACCACCGCTGCAACGTCTTTGGCGTCAGATTCCACAGCACCGGTGCAGGACATGTCCCCCACTGTGCGGTAGCGAACCAACTTGGTGACAACTTCCTCGTCCGGCCGCGGTTGGGACACTTCACCTACGGCACGCCACATACCGTCGCGGGAAAATACTTCACGGTTGTGCGCGTAGTAGAGGCCGGGCAGTTCGATGTTTTCGCGTTCGATGTACCGCCAAATGTCCAGCTCGGTCCAGTTGCTGATGGGGAATGCCCGCACGTGTTGGCCCACCGTATGGCGGCCGTTGTACAGGTTCCACAGCTCTGGCCGCTGGTTGCGCGGGTCCCACTGCCCAAACTCGTCACGCAAACTCAAGATGCGTTCCTTGGCGCGGGCCTTGTCCTCATCGCGACGCCCACCGCCAAACACTGCATCAAACTTGTTGCGCTCAATAGCGTCCAGCAACGGCGCGGTCTGCAGCGGGTTGCGGGTCCCGTCAGCCCGCTCGGCCAGCTCACCACGGTCAATAAAGTCCTGGACAGATCCGACGACGAGCTTAAGTCCCAGCCTCTCCACCGTCCTGTCACGGAAGTCGATCACCTCAGGGAAGTTGTGCCCCGTATCCACGTGCAGCACGGGGAACGGAACCTTGCCGGGCCAAAACGCCTTTGTGGCAAGGTGCAACATCACCACAGAGTCCTTGCCACCCGAGAACAACAGGGCCGGCTTCTCAAACTCGGCAACAACCTCACGAATAATGTGAATGGCCTCGGACTCCAACGTGTCGAGGCTGGAGAGCCGCTGTGCAGCTTCGCCACGCGGCTTAGACACACTCGCTCGTTCCTCGCTCGCGCGATGCGCAGCTTCCGGCGAAACTGCTGCGCGGATGAGCCCGGACGGCGTCAAATCCTCAGTGGTGGTTGCGTTGCTCATACGTGTAGTCCGCATTCTGTTTTATCGGTACCGGCCCAGCGGCCAGCACGGGGATCTTCACCGGGGGCGACTTTTCGGGTGCAGGGTTGGCAGCCAATCGATGGGTACCCCTGGGTGAGCAACGGGTTGACCGGTAGCAGGTTGTTTTCGGAGTACTCCACAAGTTGGTCGAAGCTCCAGGCCGCCAGCGGGTTCACTTTGACCAGTCCATTAGCTTCGTCCCAAGTCACCAAGGGTGTGTTGGTGCGGGTGGGGGCTTCGTCGCGGCGAACTCCGGTGAACCAGAGTTCGTAACCGGCGAGGGTGCGTCGCAAAGGGGCAACCTTGCGCAGGGCACAGCATTGGGCGGCGTCACGTGCAAAGAGGTCTTTGCCAAGGAGCCGGTCCTGCTGTTCCACAGTGTTCTCGGGCAGCACGTCCACTACGTTGATGCGCAGGTTCGCTGCTACTTCATCGCGTGTGGCATAGGTTTCCGGGAAGTGGTAGCCAGTTTCGAGGAACAGGACGTCCACGCCGGGCAGCTGATCGGCCACAAGTGCCGGCAGCACGGCATCGGCCATGGAGCAGGCCACGGACACGCTGGAAAGCTCGAAGTTCCGGGCCACCCAGGCGATCACGTCACGGGCAGGGGCGTCCCAGCCGAGCTCGGCGGCGCCAGATTCTGCAAGGGCTTTGAGCTCTTCTTTGCTGCGTAGTGCGGTGCTCATTGGAGCGCCTCCTCGTCTGCTGCGTGTGCCCATTGGGCGAATGTTTGGCCTTCGATGTGGTCGGCTACATAGCGGCGAACTACTCGCTCTACGTAGTCAGGCAGGTCTGCCACGTAAACCTTGAGGCCGCGGACGGTGCGGCCCAGCCCAGCTTCTTCGCGGTTATCGGAAGCCAGCCCACCGCCCAAGTGGACCTGGAACCCCGGGGAGGGTTCGCCGTCGGGCGTTGGAAGCATCATGCCTTTGAGCCCGATGTCAGCGGTTTGAATGCGGGCGCAAGAGTTGGGGCAACCGTTGATGTGCAGGGAGAGCGCTTGGGGCAGCTGACCGGACTCCACAAGATCGGCGAGCCGGGTTTCCAGCTCGGCGATAGCGGTGGCCGCAGTGACCTTGGTTTCCACTATTGCAAGCTTGCAATATTCAATGCCGGTGCAGGCGATGGTGCCGCGGCGGAACACGGACGGCCGGGCGGAGAGGCCCAGCTTGTCCAGCTCGGCCACCAGCGTTTCGACGTTCTCGCTAGGCACGTCCAAGACCACAAGTTTTTGGTGTGGGGTGGTGCGCAGCCGGTAGGAGCCGTTGGATTCAAGCAACTCAGCCAGGGATACAAGTGCCGCACCGGAGAGCCGCCCAGCGGTGGGTGTGGCGCCGATGTAGAACTTGCCGTCCTTCTGCTCGTGGATGCCTACGTGGTCCCCGGGGGTTGCCGGTTTGGGCGCCGCCGGGCCGTCGTTGAGCTTGTAGCCGAGGTACTCATCCTCCAGAACGGTGCGGAATTTCTCCACGCCCCAATCCGCCAGCAAGAACTTCAGACGGGCTTTGGTGCGCATCCGGCGGTAACCGTAGTCACGGAAAATACTTGTGACACCCAGCCAAACGTCGGCGGCTTGCTCGGGGAGAACAAAAGCGCCAAGACGTTTGCCCAACATCGGGTTGGTGGACAGCGCGCCACCCACCCACAGGTCGTAGCCAATACCGAGTTCGGGGTGAACGTGACCCACCAAGGCAACGTCGTTGATCTCGTGAACCACGTCTTGGCTGGGGTGGCCGGTGATGGCTGTCTTGAATTTGCGGGGCAGATTGGCCAGCTCAGGGTCGCCAATAAACCGCTCGGAGAGTTCCTGGATGAGCGGTGTGGGATCAATGATCTCGTCCTTGGCAATGCCCGCTACCGGAGAACCGAGAATCACGCGCGGAACGTCGCCACAAGCCTCGGTGGTGGAGAGCCCCACAGACTCTAGCCTGCGCCAAATCTCGGGGACGTCTTCCACCCGAATCCAGTGCAACTGAATGTTTTGCCGGTCAGTCAGGTCCGCACTGCCACGGGCAAAGTCCACTGAAATCTGCCCGATCACGCGCAGTTGCTCGGTGGTGAGCGCCCCGCCGTCGATCCTGACTCGGAGCATAAAGTATTTGTCTTCGAGCTCGTGTGGCTCCAAGGTGGCTGTTTTACCGCCGTCGATCCCTTGTTTGCGCTGGGTGTAGAGCCCCCACCAGCGGAAACGGCCGTGCAGGTCAGTACCATCGATCGATTCGAAGCCCTGCTGCGCGTAGACCGTCTCAATGCGTTCGCGAACGTTGAGCCCGTTGTCCTCTTGCTTCCAGGTTTCGTTGGCGTTGAGCGGCTCGGTGCCGTCCACCTTCCACTGACCGTGCGGTTTAGCTGCCGGGCGGCCCGGGCGGTTGGCCTTGCGGGAAGCGGCGGGGTCAGTGCTTGCTCCGGCTAGAGCTGTCTCAGTCATTGTCCGACTCTAAAGCCGCGGCAATTTCTTCAACAAAGGAGGAGGCAATGAGAGGTCACGCGGGGAAACAATTCGTCACCTTTGAGACTTTTATGACGGGTTTCGAAGGGCCTCGTCGTAGCGTTCCAGCGCGATTTCGGCCAGCACTTCGGAGGGCAGGAGCGGCTCCGTGACCACGTCCGCACCGGCTTTGGCCAACTGGTCGTGGAAAAATCCGTGCGCCAAAAGATAGGACGCCACCACCACACGATCTGCGCCTTCTTCCCGAGCCTGATCTTCCCTTGCTTGAGCAACGGCGTCGGGCACTGAAGGGCTCGCCGAGGCGCCGTACCCAATCACAATCCGGTTGGGAACTAAGGTGCGTAAATCCTTGGCGAGGGCTTCAACATTGACAGCAGCACCGGCGTCGGAGGATCCAGCGGCGGCCAGGACCACGGCATCATCGGCACCAAGGTTTGCTTCTGCGAGGCGGGTCGCCAGCAGCCGCGCCAAGCGCGGATCCGGGCCCAGCGGTTCCGCGGCGAACAGACCGGGACGGCTACTCACGGCCCGTGCAATGTCCACCTTGACGTGATAACCAACACTTAAAAGCAAAGGAACGACGACGGCG
Organism: Pseudarthrobacter sp. J1738; assembly: GCF_050490315.1. Classification (NCBI taxonomy): domain Bacteria; kingdom Bacillati; phylum Actinomycetota; class Actinomycetes; order Micrococcales; family Micrococcaceae; genus Pseudarthrobacter; species Pseudarthrobacter sp. J1738. The sequence continues at coordinate 313,507 of NZ_JBNPEO010000001.1, read as the reverse complement.
GACTCGCCTTCGCCAATCCCGGCCACAACGTCTTTGAGGTCTGGGGTTTGGACGTCAACGTAGGCCTCACGAACGTCGAGTTCAGGGCGCAGGGCAAGGATTGCGGCCCGTAGTGAATCGACCTCTGCGGCACCCTGGCCGCTCGAGGTTCCGTGGCTGCAGGCGATCAAAATGGGAAGCTGGCTCATGGCAGGAGCCTACGTTGCCGGGGGCGCCGGATGAGAACAGGCACGCTCGAAGTCCGTATTCTGGGACGAGCCATTTCCTCACCTTTTCTGGAAGGTTCCATGTTTTCCTTCGATGCCGCTTTGCTCGCTTTGGACTTGATTGGTGTGTTTTTCTTCGCCGTGTCAGGTTCGCTGCTGGCTGCGCGCAAACGATTCGATGTTGTGGGTTCGGTCCTTCTGGCCTCGCTGGTTGGTCTGGGTGGTGGCGTGATTCGCGATGTTCTGATCAACGCCGGCCCGCCAGCCGTTTTCACCAACCCGTGGTACTTGCTCCCGCCGGTGTTGGCTGCAGGTTTGGTGTTTTTCCTGTTTGAAAGTGTGCAGCGGTACACCTCGTTGCTGACCTACTTTGACGCTGGCAGACTGGCCTTGTTTTGTATGTCTGGTGCGCTCAAGGCCATCAACGCTGGCCTCCATCCGGTTGCTGCTGTGCTGCTGGGTGTCACCACTGCGGTGGGCGGTGGGGTGTTGCGGGACATCACAGCCAATGAGGTCCCGCAATTGTTTGATGCCAAGGATATTTACGCGCTTCCGGCCTTCACTGGCGCTGGGCTCACCGTCCTGGTTTGGAACCTTGGAGCATTCACGTGGGCCACAGCCTTGGCGATCGCGATGCTAGTTTTCGCTTTCCGAATCCTTGCGTGGCGGCGTCATTGGTTTGTGCCCTTGGCCGTTAATGGGTGGCATCGTCAAGAGAGCTAATTCCATTGGCTAGGATTGATTCCATGACTGACATGTTCCTAGAGAAGTTCCGTGCCCTGGTACCGAAGTATCTCGAGGATGAGTGGCAGCCAGAGGACGGCCTCACTGATGCCGAGCTGGATGAAGCCCTCTCCCAGCACACCTTCACCATCCCGGCTGTATTGCGCGAGTTCTACCTAGCCTTGGGTGGCTGTGAGGACATCATGGAGGCCTACCACTACTTCTGGGATCCTGAGGAGCTCGAAGTGGATGAAGAAGGCTTCTTGATGTTCCTTGAGGACGAGGAAGAGAAGTTCACTTGGGGCTTCCGTGCCGGGGACCTTTCCATCCCGGACCCCATTGTGTGGCGCCGAAACAACATGCGCGGGCAGTGGAAGAGCGAAGAAGGAACGTTCTCTGAGTTCACCTTCGACATGCTCGAGTGGGCTTTTGAGGGCGACGAAGACTAACTCCCGTCTGCCCCCTCCTACGAGCCGCCCCTGCCGCCGAGTTTCCCCTCTTTTTGGGGTCCCATTCGGCGTGTTGCCAAGAAACGCCGGGCTCACCGGGGCGATCTCCGCAAAAGAAGGGGATTCTCAGCGGATCACCCTGCCCGCGAGAACCTGTTGCACTTGAGCTAGGACCTCTTCTGGCCGGTACATCAAGGCCGCGTAGTCGAAGCGGAGAACTGTGTAGCCCCTGAGGATGCTCGCATTGTTCCGTGCCCGGTCTTTGATAACTTGTTTCGGCTCGAGGTGAGTTTTGCCGTCCACCTCAATAATCAGAAAACCCTCGATCAGGAAATCCACAATGCCTACCCCGGCAATCTCCACTTGAGCCTGGACGAACAGCCCCGCCTTGCGGAAGAGGAGTCTGGCCACCACTTCCAAGGGGGAATCGGCCGTACACTCAACTAAGTCCAGCACGCTCCGGGCCTTCCCGTTCCGTTTCCCCGGTAGCCGTTCCCGCAGAAAATCTAGGGTTGATTCGCCTTGGGCCACTGCAGATTCCACCATCACCACCGCTTCCAAAACTGGCCGGCAATTGAGCGCGTGAATCAGCACATCGCCTTTTCCAGCAACTGGCAGCAATGGGTGCTTGGGGACCACAGAGTTTCGATGAACGACGGCGTTCTTCTCACCCCCGTGCCTACAGAGCAGATGGGGCAGTTCCGGGTTATGCAGCACCCAGAAACCGTAAAAGTGGGCGGCCGATACACAGCTCACCAAGCCATTGGCCACCACGGCGTACCTGAGTACAGGGTCGGCTCCCGGAAGCGCAAGGACACCTGGACGCTCGCGCCGCACCACGCCGTCGTTCACTGCATTGCGCAAGTCCCGCTCGCTGAACCCGGCCCGCAATAGCTGCACCGGACGGGCCACCGAGCCGAAGCGCTGAAGGGTTTGCACCAGTTCCATGCTCCCCAGCGTGACGGGCCCAGCACCCTGAAGAAACCCGGAATTGCGCCTATGTGGACAACTTTGGCAACATCCCCAACAATCTTCCCTGCTGAGATTGCCCTCCTTTTACCGAGGGTCCAGCGAATTCCCCGGCGGTTCGGCGCAACTCGCCGCAGCGCCTTCCAAAACCTGGGGAAACTCGGCAACACAACACTATGACGTCACAGTTGGACTACGTGACAATACTTGTCATAGACTTTCACTAGACACACCACCGCCTCCGGTGTTTCTGATGCGAACGGAAACGGCTCCGGCCTTTGCAATGTTTGACTCGTACATTGCAAAGGCCGGAGCCGTTTCGCTCACCCAAAAACTAGCTAGCGCGGTCCACCACTGCTAGAGCAAAGCTGGCCAAGGATTCCTTGACTACACCCTCCGGCAGCGGCGCCAAGGCGGCAATTGCCTCGTCAGCCCACGTGCGTGCAATAGCCCAAGACTCGTTGGTGACCGGGTGCTCACGCAGGGCGGTAACGGTCTTAGCCAGTGCCTCATCGCTACTGAGATCCCCATCCACCAGGGTCAAAAGTTCCGCGGCGGATTCGTCGCCTGCCGCTGCAGCCTGACGCAACAGCAGCACCGGCAGGGTTGGCACGCCCTCACGCAGGTCCGTTCCGGGCGACTTACCGGACTTGACCTTTACTCCGGTGACATCAATAACGTCGTCGGCAAGCTGGAAGGCAACACCAATTTTTTCGCCATACTCAACCAGAACGTCTTCGTATTCGTCAGGTGCGCCGGAGAAGATGGCACCGAGCTGACCGGAAGCAGCCACCAAGGAACCAGTTTTGTCCGCGATCACTGACAAGTAGTGCGCCAAAGGGTCTTCGCCTTCGCGCGGTCCAACTGTCTCGTGCAATTGGCCAAGGCACAAACGCTCAAAGGTCCGCGCCTGAATACCAAGGGCGCGGGTACCCAATTCCGAAACCAGGATCGAGGCGCGCGCAAAAATCAGGTCACCCGTGAGCACTGCAACCGAGTTGCCCCAGACCTCGTGCGCTGTGGGTGCGCCGCGACGGTAAGGAGCGGAGTCCATAACGTCGTCGTGGTACAGGGTTGCTAGATGCGTCAACTCAACAACTACAGCAGCCTGGACAATCTCAGGGCGGGTGTGGTCCCCCAAGTGTGAGGTCAGCAGAGTCAGTAGCGGGCGGACGCGCTTGCCGCCGGCTTCCACCAAGTGGCGCGACGTTGCGTCAGCGAGCGGGTCAGAGTTGGCAATGGCTTCGCGCAGCTTCTTCTCAACCCGAGCCAAGTTTTTGGTGATCTCCGGGCCGAGCACGTCATCCTCTGCGATCGCTGCAAAACCGGCCGGAAGGGTCAGGGAAGTGGCGATGGCCTTGGTGTTGGGGGCAGGCTCATCGGCTGGGGGCAGGCCGTGTCCGGCGTGCGTCCAGCTGTGGTTTGCGGAGTTGGTCACGAGCTAAGCCTAACTAGTGGGCGTCGAAACGGATGACTTGGAGCCCGGAACGGCACTATTTGCCGGTCCCGGGGTGGGCAGGAGCCCGGTGTTTGAGGTGGCCGGAACAAGTTTCTCGAGCAAACGAATTGCCCGGTCCTCAAGTCCTTTTTCTTCGGGCCCGGTGAGATTGGCCAGCATTCGGACCACAAAACGCATCAGCGGCGGAATCGGCATACCGGTCCGCAGCGCGAGTTTCATCACTGCCGGTTTGCCGATGAGCGTGGCGAAAGTACGGCCCAAAGTGAAGTGGGATCCCCACTGTTCGCGCACATAGTCTGCGTATCCGGCAAGGTGCGCGTCGGCGTCGTGCTGGCTAAGAGGTGAGGACTTCCGGGACTGCGCGTCAATGATGAACTCGGCGGCGAACCTCGCGGACTCCATTGCGTAGGAGATGCCTTCACCGTTAAACGGAGACACCATTCCGCCAGCGTCGCCGAGCAACAGCAAGCCGGGCACGTAGTGCGGGGTGCGGTTGAAACCCATGGGCAATGCGGCGCCGCGAATTTCCCCCACCATGTTCTCCGGTGTGTAGCCCCACTCAGCGGGCATACCAGCTGTCCAGTCCCGTAGGACCTGCTTGTAGTCGAGTTTCCCGAATTCTTTGGACGAGTTCAGGATGCCGAGACCCACATTGGACGTGCCGTCACCCACACCAAAAACCCAACCGTAGCCGGGCAGCGGACGGCCGTTTTTGTCAGGGAGTTCCAGCCAGCCTTCCATCCAGTCGTCATTAGTGCGCGGGGACGTGAAGTAGGTGCGCACGGCTACGCCGAGAGGCCGGTCATCGCGCTTGGCGACACCCAGAGATACAGCGGTGCGGCTCGAGTTTCCGTCAGCTGCAAGGACAACGTCAGCGTGAAAATTACGGGTTTCCCCGGTTTTGCGCCCGTCCGGGTCCAGGATTGCGGCCCGAACGCCGGTCACACGGCCGTCTTCACCGCGCAGCGCTTGGGTCACGCTGTGGCTTTCCAGTACGACGGCGCCTGCCGAACGAGCGTGCTCAACCAACTCTTCGTCAAAGCCAAGGCGCGTGCGGATCAGTCCATAGTCGGGAAAGTCTGTGAGCTCGGGCCAAGGAACCTCAATTTGGCGACCCCCAGCGATCAGGCGGAGCCCCTTATTGCGGCGCCACCCTTCGGCTACAGGGTGTGGCAAACCGAGCTTCTGAATCTCCCGCACAGCGCGGGGTGTGAGCCCATCGCCGCAGACTTTCTCACGCGGGAAGGTGGTTTTTTCCAGCACAGTGACGCTGACGCCAGCTTGAGCCAAATAGTAGGCCGCAGTAGACCCGGCCGGGCCCGCTCCAACAATAAGTACGTTCACGGTGAGGGTGCTTTAGCTTTCCGCCAAGGGCTTGGCCGGCGCGGAAGTGGTTGCGGACACCAGTGGCTTGGTGGCTCGGTGCACTGCAACGATTCCGCCGCTGAGGTTGCGGTAGGCAACGTCTTCCCAACCGGCGTCCTGCATCCAGTGGCTCAGATTGTCTTGATCCGGCCAAGCACGAATGGACTCGGCCAGGTACACGTAAGCGTCCGGGTTGGAGGAGACCTTAGTGGCAATGGCGGGCAGTGCTCGCATGAGGTACTCGGTGTACATGGTGCGCCACAGCGGGATGACGGGTTGGGAAAACTCCGGAATCACAATACGTCCGCCAGGTTTGGTCACGCGGAACATCTCAGCGAGCGCTTCTTTGGGACGGTTGACGTTGCGCAACCCAAAGGAAATGGTGCTCGCATCAAAGCTGTTGTCCGCGAACGGCAGGTTGGTGGCATCGCCCGCAATGAAGTTGATGTCTGGGCGGCGTCGTTTGCCGGTGCGCAGCATCCCCAAGGAGAAGTCGCAGGCCACAACGTCGATTCCAGCGTCCGCGTAGGGCTCGGAAGAAGTCCCGGTCCCGGCAGCAAGATCGAGCACGCGCTGACCCGGACGGGCACCTACGGCGTCGAACACAATTTTTCGCCATCGGCGCGTTTGGCCCATAGAGAGGACGTCGTTGACCACGTCATACCGCGGCGCAACATCGTCGAACATCTTGGCTACTTCGTCCGGACGCTTATCGAGAGAGGCTCTATTACCTGCGCTAGTCACCATCCCATTGTCGCAAATCTTTGCCCGGGCTTCTAACCACGTGCTGAGAAACGCCCGGGAGCGGTGAGGGTAAGCAGATTCGGGCCAGCGCGGCGGCAGAGTAATGTTGTCTCATCATGACCGGCACCCTCAAAGCTCTTACAGTCCCCCTGGGAGAATCCCGCTCCCCCGAGGGGCTTTCTGCTTTCCTAGTCCGGGACAACATGCTCAGTTGGAACCGGCGCGAATCCGGTTTGGTGGGCTTTGGCGAGCTTGACCGTTTCACCGCCACGGGCCCGGACCGGTTTATCAACGCGGAACAGTGGTGGAAGCACCTGGTTCTGGATGGCGATATTCGCGACGAGGTGAACCGTCCCGGCACTGGCGCCGTGGCTTTTGGTTCCTTCGCGTTCTCCAAAACGTCTAACCACCTTTCGCGGCTGATAGTCCCTGAGCTCGTGGTAGGACTGCGGGACGGCGCCGCTTGGGCCACGCTGCAAACGTATAAAGACGCCGAAATCACCTCAGCGGATGTCCTCGCTGCGCTGGATGGTTGGCTCGGCGTCGAACCTTCTGCTGTGGGTTCAACTGGCAGTTCGGCTGGCAGTTCCGCCGGGGTGGGAAGTGGGCTCGAGGGAACACTTGCCACTGGCGCCCTCTCCGAGTCTGAGTGGACTGAAGCGGTCCGTTTGGGTGTTCAACAAATTGGCACCGGACGGCTGGAGAAGTTGGTTTTGGCACGCGATGTAGTGGCAACCATTCCCGACGGTGTGCATGCGGCCGCGGTCCTCAAGGAGCTCGCGCAACGCTACCGGGATTGCTGGACCTACGGTGTGGATGGGCTGGTTGGTTCCACCCCGGAGATGTTGATTCAGGTGGAGGGCCGCACGGCTCAGGCGCGCGTATTGGCAGGAACCTTAGACCGCCGGGATGCGGTTGCACACGATCCTAACGGCGACGGTTTGGCCTATGCCGAGCGCATGTTGGCCGGTTCCGCCAAGCAACTTCACGAGCACAAGATCGCCATCGCGTCCTTGACCACGGCGCTTGAGCCCTTCTCTGAAGCGATGAGCGCACACACCGAGCCCTTCATTTTGGAACTCCCAAACGTATGGCATTTGGCCTCCGACGTTCGCGCCGAATTGGCTGACGCAGAAGGCCATGTGCCTACCTCGCTCGCGCTGATAAACGCTTTGCATCCCACTGCTGCCGTCTGCGGAACCCCCACCGCGGTGGCCGGTGAGTTGCTGCGCGAGCTGGAAAAAATGGAGCGGGGACCCTACGCGGGACCGGTGGGCTGGTTGGACAGCGCTGGCAACGGCGAGTGGGGTATTGCATTGCGTGGAGCCGTCATCGAGTCCCCCACGCAGGTGCGCTTGTATGCAGGTTGCGGCATTGTTGCTGGCTCAGATCCGGCTGCTGAACTTGCAGAGACGTGGGCCAAGTTCCGGCCCATGCTCGAAGCCCTCGGCCTGCGAACCTGACGCCTGCGCGCTTCTGGATCGCTCCTGGATCTCTTCCCGGCTTGCGCCTGGATCGCTTCCAGGCTTGCTCCCTCGCGATTCCACCTCATCTCCACCTCAGCGCCGAGAAGTCTGTAATAAGAGACAGAGACCCTCGTGTCACACTTGTGTTCCACACCACACTTGGTATCCAATGGTGAACATTAGTTGACTGTGACGCACCTCTCTCAGCCGGCTATAGACTTAAGGCCGGTTTATTTGCCAATCACCCCTGCTACAAAAGGTAAAGACATGCAGATCCAATCCAAGACTGTGGCTAAAGCCCTGGCAGTCTTCGCCGTCGGCGCCCTCGCACTGACCGGATGCACCAACGCTTCCGAAACCGGCACCCCCGGCGCCGGTGCAAGCAGCGGTGGCGCTGCAAGCTTCGATCCCAGCACCATCCAGAAGGATGATGCGCTTGCAGCATTGGTTCCCGCAGCCATCAAGGCCAAGGGCACACTGACCGTCGGTGCAGACACGTCCTACGAGCCGGCCGAATTCTTGGCCACCGATGGCCAGACCCCGGTAGGTTACGACGTCGACATCGCCAAGGCGATTGGCGCCACTTTGGGCCTGAAGGTTCAGGTCCAAACGGCCGAGTTCACCGGCATCCTCCCGGCATTGGGCCCCAAGTACGATCTCGGCATTTCCTCCTTCACAATCACCAAGGAACGCCTCGCCGCTGTAAACATGGTGAGCTACTTCAACGCCGGCACCGGCTGGGCTGTCCAGAAGGACAACCCCAAGAAGTTCTCCCTCGATGACATTTGCGGACGCTCCATCGGCGTGCAGACCGGAACCGTCCAGGAAGACCCGGACCTCTCCACGCGCAGCAAGAAGTGTGTAGCTGACGGCAAAAAGGCCATCGACGTTGTAACCCTCAAGAACCAGACTGATGTCACCACTCGTCTGGTCAACGGCAGCATCGATGCCATGGCTGCTGACTCACCGATCATCGGTAACGCTGTTGCCAAAACCAACGGTGCACTCGAGAAGTTCGGCGAGGTCTACGACGCTGCACCTCAGGGCATTGCCATTGCAAAGTCGGACACCGCCTTGGCTGATGTCATCCAGAAGACGCTCACCAAGTTGATGTCAGATGGTTCGTACAAGAAGATCCTCGAGGGCTGGAACAACCCTGAGGGCGCCATCGACAAGGCCGAGGTCAACCCGGCGGCTGGCTCTTGAGCCATTCCGCCACCCCGAACTCCACAGGTGGAATGATGGCCCCCCATCACAAGGACACTGACGCACCGGTACTGAACAAAGCAGTACCGGTGCGTCACCCCGGGCGCTGGATTAGCGCCGTCGTAATTCTTGGTGTTTTGGCTCTGATTTTGCAGAGCCTTTTCACCAACCCACGCTTCCGCTGGGACATCGTTGCCACCTACATTTTGGACACCAAAGTTGTCCAAGGTGTGGGCTGGACTTTGTTGCTCACCGTAGCGTCAATGGTGCTGGCAATTGTGCTGGCAATCCTCTTGGCGTTTATGAGGCAGTCGGACAACCCGGTATTCCGCTGGTCCAGCTGGGTATGGGTTTGGTTTTTCCGCGGTACACCGGTTTACACCCAGTTGATTTTCTGGGGACTGATCTCGGTCCTCTACCCAAAGATCAGCGCGGGCATCCCGTTCGGTCCCGAGTGGTTCAGTCTGGATACTGCCAGCGTGATCACCACTTTGGTGGGCGCCATTTTGGGTCTAGGCCTGAACGAATCTGCTTACCTTGCCGAGATTTTCCGGGCCGGCCTGAAGTCTGTAGACAAGGGCCAGATGGAAGCCGCTGAGGCTCTGGGCATGTCCAAGGGCAAGATCATGTGGCGGATTATTCTGCCTCAGGCCATGCGTGTGATAGTTCCACCAACAGGCAACGAGACCATCGGCATGCTCAAGACCACCTCGTTGGTTCTAGCCGTGCCGTTCACACTCGACCTGACTTTCGCCACCAACTCCTTGGCTAACCGCACGTACATGCCAATTCCGTTGCTACTGGTTGCCGCAATTTGGTACCTGGTCATCACCAGCTTGTTGATGGTTGGCCAGCACTACATCGAGGCGTACTACGGAAAGGGCGTAGACAACCTCTCGCCCGCTCCGGTGAACGCCGCCGCAGCCAAGGCCAACAGTGCATTCAAGAGTGGTGCTCATGTTGGGCCTGTAACCGCTGCCACTGAGACTGTTGCTGCACCAGCTGGTGCACCCGAGTCCGCGGCCACCGCGGAAGATCCGAAGGAGGACTCAAAATGACGGCTAACACCGCCGAGCCGCTAGTCCGGATCGAAGGGCTGCATAAGTTCTACGGCCACCACCACGTTCTGCGCGGGATTGATCTCACTGTCAACCAAGGCGAAGTCTCCGTGGTAATTGGCCCCTCGGGCTCCGGAAAGTCCACCATGCTTCGTTGTGTGAACCTGCTGGAAACCATCAGCGCTGGACGCATTTCCGTGGGTGGTGACCTGATCGGTTACCGCGAAGTCAATGGCCGCTTGCACGATCTGAAGACCAAGGAAATCTCGGCCCAGCGCCGCGAAATCGGAATGGTCTTCCAGCGCTTCAACCTCTTCCCTCACAAGACTGCTTTGCAGAACGTGATGGAAGCTCCGGTACAGGTCAAGCGTGTACCCAAGGCTGTGGCCAAAAAGAAGGCTCTCGAGTTGCTGGACCGGGTGGGCTTGGGTGATCGCTCTGGCCACTACCCTGCACAGCTCTCTGGTGGTCAGCAGCAGCGTGTGGCAATTGCACGGGCGTTGGCCATGGAGCCGGAATTGATGCTCTTTGATGAGCCTACTTCCGCTCTGGACCCTGAACTGGTGGGCGATGTGCTCAACGTGATGAAGGATCTGGCCAAGTCCGGTATGACCATGATTGTGGTAACTCACGAGATTGGTTTTGCCCGCGAAGTCGGCGACCGGCTCACGTTTATGGATGGCGGCGTTGTGGTGGAAAGTGGCGATCCTCGCGAGATCATCGCCAACCCGCAACATGCCCGAACCAAGGAGTTCCTCAGCCGCGTACTGTAGTTCCTGTTTTCGCTACAAAAAAGGACATTCGCATCCGGAATCCGGGGTGCGGATGTCCTTTTTTGTAGCGGTTTTGAGGGCGGCGGAGCTAAGCGAATGCGGAGTTAAGCGAGTGCGGAGCGGGACGGCCTGCGTGGGACCCCGCTGTCGCTGAGGAACTTGTTGAACCGGTCTAGGCTTTGCAGTTCTTGCCATCCCCAGCGAATAACTCGCGGACCCAATGCGCGGATCCTGTCCTCACGCCGTTTCTCGGCCTGCACAATCTCCGAGGCGCTGCGTCCATTCGTGTACTCAATCTTCTGATACTTCACAGCACCGTCGAACTCGCCCACCAGAATAGAGTCCGACGACGGTAGTGCGGCTAAAGTGCCAGAGGCGCCAAAGGTTCCACCACCAAAGGGGCCGGAACCAGCGCCGCCACTTGCCGCTCCACCACGAATGCTGTCCGGGGCTGGCCAATCGAAGTCGGTGCGCGCCACTAAACCCTGGCGATCATAAAACTCGTGTTGCAGACGCGGCCTAGCGAAGCCTGCAATTTCCATCATTGCCCGGCTCAGCGATTCGCCCGGAGAGCCCGACGCCGGATCGGCAAAGGCCAATCGCTGGGTAAGTCGCTTGCATCCGTCGGCCGAGTAAAGCTCCTCGATGCCCTCCAGAATTTCCGTCCGGCCCAATGGAAGAAACCCGCGTTTCGCATCGCCATTGAGCGCATGATCCGTAGCCATAATCGCATCGGGAAAAGTGGCGTACACCAAAAGGTCCTGCACAGTCCGGACCCGGCTGGAGACCAGAACGCCGTACCGCTGAACGGCGTCCCCTCCCCCATCCGGAACGTGGTGACGCACCACTCCGTTGCGTGAACGCCCACCGCGAGCGTCGGACGTGTAGGCGTGTACCGGCGTCGTACTTCTGAGAGGTAGGTGCCACAGCAGCGCGGCCGAATCGCGGCAGAAAACTGTCCGTGAGCGGAACGATTCGGCGCAGGCGCGGATGCGGTGCAAGTCTTTGTCCCAGGGTGCGAGTGCGTTCCAGGTGCCCGTCTCGAGGTAAACGCCTGCCCTGAGCCGAACGAGTTCGCCGGATTTCGCTTGCCTAGCAAGGGTTCGTGCGCCTAGGCCTGTGGTAGCTGTTCGCGTCAGGATCAACGGTTGGAGGGACATGCTTCTACTCTCGCGGGAACGCAGCCGAGGCAATAGGCGCGTTGAGCCGTATGTGGACAGCGTGCGCGAATTCGTTCGGGACTACTCCTCCACACGATCCCCACCTTTTCCGCTACGAAATTAGACATTCGCATCCGGAATCCGGGGTGCGAATGTCCTTTTTTGTAGCGGTTAGCGGAGTGCGGCGTTCACCGAAGACTTGATGCGAGCGTGGAGATTGCGCAGGGTGTCGCGAGTGGTGCGGACCTCGATGATACTGCGGCCGGTGATGGCCTCGGCCAGAGCATCCTCGAGTTCGGCGCCAGTGCTCACCACACGGTGCGCGATGCCGTACGCCGCGGCAAGGTGCGCAATGTCCACCGTGTGCGGGGTGCCAAAGTAACGTTCGACGGCGGCCGCGTACCGTGGTTTTTCGCCGAGCTGCCCGTGCTCCAAGACGGAGAAGATCCCGCCCCCGGAGTCGTTGAGGACAACGATTTGGAGCGGCCAGTCGGGTTCGTCAGGTGGGGTGAGCAGTGCGCCGACGTCGTGCAGGAAAGTGAGGTCTCCGAGAAGAACCCGCGTGGGGGTTGAGCTGGAGAACATCACGCCCGTGGCCGTTGAGATGGTGCCGTCGATCCCGGCAAGGCCGCGGTTAGCGTAGACGTTCCCGGGTGAGGTGCCTTCTGGTGAAACCACGGGCTGCCCGGCGAGGTCAACATCCCTGATCGGGTTGGAGGAGCCGAGGACCAAGGCCGCCCCTGAGACACCCGTTGCCCCATTGTGAGCAGCCCAGACGCGCCGCGCCACGGCAGGACCTGTGAGCGGCTGGGGCTCTGTCAGTCCGGCCCGCCCGGACAACCCAGAAGCACCTAGCACCTCAGCGAGCGCGCCCTCTGCTGCAGCCCCCGCGGCTTGCCATGCCTCAAGCCAGCCGTCTTCACCACGCCCGGCAAACAATGACAGCTCTTCCCAGTCGTCGATCACGGTTTCGGTGCGCTTGCCTTCGTCGAACCAGGCGACTGGCCGCGGAACGTATAAAGCACGCGGAATATCCGTGCGGGCCAGCAGAGCGGCAACGGGCCGGGACAAGGTAGGCCGTCCAAACACGATCACCCGATCTACGGCAAGCAATCCTTCGGGCCCGGATTCGGCGAGCAGTAGCCGGTACGGTCCCACAGCGTTGGGCCCAAAACGTGCGTTGGAGGATGGCTCGGCCAAGAGAGGCAAGCCGTGAACTCGGGCAAAGTATTCGGCCTCGCGCCCAGCCTCGGCACTGGTGGCGTGGCCTGCCACCACAACTGCCCGCCCGGGGCACTCCCCTACTGGCTGGTAAGGCAACACTTCAAAGCGCCAGTCTGCATCGTCGTCGGAAGCGGCGTCAGCCTGAACACCGCCAGGAAAAGCGGCGTCAGCAAAACCTGTAGCCGGTTGCTCTGCCCAATCCGTGCCGTCCAGCGGCGGGGTGAGCGGGTCGCGGAAGGCGAGGTTGACCTGTACGGGGCCGGCTGGCGTGCCCGGCAGCTCACCTTTGGCGGCCAGGAGAGCAGTGCGTATCGCTGAGACTGGTGAATCCCCCGCGGCAACATCCACAGCAAAACGGGCATGCTCAGCAAAAAGGTCGAACTGCACTGTGGTCTGGTTAGCTCCGGTTCCGCGTAGCTCGGTGGGCCGGTCGGCGGAGAGCACCACCAGGGGGACGCTCGCGTGGTTGGCTTCCATCACCGCGGGCAAGAGGTTTCCGACGGCGGTCCCGGATGTGGTCACGATGCCCGCCGGGGCGCCACTCCCCAGTGCGAGCCCCAGTGCGGTGAATCCTGCCACTCGCTCATCGGTGCGGATGAGGACACGGATGCGGTCTGCGGATTCTGCCTCGGCAAGCGCGTAAGCCAGGGGCGCAGAGCGGGATCCTGGGGCCAGCACCACGTATTTCACCCCGTAGCCGATCAGCGTTTCCACGGCCAGTCGCGCGGATGCCATCGAGTCGAGTACGGGCTCTGGGGGCAGTTGTGAAGTCACCGCTCCAGTCTATTTCCCTTCCGCACGCGCAAACGCTCGCCCACCGTTGGCAAAAATTTGGAGCCACGGCGGACGAGCGTTTGGGTCAAACAGTTTCTATGCGAACATCACTTTTTGAAGATCTGTACGACGGCGGGACGCGGTGCGCGCACTTGGCCCTTCTTGGGCTTCGCGCCAGCGGGCACGTAATCCGGGAAGAAGGAATGCTGGTCCGTGAAGGAACCTTCTTCACCCGGGTGCTGGACCGACACAAAAACGTTGCGTTCCTCGTCGTGCACAATCGGGCCACAGGTTTCGGCTTCACGTGGCACGGCTAGGAACTGCTCCACGCGTCCACGTTCGCTGCCTTCTAGGGTGACTTTGAAGAGACCGTCTGCCTTGGCGATGGTGGAAGGCGCGCCGTCGGTGGAGATCCACAGGTTCCCTACGGAGTCGAATGCCACGTTGTCTGGGCAAGAGATAGGGGAAACCTTCTCTACCGGGTAGCCACCGAAGTAGGTGCTGCCGTTTACCGAAGGATCGCCGCAGACCAGGAGCAGGTTCCAGAAGAAGCGTGTTGAGGTCTGGTCGCCGCGTTCGGTGATTTCCACAATGTGGCCGTCGCGGTTGGTGGTGCGCGGGTTTGGCTCCGTTGCGCCTTCTTTGCCGGTTTTGCCGCGGTCGGTGTTGTTGGTGCAGGCTACGTAGACTTTGCCGGTGGCCAGTGAGGGCTGGACGTCTTCGCAACGGTCCATTTTGGTGGGGTTGACCTTGTCTGCAGCCAAACGCGTGTATACCAGAACTTCTGCCACGCTCATCCCGGCAACCTTGGACTGACCGTCTTCAACCAGCGGGATCCACTGCCCGGTACCGTCGAAGGCACCGTCTGAGGGGAGCTTGCCGCTGCCGTCGATTTCGGCGGCCGAGGAGTCGCCGGTGAAGCGGGCTACGTAGAGGTCGCCTTCTTCGAGGAGGGTCATGTTGTGCGCGCGGTCGGCTGCTGTATTTCCGGAACGGTACTTGTTCTTGGACACAAACTTGTACAGGTAGTCGAAGCGCTCGTCGTCACCCATGTAGGCCACAACGTGTCCGGAGCTAGCCACAATTACGTTGGCGCCTTCGTGCTTGAAGCGGCCCATCGCTGAGTGCTTGCGCGGGGTGGAGGTGGGGTCAAACGGGTCAACTTCTACGATCCAGCCGAAGCGGTTGGCTTCATTTTCGTATCCGGCATTTCGGGTGTCGAAGCGAGGGTCGTCCAGCTCCCAGTTGCGGGCGGTGGGCTTGCTTCCCAGGCCGTAGCGCTTGTCCGAGGCAGAGGTTCCGGGGGTGACAAAGTAGCCGTTGAAGTTTTCTTCACCGGAAAGGATGGTGCCCCAAGGGGTGGTGCCGCCGGCGCAGTTGCCCAGGGTTCCCTTGATGGCAGCACCGGTGGGGTCAGCAACGGTCTTGACCAGCTCGTTGCCAGCTGCGGGCCCGGTGAGCGTGTACACGGTTTCGGTGAGGTAGCGCCGGTTCAGCGGCGCACCCTTGACGTAGTTCCACGGCTTGGTGGTGTTTTTACGTTCAAGTTCGACGACGGTCAAACCGTGTGCGGCGCGGCCCACTTGGCGCACTGTGGCTGCGTCAGTGGTGGCCGGGAACATGATGTTCTCGTTGGTGTATTCGTGGTTGGCGAAGAGGACGGCGCGGCGGCCCTTACTACCGGGGATCTGGATGATGTCCGAGTAGTCGTTGTTGTAACCGAATTGGAGTTCTTGAGCTGCGCCGCTCTGGTTGTTGATGTCGAAAGCGGGTGCGTCGTTGAAGAGCGGGTCACCCCAGCGGATGATCGGCTGCCAGTCAAAACCTTGAGGAACCGTAAACGCGTCAACTGCTGCATCCACAGGCTTGATGGCGTCAAAAGCGAGCTTGCTTTTGTGCCCGTGCTTAGCGGCGCCAGCCAAACCAGCGGCCGCGTTTCCTGAAGCAGCGTTTGCTGTGCTTGCGGCGTTTCCGCCAAGGACAACTGCTAGGGCACCTACGGCGCCTGCGCCGAGGGCTTGGCGGCGGGTGAACGCGGCGGAAACAACGTCACGGAAGTAGCCGTTGGAGCTGGTGTTGCAGACTTCACCAAAGCAGGCGTTGTCGCATTTGAGCGCACAAGTTACAGGGCTGCGCTTGCCCAGTGTGTGTCCGGCCATGGGCAGGAGCTGAATCTTGCGGTTGGTGTCCAAAGACATCTGAGGGACCTTTCAGGGGTGCGTACTGCGGTCCCGTACAGCCAAACAGTCCCCCGCGACATCCACCCCAAAATCGAGTGAAATCGAAGTGAACTCGGTCACTGGAAGTCAAGCGCAGCCAAACGCGCGCCGTCCATTATGCAGCGAAATCTATGCATAACAGGTAGTTGAGCTTATGATTGTTTTCATAAGGGAGGCGTGATGGCTGGGTACAAGATTGATCGTCAAATGAAAGAATTTGGCGAACACGTCCGTGGCTGGCGGATGGTTCTGAATCTGACACAACAGCAGGTTGCCGAACGCGCGAACACCACACGGGACACGCTGAGGAAGATTGAGACCGGGAGCGGCGGGGTTGGTTTTGCAGTTGTTGCCCAGGTATTGCGTGCGTTGGGGCAGCTGGACACTGTGGTATCCGCCGTCGATCCGCTAAATAGCGATCTTGGCCGAATTCGTGCAGGGAACCTCAACAAGAAGCGGGCCCTATGACCACCATTGAAGTCTACTTGGGCGACGGCGATGCGACCCTAGTTGGCCAGGCCCACTTGACGCGAAACCGCGGCCAGTTGTCAACGACTTTCCTCTACAGCTCGCAATATCTCTCGGGCACACATGCTGCGATCGACCCTGCACTCCCTCTGGTTCCCGGTGCTCAACACCAGTTGGGTCTTGCGGGGGCATTTGCGGACAGCTCACCCGATAGATGGGGCCGTAATCTCATAGAAAAAGCAGAACGGGCCAGCGCCCGCGAGGAGAATCGGTCGGTACAAAGCCTTGACGATCTTGACTTCCTACTTGGAGTCAGCGATGACACACGGCAAGGTGCTCTTCGATTTCGGATGCCGGACCAGCTCGACTTTCTTGGACGGCCTTCGAAGGTTCCTCAGTTGGTTTCGCTACCGGAGCTCCTGCGCGCTTCAGACCAGCTATCGCGTGATGGCGATACGTCCGCTGCGGTCAAACAACTGCTCGATACCGGAACTACAGGTCTGGGTGGCGCGCGTCCCAAAGCGTCATTTCGATTTCCTGATCAGGGATTGGGCATTGCAAAGTTTCCTCACGCGAGCGATCAGTGGGACGTTATGGCGTGGGAGTCGACAGCTCTGGACCTACTTGGCCTCGCTGGCATCACGACGCCCCTTCATAAGCTGGTCACCGTGGGCGAGAGGTCCGTGTTGCTTTTGCGCCGGTTTGACCGCTCCCCGTTAGGATCACGCATTGGCTACATCAGCGCCATGACCGCAACGGGATCCACCGACGGTCAGCGCCGCGATTACGCGGACATTGCCGAGTCCCTCCGCGATCTCTCCAGCAATCTGAAAAGCGATCAGCGTGAGCTCTTCGACCGCGCCGTTGCGAACGTGGCACTGGGCAATACGGATGATCACTTGCGCAACCACGGCTTACTATCGACGGGCCACGGCTGGGCCATGAGTCCGGCTTTCGACGTCAACCCGAACCCTGATCTGGCACAGCGCCGATCAACGTCGATCATGGGTGCGGATACTTTCGACGATGAAGTTGCAGGCCTTCTAGCGTTGGCCGACGAATGCGATTTGACGCTCAAAAACGCCAAAAATCGGATTGGTGCAGTGGCGGGACATCTGAGCGGATGGCAGGCGGTCGCACGCAAAAATGGCATACGAGGTCAGGAGGTCACGATGATGGCTGAATCCTTGACTCCTCGTCTTGAAGCACTCTTGGCAGCCGCAGTCTAGGCCACTTCCCCCGGACCGCTACTAACCGCTTAACTGCTCAGCACCGCGTACGCCTCCCGAAGCCGCTGTAGCCACCACTCGCGTCGCGGCGCCGCGGCCGTGAACTGCGTCAACAGCGCTGGGTCCGGGTCAACATCGCGGATGGTGATGCCGCCGTCGTGCACTGTGAGGGAGTCGGCAACCACGTCCCCCGCCATCAGCGAAACGGTCCCCAGCCCGCACGCATACGGGAGTTCCGGCAGCGCCGCGGCTAGGGCCAGGCCGGCGCGGATTCCCACTGAGGTGTCTAGGGCCGAACTCACAACGGCGGGGAGCCCGGCTTGCGCCACAATATCCAGCGCGCGCTGTACTCCCCCGAGCGGGGCGACTTTCACGATGATCAGATCCGCAGCCCCGGCCCGGGCTACTTTGAGCGGGTCCTCGGCTTTGCGGACTGATTCGTCGGCGGCGATGAGGAGAGGGTTGCCGGTGGCGCGGAGTTGGCGCCTAGTTTCTGCGAGGCCGGGGACGTCCGGGACGGGTTGTTCGGCGTATTCGAGATTGTATTGAGCCAGGGCGTTGAGGGTCGCGACGGCGGTGGGCACGTCCCAGCCACCGTTGGCGTCTACTCGCAGGCGTGCGTTAGGGGCGGCAGCGCGCACGGCGGCCACCCGGGCGAGGTCATCAGCGGGGGTTTGGCCGGACTCGGCTACCTTGATTTTGATGGCGTCCACACGACCAAACCCGGCGAGGACGTCGGCCACACGGCCGGGCGCCACGGCGGGAACCGTAGCGTTGACGGCAATGCTGGTCCGCAGCGGCGGGGGGAAACCTTGCCATGCTGCTTCGATGGCCGCTGCGAGCCAACGTGAGGACTCGTCCGGCCCGTATTCCAGGAACGGCCCAAACTCGCCCCAGCCGGCTGGCCCGTCAAAGAGCATCACTTCGCGGTGCAGGACGCCTCGGAATTTCACGCGCATAGGAATGGAGACCACATGCGCGGAGGCAAGCAATTCCTCAAGCGACGGCAAAGTCTCCTTTGGCGGGGTCCCCTTGGGGGTTGACTCAGCGGGACTGAACATCCCCCCAGCCTAGCGAGCACCCGTGACATTCCGTGCCATCACCAAGCCTCCAGAAACTTGTGACACCCTTAAACAAATGAACAACGTCTACCAGCACTCTCAGCGCCGGGCGGCCCAAGGAACGGGGCTGCTATTTTTTGTTGCCACCGTGGCCTGCCTACTGGCGCTTGCTGGCACGTACTACTTTTTTGTGCGCACCACTACCGGGCAGTTTATTGACGAGTCAGCACTGGTCGAGGCCACTGCACT
Source organism: Pseudarthrobacter sp. J1738 (assembly GCF_050490315.1). NCBI lineage: Bacteria > Bacillati > Actinomycetota > Actinomycetes > Micrococcales > Micrococcaceae > Pseudarthrobacter > Pseudarthrobacter sp. J1738. The sequence continues at coordinate 294,705 of NZ_JBNPEO010000001.1, read as the reverse complement.
CAACGGCCCGGCCACTCGAACCTCCACAAAATTCTTGGATGCTTTGCCCGTGATCTCACTGGTTTTAGCGAGCATTGTGGTCCTGTTCGTCACCATCGGGCGGCATCGTTGGGCCGCCGCAGGCATAGCCCTTGCTGCGTGTGCTGGTGCCAATGCGGCCACCCAACTACTCAAAAACTGGTTCCCGGCGCGCCCTTTCACGGGTGTGCAAACACTTGAGCTGAATTCTTTACCTTCGGGTCACACCACCTTGGCGGCCTCGGCTGCTGCCGCGGTGGTCCTTATGGTGTCCCCACGGTGGCGACCCTTGGCAGCGTTCGCTGGCGGTAGCTTCGCCGTCGTAACCGGCGTTTCTACCCTGATCAACCAGTGGCACCGGCCCTCTGACGTGGTGGCGGCGTACTTAGTGGTGGGCGCGTTTATGCTCCCGGCCGGTTGGTTGATGATGCGGCTGGGTAATGCGTGGAACGTGTGGGACGGCTTCGGCGAACATTGGGCCGCCTCGCGCTGGTGGCTGTTGCTGCCCGTGATCGCCGGGCTGAGTGCTGCCGGGGTTGCCGTGTATTCGTTGATGAAGATCGCCCCCGGCGACGGCCAAGAAACCTCCACCACCAACTACTTTTGGTCCGGTGTGGCGCTGATTGTGATCGCCGGATACTTATGCGTGGTGGCCGTGACCTGGCTTTTTGCCCATGCAGCCAGGCGACGGGCCCCGGCAGAATTGTAAGCGAACCGGCATTTGGGGCAGCTTTAGTAATTCCTGTGGTGTTTGAGCCGGGGAATGAACACACCCAAAACGGCTGCGGCTGCGAATCCGATTACCCCAGTGGCGGCAACACCGGCGCCGAGGGACACTGTTGCTGTGACTGCTGAGAGCAGTACGGGGCCGCCGGTTCCGCCGGCATCGGCCATAAATCGCCAAATCCCCAAGAACTGCCCACGGCCACGGTCCGGAGAGAAATCCGCCCCCAGGGTCATAATGAGCCCGGAGCTGATTCCGTTGCCAAACCCAATCAACAGGGAAACCAACAGGAGCGAGACAAAGGTGCTGGTGAGCGGGATCAGAAGCAACGCCACACCCATAATCAGGGTGGACGGGATGGCCACCCATTGCCGGCCTTTGCGGTCCATCAGCTTTCCCGCAGGGTAAAACACCAGCATGTCCACTGCCCCGGAGAGTCCGTAAATAATCGAGGCGTGGGTGGCATCAAGCCCTAGATTCTCAGCCCACAACGGGATCACCACTTGCCGGGAGGCCCTTAAAGCACTGAGCAATAAAATGCCAGTGCCCAGGCTGAAAAATACTGTCCGGTGGGAAACAGCCACGGATCGCAGCGTGGGCTCCGGACCCCTAAAACCGTCCCTGCCCGTGGGTGAGTAGACCAGGTCTGGGATGGTGATGGACAGTGCCGCTGCGGCGAACATCCCCACCACACCCACCCAGTAGGCGCCGGCCATTCCCCAAAAATGCATGGCACCGGCACCAATAAACGGACCCAAAAAGATCCCAATCCGGCTTACCCCGCCCAGCGTTGACAAACCTCGTGCACGGAAGTCCACCGGCACGGCTTCAGTGAGGTATTTCTGGCGGGCCAAACTAAAGACGCTCGATGCCATACCAACCACCATCATGGCTGCGGCAAGAACCCAAAGCCCAGCACCGGCGTCGGACGTTCCGGAAGGACCCGCACGCCCAAACTGGGCGGCAAGCGCCGCCGCGATGAGTGCCAAGCCGCTCGCAAAAGCTGCACCAACAATTGCCCAGCGTTCACCAAACTTGAGGGTAATCAGCGATGCCGGCAGGTTAAAGAACCAAGAACCCAAACCGATGAGCGTGACCACCAAAGCTGCCACAGCAACACTTCCACCGAGCTCGCGCGCGGTCAGCGCAACCACCGGGAGGATGGCGCCTTCGCCTATACAAAAAAGGAGCGCGGGTCCAAAAGCTGGAACGGCAATACTGCGAAGGCTAAAAGGTTCTGAAGTCATTAGTGGTTAGCGGTAGCCGTCCACAATTGCTGCGGCGATTTCCTTGTACGCGCGGCGGGTTTCCGGGCGGAGCGCGTCAAGGGTAACGAGGTCCCCGTCTGCCACACCACGGTCGTGTGGGACGGCGATGAGTTGGCGGCAAATTCCGGCCAAGTATTCCTCAATGGCGTCCTTGTCCACGCGCGAGGAAACCTCGTCTTTGTCAGTGATAACAACAATCGCGTTGCGTGCTAGGTCTTCGTAGCCGTGCCCGGCCAACCATTGCAGAGTGCTGCGTGCGCGTTTGGCGCCGCTCACCGCGTATCCGGCGGCCACAATGAGGTTGTCCGCGGATTGCAAGATCCCGCTCATAGCGTTGTGGGTGACGCCGGTTCCGCAGTCAGTCAGGGACAGCGAGTAGTAAGAGTCAATGAGTTTGCGGATGCGCAAGTACTCATCGGCAGTGAGCGAATCTGAAACTTCCGGGTCCTGCTCCCCCGCGATCAGGTGCAAACGTCCAGCGTGGTGCATGTAGCGGGAAAGGTCTGTGAGCGAATCGATTGATTCCAGATTTTTGAGCAGGTCCGTGATGGTTCGCGGTTGCTGGGTGCGGTAAATGCCTTCACCGAGGGCACGTTCCACGAGGTCACCGGAATCCGGGTTGGCGTCCACAGCGCAAGGCGGGTCACCACGGTACTCGGCGAGCATCAGGCCCACACCCACGGTGGTGGACGTTTTGCCGATGCCACCCTTAAGCGACAGAACTGCAGTGTTGTAACTGCCGTGGAGTTGGCGGGCGATGCGGCTTTCTAGCTCTTGCTCTTCACGCTGTTTTTGGCTGGGACCGAGGTTGATGGCACCGGCGGAAATCGAGTAGAGGATTCCGCGCATACCGCCGGCGGGACGGACTTTCTGCTCGCGCACAAAGGAGGTGTGGGTCGAGGGGAAAACCGGGACGTCGGCAACTGCAGGCTCAGCGGCTGAGGCAGCCGGAGCGTTAGTTTTGCTGGTGGGCACAGAGCTGATCACTGGCGGGGTTCCGGACTGCCGGAAGCCACCAACGTAGTCTTCGGTTTGTACTTCAGTGGGCTCGGCTTTGCGCCGATCGCGGCGCCGGCGTAGTTCCGGCTCCGGCTGGTCGTTGGGCGCAGAGTTGGTGTGGTCCACCGGTGCGGGCATGCTGATCTCCCCAGATTGGCGTAGTGGTCCGCAACGATCCGCCGCGGCTAGCTCCGAACTGCCATTCTATGGGGAAATCAGCCCGCCCGGGGACTAAGCAGCCGGTGCCGAATCGCCTTGGTCGCCGCTCTGGGTTGCAATGTTGAAGAGCCAGTTGATGCCAAAGGCATCTACGAGCATTCCAAAGGTGTCGCCCCACGGCGCCTGGGTCAGTGGCTCCACCGTTTGACCGCCGGCCACCAAGGAGTTGTAGTAGCCGCGCAGCGTTTCCTCGTCATCGCCACTGAGGGAAATGGAGATGTTGTTCCCCTCGTTGTACTCCATGTACGCCGGGGTGTCCGATGCCATGAGCGTTAGGCCGTTGGGAGTCTTCAGCATCGCGTGCATCACCAAGTCAGCGTCCTCGGGGCCTTGGCTAGCACCAAAATCTGCGAAGGTGTTGACCGTCAGTTCCCCTCCAAATACGGAGTGGTAGAACGTGATTGCCTCGCGGGCGTTGTTCTTGAAGCTGAGGTAGGGATTGAGTATTACGGCCATAGCGGTTCTCCTGTGTGCGTTTTTGATGTGCGATTTTTTGAGGTTTTCAGCAGGGGCGCTGGCCGCAGATGAGAAAACCCGCTCCAAGTTCGTGGGGGGACGTCTTGAAGCGGGTTTCACCCAGCCTAACTGAAGATTTTTGCCCCGCTTAGGGTTTTAACGGTTTCTTAACGCTGCGGCGTTGAAAGTACTGCGGCAAGAAGTTCAGCGGCAAGAAGTACGACGGCGGGACTTACCTACCATTGGCGCGTTCACTGTGTGTGGTCTCGCCCAGGCGTGTGATGAACCAGCGCGACTGGATGGGCCCATAGGGCAGGATCGGGATGGCTTTGGTAGCGTCGCTGGGTGCTTCGCGGGTGACTTGACGGGCTTGCCGGACGGCTGTGCTCATGGTCTCGGCCATGGTTTTCACAAATCCGTCAGCAACCGTTTCGCCGTGTCCGGGGACGAGGAATTCGTAACGGTGGCGAAGTGCTGAGATGTGCCGGAGGGTATCTGCCCAGTCTTCCGGGAAGGAGTCCTCAAAGGAGGGGTGCGAGCCCTGTTCTACCAGGTCGCCAGCGAAGAGGACTTTGCTGGTCCCCACTAAGAGGTCGCCGTCGGTGTGACCGCGGCCTAGGTAGAACAGTGTTGCCACTTGCCCGCCCAAGTCAAGAAGCACTGGCTGTTCACCTATCAAGGCGGTGGGCACCACAATGTTGACGTTGTTTCCGGTTTTGTCCGCCATTTCGGGTTCGAAAGCGGCCACCTCGGTGCGCTGCTTTTCGCCGCTTTTGATGATCTGTTCGGCACAGTTACTGTGCGCCCAAAACTCGGTGGCGCCGTCGGCCGCAAAAACTGCATTGCCATAGAAGTGGTCATAGTGGGCGTGGGTGTTCACAACTACTAGGGGTAGTTGGGTGATCTCGCGGACGGCGCTGAGGATTTCAGCCCCTTGCCGCGGGCCCGATCCAGTGTCGATGACCAGCGCGCGTTCAGTGCCCACCACCAAACCGGTGTTCAGCAGTGCTGAGTCAGTGGTGAGTAGATAGTTTCCATCGCCAAGTTCACGCCAACGGGACATCCAAACCTCCTGGTTGAGCCTCAAACCCGCACCAACAGTTCTTTGCTGCGATGCGCCGTTGGAAATCGATTCTACCCGTAGCCGCTTAGAGGTCGGCGAGGACGGTGGCAGGGGTTTGAATGGCGCTGGCTACGTAGTTGAGGAAGCCGCTCGCGGTGCCGCCGTCGCAGACTCGGTGGTCAAAAACGAGGGTCAGTTCGGTCACCTTGCGCACGGCCAACTCTCCGTTGACCACCCAGGGACGGTCGATGATCCGTCCGACTCCGAGCATCGCCACCTCGGGGTGGTTGATGATCGCTGCGGAACCGTCCACACCAAACACGCCATAGTTGTTCAGTGTGAAGGAGCCGCCGCCAAGTTCGGCCGGTGTTCCTTTTCCGGAGCGGGCTACCTCAGTGAGGCGGCGAATTTCGGCGTCGAGTTCTAGGGCGCTGAGCGCGTCAGCGTTCCGCACACTCGGGACCACCAGCCCGCGGTCGGTCTGCGCTGCGAAGCCCAGGTTCACTCCCCCAAGCTGCACGATCTCTTGGCTGCCGTCCGGCAATGTCTCGAATCTGGTGTTCAGCTCGGGGTACTTTTTGAGCCCAGCCACTACAAAGCGAGCAATAAACGCGAGCAGCCCTGGTGTGGCATCGGGCCGTTGAGCTTTGAGCTCGGCCCGCATCTGCACCAGCGCGGTGGCGTCAACGTCCAGCCATACTGTTGCCTCGGGAATCTCACTGCGGCTGCGCGCCATGTTCGCGGCCACTGCTTTGCGGACACCACGCACAGCAACGCGCCCGACGACGCCGAGCCCGGTTCGCGTGTCCATCTCACCAGCGGTGCCGCTCCCCGCTGCCGGGACACCCGCGGCAGCGGCGGTCTCCGGTGCGGCAATCCGAGCTTCAACGTCGCGGCGCATAATCAGCCCACCGGAACCACTCCCCGCAAGGCTATCGAGGGCAACCCCGTTCTCGCGAGCCAGTTTCCGCACCAAAGGCGAAATCACCGAGGACACCTTGGCGGGCACGGCAGTGTTAGCCGCAGTACCCCGCGGAGCCCGGCTCCGCCGAGCACTCGAAGCACCGCCAGGCGTCCCGTACCCAATAAGTACGTTCCCGGATCCCGCGCGTTCCTCCTCGCGATACGCCGCCGCAGCGGATGATGCCGCCCCGGGAGTGGCATCGGGCCTGCCGGAGCTGGACGGCTCGCTGCTTGCAGCAGAGCCGTCCAGCGTAGGGGCGGGGGCGGCATCATCCGCGGAGGAGCCGGAACCGACACCAACGGAAGAACCAACCGAAATCAGCGGCTTCCCCACGTCCAAGGTCTCTCCCGGGGCACCGTGAAGTGTTACCACAACACCGCCATAGGGCGAGGGCACTTCCACCATGGATTTGGCGGTTTCTACTTCGGCGATGGGCTGGTCCACCACAATGGTGTCCCCTTCGGCTACCAGCCAGGTCACCAACTCTGCTTCGGTGAGTCCTTCGCCAAGGTCCGGCAAGAGGAAGACTCGTAAGGAATCAGACAAGGGAATCAGTCCTCCCACTGCAGCTGATCTACGGCATCGAGGATGCGGTCCACGCTGGGTAAGTAATAGTGCTCGAGTTTGGGAGCCGGGAACGGGACATCGAAGCCTGTGACGCGCAGGACGGGTGCTGCGAGTTGGTGGAAACAGCGTTCTTGGACGCGGGCCACAATCTCGGAGGAGACCGAGGCGAATCCGTGTGCTTCGGCAATAACTACTGCCCGGCCGGTCCGGCGCACTGACTCACACACTGTGGCGTCGTCAAAAGGGACTATGGTGCGCACGTCGATCACTTCGAGTGACCGGCCCTCTAAGGCCGCGGCTTCGGCGGCGAGTAGTGCGGTGGGGACAGAGGGGCCGTAGGCGATGAGCGTGGCGTCGGTTCCGGGGCGTGCCACGGCGGCGTGACCTTCGCTCGTTTCGCCGGCGGCAGCCCGCGCGTCGTACTCTTCCGCCAGATCGGAAAGGGACACATCGTCCTTACTCCAGTACAACTTTTTGGGTTCCATAAAGATGACGGGATCGTCGGAGGCGATGGCGTCGCGGAGCATCCGGTAGCCGTCGGCCACGGTGGCTGGTGTGTAGACCTTGAGCCCGGCAGTGTGGGCGTAGTAGGACTCGGAGGAGTCGCAGTGGTGCTCCACTCCCCCGACTCCACCGGCATATGGGATGCGGATAACGAGAGGAAGTTTCACGTGCCCGCGGGTGCGGTTGTGCATTTTGGCTACGTGGCTGAAGATCTGTTCGAAGGCCGGGTAGGCGAAGGCGTCGAACTGCATTTCAATGACGGGACGCATCCCGTTGATGGCCATTCCCACGGCCATTCCAACGATTCCGGATTCGGCCAGTGGGGTATCAAAGCAGCGGTCTTCGCCGAAGGTTTTCATCAGCCCATCGGTGATGCGGAAAACTCCGCCCAGACGTCCAACGTCTTCGCCGAAGACCAGGACTGAATCGTCTGCGGTCATGGCGTCTGCCATGGCGGTGTTGAGTGCTTTGGCGAGGGTAACGCTCACTGGGCACTTCCTTGGGGTTCGACGACGGCGCTGGTACCGGCGGTGCGTGCGGCAGCAGCATCGCGGGAGAGTTCGTCCGCGAGCAGTGCTGATTGTTCGGCTAGTTGGCTTGTTTGGCGTTCGAAGACGTTACTAAAGAGGTCGAGCGGGTTAATGTCCGCGTCTTGGTTGAGGCCGTCCCGGAGCTGGGTAGCGATTTCCTCGGCGCGGTCCGCGATTCGTTGTTCGCCGTCGTCGTCCAAAATGTTCCGGCCCTTAAGGTAGGCGCGCATCCGCGGGACTGGGTCTTTGGCGCGCCAGGCGGCGACTTCTTCATCGCTGCGGTAGCGGGTGGCATCGTCGGCGTTGGTGTGGGCTTGCATGCGGTAGGTGATGGCTTCCACCAAGAGTGGACCGGAGTCTTCACGGGCGAGATTAACGGCGCGGCCTAGGACGGCGAGGACTGCTACAAGGTCATTGCCGTCTACGCGTTCCCCGGCCATTCCGTAGCCCACTGCTTTGTGGGCCAGTGACGGTGCCACGGATTGGTGGGCGAGCGGGACGGAGATGGCGTAACCATTGTTTTGAACAAAGAAGATCACGGGTAGGTGGAAGACTGCGGCGAAGTTGAGGGCTTCGTGGAAGTCGCCTTCGCTCGTGGCACCGTCTCCGCACATGGCCAGGACCACTGTGTCTTCGCCGCGCAGTTTTGCTGCGTGCGCTACGCCCACTGCATGGAGGAGTTGGGTGGTGAGTGGGGTGGATTGGGCGCTGACTTTGTATTGCTGGGGGTCGTAGCCGGCATGCCAGTCACCGCGGAAGGAAGTCATCACTTGGACGGGGTCTACGCCCCGGGTGATCACGGCGACGGTGTCACGGTAGGTGGGAAACATCCAGTCGTTGGCGCCGAGGCACAGTGCGGCACCTACCTGGCAAGCTTCTTGGCCGTGGCTCGAGGGGTAGACGGCCATGCGGCCTTGCCGGACCAGGGCTGAGTTTTGATCGTTGATTCGGCGTCCGACGACGAGGTGTTGGTAGGCGTTTAAGAGGTGTGAATCGTCCGGGATGGGGTATTCGTGGCCGGGTTCTGCGCCTTGATCCGTGTGGGCGATTGCTTGGCCAGCTTGATCTACCAACGCGATGGTGTGACGGGCGGGGAGCATGTAGTCCTCAACGCTGATACCAAAGCGGAGGCCGGGCGCGGAGGTGTGCTGGGTGGGGGTCGTCATTGATCCATCCTTTGAAGGCAAGTTTCACCTTCAGTATGGCTTTGACGCTTGTTCTGTATCTAGTAATTCCGGGAATCGTGGAGATCTTGCTGGATCCGGCCTAGTGTGGAAGACGAATTGCACAATGTGGGCTGAATGACACGATGGGGTGTGGACAATTGGACGAGGTGGACCGCGCGATCGTTGCGGAGTTGACGCGTGATGGCCGAATGTCAGTGACGGCGGTGGCGGAGAGCGTCCACATTTCCAGGGCCCACGCATATTCGCGGATTGCACGGCTGACGGAGACGGGTGTGCTGAGCAAGTTCACGGTGCTGGTGGATCCCATCAAAGCTGGCTTACGGTCATCGGCGTATGTAACGCTCAAAGTTCAGCAGCATGCTTGGCGGGAGTTGCGCGAGAAGCTGCGCGAAATCCCTGAGGTTCACCACATTGCCCTTGTGGGCGGGGACTTTGACGTGATCCTGCTGGTGCGGGCCGTTGACAACATTGACCTGCGCCGCGTGATCTTCGACCAACTGCAATCCATGCCAGGGGTGGTGGATACGCAGACGTTCTTGGTGTTTGAGGATTTGGATGTGCGGTGAAGTTGGTTACCCCTACCGTGGGTGGTTCATGTGGTTCTCGTCAAGCAATCCCAAAAGGTAGGCACCGTAGCCGCTCTTTACCAAAGGTTCCGCACGGGTCCGGAGTTCGTCGTCGTTCAGGAACCCAGCACGCCACGCTGTTTCCTCCGGCGCCCCGACTTTGAGTCCTTGGCGGTTCTCTAAGGTCCGGATGAAATTGGATGCGTCATTGAGGTCATCGAAGGTGCCCGTATCCAGCCAGGCGGTGCCGCGAGGCAGGACCTCCACATGGAGTTTTCCCAGTTCCAAGTAGCGCCGATTAACGTCAGTGATCTCAAGTTCACCTCTTGCCGATGGTTTGAGACCGCGCGCAATATCCACCACGTTGTTGTCGTAAAAGTACAGGCCCGGAACCGCATAGTTGCTCTTAGGGGCCGCTGGCTTTTCCTCCAATGAGATCGCGTTGCCGTCCAGATCAAACTCAACCACACCATAGGCGCCGGGGTTCTTGACCCAATAGCCGAACACCGCCCCGCCGTCGATCTCGGTAAAACGGGTCAGCTGGGTGCCCATGCCCGGCCCGTAAAAGATGTTGTCTCCCAACACTAAAGCCACCGAGTCGTTACCAATGTGATCGGCTCCGAGCGTGAATGCTTGAGCCAAGCCGTCAGGGCTGGGTTGCTGAACGTAACTGAGGTTCACACCGAACTGTTCACCATCTCCAAGCAACCGTTGAAACTGCTCCGCATCGTGAACAGTGGTGATGATGAGGATGTCCCGGATGCCCGCGAGAATGAGCGTGGACAGCGGGTAGTAGATCATGGGCTTGTCCCAGACAGGTACCAATTGCTTACTGATACCTCGAGTAATTGGGTGGAGCCTGGACCCCGTTCCGCCTGCCAAGATAATTCCTCGCATGCTACGCATCATCGTCTCTTCATGTGACTTGCGCAACCACGTATCGTTAGGCATCATGGGGAGATTTCTTGTCACAGGCGGCGCCGGTTTCATCGGTTCCAACTTTGTCCACTACCTGATCCGGACTACTGAGCATCACGTGACAGTCCTGGACAAACTCAGCTATGCCGCAAACCCCGCGTCCCTAGCCGGCCTGCCCACTAGTCGCTTTGAGCTTGTGGTGGGTGATATTTCCGACCCCGGCATAGTTGATCAGTTGGTGCGCTCAGCCGACGTGGTGGTGCACTACGCCGCCGAATCCCACAATGACAACTCGCTTTTTGATCCGGCCCCGTTTCTGCAAAGCAACATCATTGGCACTTACACCCTTTTGGAAGCGGCAAGGAGGCACGGCACACGCTTTCACCACATCTCCACTGACGAGGTTTACGGCGATTTGGCGCTAGAGGATCCTGCCCGTTTCACCGAGGCCACCGCGTACAACCCCTCAAGCCCGTACTCTGCCACCAAGGCAGGCTCAGATTTATTAGTGCGCGCGTGGGTACGGTCATTTGGTGTGGCGGCAACCATCAGCAATTGCTCCAACAACTACGGTCCGTTCCAGCACGTCGAAAAATTCATCCCCCGCCAAATCACCAACGTCATAGACGGCATCAGACCCATGCTTTATGGCGCGGGCAACAATGTGCGTGATTGGATTCATGCAGACGATCACTCGCGCGCAGTCCTGAGCATCATTGAGCGCGGAAGGATCGGTGAGACGTACCTGATCGGGGCTAATGGCGAGCGCAGCAACAAAGACGTAGTGGAACTGATTCTGAAACAGATGGGGCTACCGGCTGACTCCTACGATCTTGTTCCTGACCGGCCAGGACACGACCTGCGCTACGGCATCGACTCCACAAAGCTGCGCAACGAACTCGGTTGGGCGCCGGAATACGCCGACTTTGAGGCTGGCCTTGACGCAACGATCACCTGGTACCGCGAACACGAGGCTTGGTGGCGACCACAAAAGGCTGGAACGGAGGCCCGCTATATGGCCCAAAACAACACATCCAAAAAGGCCCCTCGGACTACGCCATGAAATTTGCACAGCCCCTCGCGGTCCACCAAACAAACATTCCAGGGCTCCTGGTTATTGACCTCCCCGTGCACGGTGACAATCGCGGGTGGTTTAAAGAGAACTGGCAACGAGAAAAAATGCTGGCGCTTGGCGTGCCGGACTTTGGCCCTGTCCAGAACAACATCTCCTTCAACGCGAGCGCCGGAACCACTCGCGGGATCCATGCCGAGCCGTGGGACAAATTCGTCTCCGTGGCCAGCGGACGGATCTTTGGCGCTTGGGTTGATCTTCGCGAAGGGACGTCCTTCGGCACCGTCTTCACTGCCGAGCTTGGCCCGGACCAAGCAGTATTTGTGCCACGGGGTGTGGGGAACGCCTTTCAGAGCCTGCAAGACGGGACAGCATATACGTACCTAGTCAATGACCATTACTCGCCCGAGGCGCAGCACCTGTACACATTCCTCAACCTTGCAGATGAGACGGCAGATATCTACTGGCCCATCCCCCTCGCCGAAGCCGAGCTGTCCGAGAAGGATCAGAAACATCCGCGCTTGGCGGACGTAACTCCGATGCCACCGCTGAAAACCTTGGTACTTGGTGCGGACGGCCAATTAGGCCGGGCTCTTCGGCAGCAACTCGGCACGGCACCGAACGTGGAATTCGCGGGACGAGAAGACCTCGATCTGAGCATGCCGGACGCGTATACAGGCCGAAATTGGCGCCAGTATTCAACAATCATCAACGCCGCTGCCTTCACTGACGTGGATGGCGCCGAAACTCCTGAGGGGCGCCGCGCGGCCTGGCAGATCAACGTCAACGCGGTCACGCAACTTGCGAGGATCGCCACCGAGTACCGGTTGACCTTGGTCCACGTCTCGAGCGACTACGTTTTTGACGGCAGTTCAGAGCTGCATTCAGAAACGGAACTGGTCTCACCGCTGGGAGTCTACGGTCAGAGCAAAGCGGCTGCAGACGCCGTCGTACTTTCAACCCCGCGGCATTACATACTCCGCACAAGCTGGGTGGTGGGTGACGGCAAAAATTTTGTCCGCACCATGGTTGGGCTCGCGCGCGGAGGTGTAGCTCCGGCCGTGGTTAATGACCAGTACGGTCGGCTGACCTTTACTCAAGACCTGGCAGCCGGCATTCAGCACTTGCTTAGCACAGGGGCCACCTACGGCATCTACAACCTGACCAACGACGGCGACTCCCGGAGTTGGGCGGACATCGCCAAAGAGATTTATGGGCTATTGGGGCAACCACGTGATTCAGTAACCGGGGTCAGCACTGCAGAATATTTCGCCGGGAAATGCGCCGCGCCCCGGCCACAACACAGCACTCTGGAGCTGGGCAAAATCAAATCTGCAGGCTTTTACCCCCAACCCGCGTCACAACGCCTTGCGGAATATGTGGGCGATGAGGTTAGTGCGTGGCGTGTGCGAGAAGCGTTGAGTGAGAAGCGAACTTAGCTTTTGACAGCCCTCGCTGTTATTCTCGGCCCATGGATGAAACCCCTTCTGGACGCAAAAAAACTGGCCGCACTGTGCTGATTAGCTTTGCCGCAGTGGTGGTTATTGCCGCCCTCGTGGCTGGCGGCTATGTATTCAGCTTGGTGCAGTCCTACAAGGACAACGTGACGGTGATGGAATCGGCATTCCCCGAAGAATCCACCCGCCCCACTGCTACCGGCAGCGGCGATTCCAAGGCAGTCAACGTCCTGCTTCTGGGTTCGGATACACGCGGAGCTGGAGTCACTGACACCACCGCCTCGGGTTCATCCGATCAGCGCTCAGACACCATGATCCTGGTCCACATTCCGGCTGACCGGAAGCACATCTATGGCATCTCGATAATGCGTGACCTCTGGGTGGACATCCCTGGTCACGGTCAAGCGAAGATGAACGCCGCTCTGGCCTTCGGCGGTATCCCGCTGGTGGTGCAAACGGTTGAACAACTCCTCAAGTCCCGCATTGACCACGTTGCGATTGTGGACTTTGAAGCCTTTAAAGGCGTGACGGAGGCGCTCGGAGGAATCGAAGTAAACGTCAAAGAGCCCTTCACCGCCGGCCAGTTCAATTACCCGGCGGGTAAACAGACACTCTCGGGTGACAAAGCGCTCGCCTTCGCCCGCGAACGCCACGCATTTACTGACGGCGACTATCAACGAGTGCGCAACCAGCAAGCTCTGATCAAGGGTGTTATTGCCAAATTGCGTGACAAGGGCACCCTCTCCAACCCGGGCAAACTGCAGTCCCTCGTGTCAACCTTGTCTCCATACCTCACAGTGGACAAGGGTCTCGACGCGGGAACCATCGCGTCCTTGGGCGTCTCCGTAGCTGGTGTTGGGGCGGCAGACACCAAATTCTTCACCCTGCCCACCGGTGGCGTAGGAACCTCAGCAGACGGCCAATCGATTGTGCTCCTTGACGAAACCGGAACCAAAGCGGTTTCCGATGCCCTGGTCAACGACAAGCTAGACGAATACGTAGCGACTACAAAGGTTGACAGCGGAAACTAGCCGTACCCTTTCCCCGCGGAACCGCAACTGCTAGGTTCAACGGCATGGATGAAAAATTGGGGGATTTCCTTGGCAACTTTGCGCAACTTGTTCAGCTGGCCCAGGCTCAACAACAGGACCGAAGCACAGGCCCGCAGCTTTCGGAGACACTTGAGGAATACCTCGGCGTCCCGCTAAATACGCTCTCCGTCATCACCGAATCCGTGCCCGCGCATCGGCTAATGGACGCGGACATCCTGATGAGCGAATACGCCGAATCGGACCCGGAATACCGGCTCACCGGCGTGGGTGGCGGGGACCAACGCCACCACCAGTCCTTGGCCGATATGTTGCAAAACACCATGTTTTCGCCCATGTTCCCCATTGGCCAACCCGACTATGCGAACCTGGCGACCGGCCCTGATGACTACCGCCGCGCTGTCGTTTTTGGCGTTTGGCTCTTGCACCACAACAGTGAGCCCATGGCGGTACTACAGCGCGACGCGAACCAGCGCTTCGGCCGCCAGACGGCCTCGCTAGAAGTCCTGGCCCAGGCAGACACCGCCATGGACTTCTTGGCTGACTTCCGCAAACAATTCCAACACCGCAGCGTCCTCAAGGGCCAAGTTATTTCGCTAGACATCAGCGAATACGGACCCAGCGGCGCGGGTGTGACGTTCCACCGTCGGCCACAAATCAACGGCACCGATGTCATCCTCCCAGACGGACTTTTGGGCAAAGTCAATGCGCACGTGACGGGCGTCGCCGAACACCGCGAGTCCCTCAAAAACCACGGCCAACACCTCAAACGCGGAGTCCTGCTATACGGCCCACCCGGGACCGGCAAAACACACACCGTCAAATACCTACTGAGTGAAAGCCCCGGAACCACGGCAATCCTGCTCTCCGGCCAATCCCTCGCCCGGATTACCGAAGCGGCTCAAATGGCCCGCGCGCTGCAGCCATCGATTGTGGTCTTGGAAGACTGCGACCTGATTGCCGAGGACCGCAGTTTCTCTCGCGGCCCGCAACCGCTCCTCTTCGAAGTTCTCGACGCCATGGACGGGCTCGACGCCGACGCAGATGTAGCCTTCATCCTCACCACCAACCGGGTAGACATGCTGGAACGGGCCCTCGCCCAACGCCCCGGCCGGGTGGACCTCGCCGTGGAAATCCCACTCCCGGCAGAGGACGAACGCCGCAAACTCATCAAGCTCTACGCCCACGGCATCCCCTTCAGTGACGCCGCCATAGCGGGCGCCGCAGCAAGCACCGCCGGCACCACCGCATCCTTCGCGAAAGAACTCGTCCGCCGCGCCGTCGTCGCCGCTGCTTTGGAGAGCACAGCGGTAGCCGACCGTCACCTCACAGCCGCGGCGGCTGCCCTGATGTCCGACGCCGAATCCCTCACCCGCAGCCTCCTGGGCAGTAACGCAAGCACCGCCGTCGGCTAGTTGCTCCGGTGACTGCCCAGGCGGCTCACCATGGCCGGGTCGCGGTGATCAAAGAACAAACTGGCACCCGTGTCTAAGGTGGCGATCTGCTCCATCTGCGCCTCACTGAGCTGGAACCCAAACACATCAAAGTTCTCAGCCATCCGCTCCGGGCGCCCCGACTTAGGAATCACCACAACACCGCGCTGAATCAGCCAACGCAACACCACCTGCGCAACAGATACCCCGTGCTCGGCAGCAATGCCGCTCAACAACGGGTCAGTAAACAAGTTGTTCCGGCCCTCCGCGAACGGACCCCACGACTCGATCTGCACACCGTGTTCGGCCATAAACGCCTGATCCGCTGCCCGCTGATAAAACGGGTGCGTCTCTATTTGATTCACAGCCGGGACGATCTGGTTGTGATCGATCAAATCCACCAGCCGGTCCATGTGGAAGTTAGAAACACCAATAGCCCGGGCCAATCCCTGCGTGTTCACTTCCTGCAGGGCACGCCACTCGCTATACACATCACCAATCGGCTGGTGGATCAGGTACAAATCCAGATAATCCAGTCCCAAGCGGTTCAATGAGTTATGGAAAGAACGCTTGCTGTCCTCCTGCACATTGCCCGTGGGCGCGTGCTGAATCCACAACTTTGTGGTGACAAATAGATCGTCCCGGGCAATACCACTCGCCTTGATCGCGGCGCCCACCTGTCCCTCATTGCCGTAACCGGCTGCCGTATCAATGTGCCGGTAACCAGCCGCGAGCGCAGCCTCCACTGCGGCCTGAGTGTCCTTCGGCTCAATCTGATACACACCAAAACCGAGCACGGGCATCTGGACACCATTATTCAAAGTCACTGTTTCCATAGGGCTACTTCACCACGTCGGAGCAGATTTGGGGAGGGTCTGGCGGGACGGGTACGTGCAGGCCACCCTCAGCTCCCAGCACTCCCAAAACTAAGACCGGCGCCTGCCCCACCTGTTGTACAGACGCCGGCCGTCTCTTAGGACCCGCTACCGAGTCCAAGCTTCTTTGATTGCTTGCCAATGCTGGTCCGAAAGTTTGCTGGCCGGGGTCACTGAGACGGAGCGTGCGCCACCCTCGGCCGCAGCTTTGAGGGCGGTCTTTAGATCCGTTGCGGAGACCGTCCCGGACTTGTCGCCCGAGTTCTCGTCAGCCCACAAACCGATGGACTGGGAAATCCGGCCTGGATCGCGCTGCACCAGCTTCGCCGCCAAATCCTTGCTATCACCCGGATCCCCACCGTTGAGGCCAAAGTAATCCCACACCACCAGACCATCCGAAGACTTCAACAACTGGTTGTAGTCCTGCCCGGAGTCCTTTCGGTCCCCACCCAGATCCGCATTGGTTGCCGCGCCGGCCCCAGAGTTCGGGCTGCGGACATCCATCAGCAACTTCACCCCAGACTTTCCGGCGGCGTCCCGAGCCCGGGCGACCAGCTTGGCCAACACGGCCGACCGCCACTTTCCAATGCTCGGGTCATTGGTGTTGATACTGCCGTCCGAATTCCGGGGCCAATCATCCTGACCGCTGAAATTCCGGTACGAATCAGCATCAGCGTCGCCAAAAGTAGAGTCGTCAAACATCAGCTCCGTCAGGGACACAGCATCCGGCTTGTACCGGGCAGCCACATCCCCCACCAAAGCCACCAAATGCTCCCCCACCGCGCCATGCTCCAACGCCGCCACTGACGCAAAATCCGCCGACCGTTTCCCCTGCACATCTTGACCAGCCAGCGAAGAATCCTCAGCGATCATGCCCGGCACCAACGCATCCACCACCAGAGTGGTTTTCCGCTTAGAACCATCCGGCGCGGTCCCCACCCCTTCCAACGCCTTCCACACAAAATCCTCCCCACGGCTGCTGCGGACCTGCGAAGACTGCTGCTCGCTGTGCCCGGCCCACACAAACCCAGTCCAGTCAGGACGTCCGACGGCGATCCCCACCGAATTCGCCCGCACTTCCTGAAGCTTCTGGTTCAGTGCGCCCCAATCCTTCCCAGGCACCGCCACGTCCTCAAAACCAAAGTTCACAGCCCGCTCCGCGGGCGGCGCAGCAGGCGTACACGCAGCCAACACCAAAACCGCCACCAACCCCACCGGAACCAGAAAACGAACCGCAGCTTTCGCGGAGATCAGCGCCGCCGTCGTTATACCTGTTGTTGCACTCAAATGATTACCCACAGCGTTCCTCATAGCGTTTCCAAACTTCGGGTAGGAATACTCACCACACCGGTCCGTTCCAACTTGTTCCACCGGGCCGGGGCGCCGCGAACCTCCTGGACCACAGCCCAAAACATGGTGGCACCCACAAACAACGAATACACGGGCCACAACGGCAGGGTCCACAAATAGCGCAGATCCCCCCACGCCTTATTAATCCCCATAGAAAACACAGCCAAAAACACTGCCGTGAGCAGGCCAATCCAACCCACCACACCCCAAGCATCCGGCGGGACAGGGTTAGCCCCACCGGCCACCAGCAACGGGATCAACGCCACCACCAGCAACTGCAACAACGGCACCACCACCATGGTCAACGCATTGAACGCCATAAACGCACCAAAAACCCCATAGGCAGGGTTACCAATCATGCGCCAGTGAATCCGCAAACACTGCAACAACCCACGAGCCCAACGGACCCGCTGCTTCCACAAACCCTTGATGGTGGATGGGGACTCGGCATAAACCAGGGCTCGCGGGTTGTACCGGACCCGATACCCAGCCTTGTAAATCCGCCAGGTCAGGTCTAGATCCTCCCCCAAAGTTTTGGTATCCAACGGACCAGTAACATCCAAAACATCTCGCCGGAATGCCCCAATGTTCCCGGACACAATCGGCATAACGTGCAACACCGTCAGCCCACGGCGCACCAAACCCGTACCAATGTGGGAGATCACGGTGAGCAGCTGAGTCTGAACCTTGTTCAAGTTCACGGGCCGGTCATCCCCACACACGGCACCCACCCCACTATCGGTAAAACCGGCGAGCATATCCTCAATAGTGTGGGCGGTAAAAATTCCATCGGCGTCCACAAACATCAACACCTGGCCTTTGGCCCGCTGCGCACCGTTATTCAGCGCCGCACCCTTGCCGGCATTCGGCTGCGCCACAAAAGTGACCACAGGGTGCTTAGCGGCGAGCGCAGCCATCAACTCCGCCGTGTTATCCGTGGACCCGTCGTCCACCAAAATGACCTCCATAGGACGGTAACTACTCGCCACCACGGACTCCACACAGTTGTTGATCACGTTGGCCTCGTTGTACCCGGGGACAATCACTGAGACCATGGGCTGCTGATCCAACAAGCTCGGTGCCTTTTGCCTCCGCCTGCGCCAAGCCACGAATTCGAACCCCATGCTGAGCGGAACAAACAACAACTTGACGAGGCCAAACGCCAAAATCAGCACTCCGGCCCAGAACATTCCGGGCAGCACAAAAACTGCTATGCCATACCAGTCCACTAGGGCACCTTAGGGAGAAAATCACACAAGACGTGCTCCAGCAACCGAGGTGCCGAACGGCTATTGGCACCAAACCGCGCGTTCACTTCCAACACCACCGGAGTGCCGTTAGCGCGCATCCGAATGTCTACATCCACCGGCCCGGTCAGGCACAGGGCCGCGGCGGTGCGGGCGGCCAAAACTCCCACGGCAGGTTGACGCCACGAGGGCACCAACTCCACCCCCGTTGCGTTGCCCACCCGGCCTTCTTTCAGTCCCGTTTTTTGCAAAACAAAAGTGCGCGGTTCACCGGTGCCACGCGGCATGTGGACCACCGGAGCGAACTCCGTTCCTGGCGCAAACTCTTGGACAATCAACGAATCGTCCAGGCTGGCCCAGTCCAGCCGAGACCCCGGGTCAATCACCTGCACACCCCGGCCACCACGGGAGACCCTTGGCTTGAGGATGAGTGGGGCGCCCAATTCACGGAATGCGTCCTCAAGGCAGACAAACTCGGAAGGCAACCCGAACAACGGCACCGGGATGCGTTTGCTGGCCAGTGCCATCATGGTGAAGAACTTGTCGTTCGCTACATCCACCCCCTCTGGCGGGCTAATCACTGTTGGTGTTGGAAACTCGCCATCGGCCACGGCCCGCGCCAACACAGGCAGCTCTTCGCTAACAGTGGGTATCACCAAGTCCGCCCGGGTACGGCAAGCGATGCTGTACAAGGCCTGGACCATCCCCGGATGACTGGCCGAGACAATCCGGTGCCGCTCAGAGACGGGGGCCGGAGCTTTAGCGTTTATATCAACGCCGATCACATAGTGACCCTGAGCCAACAATTGTTGACCCAGGGCTACGCCGACTGGACCGGCGCAGCCCGTTACCAGGATCCTTTTCACAGGTCTCCCATCGCGGAGCCCAAGAAACGTACCGGCTCAAAAGCTTCCGCGTACTGGCGTTTGGCTTGCGAACCACGGAACGCCGCCATCCCTGTGACGTGCCCGGCGCTCATGTACGGCTTAGCCATCTGCCCCTGATGGGTTTGCACAGCTTTGACCTTGATATCCATGTAGTTCTGAATATCCACGTACACGCTCGGGTTAAACGCCCGGGTGGTTGAGGGGCTTTCAAAACAGAGGATGGTGGGTTGACGGCGCGCAGCCCGCAAAGTGGCCATGTGCACGGCATGATGGTCCTGGTGCTGATCCGAGTTGGAGTGGGTGAACACCACATCCGGCTTGATCTCATTGATCACAGCTTCAATGCTGTTAACCATGGCGGTGTTGTGCGCCGCCAGCTCAGTGTCCGGGAAATTGAGTACCTTGAGATCTTTGATGCCAATAAAGTTCCCGGCTCGGGCAGCCTCAGCCTTGCGTTCCGTCCGGACTCCACCAACGTTGCCCGAGCTCATCACCAACCCGTACACCTGATGACCCTGATCAATCATCTTGGCCAAGGTCCCGCCACAGGCGAGTTCCAGATCATCCGGATGCGCACCCACCGCCAGAATGGTGCGAGTCTGCGGCATGGGCTGGGTGGTGATCCGGAAACGAATCAGCAACCAAGCGGCAAACACTGTGGCAACCACGGTCAGAGCTACGGCAAGCTCACGCATCAGCTCTGGTGTGCCCGGGACCAACGCCGCCGCATTAAAGGCGGCCAAAATAAGGGCCCCGCCCATCATCTCTGCGCGCAGCGTTGAGCCACTGCGAAGGTGCCGGACGAAAATCCGCGAGTAAAACGGCGTTGCAAGAAAAGCGGCCGTCGCCAGGCACAGTGCCAGGCAAACAACGTTAGGGATCACTGGGAAACTTCTTTCTTAGACGTGCGTGACTTACGCAGGAGTGCGAGTGCTGCCAAACCGGCCAGTAACGCTGTTAGGCCTATAAACACCAGGGCACGCAGAGCGATGGGACCGGTTTGTGCCAGCTGGTCAGCCGGGGCCGATGCTTGGCTGTCCTGCGCCGGAACATCAGTGCCAGCCGGTCCTTGCGGCGCGGTGGGGACAATGATGGGCGTGGTCGCCGCAGTCGAAGTGGGTACTGGCGTTGCGGGAGGAATCACCGGTGACGTGGGGCTGGTAGGCGGCGCAGGCGCTGTAGGTTCAGTGCTTGGAGGTGTAGTGGGTTCCGTAGTTGGCGGCGTTGTTGGGGCAGGCGTCTGAACCGTCACAAAGCCAAAGTCCAAACTCAGATCCTGGGTGTTCCCCTGGCTGGTATCCACCGTGCTCACGGCCGTCCAGGTGGAGGAATTAGCACCGGAATCGTTGCCCGTGCCAGCAATAGTGGGCTCCAGCCCAGCCAAAGCCGCAGCCGACGCATTCCGGTCAACCATCACCTGGTAAAAAACCCCGGCCGGCAACGGCGCCAACCCCTCAAACAGGAAGTGGCCCTGCGCATCCGATGTCTGCGCCGCGATGGGCAGACCGTTCACATCCGTGGCTGCCAAACCATCCGTCCTGCCCACCGTCAAACTCACCCCTGCCAGCGGAGTATCGGAGGCGTCCTGCAAACCATCCCGGTTCTGGTCCACAAAAATCTTGTTTCCCACACTGTTAGGCGGCACCCCCTCGCCCGAGCCACCATTCTGGGTGCGGGTGGCAGTTGCGGTGCTGGACTGAGTGCCGGTTTCGGTAGAGAACCCACCGTCATTGGTGAACGTCCGGGCGCTCTGATCCGTCACCGTGCCGGTCAGATCAACGTTGATAAATTCCGACGCCCCAATGTGGTCCAGCACCAAGATGAACTTGCCCGGATCGCAGCTAAAAGACACCACACGCGAGGCCGGCAACGGCACCGGGTCAACAATGGAACGGTTCCCCAACAAAGTGGTGCCCTTGGTGATGTTCAGCGAACTGCAATCCAAGGTCCAGCCCGGCTGCGCCGTATCCGTCACAGTGATGGGGCCAGCGAACGGACCGCTAGGCAGCCCGATCCGCTACCCCAAAGCACCCACCGGATCAATCACGCCTTCATCGCGCCGAGTCCAACCGGAGAATTTGGAAAAGTCCCGGCTGGTATTGATGGGCAGCTCTGGCATACCGCTGGTGCTCGCCTGGATGGTCACCGGAACCAAGTCCCCGGTGAAATCCAGATCGTACGTACCCGGGACCGTGCCGATCACCGCACGGTCCCACTTCAAGGCAACAAAAGCTTTGCCCTGAACTTTTGCGTGGCTTGCGGCGAAGTCCGTAAAAGTAAAGCGTGCGATTTTCCCCTCCCACACTGCAGTGGCAACCACATTGCCGTCCGGGTCCAGCACGCTAAACGGCGCTGTGGATTTGGGGCGCAGCTCATTGGGCAACACCACCGTGTAACTTGCGCCAGCCACTGCAACATCGGGGATATCAAAGTTGAAATCCAGCCGAAGGGTATCCACACTGCTGGACTGCAGCGGGCCCAACACCAGTCCGGAGAACACCGCGTCTTGTGTGGTAGCCATCGGGGCCACGTTTAGTAACGACGCCGGTGCTGCCGCAACTGGTGCGGTGGCGGCCTGTGCGGTGGCGGCGCTAGGTGCTACCGCCGTCGTGCTGGCAAATGCTGGTGCCACTCCCGGAAGCAGAACAGCGCTTGCTACGGCAAGTGCACAAAGGCTGGTCCGCGTCGCAGCCACTGACCTATGTGATGTTCTAGCGGATTGTGTGCCGGCCTCTGGGACTGGAGCTTGGAAAATGGACGTTTTGGGGGTGCTGTAAAAAGCCATCGTGGAAACTTTCGAAATATGGGAAATGCGCACCTCTGCGCCGGATTGCGGTCCATATTCGGGTAATGACGTACGGCTCCGCTGTTCCTGATGTATGCCCTGCCACACGGGCTGGGATCAGATCCAGAAGCTCAGCTTGTGTCCGGGCAACTGGTTTATCCAGCGTATGGATGCCGTTGTGCCGGTTGGGAAAAAATGTGGATATCGCCAACGTAACTGCGGATAACCACCTGATTAATGTGGCAGCGTGCGTACTCTTTACAGAGGCCGTGTGGGCAATCACGTGCGGTTAACCACACGGAGATAAAGAACCGGCTCCACGCTCAGAAAGGCTCGCTAGTATTCATACAGTTCCGGCACCGCGGGAACTGTGCCGCTGCGGCTATGGGAATCTCGGCAAGGAGACTCACCGCAACGCTGAACCCGTCCAATCCGGGCGGAGATGCGAGGTCCTATAACAAATGCAGCGTGAAAAGTCGCGGCCGCATCCAGCGACGCAGACGGCATAACGGTATATGGGGTATGTGTGCACAGATCTGTTCAAACCCGACGACGAGAATTCGAGAATATTAAGGCGCTGATCCAACGCCCTCGAGAAAATGCTCTATTGGTTCACGGACCCACTGGCAGCGGAAGAACCCGCCTACTGGGCCAAGTTTCCGAGGCGTCCGAGGCACCCGCGACAATGATGTCCGCTGGCCCCACCCACGGTGCCGAGCCACTGTCCGGCCTTTTTACCCTCACCGCCGGTGGCGCCTTACCCTCAAGCAACGGCCTGGGACGTGTATCCCCCGGCGGGGAGGCCCCCACCTCCGATGAACTCCTGGCCCTCGGCCAGCACATTGTGGATTCGATGGTGGCCCAAAACTCCGGTCCCCGAGTAGTCCTCATTGACGATCTAGACCTCGCCGATCCGCAAACCCTGCAAGTCATGGGATACGTGATGCGCCGTCTTGCCGGAACCGGTGTGTGGATTGTTGCCTCAGTCCAAGAAATTTGTGGAACCGGGCCACTGCACGGCATCCGCACCCTAGACCTGCAACCGCTCTCGCGCACCCTCATGATGGAACTAGCTATTTCCGAGGCGCCATCCAACGTGGACACCGGTGTGCTTCGGATGCTGGTGGACTCTGTGGACGGAAACCCCGGGGCACTGCTTAAGGCTCTGCGCAGCCTAGACGTCACCCAACTAGACGGCCGCCACCCGCTCTCTCTGCCGCTACGCCAAGACGCCGCAACCGCGGCGAAACTCCTCCGGCAACTGGAACCGCACAGCGCCGCGTCCAAAGAAGTCCTCACTTGGATGTCCACCGCTCCAGGTATCAGAGTGGCCACGCTCAAACTCGCTCTCCCCAAGAGCTACTCTGCAGTGACCGAGCTCCTCGCCGCCGGGCTAGCAGGTCACTTAGGTGAAGGAATCCGTATTACCCAGCCAGCCTTGAGGTCAGCACTGTACTGGTCCCTTGACCCGGAACTGCGAACCCATATTCACGCAACTCTGGCAGAACATTCCATCCAGCCACTGAAACAATGGCACCAAAGTTTCAGCGACTTCAGCACCGAAACGGCCCGCAGCCTACGCAAAACCAGTGCCGAACTGATTTCCATGGGATTTGTCCGCGAAGGCATCGAGTTCACCGAACGCGCCTCCATCCTGGGCCCCGCCGCTGACGAAGACTGTGAGGACCTTGTGGTTCTGGGCGAAACACTCCTTGCCCAAGGCGAAATAGAACTCGCCCGCACCTTCGCTGGCCGGGCCCAGTTACTGCGCAGCAGCGGAGACCTTCCTTTGCGAATCACCGGTCTGCAAATCGCCTGCGAGTACTTCCTCACCCAGCGCGTCCTCAGCAACGTTGCCCGCTCCACCACTGAACAAGAGTCCGACGGCGGCCGCGAACTGGCCACGGGTTTGGTCTTAGCCGTTGCCTCCCTACACACCGACCGTTGGGAATTGGACGCAGCTCGCCGAGCACTCAAATCCGCCCGTGCCATGCCCGGAATAAGCTCAAAAATCGTTGCGGTTCTGGCCGATTCCATCGAAGCCCTGATCAATGCACTAGACCTTGGAGTGGCCCCGGTGGTCCCCACCACTGCTGTGCAAGAGCTGGGCCGCGTCTGCCAGAACGTCCACGACCCCAGCATGTGGGTGCCCTTCGCCGTGGTCAACTTCGCCCGAGCTTGCTACATGGCTGAGAATTTCGACGAAGGCCGGTCACTACTGGATTCCCTCTTTCACCAGCAAGGAAAACTCAGCCCGCTTTGGTCCGCGATCGCTCGTCTAGAGCGCATTGAACTAGAACGCAGGGCCGGCAACCACGGGGTGGCGCTGATGGAAATGGCCTCCGTGATCAAGTCAGATGAGCCGGATGTTTTCCGGCACACTATGGCCGTCAATACCTCCTGGTACTGGTTTGAAATCGGCGAACAAGAACTCGCCGCCGAAGCCTACTTGGCCTCCGTCCGCTATAGCCAAGGCCGCCGGAACATCGAAGTCAACGGCCTGGTGGACGCCCGCCGAGGCTCCTTCAACTTGCGCGCCGGAGACGTGGATGAGGCACTCGTGTACCTGCGCCGTTGCCAACAGACCGGTATGCACTTGCGCAACCCGCAACTGATGCGCTTTGAACCAGACCTTGTGGAGGCTCTGGTCCGGGTGGGTGACGTGCGTGAAGCCAAAGAAGTGATGGCTGAATTTGAAGAACGTGCAGCACGGACCCCTTCACGGTGGGCCCAGCTGGCAGTATTACGGTGCCGTGCAGTACTACAGGACGGCGAAGCATCTATAGCTGCTTTTGAAGAGGCTCTGAGCGCTTTCACCGAGTCTGATTCAGAATACGATCACGCCATCACCCTGGCAATTTTTGCCCAACGGCTCTCCGAACTCGGCAAGGACTCACGCGCCCGGCAGCTCATCCATGCGGCTCAAATGTCCTTCACGGACATTGGCCTGCCGCTCTGGGCGGACATCCTGGACCATCAAGAACCGCTACCCGATGGTGACCTACAGGCGCACCTGCTACTCAAGATGCCGGAGACGCAGCGCCAAGTGGTGGAACTAGTGATGGCCGGTTACCGGAACAAGGAAATTGCGGACGAGCTCTTCCTCTCTGTCCGAACCGTTGAAGTGCGGCTCACCAAGGTGTACAAGGAGCTGGGCGTGAAGTCCCGGGCGCAACTGTTGGCCCGTTTGGGTGCTGGGTAGGTTTATCCCTTGAAGCGGGGCTGCCGCTTTTCTTGGAATGCGGCGGGCATGGCTCGGCTAAAAAGGCCCTGGCTCACTGCATCTTTGCCGCGTCCACCTCGGAAATGTCACGGCCAGCACAAAAGGCGCGCCCGGCTCCGTGCAACAGCAGCGCCCGCACGTGACCACGTTCGGCGGCGGCAGCGGCGTCGTCGTACGCCTTTGCCAAATTCTTCAGGTCCACCTCGGCGAGAGAGTTCAACTTGTGTGGCGCGTTGAGGCAGATTTCAGCCACCGAATCCGCAATGGAAAGTTTAATCATGCCCTGGCCCTCACCTGTTCTTCGACGTCTTCTTAGACGTCGTAATCAACTGTGACGGCGGGTGTGGTGGGGCGGGCTTGGCAGGTCAAAACGTAGCCCTTTTCCAGTTCGTCTGGCTCAAGTGCGTAGTTCTCCTCCATGTCCACACTCCCAGCCGTGACCTTCGCCCGGCACGTGCCGCACACTCCTCCTGCACAAGCAAAAGGGACATCCGGGCGGACTCTCAGAGCGGCGTTCAGAATGGATTCGCGGGCGTGAACCGGGCTAGCCACCTCGCCCTGCAAGCCGTCCAAAGTGAAAGTGATTTTGTAGGTCTCGTCCTGTTCCTTGGCCACCACACGGCTGCCCTGTTGTCCCTCCGGACGGTCCGGGCGGCCAGTGCTAAACAGCTCAAAACGCACATGCCCGGGCGAGACCCCCCGCGCCGCCAACGCATCCCGGCACAACTGCACCAATTCAAAGGGCCCACACAAGAACCACTCGTCCACGTCCTGCGTGTGGATGGCTGTGCCCAACAACTGTTCAAGCTTCTCAGCATCAATCCGGCCAGTCATCAACGGCGCAATCCGCTGCTCCCGTGAGAGCACATGATGCAACGCCACCCGAGCCGGATATTTGTCCTTTAGATCCGCCAGCTCTTCAAGGAACATCACGTCCATGGCGGACTTGTTCGCATAAACCAGGTCAAAACGATTGTGGGGATTGGCCGCCAAAAGGGTCCGGGCTATCGCGATCACCGGAGTAATTCCCGAGCCTGCAGCGATCGCCACAAAAGTGCCGCTGGGGCCGTTTCTGGTGGCCAGATCCTCCGGGTGATTCATGGAGTTCAACACATTGTGCTGCACGTCCTGCCCGTCACTCCCGTGCTGAGAAATGAAGGCACCCATAGGGCTCATCACGTCCAAACGGTAACCCGGCTGCAATTCAGCGTTAGCCCAGGTGGAAAACAAACCGCCCAAATCCTTTTTGATTGCCACCCGAATTTCCGCGGACCCGTCAGCAAAACTACGGGGTTCCGCACAAATCGAATAGCTACGACGCACCTCGCGCACCGCACCGTCGTCGTGCGCTAAATCGGTGCGGAGCGCCACATACTGGCCCGGCAAATAGTCATACTGACCGGCCAGGTCCGCGGGGACTCGGAAGGCTACCTCAATGGCGTCCTCAGTCAGTCTGCGGACCTCTTTAACGGACAAAGAATGAAAAGCAGCACGACGGCGGCCGGCCGCGGAATCGGTGGTGGTCATCCCAATCCTCACAAAACCTTGAAGTAATCGAACGGCTCAGCACAGTCCTTGCACACGTAAAGCGCCTTGCAGGATGTGGAGCCAAAACGGGAGAGCTCCTTGGTGTTGAGCGAGGAGCACTGTGGGCATTTCACGGCCAGTTGCAGGCGGATGGGGCCAGCTTGAGTGAATCCGTTGGCGGTTTTTCCGGTGGGTGGCGCGATTCCGTACGCCGCCAACTTGGTTCGGCCAGCCTCACTCATCCAATCCGTGGTCCATGCTGGCGAGAGCACCAAGCGGACGTCAAGGCTGGGGTAACCCGCTTTACTGAAGGCGTTTTTTAGATCATCGCGGATGGCGTCCATGGCCGGGCAACCCGAATACGTGGGTGTGATGGTCACCCGAACGGTAGGGGTGATGGTGCCGCAGTCCACCAAGTCCACGGCACGCAAAATGCCCAAGTCCTCAATAGTGAGCACGGGAATTTCCGGGTCGGTGACAGTGGCCGCGAGCGCCCAGGCCTTGGCCTGAGCCGACTGGTGTTGCGCTGGAGCGGGGATTGTGGCCGAGCCGTTGACCACCATCACCACACCGCTCCAGGGTGTTCACGAGCCAGAACCTGCATCTCAGCCAAAATGTATCCCAAGTGTTCCGAGTGCTGGCCGTGCCTTCCGCCCCCCGGATTTTGCTGGACATCCGGGACCTCGAGTTCGGCTTCTTGGAGCACGTTTCCGGTGAGCTGGCAGAAGTCCTCACGAACGCTGGTGAACAGGTTCTGCGGGATGACGTTCGCTGCTTCGAGGTCTTGGATGAGCTGGTCCTCTTGAAACAGCTCAGCCACGTAGGGCCACACCAAGTCCAGGCCCTTGATGATGCGGCGCCTGGATTCCTCGGTGCCAAGAGCCAAACGTAGAACCCACTGAACACTGTGATCGCGGTGATAATCCACCTCTTTAACGGCCTTGGCACAAATGGCTGCAATGGTGGCGTCAGCGCATTTTGCTGGATCCGCCAGGCGCCTGTACAGCTCAAACTGGTAAAAACTCAGCACAAACTGCCGGGCAATCGTCACAGCAAAATCGCCATTAGGCTGCTCCACCAAATGGCAGGACCGGAACTCATCCTCGCCACGGAAGTACGCTAAATCGTCCTCGGTGCGAGGCTTTCCTGTTTTGCCTGTTTGATCTGGGAGCCCTGCGCCAGCGTACGTGAGGAACGATCTCGCATGGCCCAGTTCGTCCAAGGCAATATTTCCCAGCGCCACGTCTTCCTCGAGCTCCGGTGCCCGGGAAATCCAATGGCTCAAACGCTGCGCCAAAATCAGTGCGTCATCACCCAGGCGCAGCGCGAACTCGGCCACCGTGGTGTTTGGTTTGGCGTGACCAGTGGCGACGTCGAGGGCGATGTCCTCCGGGCGCAGGGCGTTGCCGGGAGTGATGCGCGTTGCGGTGGCGTTGCTCTCACTCACAGGTGCTTCACTCCTTCGCTCTTGGTGTAATACGTGGCATGGCGGTAGTCCTTGCTCTGCGGCGACTCAAAAAACGCGCCCTTAGAGTCCGGGTCACTCGAGGCGATTGCCTCAGCTGGGACCACCCAAATGGACACACCTTCATTTCGGCGTGTGTACAAATCCCGAGCATTCCGCAAGGCCATCTCAGCATCAGGAGCGTGCAAAGAACCAGCATGAACATGGCTCAATCCGCGGCTGGAACGGACAAACACCTCCCACAACGCCCAGCCCTGATGGTGGAGTGGGGTTGGGTTTTGCTCGCTCACGCTGCCGCCTCCTGCAAGGCTGCTTTAGCTGACTGTTTCTGCGCATAAGCCGCGGCTGCCTCACGGACCCAAGCGCCGTCGTCGTGCGCTTGCCGGCGACGCTCAAGGCGCTGCGCATTACACGGCCCACGGCCAGCAAGCACTTCCTTGAACTCTTCCCAATCCAGCGGCCCGTGTTCCCACTTCTTGGTGTCCTCGTTGAAGCGGATATCTGGGTCCGGGAGCGTCAGGCCGAGCGCCTTGACCTGCTCCACCATCATTCCCACAAAGCGCTGTCGCAGCTCATCATTGGAGAAACGCTTGATGTTCCAGGCCATAGACTGGCGCGAATTGGGCGAATCATCATCCGGCGGGCCGAACATCATCAGCGACGGCGCGTACCAACGGTTCACCGCATCCTGGGCCATCCGCTTCTGCGCCGAGGTGCCGTTTGCCAGCTCAAGCAGGATTTCAAAACCCTGACGCTGGTGGAACGATTCTTCCTTACAAACGCGCACCATCGCACGGCCGTAGGGTCCATAACTCGCTCGGCACAACGGCACCTGATTGCAGATCGCAGCCCCATCAACCAGCCAGCCGATCGCACCCATATCCGCCCACGTGCGCGCCGGGTAATTAAAAATGCTCGAATACCGCGCCTTGCCAGAGATCAGCGCATCCATCATCTGATCCCGGTTCTGGCCCAATGTTTCAGCGGCCGAATACAAGTACAACCCATGGCCAGCCTCATCCTGAACCTTCGCCATCAGGATCGCTTTGCGCTTGAGGCTTGGGGCCCGGCTAATCCAGTTCGACTCCGGCTGCATGCCAATAATCTCCGAATGCGCGTGCTGAGAAATCTGTCGGAGCAGAGTCTTGCGGTAGGCATCCGGCATCCAGTCGCGCGGCTCAACCCGGGAGTCAGTGGCCATCAAGTGATCAAAGTGGGCCTGCTCGGGTGTGGGTGTGGTGGGGCCCTGCTGTGTCGCCATGGCAACTCCTCGGAGAACGGCAGTCCATCAGCCACAAAGCGGCTTCATCGGACGGGGAATTAATTACTGACCGTTCGTTCAGAATATCCACGCGGTGTGATCTACGTCAAGGTGAATGCTCTTGGCGCTCAGGCCCGTTCGTCCCGCGTGTACGTTCTGGGCAGTAATGTGGACTTGGCCGCGTCTTCTGCTGCCCTGCAAGACCCTGCAATACTTACTGAGCACCACACCCGCACCCGCCAGCAGTACTCAAGCCAGCACTACCAAAGCCAGCACTACCAAAGCCAAGGAAGGCAGCCTGTCCATGACATCCTCGGAACCATTCCGCGTCCTGACTGTATGCACAGGAAATATCTGCCGCTCACCTTTGGCCGAGCGTGTGCTCCAAGCTGGATTTGACGCCCTCCACCCCGGCGTCTTTGAAGTCACTAGTGCCGGAACCGGGGCAATCGTGGATCACAGCATGCAGCCCGAAGCCGCAGAACTTGTTCAGAAGTACGGCGGCGACAGCGACGGTTTTGTCTCACGCCAGATCACCCCCGAGATTGCCCGCGCCGCAGATCTGGTGCTTGTTATGACCACCGAGCACCGCAGTCAGGTCATACAGCTCAGCCCGGCTCTCCTTAAGCGCACCTTCACAGTTCGCGAGTTCGCCAGGATGCTGGACGCTCTCGCCCCACGCCGCGCCAATCTCCCCATCGAAGATACCGTTGCAGGACAGTGGCGCCAGCTACCCGCTTTGGCTGCCTCAGTCCGGCACCTCTGCCTTCCGGAAACCCCCGAAGACAACGACGTGTCTGACCCCTTCCGCCGTGGACAAAAAGCATGGGTCAAAATGGACGGCGAGCTATCCCCCGCGCTGCGCAAGATCTTCCGCTACGCCCGGCACATCACCAAAGACCCCGCAGCGAACTGACGCGGCAAGCAACTACGCCAGTCGCGAAACCGGGCCTAGTTACGGGAGCGTAGTGCCGCCGTCGACCTCTATATTGGAGGCCATGACCACTGTTCCTGACGCTTCCACAGTTTCCACCACCCCTCAGCCTCCCGTCGCGAAGAAGGTCCCCACGGTTCGCAGCCACCACGGGGATAACTTCACTGACAACTACGAGTGGCTCCGGGACAAGGAATCTGCCGAGGTCGTAGCGCACCTCAAGGCCGAGAACGATTACCAAGAAGCAGTCACAGCGCACCAAGAACCTTTGCGCGAGGACATCTTCAACGAGATCAAAACTCGCACCCTGGAAACCGACCTTTCGGTGCCGCAGCGCAAGGACGGATGGTGGTACTACTCGCGCTCCGTTGAAGGCAGCGAGTATGGCATTAGCTGCCGGGTGGCCGCGAGCAACACCGGTGACCCGATTGCCGATTGGACCCCGCCGCAAGTTGAAGCCGGTGTCCCCGTTCCCGGCGAAGAGATCCTCTTGGACGGCAACATCGAGGCCCAGGGCAAACCGTTCTTCTCGATCGGCGGCGTAGCTGTCACGGTAGACGGAAACCTCTACGCTTATGCCGTGGACAACGCCGGCGACGAGCGCTTCACCATCCGCATCAAGGATTTGCGCACCGGCGAGCTCCTCCCGGACGTGATCGAGGGCGCCTTCTACGGGCTCACCTTCTCCCCCGACGGCACCCGCCTTTTCTACACAGTGGTGGACGATTCCTGGCGCCCGTACCAAATTCGCACCCACGTTTTGGGCACCCCCATCGCCGAGGATGAGGTGCTGTATCAAGAGGACGACGTCGCCATGTGGTTGGGCTTCGAACTCGCCTCGGATCGCCGTCACCTGGTCCTCTCCGTCAGCTGCTCTGAGTACAGCGAAACCCGCTACCTGAGCTTCGAAGACCCCACAGCCACGCTGCACACGATGATTCCGCGCAGTGAGCGTGTCCTCTACGAAGCAGAACCGTTCTTACTTCCGGATGCCTCGGCCCCCGGCGGATTCGTTGAGCGCATTCTGATCACCCACAACAAGGGTGCCGCGAACTCCATGGTGTCCCTGATCGACCCGGCAGAACTTGCCAAGCCACTGGCCGAGCAAAACTGGACCACCGTCGTCGAACATTCAGAAGAGGTGCGGGTCAACGGTGCCGGAATAACGGCGTCGCACCTGATCCTTTCCGTGCGCAAGGACACAATTGAGCGGGTGCAATTCATCCCGCTCGCCGGGCTCGGCACGCCCGCACAGGGTGCGCCCGTGGAACCCGCGTTTGACGAAGAGCTGTACACGGCTGGAGTGGGCGGCGCCGACTACAACGCGCCAGTGGTGCGCCTCGGGTACACGAGCTACTTCACCCCCTCGCGGGTTTACGACTACGTTTTGCCCACCACGGAACAGCCCGACGGCGAACTGCTACTCCGGCGCGAAAGCCCCGTTTTGGGCGGCTATTCGGCGTCGGATTATGTGGCCACCCGCGAATGGGCCACCGCCACGGACGGCACCCGCATCCCGCTGTCCGTGCTGCGGCACAAGTCGGTGGTGCAAGACTCGAGCGCGGCCGGGCTGGTGTACGGGTACGGGTCCTACGAGGCGAGTATGGACCCCGGGTTTGGGATTGCCCGGCTCTCGCTGCTGGACCGCGGGATTGTGTTTGTGATTGCGCACATTCGTGGCGGTGGCGAGCTGGGCCGGCACTGGTACGACGACGGCAAAAAGCTCAACAAAAAGAACACCTTCACCGACTTCGTGGACTCGACCGACTGGTTGGCTGGCTCGGGGTGGGTTGATCCGTCGCGGATTGCCGCCTTGGGCGGCTCCGCGGGTGGGCTGCTCATGGGTGCCGTGGCTAACTTGGCGCCGGAAAAGTATGCGGCGATTGTGGCGGCGGTGCCGTTTGTTGACGCACTGACCACCATCTTGGACCCGGAGCTTCCGCTCTCCGCTCTCGAGTGGGAAGAGTGGGGCAACCCAATCACGGATGCGGACGTGTACGCGTATATGAAGTCGTACACCCCTTACGAGAATGTGCGTGAGGTGGCGTACCCCAAGATCGCCGCAGTGACCTCGTTCAACGACACCCGTGTGCTGTATGTTGAGCCGGCCAAGTGGGTGCAGGAATTGCGGGCGGTTTCTACCGGGTCCGAACCTGTGGTTATGAAGATCGAGATGGACGGTGGGCACGGTGGCGCGTCCGGCCGGTACGTGCAATGGCGCGAACGGGCCTGGGACTACGCGTTTATCGCCGACTCGCTTGGCGCAACGGAGCTACTCCCGGGCGCCGGGCCGCGCTAGCTTCTTTCGCCGCGCTCTTCCTTTCCGCCCCTTCCGCCGAGGTCGGTGCTTAGCGTCGAGTTCCCCGTAAATTTGCGGGGAACTCGACGCGTTGCACCGACCTCGGCGGGTGGGGTCAGTGGCTGGGGTGCGTTTAGTGGCTGGACTTCCACTCTGAGGCGAGGATCGCGTACCTCGCCTCAGAGGACCGCACACCGTTTGCGAACGAATTTTCACGAAGGGTGGCCTCGTGCTGCATTCCCAAACGTTGGCACACCGCTGCAGAGGCACCGTTCAATGCATCGAGCCGGGCTTCGATCCGGTGCATGCCCAGCGTTTCGAACCCCAACTTGAGCATGGCTTCTGCGGCCTCGGTGGCATAGCCCTTGCCGCGCCCCGCCGGCGCCAAGATCCAGCCAACCTCGCCTTGGCCACGGCCGGGAAGCCACTTCAACACCACCTCGCCGAGCAGCACCGGACTACCCTTCGCCTCGACGGCCAGCGAGACCCAATCGCCCACCTGTTCAAAAACAAAGTTTGAGTATTTGCCCACAACTTGCATGGCGGTGGTGATCTTGTGGGGCCCCGAGGGAAGGAACCTCGCCGTCTCCTCAAGCGAACGATACGCGTGATAAGCCGTAAGATCATCGGCGGTGAAACGGCGAAGTACCAAACGTTCGGTCAGGATGGGCAGTGGGATTTCTGGCATAACTCAACGCTACGCCTTGCTCTCTCGCCATACGTTCCGCCGAGGTAGGTGCATAGCGCCGAGGTGCCCGTAAATTTGCGGGGGTATCGACGCGAAGCACCGACCTCGCGGGTGTTGGTCTACCGAGAAGAACTTACGACGGCGGCAGTCGCCTCAGCGATGGCCCGTTCCTCGTCGGTGGGAACCACCAACACCGGGATCGCGGAGCTGGCGGTGGAAATCACGCGAGGTTCCTTGGATCGCACAAGGTTCGCTTCGGCGTCGAGCTCTATACCCAAGGCACCCAAACGCTCCCCCACGAGCGCCCGGAACTGGTGCGAGTTCTCGCCGATCCCCGCGGTGAACACCACGGCCTTGGCCCCGCCCACGGCCACGTGATAACCGCCGATGTACTTGGACAGCCGGTAACTGGCCACGGCAAGCGCCATGGCCGAACGCGCATCCCCGGACTCGGCGGCTTCCACCACGGAGCGCATGTCGTTATTGCCGGCCAAGCCCAACAATCCCGATTCGCGGTTCAGGGCGGTGTCAATGTCCTCGGGCGACCACCCGGCCCGGCCCAAAAAGACCAAGATCGACGGGTCAAGATCGCCAGAACGAGTCCCCATAACGAGGCCCTCGAGCGGGGTGAAGCCCATGGAGGTGTCCACGGATTTTCCGCCCTGGATCGCCGTGACGGAGGCGCCGTTGCCCAAGTGGGCGATCACGCCGTCGAACTCGTCAACACCCAGCCCCAGCAGCGCCGCAGCCCGCGCCGCAACGTACTGGTGCGAAGTGCCATGGAAACCATAACGCCGGATCCCATGCAGTGTGTACAGCTCATCCGGGACCGCGTATCGCCAGGCATGCTCGGGGATGGTGCGGTGGAATGCGGTATCAAAAACGGCCACCTGCGGGAGGTCAGGGTACTCGCGGGTGATGGCACGGATGCCCAAAACGCTGGCCGGATTGTGCAGCGGAGCCAGCGGGTTGAGGCGTTCAATGGCCCGGGTGACTTCGTTGTTGATCAACACTGGCTCGCCAAAACGCTCGCCGCCGTGAACCACTCGGTGCCCGACGGCGTCCAGCGCCCGCTCGCCCAACTCGCCTTCCAGCGTGGACATCACACGGTCAATCGCCTCAACGTGATCGGCCGGGCCACCGGCGCCGGAATCGCCTATACGCTCCACTAGTCCATCGGTGAGAATAGTCCCCACCTCAACGTCGCGGACCTGATACTTCAGCGAGGACGACCCCGAATTGATCACCAAAACTAGCATTAGGCCTCCTGCGCCTGGATGGCCGTGATAGCCACCGTGTTGACAATGTCCTCGACCGTGCAGCCGCGCGAAAGATCGTTGACAGGCTTGCGCAAACCCTGCAGAACCGGCCCGACGGCGACAGCCCCCGAGGACTGTTGCACCGCCTTGTAGGTGTTGTTGCCGGTGTTCAGGTCAGGGAAGATGAACACGGTCGCCTGGCCAGCGACTGAAGAACCCGGCATTTTGGAGGCCGCAATCGATGCGTCCACGGCGGCGTCGTACTGGATAGGCCCTTCAACGGCGAGCTCAGGGCGGCGAGAACGCACCATTTCCGTGGCGCGGCGCACCTCCTCCACCGCCTCACCAGAACCCGAACCTCCGGTGGAATAGGACAGCATGGCCACGCGCGGTTCCACGCCAAACTGGGCGGCTGTCTCGGCGGAGGCCAGCGCGATGTCCGCGAGCTGCTCGTCGGTGGGGTCCGGGTTCACGGCACAGTCGCCATAGACCAGCACGCGGTCCTCCATCAGCATCAAAAACACCGAGGAGACGATCTTCACGCCATCGCGGGTCTTCACGAACTCGAGCGCCGGGCGGATGGTGTGGGCGGTGGTGTGCGCGGCACCGGAAACCATTCCGTCCACCACACCGAGCTGAACCATCATGGTTCCGAAGTAGCTGACGTCCAGCATGACTTCAAGCGCCCGGGCCAAATCAACGCCCTTGTGGGCGCGCAGCTCGGCGTACTTCTCGGCGAATTGTTGACGCAGCTCGCTGTTTGCCGGGTCAATGATGGTCACACCGGCCAGGTCAATCCCGTTACTTGAGGCGAGTTCGCGCACCTCGGCTTCACTTCCCAGCAACGTTAGATCGCACACGTCACGGCGGTGCAGGATCTCGGCAGCACGCAAGATCCGCACATCCGTACCCTCCGGCAGCACAATGTGCCTGCGCTTGGAACGTGCCCGCTCAATCAGCTCGTGCAAGAAACGCAGGGGCGTCATCCGCTCGGCCCGTGGCAAGTGCAGGCGCTCCATCAGCTCGTTTTCGTCTACGCGGCGGGACCAGAGGCCCAACGCCGAAGCCACCTTCCGCCGATGCCCGGTCCAGATCTCGCTACGCACCTCAGACACCCGCTTGGCCGTGACATAGGTGTCCTCCGGCGAGGCAAACACTGGGAACGGGGCCTGCGCCAACAAGGGATAAATGTTGGCATCCGGGCTCAGACCGCCGGTCAAAATCAGACCTGACGGAACTGGGAATTCGGGGCTGAACGAGGAAGCCAAACACGCAACCATCACGTCTGCACGGTCACCGGGAACAATCACCAAGGAGCCGTCCGTCAGCACGTGAAGGAAATTTCCCACATTCATGGCGGCCACCTGAATGGCCCGGACATCCCGCTCCATATCGGCGTGCCCGGCAATCTGCCGCACCCCAATCGTGGTGGCAACTTCACCCGTTGTGGGCCGGGAAATCTCCTCCAACTCGGGGAAAATGTAGACTGGCCGGCCGGATGCGCCCGGCTTCACGGCCGCAGCCACCGCGTCCAGCTGCTCCGGATCCGCGCGATTCACCATCAACGCCAGGAGTGTGCATTTCTCCGCCACCAGTTCCTTGCGCGCCAGCTCGACGGCGTCACCCGCCTCCTCGGGGCTGCGCCCCTTCGCGCTCACCACGGCGACCACAGGGCAGCCGAGGTTGTTCGCAAGGCGCGCGTTCAGATCAAACTCAACGGCGGCGTCGTGCCCGGCAAGGTCAGTGCCCTCAACAATGATGATGTCGCATTCGCTGGACATTTCGGCGAAGATTTCCACGCACCGGGCGTCGATCTCGTCGCGTTTGCCTTCAGCAAGGAGGGAACGGACCTCAGCCGAGGTCAGACCGCCGCGGCAGCGGGCTGGCTCAAGACCAAACCGGGAGCTCATCAGGCTCACCATAGGGTCGGCGTCGACGTCGTCCCCATCAACTACAGGTTTGAAGAAGCCGATCCGATCTGCGTGCCGATGCAGGGTGTCAGCGAGTCCTAGGGCAATAAGCGACTTGCCGGAACCGGGTGAGGTTGCGCTGACGTAAATGCCCTTAGCCATGGAATGCCTCTCGGTCTCAAAAGCTATCTGTCCCAAGCCTACTGTCCCAGCCCATCACTTCCCGCCCTCTCCCGCGCCCTCTCCGCCGTCTCCCCACCCCACCTCCCCGGGGGGGGGGGGGGGGGGAGGCCGTTTTGTGGGGGGTGGGGGGGAGGGGTTCGCCCCCCTTGGG
>NZ_JBNPEO010000001.1:0-257657 GCF_050490315.1 Pseudarthrobacter sp. J1738 | reverse complement strand
CCCGACGAGGGGGGAAACCGCTTCCTTTTATGGCGGTTAAGGGGGGTGTCATCTACCCACTCGGCGGGATGACGCCTTGACTTGAACGCGTCAATGGGATTACCT
Organism: Pseudarthrobacter sp. J1738; assembly: GCF_050490315.1. NCBI lineage: Bacteria > Bacillati > Actinomycetota > Actinomycetes > Micrococcales > Micrococcaceae > Pseudarthrobacter > Pseudarthrobacter sp. J1738. Next base: position 257,552 of record NZ_JBNPEO010000001.1, on the reverse strand, counting down.
AATGACCATTCGGTAACTAATTGTGAGAGGCATCACGGCATGTCTGCAACGACGCACAGCATCCTCGAAAACGACCACGCCTCCGCATGGCTGGGCCTCGAAGTCCTCAAGCTCGGCCCCGGGCACGCCACCACACGGATGACCCTCCGCAAAGAAATGCTCAACGGATTCGGAATCGCGCACGGCGGAATGATCTTCGCCTTCGCCGACTCCACCTTCGCTCTGGCCTGCAACCCAGCCGTCGGCAGCGAACACTCCATCACCGTGGCCTCCGGTGTGGACATCAACTTCATCAAACCCGCACATGAAGGCCAGGTCATCACCGCGATCGCGGACCGCCGCGCCCACGCTGGCCGCAGCGGTATCTATGACATTCAACTTTTCGCGGCGGACCCCAGCAAGGTAACCAACGGCAGCGCAAGCAGCGGCACCGCAACCACCGACGGCGGCACTCCCCACAGTGGCACCGGCACCAATACGAGTGGCGAACCCTACGGCGAACTCATCGCTGAATTCCGCGGCCGCAGCCGCACCATCAGCAAAAAATAGCACCAGAAAGCAGTACGCGATGAACCAGGCATCTTCAACGACGAACGCCTCTACAGTTCAGGCAACGGACCCCATGCTTGCCCCGGCGGGCAAACTGAACGGCAAATCCAACTCATCCAGGACTTCGAACCTGACGTTATTCTGGCTACGCCCACCTACCGATTGACCATCGCTGACGCCATGGCCCAGCAAGGTATTGATCCGCGCTCCACCTCGCTCAAGTTCGTGGTGCTCGGCGCGGAACCATGGACCGAGGAAATGCGGCACGAACTCGAAACCACCATGGATCTCAAAGCCTGCGACATTTACGGCCTCTCCGAGGTAATGGGCCCCGGAGTCGCAGGGGAATCAGTGGACACCCAAGATGGCTGCCACATTTGGGAAGATCACTTCCGCCCCGAAGGCAAACGCATGGACCAACTCACGGTGCGGATCGAGCGGCGGGAAGGTGTCGCCGTCGAACACGGAACAACCGCCGGCGCCGCCTTACGTGAACAGATCAAGATTCACGTGGGGTCATCCTGCACGGTGGACGCGGTGGAGCCGGGCACCCTGGAGCGGTCCAACGGAAAGTTACGCCGCATCTACGACCTCCGTCCAAAGGCCTGATCGGTTCGTGGGAAAATATCCGGATGGCTAGCATCGTTGAACCCACCGCCAAGCGCGGCCGCCCCGGTTACGACCAGCAGACCGTCCTCAACGTTGCCGTGGAGGTGTTTAACCGCCACGGTTATGACGCCACATCCATGGGCATTCTGGCGGAAAATCTTGGCATCTCTAAGTCCGCCATCTACCATCACGTTCCATCCAAGGGCGAACTCTTGAACCTCGCGTTGGACCACGCGCTCGGCGGTCTCGAAGCCGTGCTGACTAGCCCCGATGCTGTTAAGGGTCCGGCGGTGGATCGGCTGGAATTTGTGGTTCGTCAGACAGTAGCTGTCCTGGTGGAGCGCCTTCCCTTTGTCACGTTGTTGCTGCGTTTGCGGGGTAACACTGAGATTGAGCGCAATGCTTTGGAGCGACGCCGGGCCTTCGACCATGCCGTGGCTATTCTCATCTCCGCGGCGCGCGACGAAGGCGGTTTGCGCAGTGACATCGATCCGCGAACCGTCTCACGCTTGCTCTTCGGCACCATCAACTCGATCGTGGAATGGTACAAACCGGGCGGTTCGCTTTCGCCCCAAAAGCTAGCGGACGACGTCGTTGCCATCGCCTTCGATGGTCTGCTCACCCGCCGCTGAACCTCGCCTATAAAAGGACCTAACGGAACGCCGCTTCTCCGGTGATTTCCTTGCCGAGAATCAAGGTGTGGACTTCGTCAGTTCCTTCATAGGTACGGACTGATTCAAGGTTGTTGGCGTGCCTCAGTGGCGAGTAGTCCAAGGTGATCCCGTTGCCGCCCAACAAGGTTCTCGCCTCCCGGCACACGGCGATGGCTTCGCGGCAATTATTGAGTTTGCCAAAGGAAATCTGCGCCGGGGTCAACTTCCCAGCGTCCTTCATGCGGCCCAAGTGAATGGCCAAAAGGGTGCCCTTCTGGATCTCCAGCATCATGTTCACCAGCTTCTCTTGACTGAGCTGGTAGGCCGCCAAGGGCTTGTCGAACTGCATACGCTTCTGGGCATACGCCAACGCATCTTGGTACGCGTCCCGGGCCGCACCCATAGACCCCCAAATAATCCCGTAGCGAGCTTCATTCAGGCAGGCGAACGGGCCGCGTAACCCTTTGGCAAAAGGCAGCCGGGCAGTTTCAGGCACTCGCACGTTATCCAAAGTGATGTCGCACTGGATGGAGGCCCGCATGGAAAGTTTGCCGCTGATCGGCGTAGCCAAGAACCCCGGCGTATCTGTGGGGACCACAAAACCGCGGACGCCGTCGTCGGTCATGGCCCACACAATGGCGAGCTGCGCTACCGAGGCCAGTCCAATCCACCGCTTGGCACCGTTCAAAACCCAGGTGTCCCCCTCGCGCACCGCCCGGGTGGCCATGGAACTCGGGTCAGAACCGGCGGTGGGCTCAGTAAGGGCAAAACAACCGATGGTCTCGCCGCGCGCCATGGAGGGAAGGTAGGTGTTTTTTTGCTCTTCCGAGCCCCACGTGTGGATCGCTGTCATGGCTAGGGAGCCCTGGACTGAGACGAAGGTCCGGATGCCCGAATCCCCCGCCTCGAGCTCCATCGCCGCAATACCGTACTCCACGGCGGAGCGGCCCGAGCAGCCATAGCCCTTCAAATGCATCCCCAAAACACCGAGTTTGCCCAGCTCAGGGACCAGTTCTAAGGGGAAGTGTGCGTCCTCGAACCACTGCGCAATGTTGGGTTTAATCCGTTCTTGCACAAAGGCGCGCACACTACCCCGGAGCTGGAGCTCATCCGGACTCAGCAGGGCATCAAGATCTAAAACGTCATTGTTTTCACCAGCACTGTTTTCAGCCACGGTGCTATCTTGCCACGCACGCTCTTGCCGCGGGCTCACGGCTACTTTTCCACCAAGGTCAGGACGTCGTAGGTGGCCACGATTTCATCATTCTGATTGGTCAGGAGCGCGTCCCACGCCACTTCCCCATATTCGTCAGTTTCGCGGGGTGTGATCTTTTTGGCCGTGAGGGTTACCCGGATGGAATCGCCGGCCGCCACAGGAGTAATAAACCGCAAGTTCTCCAGCCCGTAGTTCGCCAGCACCGGCCCCGGCGCGGGCTCCACAAACAACCCGGCAGCCCAGCTGAGCAACAAGTAACCATGCGCCACAATGCCCGGGAAGAACGGGTTAGCTTGGGCGGCTTCTTGGTTGGTGTGCGCGTAGAACGTGTCCCCAGTGGACTTAGCAAAATCGCTAATGTCCGCTAGGGATACGGTGCGCAACTCAGAACGAATAGCATCCCCAATGCGCAGGGTGGTCAAGGATTTCCGGAAAGGGTGTTCGCCTTCGGTTTCCATGGTGAAGTTCCGGTCAGCACCGCTATGCCACACACCTGTCACGGCTGTGAGCATGTTGGGGGAACCTTGAAGAGCCGTACGCTGCATGTGGTGCAGGACTGAGCGGATGCCACCGAGTTCCTCACCACCACCAGCCCGGCCAGGCCCACCATGAACCAAATGCGGTACGGGCGAGCCGTGACCCGTAGTGCTGCGCGCATCCTCACGGTTCAACAGGTGCACGCGCCCATGGTGGGCAGCGATCCCGGTGACGAGTTCACGGGCAATATCAGGATCATTGGTGCACACCGAGGCCACCAAAGACCCTCCACCCTTTGCGGCTAAACGCACAGCGTCCGCAACGCCGCTATACGTGATCACCGAAGTCACCGGCCCAAATGCTTCAAGAGAGTGAACTTCCGGCGCTTCAGCATTGGCCCATTCCAGCAGCACCGGCGACATAAACGCGCCGTCTGCCGCCAGATCAATGCTGCCATCAGCGCGGGTCACGCGTGGCGCGTCTAGGCTGCCGTAAGCGAGCTCGCCGCCGGCCGCAATCATGGCTTCGACGGCGGCACGCACGTCACGCAACTGTTCTAGAGACGCCAGCGCACCCATGTTCACACCTTCGGCGCGCGGGTCACCCAACACCACACGTTCGGTAATTCGGGCACCAATGGCTGTGACGACCTCGTCCTTTAGTTCTGCGGGGACCAGCACCCGGCGAATGGCAGTGCACTTTTGCCCAGCCTTGGCAGTCATTTCGGTGACCACCGCTTTGATAAATGCTTCAAACTCGGGGGTGCCTTGGGCCGCGTCTGGGCCCAAGATGGCAGCGTTGAGCGAGTCAGTTTCACAGGTAAAACGCACCCCGCCAGTGACCACATTGGGGTGTGCCTTGAGCTGATTCGCGGTGCTCGCCGAGCCGGTAAACGCCACAAGGTCCCGGTAATCCAACTCGTCCAGCAAGGTCCGCACCGAACCCGAAACCAGCTGCAGTGAACCGTCCGGTAGGATTCCAGATTCCACAATTGCCTTGACCACGGCGGCCGCAACATAGCCGGTGGGGGTGGCGGGTTTGACGACGGTGGGCACTCCGGCCAAAAACGCTGGCGCAAACTTTTCTAGCATGCCCCACACCGGGAAGTTGAACGCGTTGATCTGTACCGCAACACCAGGGATGCGGGTGTAGATGTGCTCGCCGGCGAAGGAGCCGTCCTTGGAGAGGACCTCGAGCGGGCCGTCGATGATGACTTGCGAGTTGGGGAGTTCGCGCCGCCCCTTAGAACCGAAAGTAAAAAGGACGCCGATGCCGCCGTCGATGTCGATCATCGAGTCAATTTTGGTGGCCCCAGTTTTGGCCGATGCAGTGTAAAACTCTTCACGGCGGCCGTTGAGGTACTGTGCGAGTTCCTTGAGTTTGAGGGCGCGCTGGTGGAAGGTCAGCTTTCCCAATTCCTTTTGCCCCGTGGTGCGTCCGTAATTCACCACCTCTGTCAGGTCCAGCCCCTCAGTGCTCACGGTGGCCAGGGCCTCACCGGTGCTCGCATCCCGAACTTCGGTTCCCTTGTGGGTATCAGCCGGGACCCACCACGAGTCCTTCACAAAGCTCGGGACAATCTTGAGGGTTTGTCGGTCAGCGGCTGGCACAGTGGTGCTGGGCATCGTGGGGTGGTCCTTCCAACGCTTGAATCGACTCACAGCCACATTCCTTTACTGACCGTGCGTTCGGTAATGTTCTCAGCGTACATTACTGTGGTCTGAAGCACACCAACATGCCCCCTTCTCCTCTCTCCCCTCGCCGAGTGGGTAGATAATGCAGCTTTGGAGGGTGTCTAAGGGACGTTATCTACCCATTCGGCGAAGAAGGAGTCGCTATGAGCGGAGATGCCATGAACACTGAGGTTTGGAAGATCCACTTAGGCGAGCTGGATCAAAAAATGGGCGTCAAAATCATCGGAGAATCCGTGGAGCGCGTGGTCGCCACCATGCCCGTTGAAGGCAACCGGCAATCCTTCGGGCTGCTCCACGGCGGAGCCTCCCTTGCCGTGGGCGAAGCCGTTGGATCCTGGGCGGCCGTCAAACACGCCAGCACACTCGGCAAAACGGCAGTGGGCGTGGACGTCTCAGCAACCCATCACAAATCCGCGCGCGAAGGCATGGTGACCATCACTGCCACCCCGATTAGCTTGGGCAAAACCCTGACCACCCACGAAGTGCTCATCACCAACCACACCGGCGAGCGCCTCTGCACACTGCGCATCACCAACTTGCTGATGACACCCAAGGCGTAAAACTTTTAGTGAGAGCGCTTTGCCATGGCCCGAGGACGCACGCGCACTAAGCCCAGCCCGGCAGCAAGCAGCCCTCCGCCGCCAAGGCCGAGCGCCCACAGTCCAGCGCTAGCGCCAGTATTTGGAAGGTCGCTGTTTGGCAGATCAGTGTTGGGTACGTCAGTATTTGGTGCATTCGGGGACGCCGTTCCCGCTGGCACCACCACTGGGCTACTAGCAGTGGGTGTTGCTGTCACCACTGGAACCGGTTTCACCACGGAAAACATCCACTTCACCGAGGCAGAATTTGGCCGGTCCAGGCCTTCCTGATGCGCAGTAACCTCATGCCGGCCCAGACCCAATGGCGAGGCGAGGCGGATAGTCCACGTGCCGTCGTCGTTCACTGTGGTTGTGGGCCGAGCGTCGGCAGCCAAAGTCCGGCCGTCAACGATTGAAATTACGACGGCGGCACCCGGGGTCCCGGTGCCGCTGAGACTCTGCACGGGGGCAGTGAGTTTCGCGCCCGGTGCGGGGCTACTCAGCACTGGTGCCGGGAGCGGCGCGGGGGTGATGTTCACTGAGAACGGCACACTTGCTGAGGTGCTGAAACCGTTGACGGTCTGGGCTGTGAAGCTAAAAGCGCCGGTGGTCTGCGGTGCATTGAAGGCAAAAGTCCCGTCCGCCGCGAGGGCAACGAGTGTCACAAGGTTGCCGCTTGAGACAATCCGAACCTTGGAACCGGTAGGAACTGCGGCGCCCGCACCCTTGGTGACCACTCCGGTGATTTTGCTGCCGGCAAAGGCCGTGGACTTCGGCTTGGCCGCCGAGCCCAGGAGCGCCGGCGTGTTCAAGTACAAACGGATCTGGGCACCGGGGATGACTTTCAACGCGTCCACCAATGATGCGCCAAAAGCCCACTGGGTGAGCGGGCTGCCCGGGTTGATCCCTTCACCAAAACCACCGGCGGAGTGCAAACCAACCGCGCGACCACCGGAAATCCATGATCCACCCGAATCGCCGGGATTGGACTCAACAGTGTTGGAACTAAAACCGCTTACCGCGCGGACGTCGTCTGGGCCTCGGTAGCCTTCCACCAAAAACACTCCGACTTCTTGCACCGTGCCACACGACCACCCTGTGGTTCGGCCGGAGCGGCAGATCGGCATACCCACCACGGGCTGGGTGACACCAATGACTTTGGGGGCGCGGTTGTTCAGGTTCGAGGCGTCTTCCCATGCTGTGACTGCCGGTTGTGCTGTGACAGCGGGGGCCAGTTGTTGGACCACTGAAACGTCAGTGCCAACCTGGTTGGTGCCGCCGGTGGGTGAGACTGAGGCGTTGCCCGGGCCGCCGAACTGGCTGAATCCAAAGGTGCCTAAGTGTCCGGTGACGGAACCGAAGGTAGAGATGTTCCCGGTGACCGCGGGTTCGCCAGTCTGGTCAACTGTTTCAACCTTGGACACGGTGGAATCTTCGCTGCAGTGCCCGGCAGTGAGAAGGGTGGGTTTCCCTGTGGAATCGAAGGCGTTGAAACCGGCCGAGCAGGCTATATCGCCGTTGATGCGGACGCCTTCTCCGCCGAGCAGATCGTCTTCCGATTGCGCTGCCCCGTTGGCTTCACGGAGTTCCACGTTGCTATAGGAGGCAATAAATTCTTGTGGGCTTTTGCTGCCGGTGGCGGAGCCGGTTTTCGAGGTGGCTGCGTTGATCTGTCCTGCATTGATCCGTCCTGTGTTGATTTGGCCGGTGGCGGCTTGGCCGGTGCGGATCACAAAGTGTCCGTTGGCAAACATCACCGCTTGTAGGCCTGCTGTTCCAACTTCGCGGACGTAGGCGGCGAAGAGCGAATCAACGTCGGTGGCCGCAGTGACGGGCACGTCCGTCACTGCATTGGTGGGGGTTGTAGTTTTTGGTGCCGCTGCGGTGGCCGTGCCGGGTTCAAGGACAACCAGCACTGACGGGTCAGCGGCATTTGCACGGACGACGGCGGCTTGCAGCTCCGCGCCGGAACCGGTCACCACAATCTCTTGGTCGCCGCCGTTAATTGCGCCGCTGCTGGTCTGGTTGGCACCCGTTTTTATCGCGCGGAGCGCGATGCCTTCAAAGCCGGGAAGTTTAGCGAAGGTGTCCCGCAAATCAGCGGCACGTTTGCCAAGCTCACCGGCGGCCGTGAACTCCTCGAGGGTCAACCCCAAGTTTTTGGCGAGCGCCTGGGCCAGTTCCGCCGTCGTACCGGTAGTCGGAGTACCGGTAGTGGGAATAACCGTAGTGGGAGTAAGGGCAGTGGCACTTGGGGAGGGCGCAGTGTTGGCGACCTCAGGACTAGCGATCTCAGGGCTGGGCGTTTGGGCGCTAGCAGCTGGCGCCAACGTGAGCGATCCGAACACTGCAACGGTGGCCAGCAGCGTTGCCGACTTCACCCGCCAAGGGTTGCGCTGGCCAACGTCAAGCATGGTTCCCCCAAGGGCAGAGTTCAGTGGATCACAAACAGCTCAGGCTTAGTATGTCACCCGTTGTTTCGCCAGCCGATACTCGAGACCCATTTTTACGGCCGGCCACTCATGCTCAAGGATCGAGAAAACCACGGTGTCCCGCAAAGCGCCGTCGGCACTGCGTGTGTGCGAGCGCAGCACGCCGTCCTGTTTGGCCCCGAGCCGGGCAATCGCCGTCCGGGACTGCTCGTTGAGCCAGTGCGTCCGGAATTCGACAGCGGGGCACCCCAGAGTTTCAAAGGCGTGCCTCAGCAGCAGGTACTTCGAGTCCGGGTTAGTCCCCGTCCCGTGAGCTGAGGCTGCGTTCCACGTTGAGCCAATCTCCACCCGCGGCAAGGCGGCATCTATGTTCATGTAGGTGGTCATACCGATGAGTTTGCCGGTGGCGTTCAGCTTGGTGACAAAAGGCAGCATGGTGCCCTTTTCTTGCAGACTGAGCCGGCGCTCAATCTCCGCAGCCATGCCTTCGGGAGTGGGGACTGAGGTGTACCAGAGTTTCCACAGTTCCCCGTCCCGCACCGCCTGCACCAAGGAATCGTGATGCTCGGGCAAGAGCGGTTCCAAGGTGACAAATTTCCCGGTCAGGGTGACGGGTTGGATCAGGGCTGTGGGGTTGTTCGGGGCCATGGGTCAATCTTGCCGGAGGCGGGGGCCTACAACCTAGTCAGTCCAGTCAAAGAAGCCCTTGCCCGTCTTCCTGCCCAGTTCGCCGGCTTTGACCTTGTCCACCAAGATCTGTGGCGGCGCGAACCTCTCGCCCAGGGTGGAGTGCAAGTACTGCGCAATGCCTAGCCGAACGTCTAGTCCAACAATGTCAGTGGTCCGCAATGGGCCCATGGGGTGTTTATAACCGAGCACCATGGCCTGATCGATGTCCTCGGCCGAGGCAACCCCTGCCTCCACCATCCGCATGGCTTCAAGAGCAATGGCCACACCCAAGCGCGATGAGGCAAAACCGGGTGCATCGTTGACCACCACAGGAGTTTTGCCCAGCGCTTGCACCCAGCCGCGGGCTGCCTCCTGCAACGCCGCCGATGTCCGGGCGCCTAGAACAATCTCCACGAGTGTGGATGCCGGAACCGGGTTGAAGAAGTGCAGGCCCACAAACTGCTCTGGCCGTTGCAATTCCGCGGCCAAACCGTTGATAGACAAAGAAGAAGTATTTGATGCCAAGATGGCTTCCGGACCGAGTTGTTCCTCCACCTTGCGCAGGGCTTCAACCTTTAGCTCCCAATCCTCAGGAACGGCCTCCACCACTAAGTCACAGGATGCCAAGGCCGCAAAGTTCGTGGAAACGCTCAGCCGCGCGGTGATGCCCTCAAAGGACTCCGAAACCTTGCCGCGTTCAATACTTTTGGCAACCGCCTCGGTAACTCGAGTGGTGGCAGCTGCCACAGCGTCGTCGTCGCGCTCTATCACCGTAACTATGGCGCCGGAAACCAGGAAGGCGTGCGCAATCCCAGCCCCCATCCGCCCACCACCGAGGACACCAACGTTCTCTGGAACCTGACTCACTTATTCGCCTTTCTTGCTGCCGGTGCCGCGCGTTGTGGACTTGTTGAGAAACGCGTCCATCCGCTCAAACTTCGCCGGGGAATCAAACAAGATCCCTTGCGCCAACTGGTCAATCACCGGATGAGCCTCAGCCGGAGCGTGAAAAACGGACTTGGTGATCCGCACGGCCAAGGAGTCTTGGCGTGCAATTCGGTCCGCAAGGGCATATGCGGCGTTCAGCAATTCCTCCGGCGGATGCACCTCGGTGACCAGCCTGACGGCGAGGGCCTCTTGAGCGTCCAGCACTCGGCCAGCCAGCAGGATCTCCTTGGCGAGCGGTTCGCCCACAAGTTCCTTAAGACGCCACGTAGCACCTGCACCTGCCACAATGCCCAGCGCCGTTTCCGGGTTGCCGATTTTCAGGGTGGTGGACCCCAGCCGGAAGTCAGCTGCGTACCCCAGTTCTGCACCACCGCCCATCGCGTACCCGGACATTGCTGCAATCACCGGCATAGGCAGGCGCGCAATACGAGTAAAAAGCGCCGAGTTGATACCTTGAAGTGCCTCATCCCGTCGGCGTTCACGCAACTGGCTAATGTCAGCACCGGAGGCAAAAATTTTCTCTGAGCCGGTGAGAATCAGGATTTTTGGGTTGCGCTCCAATTCGGCACAGATCTGGTGAAGCTCATCCACCATCTGCTGATTGATTGCGTTGCGCACCTCGGGCCGGTTGAGGGACACCGTCAACGCAGTATCCCCTGCCTCTACCCGCAGCGTCTGAAAATCAAAGTCCATTACACACGCTCCAACAACAGGGCACTACCTTGACCCACACCAATACACATCGTGGCCAAGCCCAAAGCGCCCGGCGCAAGCTCGCGCTCCATCCGGCCCATCAGCGTGATCGCGATCCTTGACCCGCTGGAACCGAGCGGATGGCCCAAAGCGATAGCACCGCCGTCGTTATTAACAATTTCTGGGTCCAAACCCAGCCGGCGGATACAGGCGAGGGATTGGCTGGCAAAAGCCTCGTTAAGTTCGACGGCGCCCAGCTCGCCTACCGTACGGCCCGCGCGTGCCAAGATTTTCTGCGTGGCCGGTACCGGGCCAATGCCCATAATTTCTGGTTCACAACCGGCCGCCCCGCCGTCCACAATCCGCGCCCGGGGGATGAGCCCAAAGCGTTTGAGCGCAGCCTCGGAGGCCACAATCACTGCCGAGGCTCCATCGTTCAGGGATGAGGCGTTTCCAGCGGTGACCACCGATCCGCCGGAGACCACAGGGCGAAGCCCAGCAAGAACTTCCACACTGGTTCCTTCGCGTGGACCTTCGTCAGTATCCACCACCGTGTTGCCTTTACGGCCCGGCACGGTAACGGGGACGATCTCTTGGCTAAAGTGCCCGGCGGCGATGGTGGCGATAGCCCGGCGGTGAGATTCCACAGCGAACGCGTCAGCATCTTCGCGGCTAATACCATCCAATCGGGCAACTTCCTCGGCTGTCTCTGACATGGAGAAGGTCATCTTCCCGCCTCGGCTCAGTTCACCTTTTTGGAAGAGGGGATTGATAAAACGCCAGCCGATCGAGGTGTCAAAAATTTCGCCGGGCTTAGCGAAGGCCTTGGAGGGTTTTTCCTGGACCCAGGGGGCGCGGCTCATGGACTCGACACCACCGGCCACCACCATGTCTGCGGCACCGGATTTGATCATGTGGCTGGCCATGATGATGGCGCTCATGCCGGAAGCGCAGAGCCGGTTCACGGTGATGCCGGGGATGTGGAGGGGAAGCCCGGCCAAGATGGTGGCCATACGTGCCACGTTGCGGTTTTCTTCCCCTGCGCCATTGGCGTTGCCCAGGATGACTTCGTCGATGGAGTCCGGGTCTATACCTGCCCGCGCTACTGCTTCTTTGACCACAAGTGCAGCCAGATCGTCGGGGCGGACGGCGGACAGTGCACCCCCGTATCTGCCTACCGGGGTGCGTGCGCCGCCAACCAGAAAAGCTTCAACCATGGAACGCCCTCAGTCCTCAGTTTGTGCCCCGGAGCGTGCAGTTCCGGGTGTGGTGCTCAGTAAAACTCACGTGAAAGTCTCAAGCATCCGTGAATTACCGACCGCTCGTTCACTAAATCTTACACGCCCCTGTCCCGCTTGAATACTCGCCGAGTGGGTAGATAACGTCCCTTAGCCCTGGCTCAAAGGGACGTTATCTACCCACTCGGCGAAAGGTGCGCGGGGAGTCACCTAACACTGATGCCCAGGTGCGCTGCAAGCAACGGCGCCAAGAGTGAGAGCTGGTATTCGTCGATCACCAAGCCTTCGAGGCTGCCCAAACCGTTGAGCTGACTGAATTCAGTGGTGCGCAGATCAACGTCCTTCAACTTCGCCCCAGAAACGTCTAGCGTGCCGATGCTGCAGTCACTAAAAGAAATCCGCTGGGCTTTGCACTGCGCCAGGTCCAACTCACCAATAATGCAGTTTTTGAACTGGACGTCCATCAGTGAGGAGCCGCGCAAATTCACATAGTCCAGCTTGCCGCCGTCAACCGTTACTGACCGCCAGCCGCCCTCATAAAGTTCAGCGGACCCCCAGCGCGGGTTAGAAATTTGCACGTCTTGCCACGTGGACCGTGCGGCCATCAGCACCGGTGCGAACGGCTCGGCCAGGACACTCTCCCGGAAGGTCGCGCCGCGCAGCTGGGCTTCATTGAGGTTCACCCCACTGAATTGGCACTCGATAAAATCCGAGCCGCCAAGGTCCCGCCCTTCAAATGTTGTGCGGTCAAAAAGCAACGCTTCGTGACGTTCTGCCCGGCCAACAAATGCCCCGTCCGAGGGCACTGGCTCGAGTTCCGGAAGGACGACGGCGGGCAGCTGCGGTGCGGCGATCTTGGCGCGGCGAGTTGTCATTCCTGAAGCCTACCGGCCCCTTTAGGGCGACTTGAAACCGCCCCCTACCGCGGTGTTAGGCTGAAAATGCTTGGTGAACCGGCCCGTGCGGACAAGAAATTGACTGCACAACCGGGCCGGTCAAAATCTATCGAAGAGAGTGGTTTATCCATGGGTATCGGAGACAAGATCAAGAACGAAGCTGAACACTTGGCTGGCAAGGCTAAGGAAGCTGCGGGAAACGTCACCAACAATGACGATCTCAAGGCAGAAGGCCTCAAAGACCAGGTTGCTGCCGATGCTAAGAAAGTCGGCGAGAGTGTCAAGGATGAGTTCAAGAAGGACTAATCTCCTCTAACTCAGCAAAGAACGACGGCGGGCCCCACCTTTTTGGTGGGGCCCGCCGTCGTTCTTTCTCACCTCAGGCGTGTGACCCGCCCGCTCCAGCTTGCCGAACGGGTAGATAACGTCCCTTAGACCTGCTCCAAAGCGACGTTATCTACCCACTCGGCGAAGGAGAGGCGCGAAGAGGCGGCGGCGGAAGACGGGCTAGCTGAAGAGCTCGTTCTTCGGTGCGGTGTTTTTGATCTTGGTCCACCCCAACCACAAGAGCAGCGCGAAGACCGGGATGGTTGCCAGCGTCCAAGCACCTAGGTAGAAGACTTCGCCGTCCTTGGACGTCATGGTGTCGAAGCCAATCAGAACGGTGATCGCCAAGAGGGCAAACAGCCCAACCCAACTGGTCCACGGGGAGCCCGGCATGGGCAAGGAGGACACCAAACCCTTCTGCTTGCGCAAGGCAATCTGGCTAGCGAAGATGGCACCCCACGTGAAGATCACACCGATCGACGCAGTGTTGAGCGCGAGGTCAAAGGCGTGTGAACCACCCAACCAAATGTTCAGCAAAATACCCACGAGGTAGAACGCTGCGATCGCCAAAATGGCCGCGTACGGTACGTGCCTCTTGGACATTTTGGTGAGCCACTTGGGGGCGTGACCATTGTTGGCCATGGTGCGGAATACGCGGCCAATCGAGTACAGGCCGGAGTTGCATGAGGAAAGCGCTGCGGTGATAACGATCATGTTCATCACGTCGCCCACCCAACCCAGGCCCATCTGGCCAAAGACAGTCACAAACGGTGACGTTCCAGCTTTGTACTGGTCGGAGGGCAAAAGCATGGCCAACAGCAGCACTGATCCAACGTAGAACACCACAATGCGCAAAACTACGGCGCGGATGGCGCGGGGTACTTCGCGATGGGGATCCTCCATTTCACCGGCGGTGATACCCACCAGTTCAATCCCGTTGTAGGCAAAGATCACGGCATTGAGGACAAGAACCATCACCAGCGCACCCTTGGGGAACATCCCGCCGTCGTCGGCAAAGAGGTTTGCTACTGAGGCGTGGCCGGGGCCAACCTGGGCGTTGGTGATCACCATAAAGGTACCCACGGCCAAGAAGATGAGGATGGCGCCGACCTTCAGGCAGGACGCCCAGAATTCGAACTCGCCAAAAGCTTTGACGCTAAACAGGTTCACTGCAACGAGCAGCAAAAGTGCGGCAATCGCGGACACCGCTACTGGCACGTTGGGGAAGAAGAATTGGAAGTACAGGCCAATCGCGATCAACTCGGCGATGCCCGTCATTCCCCAGTTGATGAAGTACATCCAACCGGAGAGGTACGCGCCTTTATTGCCGAACATCTCACCGGCGTAGCTGACAAATGAACCGGAGGTTTGGCGGTACATAATGAGCTCACCGAGTGCCCGCATCAGCAGGTAAGCAATAACGCCAGCAATGGCGTAGGAGAAAATCAGCGCGGGGCCGGTGGAGGCCAATCGGCCACCGGCACCCATAAAGAGGCCGACGCCGATAGCGCCGCCCATCGCGATCATGGTGACGTGACGGCGGCTGAGTGTCTTACTGTAACCCTCGGCGCTGAGGGTTGGATCGGTCACTGTTGCCGTGGTGTCTTGAAGGTCTGATGACGTACTTTGAGGCACAACTGTTCCTTGTGGGTAGGGGTCTTGCCGGTGCCGGATGATCCACGTTTTGGCATATTCACGCCGCATCAGCGGCAAACGGCAGGTTCCAGTCTAGAGGATTTGAGGTACCCGCCGTGACGTGCGCAACACATAACGTCTGGGATACGGCACAAGAATGGGTCACACTCAGAGGACATAACACCCAGCTCACTTCACTACTCTTGAACCATGGCAACTCTGCAATTACCTACCAAAGCACGCCTCTACCGCTTCAGTAAGCTCGACGCTGCAGCCATCATCGTGTACTTGGGACTCTCGGTGGGTTTAAGCGTTGGTGCACCCTGGCTGGCCCAGATTGTCGAGAGCCTCAAACTGGATCCGTACACAGCTACATATGCGGTGAACTTAGTGTTTTACCTAGCAGTGGGTGCCGTAGCTTTGGTGGCAGCACGCCACGTTGTAGCTCGCGACGCGCGGATCTTGGCGCAGCGGCCCGGATTCACTGTGGCGATGGTTCCCTTAGCTGTTGTTGCCATGTTGATCCTGACTGCAGTTTTGGTCATTGCCGGTGGTGTTAACCCGGGAGTCTCGGTTAATCAGCAAGGCCTGGAGGATCTGACCCGGAACGTTCCCTTGTGGTTGATGGGTCCAGTGTTGGTGATCATTGGCCCCTTTGTGGAGGAGTACATGTTCCGCCACTTACTGATTGGCAAGCTGAGCCAAAAAATCAATGTCTGGATTTGCGCTGGCCTTTCCGTGGTGCTTTTCGCTGGCCTACATGTGGTGGGCAAAGAGGCCCTCTCGCTGACGACTCTTCTGCCCTATGTGGCCATGGGAAGCACACTAGTGGGGGTCTATTTGTGGACCGGGAAGAACGTGATGTTCTCCTATTTGGTGCACGCTGCGAAGAACTTAATGGCCGTGGTGATCCTCTACTCGGTGCCGGTGGAGATGCTTCAGCGCTAAGCCCGGGACGTTAGTTACTAGACTGAAGAACGTGAATACGCAACTCCCTGCCAAGGTTTCTGACATTTTTGACCCCTCCCGCTGGCGTTTGGTCGCCGGTTTTGAGGACTTTCAGGACATCACGTACCACCGGCAGGTAGAGCGCGACGACGACGGCACAGTCCTACGCGACCTCCCCACCGTGCGGATCGCCTTTGACCGCCCCGAGGTGCGTAACGCTTTCCGCCCGGGCACCGTTGATGAGCTGTACCGCGCCATGGATCACGCCCGAATGACCCCTGAGGTGGCAACCGTGCTCCTCACCGGCAACGGCCCCTCCCCCAAAGACGGTGGGCACTCCTTCTGTTCCGGTGGTGACCAGCGCATCCGTGGCCGTGACGGGTACAGGTACGCAGAGGGTGAAACAACAGAAACCATCGACCCCGCCCGCGCCGGCCGGCTGCACATTCTGGAGGTCCAGCGCTTGATGCGGACCATGCCCAAGGTGGTCATCGCCGTCGTCAACGGCTGGGCAGCCGGCGGCGGGCACTCGCTGCACGTGGTCAGTGACCTCACCATTGCCTCACGTGAACACGGCAAGTTCAAGCAGACTGACGCCACGGTGGGTAGTTTCGACGCCGGTTATGGCTCCGCGTTGCTGGCTCGCCAAATAGGCCAGAAGGCTGCCCGCGAGATTTTCTTCTTGGCCCGCGAATACTCGGCCGAGGACATGGTGCGGATGGGCGCGGTGAATCAGGCAGTCCCCCACGAGGAGCTGGAGAAGGTGGCCTTGGAGTACGCTGCTGACATCGCCCGCCAGTCCCCGCAGGCTATCCGGATGCTCAAGTTCGCGTTCAACATGGCGGATGACGGTTTGGCTGGCCAGCAGGTCTTCGCCGGTGAAGCCACCCGTCTGGCGTACATGACTGACGAGGCGGTGGAGGGCAAGGAGGCGTTCTTGCAAAAGCGTGATCCAGACTGGTCCTCCTTCCCGTACTACTTCTAGGCGCACCATGACAATCGATCCCCAAAACCTTGATTCGGTACTGCGCGCCCTCGCTGACGCCATCCATTCTGAGGGCCCTGCCGTGCGCTTCGGTACTTCTCCGTCCGGTGCAGCTGACATCACCACCGTGGACGTTGACGAGTTTGAGGACGCCGCGGTAGTGGTGAGCACCTCGGGTTCCACCGGAACACCGAAGGAAACCGTGCTCAGTGTTGAGGCTTTGGCTGCCTCATCGATGGCCACTGCCATGGCACTTCAGGGTGAGGGGCAGTGGCTTCTGGCCCTGCCGCTCCAGTACGTGGCTGGGGTTCAAGTGCTGGTGCGTTCGCTCTTCGCTGGGACCCGCCCGTGGGCCATGGATCTTTCCGGCGGTTTTACTCCCGAAGCTTTTACGGCCGCTGCCCTAGAGCTGACCGATCGCACCCGCTTCACTTCCTTGGTGCCCACGCAATTGCAGCGCCTTCTCGAGGACCCGTCCCCGGAAACCTTGGCAGTGTTGCGCCGCTTCAACGCGATCTTACTCGGTGGCGCCCCAGCCGCTCCTGAGCTTTTGGCCGCAGCCAAGGACGCCGGGGTGAACGTGGTGACCACGTATGGTTCGGCAGAAACCTGTGGCGGTTGCGTGTACAACGGTGTGCCACTCGAAGCCGTTCAGGTCCGGATTGTTGAGGGGAAAGTCCAACTGGGCGGGGACGTTATTGCCTCTGGATACCTTGGCCAAGCCGAACTAAGCGAAGCCGCCTTCCTGAGCGAAGGAGATACCCGCTGGTACCTCACCAATGATTTGGGAGCCCTCGACGTCGAAGGGCGCCTGACGGTTCTTGGACGGGCCGACGACGTTATCATCTCGGGCGGCGAAAAAATTGCCGCTAGCGTTGTGGCAGCGCAGCTCGAGAAAGTTTCCGGAGTCAGTGCAGCTTTTGTTGCCGGCGTTCCATCGGCGCAATGGGGTCAGGCCGTGGCTGCCATTGTTGAGTCCAGCGATCCGGAACTGGACGCCGAAAAGGTTCGTGCCGCCGTCGGAACCGTACTGGGTCACAGCACCCCCAAAGTCATCCTTGTAGAGGCGCAACTCACGCGCCTAGCCAACGGAAAAGTAGACCGTTTAACCATGATTGAACGGTTAGCTGAAGTTAATCAGGGAAAATAGATAGCTGAACACTCTGAAGTGGGTGGCCTGTAACGCCATTCACGCGGAACCGTATGAACCAAGAGTCTGAACTAAGAGGTCATCGTGGCAACAGCCGCCCAATGGATTGCAGGAGCGCGCTTACGCACTCTTCCTGCTGCAGTAGCCCCCGTTATCATCGGCAGCGCCGCAGCCTTTGATTTGCACGCCTTCCATCCACTCAACGCGGTGTTGGCTGCGTTCGTTGCGCTCTTGCTCCAAATCGGCGTGAACTACGCCAACGACTATTCAGACGGCATTCGCGGGACTGACAATGACCGGGTAGGGCCGCTGCGCCTCACCGGTTCAGGGGCTGCCCGTCCACAGCAGGTCAAAATGGCTGCGTTTGGCTGCTTTGCGCTGGCCATGCTATGCGGATTGGGCCTTGTTCTCTTGACCCAAACTTGGTGGTTCTTGCTGGTAGGTGCAGGCTGTGTGCTGGCCGCTTGGGGTTACACGGGTGGCAAAAACCCGTATGGCTACATGGGTTTGGGCGATTTGTTTGTGTTTGTGTTTTTTGGTCTAGTGGCCACCCTCGGCACCACCTACACCCAGGCTGGACGGATCAGCACGGTGGCGATTATTGGTGCCATTGGAACTGGGCTGATCGCTTGTGCACTGCTCATGGCCAACAACGTCAGGGACATTCCCACGGATAAAGAAGTGGGCAAAAAGACCCTTGCTGTACGGCTGGGAGATAAGCATGCCCGCGAAAGCTACGTGCTGATGATCGCCGTAGCCTTGCTGCTGGTCATTGTTGTTGCACCCACACACCCGTGGCTCCTGGTGGTGCTGGTGCTCACACCAGCTTGCCTGATGCCGTGCTGGGTGATGCTCACCGGGCGGCAACGCAAAAACCTGATCCCGGTGCTCAAACAGACTGGCCTGATCAACCTTGGTTACAGTGTGCTGTTCGCCGTAGGTCTGATTCTGCAGCACACGCTCACCGGAACGTAAGAACCAGTAAGGTAAGCGCCAAGAAGGTCCGAGTGCAGCCCTAGATTAGAACGCAGTGCGGGTTAGAGCGAAGTGCGCGGCGTGTATCCGTCAGCGTTCTCTGCACCCGGGTTCTGTGTAGCCTTGGATTCGGCAGTCTTGGATTCTGCAGCATTGAGCTGAGCATCAACGAGGGCATCTTCGGCGGCGGCATCGTCAATCTCCGTGGCGGTACGCACTGGCTCAGCTTTACCGGAGAGCCGGTGACGAATCTGTGCGGAGGCCTCGTTACGCTGGCGTTGGAAAAACAAGTAGCTCACAGCGAAGGAAATCACCGCACCGTAAAGTGCGGCTAGCAGTGCGCCGGTGCCCAGCAACAGGAACACAATAAAGAGCGGAACAAAGAGCGCCGCGCGGATCAGGAAGTATTTCAGATTTGCCACTGTCTAAGTTTAGCCCGCGCCGCTGGTGGCAAGCTGTACGCACCAGGGTGCCCCCATGCAAAGGGTATGGGAGCACCCCGTAGAGACTAGACTCAAAGGATGCCTCGCGTGATCGGAACTATCCTTGCCATTGCGATTTTTGTGTATGCACTCATCGATTGCATCCGCACTGATCGGCGTGCTGTCCGCGGCATTTCCAAGACGGCATGGATTGTGGTGATGGTACTTTTGCCGCTGCTAGGCGCCATCTTATGGTTCATTTTTGGCCGCCCCTACCCGGGCCCGCAGCAGCGCCGAGTCACACACACCACCGCCCCGGATGACGACCCCGAGTTCTTGCAGAACCTGGAACGCCAGCGCAGGAACAAGGCGGAAGCGGACCGCTTGGCCAAGCTGCGCCAAGAACTCGAAGAGCGCGAACGCCGCCTTAAAGACACAAAGGCCACTGACACCAACGACGACGCCGCCGAAGGCTCGTGACCAGCTGCACTCCAGGCGCACGGATCATTCCGGGATTCAAGAAGTGGAGCCCTGCTACTGGTTCGTTCCGGCTGCCGGAGGTTCTTGGCTTCAGGGCCTCCGGTGCGGATGCCGAAGCGGTAGCTGAGGCGTTCGCCGCTGACCTCGCCGAATTGCTGGCCACCACGGTTTGCTCGGCAACACAGGCACCTGCGCTCGAGTTTGTGATCGATCCAGAGGATCAGCGCTTTGCGCACATTCCCGAGCACGTGCGGCCCGAGGCGTACCGGCTGGTTGTTGGTGAGGCAATCGCACTCACTGCCCCAACCGCCCGTGGACTCTACTGGGGAACACGAAGCCTGCTTCAGCTCCTCGCAGCCAACCCGGCACTGACCCATGGGGAAGCGCTCGATTGGCCGGATTATCCTGTTCGTGGGTTTGTGATCGACGTTGGAAGGCGCTTCTCCCGGCCAGCCTTCATCCGCGATCTCATCCGTCACATGAGTTGGCACAAGTTGAACACTCTGGTGATTCACCTCAATGACAACGAAATCACTAAGGACACCGGCCGCCCGTGGAATGAAGCCCAGCATGGGTTCCGATTACGTTCCGACTCGGATGACTTTGCCCACCTCGCCAGCACAGACGGCTCCTACGTCCGCGCCGATTGGGAGTCCTTTGAGGATCTTGCCGCCAGCCAGGGCGTCAACATCATTCCGGAAATTGACGCTCCCGCCCATGCCCGGGCGTTTATTGTTCACCACCCGGAGTTGGGCCGGAACGGCGGGGACTCGGACATGCTGGATCTCACCGACTCCACGGCCATCAACTTCATGAAGGGCATTTTCAACGAGTTCTTGCCCTGGTTCCGCGGCCCGCTGGTTCACTTCGGCGCTGACGAATACGACCGCGAACATCCACAGGACTACCGCCGCTATTTCAATGAGATCGCCGCGCACCTTCGCGCCTGTGGGAAAACACCAGTAGCGTGGGGCAGCCTCTCGGTGATGTCCAAGAGCGCAGGTGTGTCCAAGAGCGCGAGCCCGGAACCACCGGCTGGCTATGACCGTGACGTCATCATGTGTTCGTGGAACAACGAATGGTACGGCCCCCTCGAAGCCACGAGCGACGGCTACCGGATCATTAACACCAACGATGACTTGCTTTACACGGTCCCCTACGCCGACTACTACTGCGGCACGGGACTGCCACTAGAAAGGCTGTGGAACGAGTGGGAGCCTCACATCTTCGGCGCAGGGCAAGAACTCAGCAAGGGCCACCCTCAACTACTCGGTGCCATGTCTGCGCTCTGGAATGATCTGGTGCTAGAGTACTACACAGAACAGGACATGTACACCATGGTCGCGCCAACATTTGGGCTCTTGGGGCAAAAGATGTGGGGAGGAACCCCGCCGGGCGTCACGTTCAGCGAGTTCCTTGAAGCGCAAAAGGCCTTGCCGCAGTGGCCCGGGAAAGAATTCGTGCGAGGCGGAAAATGAGCCACGCCGAACACCCCGAAAGCTGCTGCTCACCGACGCGCGGAACACAGCACGACGACGGCCCGCAGCCAGCCGTCGCTGGCTCCAGTGCTGCTGGCTCCAGTGCTGCTAATCCCAGCGCTGCCAGTTCCAGCACCGCCGGGCCCACCGCCGTCGGGCTCACTATCGGTCGCCCACCGTCTGGCTTGCACAGTACAAAACTTGGTGCCTTGCATCACGATGCCCTGATCCCTGCCGGCAGCTTCCAGATGGGGGATGCCTTTGGCGAGGGCTACCCCAACGACGGTGAGACACCAGTTCACGAGGTCAGGCTAGACGCTTTCCGGATGGACACCACGGCGGTGACCAACCGCATGTTCGCAGCATTCATTCAAGCCACCGGTTTCACCACGGAAGCCGAACAGTACGGCTCCTCCGCGGTGTTCCATCTGCTCTCTACCGCCCCCAGACCGGATGTCCTAGGCACGGCCGCAGGTGCACCGTGGTGGCTGAATGTGCGCGGCGCAGACTGGGCGCACCCCACTGGCCCCACCTCTGATTACCGCGATTTCCTTGACCATCCCGTGGTCCATGTCTCCTACAACGATGCCTTGGCGTACTGTGCGTGGGCCGGGCGCAGGCTCGCCACGGAGGCCGAATGGGAATACGCGGCGCGCGGCGGCTTGGAAGGTATGCGCTACGCGTGGGGCAATGAGCTTCACCCAGAGGGCGAACACCGTTGCAACATTTGGCAAGGCACGTTCCCCACGCACAACACTCGGGAGGACGGGCACCTCGGCACCGCACCGGTGAGATCCTTCCAGCCGAACGGTTTTGGACTCTACGACATGGCCGGAAACGTATGGGAATGGTGCGCTGATTGGTTCCTGCCCAAGTATTACCGCAACTCCCCCACCGAGAATCCGCAGGGCCCCACGATCGGTGCCGGACGCGTGATGCGCGGCGGGTCCTACCTTTGCCACAATTCCTACTGCAACCGGTACCGAGTAGCGGCCAGAACCTCAAACACCCCGGAATCCTCGGCTGGAAACAATGGTTTCCGAACCGTGGCCGGGGTGTAGAGACGAAGGGGTGTAGAGACGAAGCGGTCTAGAGGCTAAGCAAGTTGCGGAGTTTTTATAGCCCTGAGTAGGAGTGCAAGCCGTTGAAGAACTGGTTGACGATGGTGAAGTTGAAGACCACACACAAGTAGCCAACAATGGACAGCCATGCCGCGCGGGTGCCTGTCCAACCACGGGTGGCACGTGCATGCAGGTAGCCTGCGTAGACCACCCAAATCACGAAGGTCCATACTTCTTTGGTGTCCCAACCCCAAAAGCGACCCCAGGCTTTTTCAGCCCAAATGGCACCGAACATCAGCGTGAAGGTCCATCCCACAAAACCGATGGTGTTGATCCGGTAGCTGAGGTTTTCCAAGGACAAAGCGTTCGGCACCATACGCATAAAGGGCAGCTTGTCAGCGCCACCAGCGGCGATGGTTGATTCGCGACGGGACTGGATGAGCTGGAAAACGCTCATGGCAAAGGTCAGTGTGAACAAGGCCGAGGACATCACGGCAATAGAGACGTGAATAACCAACCAGTAGCTCTGAAGTGCGGGTACCAAGTGACCAACGGGGGTCCAGTACGCCACAGCAGCGGCAACCAGCATGATGGTTCCCAGACCGACAACAAAGGTTCCCAAGAAACGCAGATCGCGGCGAGTCAGCACCAACAAAAAGACTGCGATTGCTACAAAAGCGCCCGTGGTAAGGAACTCGTACATGTTTCCCCAAGGCACGCGTCCTGCAGCTAAACCACGCGTGACCACGCCGGCACCGTGAATGAGCACACCCAAAATCGTGACGGCAACGGCGGCACGTGCAGCAGCACGCCTGCCGCTACGGTACTTCATGTCGCCATTGGCGGTGACGGCGCTCGCAACGGAGGACGACGACGAAGCGCCACGTCCCGTCGTCGTACCGGCAGAAGCTGGCGTAGCGGCCGCTGCACCTGCACCCACCAAAGCAAGGTCGCGCTCTTGCGGCGCTGCAGCTGGCTGCGCTTCAGCCGCGCGCAGAGATTTGCTGCTCGAGGCGAGGTCCCACGCGAAAGCGATAAACGCCACCGTGTAGGTCGCTGCCGCGAGGAGCATAAAAAGTTCGCTGTATTGACCAAGGGTTTGGTTGAGTGCGGGCATTAGCTGTCCTTCTTTGCTTCAGGTGTTGTAGCTGGGGAGACTACGTCCAAGCGGACATTATCCTCCTCTTTGGTGGGAGCAGGCTGGGAAGAATCCAGAGCCCATTCCTGTACCAGCATTTGACGTACCGCCGAGGCTTCTTTCGCCAGGTTGTGGTCCTCGCCGCGGGCCAAAAGGCCGTACTCCACCATGGTGCGTCCGTCAGCAGCAGTTCCGGTGCGAACCCATGCGCGACGGCGCCCCACGTAGAGCGAGGTGACAAGCCCGGCGATGGCGATCAGCGCAAAAATGAGCGCCGGGACCTGGCCCGGGTTGTTGTGAATATCCAAGGCGATGTACCGCTTGAGGCCATCAAAACTGATGCTGCCCTTGCCCTCGGGAAGTTTGTAGGTCTTCCCCGGATCCAGCACAATACCGCCGGCGGGAAGATCGCGACCGTTAAGTTGCTTGAGGTTCTTGACGTCCAAGTTGTAGACGTTTTGCGGGGAACCAGAGTCAAGCCCCAAGTCCCCGTAGTAAGAGTTCAGGCTCAATTGCGGTTTGAGCGGATCAGGATCAGCGCTAAAGGAAACACCATCAGCGCTTTTGTCCACTGTTGGCAAGAAGAACCCAACAAATCCCAGTTGAGACGGGGAAGCGTCCGGGACCTTGATGACCACAGTTGAGGTGAACACACTGTCCGTGGGGATGGTCTGTACGGGACCTTGGAATGCGATTTTTCCGGTACCGTCCCGCACGGTGATGACCGGGGCGTAGCCATTACCCACCAGGTAAACGTTGGTTCCACCCAGGGATACCGGATCGTTGACCTTCAAGATCTGCTCTTTTGGCTCCGCAGTGGGGCTGTCCTTGGTGGTGAGAGTGGCCTTGAAGTCCAGCGGCTGACCAAATTGTTTGACTGATTCGCGGTCAAAACGGACCTCAAACTTGTCCAGAGTCACTGAGTAAGGCGAAAGCTGTGAGGATTGGAAGTTGGTGCCGGGGCTGAACTGGTCGTACCCAACTAGGGTGTTAACGAAGGTGTCACCCTCCACCAAGGTCCGCTGACCGCTGTAGCCAAAAAGCCCACCGATGGCCACGGAGACCAAAACACCAATCAGCGAAGTGTGAAAAACCAGGTTTCCCACTTCGCGAATCATGCCGCGTTCAGCACCAATGGAGGGGCGTTCACCATCGGCATCGCGGATGTCAACGCGGTAGCCGCGCTTTTTGAGCAGCCGCCCCGCATCAGCAATAGCGTCCGACGCAGATACACCCTGTGCTGCAGGGATCACCATAGTGCCGTATTCAGGCAGCCGTGAAAGACGTTTTGGGGTACGCGGCGGTTGGGAGCGCATGGCCTTGTAGTGGGCTTTGGCGCGTGGAACAACGCAGCCAATCAAGGAGACAAACAGCAGAATGTAGATGGCGGAGAACCACGCCGAGGAGTACACATCAAAGAGCTGCAATTTATCCAGCAGCGGCCCGTAGTCCTTGTGAGTTTTCAGGTACTGGGTGACCACTGAAGGATTGGCCGGGCGCTGGGGAAACAAGGAACCCGGAACTGCGGCAACAGCGAGTAGCAGCAACAAAAACAAAGCGGTACGCATGCTGGTCAGCTGGGTCCACGCCCAGCGGAGCATGCCCAAAGCGCCCAGTGCCGGTTGGGCTGCGGTGCGGCGCGCATCTGCAACGGTTTTGACCGGCGTTGTTGCTTCCGGCTGGGGGTCCTTTTTACTGTTCTTCACTGGCTCGCTCATCAGATGGGTAACTTCACTTCGTTTTGGAACCAAGACTGTAATTCTGCGGTCCAGTGTCCCCACACACCGGTGACCATCAAGATGCCGAGCAAAATCAGCACCACACCGCCAATTCGTTGGATGGCCAAGCGATGGCGCCGGAAGAAGTTCATGACTCCCATGCCACGGCGAACCATCAGGGCGATCACCAAAAAGGGAATGCCCAGGCCAAGGCTATAGACAAAAGCTAGGAATGCGCCCTTAGCCGCGGAAGATCCCCCGGAGAGGCTCAAGAGCTGGACGGCGGAATAGGTTGGCCCAATACAGGGAGCCCAGCCCAGGCCGAAGGTCATCCCAAGAATGGGGGCACCCCAGAGGCCTGCCGGGGGTTTGCGGTGAATCTTGGCGTCCTGTTGGAACCAGCTGAAGCCGCCCATAAAAATGACACCCATCAGCACCACCACTAGGCCCAGTATTTGGGTGACCCAATCAAATTTTCCGCCGGAAATCAGCACACCTAGCTGGCCAAAGGCTCCACCTAGGAGGACAAAAATCACAGAGAAGCCCAGCACAAACAAACCAATACCGGCGAACATCCGGCCGCGTTTGCGCTGTTCCAGGTCCACTCCGCTGAGGCCCGTAACGTAGCCCAAATATCCGGGCACCAACGGCAAAACACACGGGGATAGGAAGGAAACCAACCCGGCCAGCAGTGCCACCGGGATAGCCAGAAGGAGTGAGCCGTTAAGGATCGTTTCGGCAAAGGGGTTGTTAGTCACTGAGGAACTTACTCGGCCACTGCACTGGAGATCAGCGAACGCAAGGTGCCTTCTTCAAGCCGGCCCAAAATGCGTGCTGCAACTTTGCCTTGTTTGTCGAAAACCAGCGTGGTGGGTACAGCCTTGGGCGGAACTTCCTTGGCCAGAGCCAGCAGCATACCGCTGTCCATTTTGACGCTAAAAGTTGGGTAGTCCAGCTTAAACGTCTTCTCAAATGCCTCGGCAGTGGCGCGTTCATCGCTGAGGTTTACGCCGTAGAACTCAACACCCTTGGGCTTGAATTCTTGGTGCAGCGTCCGCAATGACGGTGCTTCAACCCGGCATGGTGCGCAAGCTGCGTACCAGAAGTTCATCACCACAACTTTGCCCAAGAGATCCTTTGACGGGACCTTGGTGCCGTCAAAAAGGACTCCGGTGAAGTCAACGGCTGCTTTGCGGTCGTTTTTGTTGTACTCGGAGACTGAACCATCCCCTGCAATGTAGTTTTTATTGTCACCGGCGCGTGCTTGCTGCGCGAGAGAGTCATCAGAGCTGCAGGCGGAGAGCGCCACGGCGCCCACCATCCCGGTTGCGGCCACGCCTGCCATTGAAAACAGTTTGCGGCGGCTGAGGCTTCGTGCTGATTGAGCGATATTCTGGTCCATCCCTAGGCTCCCGGGGTACTTGAGGCGCCAGGCAAAAGTGCGGCTGCCGGCTCGGAATAGCGGACGTCAACAATCTGATCGTCCTCAAAAACTAATGACGTCAGCGAAGTCAGTGTGCATTCGCGATTGCGCGGATCGTGCCACAAACGTTTTCCCTCGGCGCTGAGGCGAGTGGCCCAGATCGGTAATTGATGGCTGACCAGAATCGCTTCGGCACCTTCGCCACCCAACTCCAATGCCCGACGTCGTGCATCACCTACCGCTGCCAGCACGCGGTCCGCTTGCGCTTGGTACGGTTCGCCCCAAGACGGTCGCAACGGGTTGCGGAACTTTGCCCAGTGCCGCGGATGCATCAGTTCCTTTTTGGAGACTTTAAGTCCTTCGAAGGAGTTCTCCGCTTCGATGATGCGCGGTTCAGTGTTGATGGGAAGGTTGAGCGCTTCCGCGGTGGGCTGCGCGGTTTCTTGGGCCCGGGTCAGCGGTGAAGCGCCAAGGTAAACAATGTTGGCCCCGGCCTCGCGTTGCGCCAAAAAGTGGCTCGCAAGCGTCTGCGCCATCTCTTGACCCAGTGCGGAGAGGTGGAATTCAGGAAGGCGACCGTACAGCACACCGGTGGGGTTAAAAACCTCGCCATGGCGCAGCAGATGGACTATTGCTTGGGGCATGTGTACCAGTTTCTCAAAGGTGGAGGGTATCCGACGAATCGGGCAGCAAAATTTCTACGAACAGTAGAAGTTGAGAAATTTTAAAAAAGTTTCGTAACTCGGGAATGAAACATGCAAATGCATGTTTATACTGGGTACAGCAGTTAGTTGAGGCTTCAATCAAACTCGGATCTTCCTCTGGTACATTTCAGAACGGCAGCCCTCCGGGTTGAAGCAGCAAGCTAATGATCAGACTTCCCTTTCAACACACAGGAGAAATACCATGACCATCCCCGCAAACATCACCGCCGGCACCTGGACTCTTGACGGATCCCACAGCGAAGTTGGCTTTGTTGTCCGCCACGCAGGCATTTCCAAGGTTCGCGGCAAGTTCAACGAAGTAGAAGCAACCGCCACGGTTGGTTCCACCGTTGCAGACACCACCGTCAATGCAGTCATCAAGTCAGCTAGCTTCGATTCGGGCGACGCTAACCGCGACGGCCACGTTAAGAGCGCTGACTTCTTCGACGTCGAGGTGTTCCCGGAATTGACCTTCGTTTCCACCGAAATCTCCGGTGACGGCGAAGACTACAAGCTCACCGGCGACCTCACCATCAAGGGCATCACCCAGCCGGTAACCTTCGACGTTGAGTTCGCAGGAACCGCTGTTGACCCGTTCGGCAACACCCGCGCTGGCTTCTCCGGCAAGACCGTTATCTCCCGTAAAGACTTCGGCCTGACCTGGAACGCAGCTCTCGAGACCGGTGGCGTTTTGGTCAGCGACAAGGTGACCATCACCCTCGAGCTCTCCTTCATCGCTCCAGCAGCTGAAGCAGCCGCTGCAGAGTAATAACTCTGCGTCATAACGCAGTACGCGGTAGTTACTGCCGCTGAATTACTCCCGCTCAAAAGTGGGGCGCGTCTTGGTCTAAGGGCCGGG
Source organism: Pseudarthrobacter sp. J1738 (assembly GCF_050490315.1). Classification (NCBI taxonomy): domain Bacteria; kingdom Bacillati; phylum Actinomycetota; class Actinomycetes; order Micrococcales; family Micrococcaceae; genus Pseudarthrobacter; species Pseudarthrobacter sp. J1738. Next base: position 229,597 of record NZ_JBNPEO010000001.1, on the reverse strand, counting down.
ATGCGCCCCACTTTTTTGTTAATTGCTCCCTGTTTTGTTTCCTGTTTACTCTCTAGCTGGTGGCGCAGTCGAGGGTTACATGGCTCCCACAAAGGACCCCGACGTCACACTAGGCAACATTGAGGGCTGAACTACCCATAGATTTCGGCACAAATTTCCTTGCCATAAGCCTCACTCACGGTACGGTGGAATGAATGCCGGCCACCGGGGCCTCCGGTTGCGGGCGGCACGTCACTGACGCCTACACCTAAGGAAGCGCAATGAGTAACCCTCCCGTCCCTCCGGTCAACCCGGAACAGCCATCGTCCGGTGAAGAACAGCCGAGGTTTGGCGAACGCACCCCTCAGCAGGGCCAGCCGCAGCAGCCCCAGTATGGCGCACCCCAGCAGGGCCAGCCTCAGTATGGCCAGCAGAGTCAGCCGGGCCAGCCGCAATACGGTGCACCTCAACAGCCCCAGTTTGGGCAGCAGAGCCAGCAGCCGCAGCACGGCGCACCCTCAGCGCCGCAATACAGCGCACCGCAACAGAGCCAGCATGGCGCTCCACAGTACGGAACGCCGTCGGCTCCTCAGTACGGTGCCGGGCAGCAGAACCAGTACGGTGCCCCACAGCAGTATGGCCAGCCGGGTCAGCAGGCCGCTTGGCCTAGCGCAGCAACGTCCGGAGCCGCAACTGGCACCAAGGGCCCCGTGCCGCAGAAAGTGAATCTGGCATTCTGGCTGATCATCGCTGCTGGAGTGCTCTCACTGATTGGCGCGATCGTTGCCGGGGCAAGTGCCAATACCGCTGCTGGCCGGGAAGCATTGGCCAATCAAATGGGTGCACAGGGTGACCCGGAAACCATCAACAGCGTGCTGAGCGCTGTGGCTCCCATGATGATCGTTTTTGGGATCATTGGTCTGGGCCTGTACGTTCTGGTGGCCTTTTTTGTCCGCAAGGGCGCTAACTGGGCGCGTATCTTGGGCACCGTATTCGCAGTGCTTTCCTTGAGCTACCTCGGCAGTGGCTTGATCTACATACTGTCCATGGTCTTGGGTATCGCTGCGATTGTACTTATCTGGTTGAAGGACTCAGCACCGTGGTTCCGTAAGCAGCAGCCGTACACCACCAACTTCTCCAACCCCTACGGCCAGTAGTTCAACAAGCCAGTAACTCAACAACTCAACAACTCAACAAGCCAGAGCAACGCATTACGCACCAAGGGCGCAGCCCCTGCGGCGAGTTAATTACTCGTCCGGGGTCTGCGTCCTTTGTGCGTGGTAAGCCAAAATCTGTAGCTCGGTGGCCATGTCCACCTTGCGCAGGTTGACGTCCTCAGGGACTTGGAGCATCACGGGAGCAAAGCTCAAAATGCTCCGAATCCCGGCATCGATCACGCGATTGCAGACCTCCTGCGCCACGGCAGCAGGCAATGCGAGGACCGCCATGTTGGCACCGGTTTTACGAATCACTGCGTCCAGATCAGCAACATCACTCACACGTAGCCAACCCACCTCGTTACCCACCAGCATCTGGTCAGCATCAAAAATTGCCACTACATCAAAGCCGCGCGATTCAAAACCGCCATACCTAGCCAGCGCACGGCCCAGGTTACCTGCACCAACGATGGCGACCTTCCAGTCCAAAGTGAGCCCCAAAGCCAAAGCGATCTGCCGATTCAGGTACTGAACCTCATAGCCCACACCGCGCGTTCCGTAGGATCCAATATAGGAAAGGTCCTTGCGGAGTGTGGTGGAGCTGACCCCGGAGGCTTCGGCGAGCGCCTCGGAGGAAACGCGCTCAACACCCTCGCCGGTGAGGCTATTGAGGGCCCGTAAATACAAGGTGAGCCTCGCAACGGCTGCAGCCGGAATGTGGCGGGCGGAAGATTCGGCCTTGCCCGGCTCGGGTACTGATTCCAGCGAGGTCACGCGTTGCTCCATCGGTTAGACATGTCAAAAACACTCTAGTCGGCTTGAGACATCGCCTTGTCCAGCGTTTTACGCAGGCGCACCGGGTCGATCTTCCAAAAGTCGCGCTGCACCCCGTCTACCAAGACCACCGGCACTTCCTCGGCGAATCGCGCCCGCAGTGTGTCGTCGTCGTCAATTAACTGTTCAGCCCACGCGATTCCCGCGTCTGCAGCAACGCTGGCAACGGTTTCCCGTGCCGCATCGCACAAGTGACACTGACTTTTGGTGACCAGCACCAGCTCCGGAATGTGCATGGTTCAACGTTACTCACATCTTGGAACGTGCACGCACCAGCCCGCGACAGTCCATCGAGTACCGGCAGTTCCGGGCGGGTTGCGCCTACACGATCAGCCCGGCGAATGACTAGACTCGTAATATGCCTCAGCAGAATACCGAGAGCACGGAGGGCACGAACCTCACTGCTGCTCACCTCAGCGAGGCCGCATTTTTTGATGTTGATAACACCCTCATGAAGGGCGCCAGCCTCTTTCATGTGGCCCGAAAAATGTACGAACGCAAAGCGTTCACCTTGCGCCAGGCCGCGGGTTTTGCGTGGAAGCAGTTCAAATTTGTGACTCGCGGGGAAAATCTTCAAGACGTTGAAGCTGTTCGAGATTCCGCACTGGTTTTGGCTGCAGGAATTCTGGTCACGGACATCGAGGCGCTTGGCAACGAGGTCTACGACGAGATGATCGCCTCTCGCATCTGGCCAGGCGCCAAAGCCCTCGCGGAACAGCACTTACGCGTAGGACGCAGGGTGTGGTTGGTCACGGCCACCCCCGTAGAAGTGGCCACGGTCATTTCTGACCGGCTTGGCCTCACCGGTGCCTTAGGAACCGTGGGTGAAGTTTCCGAGGGCGCTTACACTGGCCGGCTTGTAGGGGACATTTTGCACGGTCCAGCCAAAGCATTGGCTGCCCGTGACTTGGCAGAACGCGAAGGCTTAGACCTCAAAAAGTGCTGGGCCTACAGCGATTCCCACAATGACATTCCGCTGTTGTCCTTGGTGGGGCACCCGGTAGCGATCAACCCTGACGCCAAACTGCGCCGCCACGCAAAGGACAACAACTGGCCGGTTTATGACTTCCGCTCGGGCCGCCGTGCAGCCACCGTGGGACTCAAAGCCGCAACCGTGGGCGGGGCGATTTACGGTTTGTGGCGAGGCTTCGCTAAGTTCCGGGCCAAGTAGGCACACTAAATAAAAAGCCCGCCACATCAGTGGCGGGCTTTTTCACGCTATGGGAAGTATTTCTACTTCTTGTTGCGACGCTGGTGGCGGGTCTTACGAAGCAATTTGCGGTGCTTCTTCTTGGCCATACGCTTGCGACGCTTCTTGATTACTGAACCCACGAAAGTTCCTCACACACTAGATGCCAGTAGCTTTCCGTTGTGTCTCGAACGGTAAAACCGCAACGATGCACAGGGCAGAAACAACTGACAGATTCTTACGATGACGTAAAACGTTCCTTAACAGGGTACCGCCTTCTGGGGGACTCCGTTGACCGGATGCCCCTCCGTGCGCAGTTTCCCGCTTAGGCGGTGGCTGATTGGCCGTCCACTACTGCCGTCTTTAAATACTGTTCGACGGCGGCTTCCGGAACCCGGTATGAGCGCCCAAAGCGCACAGCGGGCATTTCGCCGGAGTGGACCAAGCGATACACGGTCATTTTGGACACACGCATAACCTCCGCCACCTCGGCGACAGTGAGAAAATGCGCGTTAGAGAAGTTGGCCTCTTGGGACATTACCTTCCGAATCCTTTGCTCATAGCGGAGTGCGACCGACAAATGAATAACCCCCCCATGGCGGTGTGCCGCTACCGAGCCATCAAACAACCATGTGCTAGATACTCTAGATGCTTATGGGGCCAATGTGAAAGTCCTAGTTACTCGCGGTGGATAAACGACGCTGCCGTGCTGAGGCTGCCAATTGTGCGAAGACGTCGGTGGTCACTTCCCAATCCATGCAGGCATCTGTCACGCTCTGCCCGTACACAAGATCGTCTGCCCCGGCAGCGTGGGCTGCTACGTCTAGATTCTGCGCTCCGCCTACCAAGAAACTCTCCAACATCACGCCAGCAATCGCATCCGCTGAACTGTTGAGGCCCACCTCTTCAAGCTGGGCGCCCAGCTCAAAGGCCACCTCAGCCTGGCGGTGGTGGCTCTTGCCGCTATTGGCGTGGCTCGCGTCCACAACCAAGCGCGGGTTTTGCTTTTTACCGGCCAGTTTCTGGCTGGCATTCAGGACCTGCTCGGCGGAGTAGTTGGGCCCACCACGTCCACCACGCAAAATCACGTGAGTGTCAGGGTTACCGGCAGTTGCCACCAGCGAGGCCCGGCCTTCACCGTCAATACCCAAGAACTGCTGTGCGGCCCCTGCGGCGGCACAAGCGTCGATCGCCACCTGCAGGTCGCCGTCGGTCCCGTTTTTGAATCCGACTGGCATTGACAGTCCGGAGGCGAGCTGGCGGTGAATCTGACTCTCGGTGGTGCGGGCACCAATAGCACCCCACGAGACCAGATCAGCCATGTACTGCGGGCTGATCGGCTCAAGGAATTCGGTGGCGGTGGGGATACCGAGGGCTGTAACTTCCTGCAAGAATTTCCGGGCCGCGCGCAAGCCATCGGCAATGTTGTGGCTACCATCTAGGTGCGGATCATTGATCAGGCCCTTCCAACCCACCGTGGTTCGCGGCTTCTCGAAGTATGTGCGCATCACAATGAGCAACTCGTCTTTGTGCTTTTCAGCTTGGCTGACCAAACGGCGAGCGTATTCGAGGCCGGCCTGGGGATCGTGAATGGAGCACGGACCCACAATGACCAAAAGCCGGTGGTCAACCCCGTCCATAATGGCGCGGATTTCTTCACGGCCGCGTTCGACGACGGAAATCGCCGCCGCATCCAGCGGCAGTTCGGTGATCATCTCGGCAGGTGTGGGCAGCGGGGTGAATTGACCCACGCGCAGATCATTGGTGCCGTGTTTGGTTGCGGGCGTTTCAGCTGCCGGTTTGTCAGTGGCTGCGGCGGTGTTCATGATGGCTCCGATTCAAGGGGGGAAGCGGGCCCCTTTTCAGAACCCGCCGGATACGGCGAAGGGCAGAGAATCATCTCTGCCCTGTTGGCTCTGAAGGAAAGTTGAATGCGTGTCAGTTAGACGCGGGCCCCTCCAGAGCCAACGAAAAATACGCATACCAACGGTTTGTCATGCCAAGACCATAACCATGAACATCGCCGCGTGCAAAATCACGATCAACAGATGGGCGTGATCTTGCACCCAGTGTGGTGTGGCAGCACGGTGCCGCTTAAAGGGATTGCAAGAAGTCGAGCTGCTTGACCCAGTGGTGTTCTTGGCCGCCCTCGTGATTGTTGAAGCGGTACACCTCAATCGCTTTGCGCACATCACCGGACTTCTCGCCGTACGCGTTGTAACTCGCGAACACAGTGGATGGTGGGCACACATCGTCAGCCAGTGCCACCGAATACAGCACCGGAGTCTGGGCCCGGGCCGCAAAGTGAACACCGTCAAAGTAGTTGAGCACTTTCAAAATGCCTTCATACTTCTCGCGGTGGCGCGAGAGGAAAGCAAAAATGTCCGGGTACGGGCCTTTCGCTGCGGTATCTATCGCTCGTGGGAAGTCCTGCAAAAAGGGGACGTCAGGCAATACGCCAATAACGCCGTCGAGCCTTCCGGCCACTAGGCCTGCTACCGCGAGGCTGATGCCACCACCCTGACTAATGCCGTTGAGCACAATCCGGTGAGGGTCCACAGCGGGGTGCCTTTGGACGGCTTGAACGGCGCGGAACCCATCCACAAAAAGACGCCGGTAGTAGTAGTCCTCGCGGCTGTTGATCCCGCGAGTCATCAGGCCGGCGTAGGCCACACCGCCAGCCGAAGGGTGCGGATCAGGCGTCTCACCAAAACTGCCACCAAAACCTTGGCCGCGAGTGTCCATAACAAAGTGCGCGTAACCGGCCTGGGCCCAACGGTTGCCTTGGTTAGGCAAACTCCGGCCACCCGAATAGCCCAGATACTCCACCACGGCAGGAAGCTTTTTGCCCGGTTCTCGGTGAGCCGGCAAGTGCAGCCAGCCCTTAATTGGTGCACCGCCAAAGCCTGCAAATGTGACGTCAAATGTCTCGATCACAGCCAGACGATTGTTCACAGGTTCAAAGGTAGCGGCGAGGTCAAAGCTCTGCGCCTCCGCCAACGTTTGATCCCAGAACTCGTCAAAGTCCACCGGTTCAACAACGGAGGAACGGTACTTTTCCAGCTGCTCAAGAGGCAGATCAAAGAGGGGCACAGCGCATTCCAATCGGGGTACATGCAGCAAGCGGAATAAAATCACTCACAGTTTATGCGTTGCCGCCAAACCTGCTTCGCGGTAGTAACCCTGGATGTGTTCAGTCACTAAGCGCGCTGCTTGCTTGGGGTTCCCCGCGGCGACTGCGTTCAGGATCCCATGGTGTTCCGCCCGCAGTCGGACGGTGGTGGAATCCCAATCTGGCAGATTAGCCGTCAGAGTGTGCGCGTAGCTCTCGATCGATTCACGTAAAGAGGCCATCATGGCCGTTACTACCGCGTTTCCGGCGGCGGCGGCCAGCAGAAGATGGAACTGGACATCTTGGGCCAAGAACTCTGCAATGCGCTCCGGGGTTTCGGATGTACCCCCGTCCCCCGTTGCGTCAGCGGCCGTGTCCATTTCTGCCAAGATCTTGGCAGCTTCCTCGAGCTGCGGTGCCTGTGGACTGGCATGAGCGGCCGCCCAAGATTCCAGCAACACACGAGTCTGGACAATGTCCTCTACAGGCAGGTGCGAGGTGGCTACGTGCAAGCGAAGTGCGGATCCTAGTGCCGCGCCGGGTTCGGCAATGACTACGGTTCCGGCTTGAGCTCCCGAGCCGACACCGATGCGCAAGACACCCATCGCCTCGAGAACTCGGATGGCTTCACGGACGGACGTTCTGGAGACTTCGAGTTGTTCGGCAAGTAGCCGCTCGGCCGGAAGTTTGTCCCCCACGCTCAAAGATCCGGCGGCCAGTTGATCTTCGACCCACTTCAGGACTATGCGGTGAGTTCTCATAAGCAAAGATTACTTGATGTGGTCCAACCACATGACATACCCTGTGGTTGGACCACATATGTCCGCAACTACAACAGGAGTAGCCATGAGTTCCCAGAGCCGGCCCGCAGCCCTTCGTCGTCGTATCCCCAAATACTCCGACCTTGCCCCGCTCATGCAGTTCAAAACCCCCGAATTCAACCGCGAACAGCGCTTAGCGCGAGTCTCCACCGTGTGGGAACTGCGTGAACTGGCCAAACGACGCACTCCCAAAGCGCCCTTTGACTACACCGACGGCGCCGCCGAGGACGAGATCACACTTCGCCGGGCACGGGATGCCTTCAAAAACATCGAGTTCCGCCCTGGGATTCTGCGCAACGTCTCCTCAATCAACCTCAGCACCGAGGTCCTCGGCGCTACCTCCAAACTTCCCTTCGGTATTGCGCCCACCGGCTTTACCCGCATGATGCAATCCGAAGGAGAATACGCCGGCTCGCAGGCAGCCGAAGCCGCCGGAATCCCCTATACCCTCTCCACCATGGGCACCGCTTCAATCGAAGACGTTGCCGAGGCGGCACCTAACGGCCGCAACTGGTTTCAGCTCTACCTCTGGACCGACCGCGAACGCTCACTCGAACTGATCGAACGAGCAGCTAAGGCCGGGAACGACACCCTCATGGTCACCGTGGATACCGCCGTGGCAGGTGCGCGGCTGCGCGACGTCCGCAACGGCATGACCATCCCGCCGTCACTCACACTCAAAACCGTGGTTGATGCCTCGTACCGCCCAGCATGGTGGTTCAACTTCCTCACCCACGAGCCGCTCTCCTTCGCATCCCTGAACCGATACAGCGGCACGGTGGCGGATCTGATCAACTCCATGTTTGACCCAACCCTGACGTTCGAAGACCTGGACTGGTTGCGTGAGACCTGGAAGGGAAAGCTCGTGGTCAAGGGCATCCAAACCGTAGAGGATGCCCGCAAGGTGGTGGCTCACGGTGCTGATGCTGTGGTGATTTCCAACCACGGCGGCCGCCAACTAGACCGCGCGCCAATCCCCTTCCATTTGTTGCCGCAGGTCAAGGCAGCGTTTGAAGCCGACGGAAGCAACGCACAAATCATCTTGGATACGGGCATTATGTCCGGAGCGGACATTGTTGCAGCTCTGGCCCAGGGCGCCGATTTCACTTTGATTGGCCGGGCCTACCTCTACGGTTTGATGGCTGGCGGCCGGGCAGGCGTGGACCGCACCATTAAGATTCTTGAGTCCGATATTCGCCGCACCATGGCACTTCTGGGTGTCAGCAACATCAACGAGCTCACACCCGATCACGTGCACTTGCTCGACGCTAAGTAGGCTCATCAACTGTTCAGGAAACGGGCGCCGAAAAACCCCTCAAGGATTACTTTCGGCGCCCGAACTTGGGTAGGTTCGCGATCAAATCCGCCGCCTTGGTGGCGGCTCGGCCAACACTGCGGCCGAATTGCTGCTGCACAGACGGATCAGTGTCGCCGTTGGCTACACCCTGCGCCAGCGTCGCCGGTGAAAGTTCGACGCCGGCTGCCGGGCTGTCGCTCGGCGGAGCCTGCGTGGTCTGTGCCGGGATTGAGCTGGTGGAGGAACTCGCGCTGGCCGCGCTGGTACTTGCTGAATTCGGGGCACTGGGGTTCGTTTCCCCCGGTACCTGCACCGACGTTGCCGCGGCGGACGAATCGGTACCCTTGGCACTGGCTGTCCGGCCGGCGTCGAACGTTTCAAGCCACGCCGCAACACTCTGGAGCGGCTCGGTGTTGAGCGCATAAAAACGTTTCTGCCCTTGCGCCCGCATGGTCACCAACTGGGCCTCACGCAGGACTTTCAGGTGCTTGGAGATGGTGGGTTGGCTGGCCTCGAGTTCCTCAACCAACTCCCCTACCGCTTTGTCCCCGGATTGCAGGGACACCAGAATGTCTCGCCGAGTTGCCTCAGCGATGACGGCAAACACGTCGTCAATCAGCATGTTTTCCACCCTAGCGACATATGCACTGAAAGGCATCAACCAATGCCGCAATCGACTTGGCACTTAACGTCAATGTTTCCCTCAAACACCCGCGCGAAGTGCCAACTCGGCGGGAATGGAACCTAGTCGAACCAGGGGTCCAGGCCAAAAAGTGGGAACAATTCCTTCCGCGTTGCCATCACCGTGCGGTCAACAGCGTCGGCAGGGTCATAACCAACTTCCCAAGAACGCCACCACATATCGATGTCATCCCCCATCAGTTCAGGGGTTTGCCGCTGGTACCGCTCCATGACGTAGTCACGCCATTGCTGCGGCACCGGGGTGCGCAAGGGAACTGGCCGGTTCGCGGCGATCCCCACCAAATGCGACCAGCTGCGTGGCACCACACTTGTGACGTCATAACCGCCACCGCCTGTAGCAATCCAACGTTGTTCGCAGTGCTGGCCAGCCAGTTGGGCAATCGAAATCATGGCTTCACGCTGCGCATCAACACTGAGCGTGAGGTTACTCAAAGGATCCAGGCGGTGAGAATCGCAACCGTGCTGGCTGACAATTACCTCAGGTGCAAAAGCACCAACGAGCTGCGGAACCACCGCGTGAAAAGCGCGCAACCACGACGCGTCGCCGGTCCCCGCTGGCAACGCAACATTCACAGCTGAGCCGGGAGCCTTGGGGCCGCCTGATTCGTTCGCGAAGCCCGTCCCAGGGAACAAGGACAGCCCGCTTTCGTGCAGAGAAATGGTCAGCACCCGTGGGTCATCCCAAAAAATGCTTTGTGTTCCGTCCCCGTGATGGGCATCCACATCGATATATGCCACCCGGCGTACGCCTCCATCAAGCAGTCGCGTGATCGCCAGCGCGGCATCGTTATAGATACAGAATCCGCTCGCCTTCTCACGGTGAGCGTGGTGCATACCACCGCCGAAGTTCACCGCGTGTAGCGCCGAACCGTCCAAAATGGCTGACGCTGCGAGCAAGGAACCACCAGCCAATCGCGCACTGGCTTCGTGCATTCCGGCGAACGCGGGATCGTCCTCGGTGCCCAGACCACGGTCTGGCTCGCACTGCTCAGGGTTGGCGGACACTCGCCGCACAGCGGCAATGTACTCGGTGCTGTGCACGGCAGAAAGTTCGACGTCGGTAGCCACCTCGGGTGCCGCAACCCGGACATGCGCTTGGTCAAAAAGGCCAAGGTCACCGGCCAGGCGGTGGGTCAAATCAAGCCGCTCCGGAGCCATAGGATGCCCTGGACCGAAGTTATATGCGGTCATTGCATCATCCCAGGCCACAAGAGTCGGAACGGCCGGCAAGCTTTGGCCGGACAGGACAGGGTTCTGTGACATCAATTACAGGCTACCTGAGACGGCGAAGTGCGGGACATTAGTGGTTTACTACTGAAGGAAGCCAAATCGTCAAAGGAAGCACCCATCCATGTCCGCAACTAAGTCCGGGCGCAGTCAGGCCATGCGGCGGGCGGACAAGATCAACGCCCGCAAAGCAGTGTCCTTGCGCACATCGGGAGCCCCTTCCAGCCATGACTGGCAAGCGCCGGCGGGTGAACGTCCAAGCCTGTGGATCCTCACCGGGCTCCGCGATTTTATCGACAACATCGCCAATACATCCCCGGCTCGCTTGGCATTGGGCGCGTTCGCAGCGGTAATTTTCCTTTTCACTTTGTTGCTCTCCTTGCCGATTTCCTCTAGCTCCGGCCAATTCACGCCCCTGTACCAAGCGCTTTTTACCGCCGTTTCGGCCGTGTGCGTCACAGGTCTCACCGTGGTTTCAACAGCGGCGCACTGGACTTTTTTTGGCCAGCTGGTCATTCTGATTGCCATCTTTGTTGGCGGTTTGGGGACTTTGACCTTAGCCTCGCTACTCGCCCTGATGGTCAGCAAAAAGCTGGGTGTGCGCGGGAAGCTCATCGCCCAAGAAGCCATGAACAATGCAGGCCGTCTGGGTGAGGTGGGTACCTTGCTGAGGATCGTAATCACTACCTCCGTGGTGATTGAAAGCGTCCTTGCTCTGGCGCTGATCCCACGGTTTATGACCCTCGGGGAGCCGTTCTGGCAGTCAGTGTGGCACGGCATTTTCTACGCAATCTCCTCCTTCAACAACGCCGGTTTCACCCCACACTCGGACGGAATTGTTCCTTACGAGACCGATCTGTGGATCCTTGTACCCCTGATGGTCGGCGTTTTCTTGGGCTCGCTAGGTTTCCCCGTAGTGATGGTTCTGCAGCAAAATGGGCTCCGTTGGCGCAAATGGAATCTGCACACCAAACTGACTATCCAGGTCTCGCTCATTCTCCTGTTCGCAGGCGCCATCTTGTGGGGGCTGATGGAGTGGAATAACCTCCGCACGATTGGAAACATGAGTGTGGGAGACAGGATCATTCATTCGCTCTTCGCCTCAGTGATGACCCGTTCTGGTGGTTTTAACCTCGTGGACCAGAATCAAATGGATTCCACCACCATGCTTTTGAGCGATGCTTTGATGTTCGCCGGCGGAGGTTCAGCGTCAACAGCCGGCGGTATTAAAGTCACCACCATCGCCGTGATGTTTTTGGCTATTGTGGCCGAGGCTCGGGGCGACGCCGATGTGAAGATCTACGGCCGCACCATCCCTCAAGGAACCATGCGTGTGGCCATCTCAGTGATCGTTATGGGAGCAACCTTTGTTTCCATCGCGGCGTTTGCTCTTTTGCAGATCAGCGGAGCATCCCTGGACCGGGTGCTTTTTGAATCGATCTCGGCCTTCGCCACGGTGGGCCTCAGTACTAATTTGAGCGCCGAGCTACCCCCAGCTGGCGTCTACGTTCTGACCGCGCTGATGTTTGCCGGGCGTGTAGGAACGGTAACCCTTGCTGCTGCTTTGGCTTTGCGCCAACGCAGCCAGTTGTTCCACTATCCGGAAGAGAGGCCCATCATTGGCTAGCCTGAATACCTCCAACGGCTCCGCAAGCCGCCGCCCTGACCATGCTGCTCCAGTATTGGTGATTGGTTTGGGCCGCTTTGGTGCCTCGACTGCTGAGCAATTAGTGAAGCAGGGGCGTGAAGTGCTCGCCATTGAACGGGACCCGTCGCTGGTTCAAAAGTGGGCGCCTGTTCTCACTCACGTTGTGGAAGCTGACGCCACGAATATTGATGCGCTGCGCCAACTTGGAGCTCAGGAGTTCAGCTCTGCTGTGGTGGGGGTGGGTACTTCGATCGAGTCCTCAGTGTTGATCACAGTCAACCTTGTGGACCTTGGCATTGAGCACCTGTGGGTCAAGGCGATCACACCTTCACACGGCAAGATCCTGACACGCATTGGCGCTAACCATGTGATTTACCCTGAGGCGGATGCTGGTGTTCGCGCAGCGCACCTAGTGTCCGGGCGTATGTTGGACTTCATCGAGTTCGACGACGACTTCGCCATCGTCAAAATGTACCCACCCAAGGAAACCGTGGGCTTCACCCTGGAGGAATCCAAGGTGCGCTCCAAATACGGCGTAACGATTGTTGGTGTCAAGACGCCCGGCGAGGACTTCACCTACGCCCGGCAAGACACCAAAGTTTCCTCACGCGACATGCTCATAGTTTCCGGCCACGTAGACCTGTTGGAACGCTTCGCAGCGCGCCCCTAGGACTCGGCTCCAAGTTCTTTAGTGATGGCGGCAGCGCGCTCAGCTGCCGCCCGGGCGCCGTCGGAAATTATTGCCGTAAGTCCGCGCTCATCAAAGGTATTGATAGCGCGTTCCGTAGTTCCATTCGGGCTGGTCACGGCGCGGCGCAAAGCGGTGGGGTCCGCGCCAGCCTCGGCGAGCATAAAGCCAGCGCCGGCAACGGTCTCGCGGGCAAGTAACACTGACAGCTGCGGGTCAAGACCCAAGTCTTCGCCAGCCTTAGCCATCGCCTCGGCAAGGTAAAACGCGTACGCCGGGCCCGAGCCGCTGATGGCCGAGAGTGCGTCAACCTGCGTTTCAGGGATCTCCACTACGGTACCTACTGCGTCAAAAATCTGCTTCGCGGCCTCAAGCTGTTCGCTGCTGACGTTGGTCCCGGCCGAGACCGAAACCACTCCTCGGCCTAAGCGTGCAGGTGTGTTCGGCATGGTGCGAATCACCGGCTGGCCCGCGGGCAGGGCCGCTTCCAACTGCTCAATGGAAACGGCTGCGGCAACGCTGATCACTAGTGTCTCCAGCGAGAGAACCGGGGAAATTTCATGAGCCAAGGCTGCGATACCAACCGGTTTCACACCGAGAATTACGGCACTCGCGCCGGTGGCAGCTTCCTTGTTGTTCTCCGGGTTTTCTTCGCCGGCGACGGCAACAACGGAGTGTTTGTGGGCCAGCTCGGCGGCACGCTCGGCACGGCGAACTGTTGCTACGACGTCGGCCGGATCAGTTCCCGCGGCCAGCAGGCCAGCCATAATCGCTTCGTTCATAGAACCACAGCCAAGGAATGCAATTTTGTTGCTCATAACTCCATCTTGGCAGTCGTCGTGTGCGCTGGCCAACCGGGGCGATGCGAGGAATTTTCGATTCACACGGAAAACACAGCTCGTGCCGAGGGTGTGCACAACTAGGGATCGTAAATTATTAATTACCTCAAGGGTGCGAGTGATGAGGATGGACATGGGGATGTTCATCCAGTTGCGCCGGTGGTCTGCAGGGAGTTCCCCCGATCCTCTTGCTAGACCGCCGGTGCTTTCTCATTTAACGGCCGATTTGAAGGCGCGCTGCCGGCCCAGAAAAATTATCGATTCACAGTCTTTTCCCAGCCAAATCTCCGCACATATCCAAGATCGGGGCTTAGAGTAGTTACTACCTCATGGAGGTGCGAGTGATGAGAATCGATTCTTCGGAATCGATGATGCGCCGGGCAGTAGTCAAGGAGTTCCCCCCAATTTCCTTGACATCGCTGCCCGGCGTTTCTCCTTTAATCCTCCCTTCCCCTCCTCCTTCGCCGAGTGGGTAGATAACGTCCCTTAGATCCGCTCCAAAGCGACGTTATCTACCCACTCGGCAGAGCGTCTGCTACGGATTCTCCGGTCTCCAACCTTTGGCCACCAAACGATGCCGTATTTCACGCACGACGCCGTCCCACCCGATCCGTTTGATGGTCGCGTCAGAAACGGTCACCTGAGTCCAGCCCGCCCTGTCAGTGGACGTATGGCGACCCAGATCCCACGTCTGCTGCTCATCACCAAGGTGGTGGGCGCCGTCGTACTGAATGGATATCCGATATTTTTTGTAACCGAGGTCAGGCCAAACCACGGCGTTCCCGGTCCTTGCCCTGATCACTAGGTTCAAATCGGGTTCGGGAAGTCCCGCCTCCACAATGCGCAATCGTAGAAGTGTTTCAGGTGGCGAATCCGCGCCCACTCGAGCCAGGTCCAGAGCGCGCTTCGCCAAGGCAACTCCGCGGTTACCTTTTCGCTCAGCAACTACCGCGCCGAGCTGCTCCAGACTCAGCAATGGTTCGCGCGGCACGGGAAATTCGTCTGAGTGGGCGTTGATCAGGAAATCGGCAGCCACCACTAGGTCCTCCAGAGGCAGGACTGATGCAAGATCCACCCATGTTCGTGCCAAAGAAGTCACTCTCAGCCCCTCGAACACAACTACATGGTGTGGAGCGAGTGTTGTTTCGTGCCCTTTCACGCCGCGACGCTTTGGGCGCACTTTGCCCCGTGGTCTGCTCACGTGGGGGGTCAGCTCGGATCTGGCCCACGGCGGAAGTGGTATCCCATGAAGACGAGCGGCCGTCGTGTGGCTAATAACGCCGTCGTCAGTTAGCTCGGTGAGTGGCCGCAAAACATCGGTAAAAGCCTGACCCGTGCCCCAGGGAACCCGGATCCCTCGACTGGCGGTGTGCAAGTCTGCGGCACGTAATCGTCCAATCGCAAGACCTTCTGCGCCAGCTTCTGCGAGCGTAAAGGAGCGTCCAGTCAGCTGAGCGGGGAGCTTGGCGGGGGTTCTCATTCCTCATTTATGCCACCGTTCGAGTGGCCGTGAGGGGTTATCCACAGGCTAAGCGTCCCCCAATTCGCCGAATGGGTAGATAACGTCCCTTTGGAGTGTTTCTAAGGGACGTTATCTACCCACTCGGCGGAAGGGCGCAGGGGGCTTGAGGAAGAGGGAGGCAGTGGAAGAGGGGCCAGCGGATCTAGGCGGGGGAAGAGCCCACGTGGGCAGGCGGGTCTAGGGGGCCGTCAAAAACCAGCTGATCCAGCCGCCGCAAAATAAGGCCCTCGCGCAAAGCCCACGGGCAAATGCTGAGCTTGTCCTGGTCGAAGAGTTCCAAGGCAGCCTCCGCCACCAAAGCGCCGGCCAACAGCTGCCCGGCCCGCGCGGAAGAAACACCGGGCAAGTGCAAGCGGTCCTCTGAACTCATGGCAGAGATACGTTGCGCCCAGAGGCCCAAATCGGTGCGATGAAGTTCGCGCGGAACGTATGGGCCAGCGCCGCTGGGTGCAGCCCCGGCAATCCGGGCAAGGGACCTAAACGTTTTGGACGTACCCGTCACCATGTTCGGTGCCCCCACTGCGCCAAAATGCTTCACCACGGGTTTCATGGTGGAACGAATGTACTTGCGCAGGTCCTTAATGCTTTTGGCGCTGGGTGGGTCCTCAGGGAGCCAGTCACGCGTCAACCTGCTGGCACCAAGGGGCACACTCATGGCCACTTCGGGAAGTTCGTCCCGGCCAGCAGCCATTTCAAAGGAACCGCCACCGATATCCAAATCCAGGATGGTGCCTGCCCCCCAACCAAACCAACGCCGTACGGCGAAGAAGGTCATGGCTGCCTCGTCGGAGCCGGAGAGCTCTTGCAAGGTCACAGTGGTCTCGTGCTTGACCCTGGCCAGAACGTCCCGGCCGTTGGTGGCCTCGCGGATAGCCGAGGTGCAAAACGCCAAGAGATCCTCTGCCCTGTGCCTGGCAGCGAACTCCCATGCCTCAAGGACAAACTCAATGAGCTCCGTTTGACCAGCCTCATTGATGCTCCCATCCGGTTCCAAGAATCGAACCAGTGAGAGGGGGCGCTTGTGAGACGCAAAAGGTTCTGGTTTGGCACCTGGGTGCGCGTCAACCAAAAGGAGGTGGACAGTGTTGGACCCGATATCGAGGACGCCTAGCCGCATCTGCCCATTATGTACCGTTGCACTGCATCGTCAGAAAAACTCAACGAAACAAAGCAGAATGCGGCCGGCGAAAGACGACTACTCGGCAGGCTTGAAGTCCTTGCGGATGCTTTCGAGGCCTTCTGGACCGATCTCGAAGCCCATGGGATGCCCCGGGTTAATAACCAAACCAACTTCCCCCGTGAGGTTCTGAACAATCGCTGCGCCAGAAGTTCCCAAAATCTTTGGAGCGGCTTCGAGGAACTGCTCGTGTGCACGATCCGGGTGGGAGAAGACGGCCAGCACTGGCTGCTGATCGGCGTTGGTCAAGATCAACGGGGCTGTGGCCTCGGCCTCTTCCTCGCTGTACTCCGGGCTGAGGATAAAGACCTCGTTGTTCAAAAAAGCCAAGATCAGGTCAACCGGGTTTGAATCGGGGCTGCCGCCGAGAGCCAACTGCTCTTCCAGCGGGTTCTGAGGCGTGAAGTCCACCTCATTGAGGTTGTTCACGTTTTCGGCGGTCTCTGCAGGCTGCTGTTCAGTCATCCCTCAACCAGATCACAGTCTTGAACTGCTGTCTAACGGAATACGCCATGGGAAGAAGCCTGAGACCAAAAAAGTGTGCCGCCGCGACGAGGCCGCGGCGGCACACAAAAACAATTCGTCAAGCCAGAATTACTTCTTGGCTGCTGCTTTACGGGCGGGCGTCTTGCGCGCAGGGGTGCGCTTAACCGGACCACGAGCGCGCTTATCTGCCAAGAGTTCGATGGCCTGTTCTCGGGTAAGCTCCTCCACCGAAGTAGAGCGCGGAACCGTAATGTTGGTGACGCCGTCGGTGATGTACGGGCCAAATCGGCCTTCCTTCACCACAATGTTCTTTTCAGAAACGGGGTCCGGGCCAAACTCGGCCAGTGGCGGCACCGCTGCACGCGCACCACGTTGTTTGGGCTGTGAGTAAATCTCCAAAGCCTGTTCCAGCGTGATGGTGAAAATTTCTTCCTCGGTACCGATGGAACGAGAGTCAGTGCCCTTTTTCAGGTACGGACCAAAGCGGCCGTTTTGCACCGTAATCACGTTGCCCTCAGCGTCCTCACCCAAAACACGCGGCAAGCTCATCAGCGCAAGCGCCTCATCCAAGGTCACTGACTCAACGGTCATGGACTTGAACAAAGAACCGGTGCGCGGCTTAGCTTTGACGGGCTTCTTGGGCGGCTTCGGCTTGCCGTTTTTGTAATACTCAACCGGAGCGTTGGCGAGCTGTTCCGCCGTCGGCTCTGGAATCACTTCGGTGACGTAGGCGCCGTAGCGGCCGTTCTTGGCAACGACTTGGTGACCGGTGTGTGGGTCATTGCCCAGCACCCGTTCTTCCGGTGCCGCTGTGTTCATGAGCTCAACGGCCTTCTCAGCCGTCAGCTCATCTGGTGCCAAATCTTCAGGGACGTTTGCCCGTACGGCCTCAATCACTTCGCCCGTTTCCGGGTCAACAGTGGCTGCAGAACTCTCTAGATACGGCCCAAACTTGCCCACACGCAAGGTGATGCCCTCGGCGATGGGCACAGAGTTGATCTCGCGTGCATCAATCTCGCCAAGGTTGTTCACGATGCTCAGCAGGCCAGGTTCCTGCCCGCCATCGCCGTCGCCAAAGTAGAAGTGCTTGAGCCAAGAGGCACCTGCCTGCTCGCCCTTGGCAATACGGTCCAGATCCATTTCCATGTCTGCCGTGAACTCGTAATCCACGTAGTCAGAGAAGTGCTGCTCGAGCAGTCGGATCACGGAGAAAGCAATCCAGCTCGGCACCAAAGCTGAACCCTGCTTCCGGACGTAGCCGCGGTCCTGCACTGTGGAAATCGTCGAAGCGTACGTGGACGGACGTCCAATACCCTTCTTTTCCAGCTCCGCTGTCAGGGAAGCTTCCGTGTAGCGCGGCGGCGGGGAAGTCTCGTGACCGGAAGCCACAATATCCTTGCCCGTAAGCGAATCACCCTTGGCCACGTTCGGCAGGCGGCGGGCGTCATCAGAATCCTCATCACGGGATTCGTCCTTACCCTCCTCATATGCGGCCAAGAAACCCGGGAAGGTGATGACAGTACCTGAAGCGGAGAACTCAGCGTCCCGGCCATCAGAGGCAACGGCGCCGAGCTTTATAGTGGCCGTTGAGCCCTTAGCATCAGCCATCTGGGAGGCGACGGTGCGCTTCCAGATCAGCTCGTACAAGCGGAACTCATCACCGGACAGCTGGCTAGCTACCTGGGCCGGGGTGCGGAAGGAGTCACCAGCGGGGCGGATAGCCTCGTGTGCTTCCTGCGCGTTAGCCGACTTGTTCGCGTACACACGCTTGGCCTGCGGAACGTACTCGGGACCGTAGAGTTCGGACGCCTGACGACGCGCGGCCGTTACGGCCTCGTCGCTCAACGCCGAGGAGTCGGTACGCATATAGGTGATGTAACCGTTTTCATACAGGCGCTGAGCAACCTGCATGGTGGACTTCGAGGAGAAGCGCAGTTTTCGGCCGGCCTCCTGCTGCAAAGTCGAGGTAGTAAATGGTGCGGCGGGACGGCGCGTGTACGGCTTCGTCTCCATTGAGCGAACCGCAAAAGTTGCACCCTCAAGCGCAGCTGCCAGCGACTGCGCTGAGTCGGCATTAAGGTGGGCCACGTTGCGGCCCGTGAGTGCGCCGTCGTCGTTGAAGTCTCTACCGGACGCCACACGCTGGGCATCAACGGCGGAAAGCTTAGCCTTAAAGGACTCCCCGGCGGCGGTGAAGGAACCGCTCAGGTCCCAGTAAGAGGCGGACTTGAATGCCATACGTTCACGTTCACGGTCCACCACAAGACGCGTAACAACGGACTGAACGCGGCCAGCAGAAAGACCGCGCGCAACCTTGCGCCACAGCACCGGTGAGATCTCGTAACCGTACAAGCGGTCAAGCACGCGGCGGGTTTCCTGAGCGTCCACCAAGTCAGTGTCCAGTTCGCGCAGGTTTTCCATGGCCCGCTGGATGGCTTCTTTAGTGATTTCGCCGAAGGTCATTCGGAAAACTGGAACCTTGGGCTTCAGGACCTCAAGCAAGTGCCACGCGATGGCTTCACCCTCGCGGTCCCCATCAGTTGCGAGATAAAGTTCGTCGGCGTCCTTGAGCTGCGCTTTGAGCTCGGCCACCTTCTTCTTTTTGTCAGCCGAGACCACGTAATACGGCTTAAAACCGTTCTCCACGTCCACAGCGAACTTGCCCACCGAAGTTTTTTTCAACTCGGCTGGCAAGTCAGAGGGCTGTGGGAGATCGCGGATGTGACCGATTGAGGCTTCCACAACAAAGCCCTCGCCAAGGTACTTAGCAATGGTTTTGCTCTTGGCTGGAGACTCCACGATCACGAGTTTCTTGCCGGTTTTTGCCTTTGTGGGCACGATGCTCCTACGGAAAAGATGTTGCTTGGGCGATGTGCCCATACTGGCCTAGTTCACCACAAATTGCCCAATTGTGCCGATCTATGTGGATAACTTGGCTATTTTGAATCGGGCACTAAGGACCACAATGAGGCCATCCGGCGGGTCCCCGCGGGGATCTGATCCGGGTCCTCCAGCTCATAACTGCGGATCAAAGTCTTCACGCCGTCCATCAGTTCTTGGGCCTGTTCGTCAGTGAGATACATCAGTTCCGTGGAGAGCACGACGCCGGGAAGTTGCCTTGCGCCATCCGCGGCACCTCTACTCTCGTCCCGAGCTTTGGTAAAACCCACCACGCGGCGGCGATGCTCATCGAGTTCGAGATCAAAGATCGCCATTTCCGGGTGGCCTGCACCCGAGACTGACTTGATCACAAAGTCAGTGCCAGCGGCACGCCAGCGGCGCTCGCGCGCATCGCCGTCGGACTGGGCCGGAACCACCATCCCCCACTTTTTGAGCGCCCGAAGGTGATAGCTCATGGCGGATGGAGTGAGACCTGTGTACACGGCCAGCTCGGTGGCTGTGCGGCTCACCTGGGTGGAGTACAACTCGCTAATCACCCGCAGCCGCGCACCGTGGGCGAGCGCCCGGATTGCTTGGGGATCAGAAATCTCCACGATCTTCGCCGCACGCCGCGCGGGTGCACCGGTGGGGACGCTCGATTTGGTCATCCCTAGATTGTAGCTTTGCCGCTGGCTCGTGGAGTTAGTAGCACGGCTACTCAGTTTCCGCAGGGATCAAAAAACCGTCCACGAGCAAATTGGCTGTCTCCTGGAGGAGGTTTCGGGTAAACGCGTCCCGGTCAAAGTCTTCATCACCGCCCAGCAAAGACGCTAGCGCCTCCACCAATTGTCCCACGGTCAGTTCGCCATCACTGGCTGAGACCAAACCGGCGAGTTCAGTGCTCAACAAATTGGTTCTGCGCAGGCCGGCGCCTTGGCGCAGCAGAATGACGCCAGGGTGTTCCGCACCGGGGCGCTGATGGCGTTCCTCGGTGACGTCTTCGGCGACCACCAGATATTCGTTTCCTAGGGTGCGGGCCGCTAGCCAGTCTGCTCGTTCAACCGCAGCCCCAATGTGCGGACCGGTCGGTTGTTCAATCGGGTAGGTGATCTCCTCGAAACGGAAGATGCGTCGCTGAGGTGAGGTGCCGCCGTCGGACCTTTCTCCGGTGTAGGCAGGCTCTTGCATTGGCCGGCGAAGCCAGATCATTCCGAACCCAATCGCCTCTACGTTCCGGCTCCTGAAGTCTTGCAAATAGGCGTTATAGGCCTGTGCATAAAGTCGCGGATCTCGGCCTTCGGAAGCGTCCTGCAACCACGTTTCTGCGTATTGCTCCGGGCCGATCTGCTCGCGCTGAATAAACCACGCATCGGTGTTCTCAGGGATCCAAGTGCGGGGGCGCTGATCCCATGTGGCGCCCTCAACGACCTCCCAGTTTCCCAGCATCTGGGCCGTCCCGCCGGGGTTGAGGATGCTAGGCAGGCTGGTCACCAATTGCGAAACAATGTCATCACCCGGGAGGCCTCCGTCACGGTAGGTGAACTGCTCATCCGTGCTTTCGCCGGCAACACGGGGAGTGATCACAAAGGGCGGGTTGGAAACTACTAGGTCAAAGCACTCCCCCTCCACGGGCTCCAGCAGCGAACCTAGACGCAGGCTCACACGTTCCTCGAGCGCTTCCGGGTTCACTTCCAGTGCAGCGGCGTTGAGAAGAATGTTAAACCGGGTAAAAGCTAGCGCCCGCTTTGAAATATCCGTGGCCGTAACGTGCTCGGCGTGGTGCAATAAGTGGAACGTTTGAACGCCACAGCCGGTGCCCAAATCCAGGGCCCGGGCAACATGTCTGCGGGCTGTCATCTGGACCAAAGTGGTAGATGCTTGGCCGATGCCCAGCACGTGGTCCTTGCGGAGAACCCCAGGCCGCTGATGCGCGCCAAGGTCACTGGCCACCCACAACTCTGCCCCGCCCGAACCATCGGCGTTTGCGTCCCAACCATAGGGACGCAGATCAACGAGAGCAGAGATCAGCGGGCCGTTTTCGCTGGCGCCTGAGACTTCTACCAACCCCAGCTCGGCGAGGCCCGCGGCAGCAAGTGTGGGGAAGGCGTTGTTGATCCGCTCTTCGCTCTGAGGCCTTGCCAGTAGCCACAACTGGACGATCACCGAGAGCGGATCGGCGTCGTGTTGCTCGGATACCAGCAGCGCCGGAATGAGTTGATCGCGGTTCAGCGCTGCCCATGCCGAGGCCCCCAAGAACTGTTCCACCCCCTCGAGCGTGTAGGCTGCCGCACGTAAGTCGGCGGCCAAATCGGCCAGGAGTTCAAGGGAATTGCTGTTGGGGATTTCCACCGCTCCATCGTATCTGCGCAGGGATCTGGCTGGTGCAAGGACTAGGCGTGGATTCTTGCAGGTGCTCCACGGCGGTAAGTTGGAGGTATGGCCCGATTCTCTGCGCTCCGTGCTGCCACGGTTGTTCCCATCACCGCTCTACTCCTTGGTGCTGGTCTGAGCGCCTGCTCGGTGACTCCGGAAATCAACGACGTAGACGTTCCCGCATGGCAAGCCACCGCGATGCCCCAGGACCCGGCGTCGGTAGTTTCCTTTGCGGACAAGCTCCTCAACCGGGACCCTTCAGTCCATACAGCGGCCAACGTCAGCGCCGGAAAGTACGTTCTGACCATCACATGCGAAGGCACAGGTAAAGCATTCTTTTTGCTCGAATCAGGTGGCGCCACAGTTCACGACGCAGGGGCAGCTTGCAACGGCAACAAAGAAATTGTGCCCGTCACGCTGCCATCGGGGACGCTAAAAATCACCGCGACGACGGTAGATGCGCCGTTGCTCTTCGCTTACAAATTGGTGCCGGCGAAGTAAGGCCGGTGCAGTAGCTAGCGCGAACTACGCGGCGCAGCCTTCCGGGCAGCGCAAGGTTTCCGGGCTTGCGGCGCACTCTGCGCAGTACAGCGTCAAATTCCGGCATGAGGGATTAGAGCAGTTCTCAAACTTGCTCGTTGGTGCGCTGCAGCGCACACACTCACCAATCGTTTTGGCCTCGTCGCTAAATTCAAGGTGCATACGCTTGTCAAAAACGTACAGCGAACCTTCCCACAAGCCTTTGTCCTTGTATGTCTCGCCGTACCGGACAATTCCGCCGTCGAGCTGGTAAACCTCTTTGAACCCGCGATTAACCATCAGGCTTGAGAGAACTTCACAACGAATGCCGCCGGTGCAGTAGGTGACCACCGGCTGATCCTTAAGATCGTCATACTTGCCGGAATCCAGTTCTTTGATGAAGTCCTGAGTAGTGGCCACATCGGGAACGATGGCGTCTTTGAACTTCCCGATCTGCGCTTCGAAGGCGTTGCGACCGTCAAAGAACTTAACCTCTTGCCCGGCCGCTTTTTTCTCTTCGAGGAGGGCATGAAGTTCCTCGGGCTTTAGGTGGGTTCCGCCACCAACAACACCGGCGTCGTCTACTTTGAGTTCGCCGGGCGCACCGAAGGAAACGATCTCCTCGCGAACTTTAACGCTCAAACGTGGAAAGTCCTCTGCGCCACCTTCAGACCACTTAACGTCGATGCCCTTAAACCCGGCGTATTCGCGGGTGGTTTTGACGTACTGCTTTACTGCACCGATCTCCCCGCCCACTGTGGCGTTGATACCGTCTTTGGACAGCAGGATCCGGCCGCGCAAGCCAAGTTTCTCGCACAGGGCACGCTGCCAGAGCCGGACAGCTTCCGGGTCTGCGATGGGGGTAAATCCGTAAAAAAGAACAATTCTGTTTAAGGCCACGTTTAAAGGTTACGTGGCCTTCGCGCATCTGTGTAAAGACTGAGAGTTAACCCATACGTTACTGGTAGTCACTGTCGCATCCCCTGAAGCTGGAATACCCTCGAAGCATGAGCACCGAAACCATGATCAAAGACACTGGACGACTCTTGGATGTCTGGGTGGCTGGCTGGGCTGGTTGCCGGGGGTACAAGTTAGAAAAGGAAGGACGCTTCCACGCAGCGCCGCGTGAAAATTTGGATGGCGAGTTTGAGTACTTCGCCCATGATCCTTCCGACGAGGAATTCGCCGCTCTCGCGGCCCTGACCTTGGAAAACGACAAACGCTTGTTGTCTGTCCTCACCAAGGACCCACAACGCTATCTGGCTTTGGCTGCTGCCAAGGGGCTGAACGTCAGCTCCACGTCGGAGACCATGATGATCGTTGACATGGCCACTCAGGACACCGAGGACCCTTGGCTGCCCGACGACGATCTGGAGTTAGCGACTTCGGTCAAGGACGGTGTGCACTACGTTGTGGTCCATGCCGGTGAGAAGGTGGCCGCAAGCGGGCGGGTAAATGTGGTCAACCACACTGCAGTTTTTGATGCGATTGTGACTGATCCGGAATTTCAGCGCCGCGGATTGGGCAGTTTTATTATGAAGTCTCTTGCCGCCCAAGCTTTTGAGCATGACGTAGAAGACGGCCTTTTGCTTGCGTCCTCCGATGGTCAGAAGTTGTATGCGCATTTGGGCTGGCAGCAAGTGTGCAACGTGATGGTCTTTTCTGGAACAACCGAGCCAGTTCAGAACCTTTCGTTGGTGTAGCGGCAGCCGCACGGTACGTGTCCCCGGCTCATTTGTGGGTCGGTGACACAATATAGCCGTGCCTGTTCATGATTCGTTGATTCCGCTCTTCGGCCGGGGAGACGCGCCTGAGCAACTGCAATCGGTGCGTGTTATTCCAGCGCGCGAGGCGATTTATGCGGCATGGCCTCAGTGGGTTCACCCGGAATTGGTTTCCGCCTACGGAAATCTGGGCATCCACGAACCGTACCGGCATCAGATCGAGGCTGCCGATTTGGCGCATGGTGGCCAACACGTGGTGATTGCTACGGGAACGGCCTCGGGAAAATCCTTGGCCTATCAACTACCCATGTTGGATGCCGTTCACCGTTCAGAGCTCAAGGTGCTCGCGGAGCCAGGAAAAATCCACGACGACGGCGCCGTCGCTTTATATCTCTCCCCGACTAAAGCGCTCGCTGCCGATCAGCTCACAGCTTTGCGCTCTTTAGGTTTGGGCACACTGCGGGCTGCCACGTATGACGGGGACACTGAACAATCTGAACGCCGATGGATCCGTGAACATGCGAACGTCATCTTGGCGAATCCGGACATGCTGCACTTTGGGATTCTGCCCAATCACGCATGGTGGGCACGGTTCTTTAGACGCTTGCGCTACGTGATTGTTGATGAAGCCCACAGCTACCGTGGAGTTTTTGGCTCCCACGTGGCTAACTTGATGCGCCGCTTGCGCCGCATCTGCGAGCACTACGGCGCTTCCCCCGTGTTTATTGCGGCCTCCGCCACTGCCTCCGAGCCTGCGGAATCTTTTGGCCGGTTGATTGGTGCACCGGTGAAGGCTGTGAGTGAAGATTGCTCGCCGCACGGTTCCACCACAGTGGCTTTTTGGGAACCTGCGCTGACCGAGCTTAAGGGCGAGAACGGTGCCCCGGAGCGGCGGACTGCGGTTGCTGAAACAGCTGATCTGTTGGCGAATTTGGTGTCTGCCCAGATCAGGACCATCGCCTTTATCAAGTCCCGGCGCGGAGCCGAGACTATTTCTTCGATCGCCAAACGGCTTTTGCATGAGGTTCATCCAAGCTTGCCCCAACGAGTGGCTGCTTACCGTTCCGGGTATTTGCCAGAAGAACGGCGTGCCCTGGAGCAGGCTTTGCGTTCGGGCGCCTTGTTGGGGGTTTCGAGCACGTCTGCTCTGGAGCTGGGGATCGATATCTCGGGTTTGGACGCCGTGCTGGTAGCGGGTTGGCCAGGCACGCGTGCTTCTTTGTTTCAGCAGATTGGTAGAGCTGGCCGGGCCGGGCAGGACGCCATCGCCGCCTTTGTGGCAAGCGATGACCCGCTGGATACCTATTTGGTCCACCATCCTGAAGCCATTTTTGATGTAGCGGTGGAGGCTACGGTCTTTGATCCTTCCAACCCGTACGTTTTGGGTCCCCATTTGTGCGCTGCCGCAGCGGAACTTCCCTTGCGCAACGGCGAAGAGCCCTTGTTTGGTCCCACCGCAGTGACGTTGCTGGCTCAGCTGGTGGAGCAAGGATATTTGCGACGACGGCCCGCTGGTTGGTTTTGGACCCACGCCCAGAGCGCTGCGGGCATGGTGAACTTGCGCGCCGATGGTGGCGGCCCGGTGAGCATTGTTGACGCCGAAACAGGTTCGCTTTTGGGCACCATGGACTCGCCACAGACTCACTATCAGGCTCACCGCGGCGCGATCTATGTTCACCAGGGCGAGAGCTATTTGGTGGAAGAGCTCGATGAAGAACAGCACTGTGTAGTGGTCAAGCGCGCCAATCCGGACTACTACACCACGGCCCGAGACGTCACCCAGATTGAGGTCCTTGAAGTTTCGCGGACCATGGAATGGGGGCCCGTCACGGTGCATTTTGGTGAGGTCAAAGTGACGACTCAAGTAGTCTCCTTTCAACGCAAGGCCCTGATTTCTAACGAGATTCTGGGTGAAGAGCCGCTTGAGCTCGGTGCCCGTGATTTGTTCACCAAGGCTGTTTGGTTTGTGGTGGGCGGCAAAACACTCACGGCCGCGAACTTGATTGAGGCGCAGTTCCCCGGTGCTTTGCACGCGGCTGAGCATGGGGCGATTGGGCTCCTTCCCTTGGTAGCGTCCAGCGATCGTTGGGATGTTGGCGGGGTATCCACTGCTCTTCATGCTGATACTGAAAACCCCACAATTTTTGTGTATGACGGTCACCCTGGCGGGGCAGGTTTTGCCGAACGTGGCTTCAACAAGGCCCAGTTGTGGCTCACGGCAACCCGCGATGCTATTCGCGCTTGTGAATGCGAGTCTGGTTGTCCTTCCTGCGTGCAGTCGCCCAAATGCGGGAACAAAAACAACCCACTGGATAAGGCCGCGGCCATTTCCTTGTTGGATGTGCTGTTGAAGCACTCCACCCAGACTCCGGAGAAGTAGCACTGAAGGACTGGTGCTTGCCGAGCCTGCCAAGTCTTTCGGGCCGCCTGCTGTTTTGAGGGTCTGGCGTTTAGGCCTAACCGTTATTTAGGGTGGCGGGCCAGCTTTGGACCGGCCTGTGGCGTCGCCGAGACCAAGGACAATGTGCACTGTAGCCGTAACGATCACCATGTCCGCTTCCGGCCCTAGTACTTCGCAACTAGCCAGAGTGGCACGTTGTTTATCAACAACTTCTCTCGCCACCTCGCACGGTTCACCACTAGCCAATCCCCGGGCAACGTCTGCAGCTGCTAAGGCCGCAAGATCTGCAGCCTTAGCAGCCCGGACGGCGCTCGACGCTGCCTGAGAGAACATCAAGATTCCCCCCAAAAGCAACAACAGAACCAGGCACAACGTCACAGACAAGACCGTCCCGGCACCTCGTTCCTCTCGCGGCCAATCTTTAGGGTTCATCTGCATATGATTCCTCCGATCGTGCCGATGCCTTCGCTGAAAGGGTCCACGGAACAATCGCGCTCAAAACACCAGGGGCAGGGGCGGAAACCTGCACACTGAGCCAGCCTCCGCCGTCGTTAGTGGTTGTTGCCGTTGCCTCAGACCCGGCAAGGCGGACCGCAATATCTTGCGCTTCACCGGGTGGCTCCCCACGAGCGAGCGCCCTCGCCGCAGCCCTAGAAGCCTCCTCGAGCCGCAGCTGGCTGGTACCCGCCGCAACAGCACCCAAGAGCATTCCCAGAACGGCAATAACGGCTGGCAGCGCCACGGCAAATTCAGCAGTGACGGCGCCACGCTCTCCAGCTTTGTGCCGCCGCAGGGCCGGAGCCCGATCGCCACCGGCGCGGTCTCGCGTGCAATGATTTTTGCGCTGGGTTCTGAACTGGGCGTTGAACTGGGTCCCGGCGTGGGTCCTGGCGTGGGTCCTGCCAAGGCCCAACGACTTCCCCGCCGTTGGGCCTTGGCGTTGTTGAATAGTCACGGTTTGGCACTCACGGTAATGCGAGAGCCGTTTTGATAATGCTCATCAACATGCCACGCACCTCAGCACTGCGTAGAATCACTACCAAGAGCCCTGCAAGGCCCACAGCCGCCAGTGTGGCTATGGCGTATTCGGCAGTTGCCATCCCAGTTTCAGAGCCCCGGATTCGTTGAAACCGCGGGGATTTCCCCTCCGGGTGAAGCGGAGTGGGCGGCGCCGAAGAGCTACTTGATTTCGGTGTGTAATCGGGCTGCTGCACCGGGGCGAAATTGGTGATTCCCGGTTGCAACTCGTAAACGGGGCACAGTTCATTCTCGAACTCTTCTTCTTCGCTGGGCCCACTGTTATGCGCCAGTGGCTGGTTGCTTAGCGTCGTTGTACTCATGGTGTTTCCTTTCTAAGTCCACCGAAGTGGATGGTTACTGCCACGCAGGTAGCGGGCAGAGTCTCTAGTCGGTCAAAGACCTGCAGGGAGCATGGCGAGAAGAACCGGTATCACCCCGAGGCAAATGAACGCTGGCAAGCAGCACAGACCAAGTGGGATCACTAGACGTACGCCCAAGGTTGCGGCTTGTTTCTCCGCTGCCCGGTGTTGCTGGCGCCGGATGCGGGCCGCTTGTGTGTACAAAATCGCTGAACTCGGAGCCCCGGTAGTGGCAGCAAAACCGAGGCCCTCTTTAAGTCCTTCGATAAGTCTTTTGGTGCTTGTGCGTGTAACGCTTGAGCGGCTTCCACGCCAGGCTGTTTCCCAATCTGTGCCCAGTCCCAAACCGGCGACTACCGGCGCCATGGCTTTTTGTAAGCCGGGCTCGCTCACGGAACGCAATAACTCAAGGACACGGTAAAGGCTGGCTCCGGAGTCCAGCATGGCGCCAGCGAGTTCGAGCATCATGGGCAAGTCGTCAAGGTCAGTGCCAGGGCTTTGTGGCTCACGGATGCGCTCGTGATTTCCTTGGGACCCGGATTGCCGCCGGGAATCGCCAGCGATGCGCTCTGCCCACAGCCGTGACTGCGGAGGTTTGATCAGCAAGTACGTGCCAGCCAACAGTGCGCAGAACAATAGGAGATTCATAGCCGAACCCTCGCTGCGGTCTGGACTAGTTTGGAAGACCAAATCCGTCCGGCCATCATCAGGATGATTCCGGCGATGAACACCACAACGCCCACGGGTGAGCCCACGATCACTGCTACTGGATCCACTCCCATCAACAGCCCGAGGCCAAAGCCCATAAGCGGCAACCAACCCAAAAGGCTGGCTGTGGCTTGTGGACCGGCGAGCGCAGTGTCTCGCGAGGCCTGGGCGTCTGCTTCTTGTTCAAGTTGGGTAGCGAAGCGCGAGAGTACGTCGGCGAGCGGGCATCCGCTGGCCTCGGCCACGGTGAGGCATGCGGCAAGTTGCTGCCAGTATCTGGCCATATCTCTTGGGCATGCCACGTGCCCTGTTGCGGAACGCGAAGCATTTAGTTGACGGCTGCCGTAGTGATTGCCGGGGAAAACGTCTGTAGCGGCTTCCGCAATGGCTTGAGCAACGGGCCGGCCTAAAAGGGTGGCGCCTTGAGCTGCGCGGAGCATGGCCAAGATCTCGCCACGAGTCACTGCAGCTTGGCTCTCCTGAGCGGCACGTTTGCGCTCAGCCCCGGCCACAAACAAGGAACTCTTGGATGCTGTGGATGCTGTGGATGCTGTGGAAGTGACCGGCGCCCCGGCACCGGAGCTCAGAGAACTGCCGGCCGGCCTAACGGAGGAGCCCCGTCGTGCGGAGGGTGCCAACCAAGCTGGCGAGCGCAACCCAGCTGTAGGAGCAAACCCAGCAGAAGAAATTCGGGCAGCGGAGGTTCCCAAAGCACCGGAGGCATAAAAAATACTCAACTCATCCCACATACGCAGTGGTGATCTTCCTCCACGCAACAAGGCAGAAAGGCGTTGAACCAACAGAGACATAGCCATCGCATCCTCGGCCAGCTGTGCGCTCTTCGTGGTGGAAAAGCGGCTAATCAGCGCTGACACGCCACCACGCAGCTGACCTTGCCCGCTGGGTCGGCGGCGAACATCAGAACGCTGGCTACCCAGTTGAGGCCCCTGCTGCCCACTGGCATCAAATGGAGAGAATCTTGGTTGAGCTGCCAAATGCCGGATCCTCGCAACAGACCCGGTATTTGCTGCGAATAGCAGCACTCCGGCGCAACACAAGAGGAGGAAAGGAATCATGACTGACCACCGTCACTGCCTGTCAGCAGCTTCTGGAGACTGTCCCAAGCTTTTGCTCGCACCACGGAAACCCCGTCAAAGCGGAGCGCATCAACAACACACAGTTGCCCACCGGCGTCCATTCCCACTACACCGATGCTGCTGATCCTTCGACCCCGCGGACCACGGTGTAAATGAATTACCACGTCCAGTGCGCTGGACGCTTGTAGAGCCACCGCCGCCTGGTTGAGCCCGGCCAGGGCACCAAGTGCGGCCAAGCGCGCCGGGACGTCTTGGGCTGCGTTGGCGTGGATGGTCCCTCCGCCGCCGCTGTGACCGGTGTTCAGCGCACCGAGAAGTTCGCGGACTTCGGCGCCGCGGCACTCCCCCACAATGAGCCGATCCGGCCGCATTCGAAGTGCTTGACGTACCAGCTCCCCCAGATCGAGTGCACCGCCACCTTCTAGGTTGGCATGTCTGGATTCAAGCGAGACAACGTGGTTGTGGTCAGGGTTCAGCTCTGCGGCGTCCTCAATCAACACCACTCGCTCTCGGTTTCCGCAGAGGCCAAGGAGTGTTGAGAGAAGTGTCGTTTTGCCCGAACCAGTTGCACCGCTGACCAAAAAGCTGAGCCGTTTGTCCATAATGGCCCGCAGAACGGCTTCCAGCTCAGCATCAAACAAGCCCAATTCCCGCAGCTCGTCCATACCGAAGGTAGTGGCTCGGCGGATGCGTACCGAAAGCAGAGTGCCGTTGGGCGAGATCGGTGGCAGCACAGCGTGAACCCTGTACCCACCGGGCAAACGGACATCCACGCAGGGCGATCCATCATCCAGCCTGCGACCACCCGCCGCCACTAAACGAATGGCTAGTTGCCGCAGCTCCGGTTCAGAACCGACGCTCACCGGGCAGCGTTCCAGCCCACTTCCCCGGTCAACCCAAACCTCTGCTGGCGCATCCAACGAACTGTTCACAAAAATGTCTGTAACCGACGGCTCTGCCGCAAGATCCTGGAGCGGCCCCAAACCACTGAGTTCTGCAGTGATCAGGTCCACCGCAGCTAGGGCTCCCGAAGCACCCAAAACGCGTCCGCTCTTTTGAACGGCTGCAGCAATTCGTGCTGGCGTCACAGGCCCTTCACCGTTGAGGACCTCACGGCGGACAACGTCTAATAATTCCGGGTCCAACTCCACACCCAGTGGCCGGCCGTGCCGCAGGGGCAACGGCGCGGCCGGCCACGATTGACGTGTTCCCATCACCGACCACCCATCTCATCTAGTGAAAGAACACAGCTAGCAAATTTGCGGACCGCCCGCCTGCGAGCGACTTCCAAAAGCCTTCCGTCTTCGGCGCAGGACGCGGTACCGCGGATGTTTGTCAGGGCACACTCGAACGGAACACCAATGGCCGCCGCCACCACCGAACCGTCTAAACCGTTGCCCGGCCGGCCCCGGAAGACTAACGACGTGGGCACTGGAGGTAATTCGTGAAGCATCCGAGAAGCTGAGATCGCGGCCTTGAGCTGGGGTGGGGCCAAGAACAGTATTCGGTCACAGTCCCAGGCAAAGTTAGTTACTTGCTCAGCTGACCTGCCGATATCGATGATCACCAGCTCAAAAGTGCGCCGCGCAGCATCCAAAACACCGCTCAACGACGCTGCGTCTACAGCACCCACCGCGTGTTTGCTCCCCGGCCAGGACAAGAACGCGAACCCTCCAACCGTGGGCAACGAGGAAGCAAGCTGATCCTCTCCGATACTGCCGCGGACGGTAGCGAAGTCCGGCCACCGCAGGCCGGCTGCATCCTCAGCGGCTAAGGCAAGTTCAAGGCCTCCGCCTTGGGGGTCTCCGTCAACCAGCAGGGTTCTGATGCCAGCGTCCGCCCCAAGATGGGCCAGCCAGCACGCCGCGGTGGTAGCTCCCACACCACCGCTTGCCCCGATAAGACCCAGCACGTGGGCCATTCCTGCATCAGTATTTTGCCGGCCCATAAACTCGGCCAGCCACGAAATCCCTTCGGGCAGAATCACCACTCGTTCCGCACCAAGATGGGCTGCTTGATCCCACAAGTCAGTGCCGTCTGCAGTCTCTCCGATCAACAATGCTGGCGCTCGCCGGCGAGCGGGAAGATCATGAATATCGCTACCTACTAGGACCTCGGCGACTTGGTCCCAGTTTTGGAGCGCCTGGACAGGGTCCGCGGCCACAATCACGGTTGCGCCAACCGCTGCAGCCGCACGTTCCACTTGCGCCACGATTGAGTCTGCAGCCGTCACCAAAAGGAAGTCACCATTCTGGCCAGTACCGGCTTCCTCCGCTGGCAGCCCGGTGAGCGCAGCTGCGATACGGGACCGCTCAATGCCGGAGGGGCCTACGTCAGTTGTTTGGGGTGTTCCATGCCTGCTCATGTCCTCAGCGTGCCCAAGTATTCGAGCTCAAATAAGGGGCCAAAGCGTCTATGTGGAAAAGCAAGCAAAATGAGCGCTTGTGGAGGGGAAGTGCCGCACCTGCCGCAACCTGCAAGAGAGACAACGCTGCAGACGAAAACCCACAGGGTTCTAAGCCGGACAGCGCAAAACCGGACAGCACAAAACCGGACGGCAGTTCAAAGGAATCGGCACCGCACCGCCAACTGATGAGGGAAAATAGTTTAATGCCCATGCTTTTGGCGGCCGCCTCCGAGCCCAGCCACACCCCCGCGCCCTCAGGGCCAGCAGGGCCAGCAGGAGCGAAACCAGCAGGGCACGGCGCTACATCGGCCCACCTCTCAGGGCAGCCTCGCGATTACGTCTATCTCCAAGAGCTCGCCACCGACGGCACCCCGCTGGGTGAACCATTAGTCATCCACCGGGACAACCTGGCCCAAACCGTCAAAGAGCTCGAGGAAAACCATCCACGCTGGGTCTGGCACCGCACACAAGCTTTTTACCCTGAGCTACTCAAAGCCGGCGTGATCATTGAGCGCTGCCATGATCTACAACTGTGCGGTCAATTACTGAGTTACTCGCAGTTTTCTGCCCACACGGACTACGCCAAGAACGCTGTCAAAACTCTCACCACCGAAGACCGGCCAGAACCTCCGCAAGCGCTCTTGCCACCGGCGCCTTCACCAGATCAGGGCTCCCTCTTTGAAGAAACGAGTGCGCCAAGCGGCCCCACTTTAGAAGTTCTCCGTGCGGAATATACGCAGCAGCAGGCAGCCCTGGCTCAATCCCAGCACCGCGAACGGCTCCAACTCTTGCTCGCCGCGGAATCTGCAGGCAGTCTGATCGCTGCCGAAATGCAGTTTGCTGGTGTGCCGTGGCGGGAGGATCTACACGAGCAAATACTCACTGAATACCTCGGGCCCCGGCCCACCGGCAATAACCGCCCAAAGAAGCTCGAGGCTCTCGCCCAAGAGCTCCGCACCCTACTGAATTCCCCTACGCTTAATCCGGACTCCCCTCAAGAATTACTCCGCGCCCTGCACCGCAACGGCATTGAGGTGAAGTCCACCCGTTCGTGGGAATTGCAGCAGTCTCAGCACGCAGCCATCATTCCCCTGTTGGCATATAAGAAGCTCGCGAGGCTCCTCTCTGCTAACGGCTGGAGCTGGTTAGACGCATGGGTGCATAGCGGAAGATTCCGTCCCGAGTATGTAGTTGGCGGGGTGGTGTCCGGGCGCTGGGCTTCGCGTGGTGGAGGGGCGCTTCAAATCCCCAAAAATATTCGTGGAGCGGCACATGCCGATCCGGGTTTTAAGCTCATTGTGGCGGATGCCTCGCAGTTGGAGCCCCGCGTTCTGGTGGCTTTGGCGCACGACTCAAAAATGGCTGAAGCGGCCCGGCGTAAGGACCTGTATGAAGGCATTGCCGCCGAAGGTTTTGGCGGGGACCGGGCCAAAGCAAAAGTCGCGCTTCTCGGCGCCATTTACGGCGCCACCACGGGCGAGTCGGGACGGTTGATGCCGCAGCTGACCCGGATGTATCCACGCGCCGTCGGATTTGTTGAAGAAGCAGCACGGGCTGGCGAAGCAGGTCATACAGTCAGCACCCACCTTGGACGGAGCACACCACCGCCCTCGCAGGCGTGGCTGGCCTCTCAGCAAAGTACTAGTGCGGAGGAGCAACGCCGCGCCAACTCGTGGGCGCGTTCGCGCGGGCGCTTCACACGCAACTTTGTGGTTCAGGGGACTGCCGCCGAGTGGGCGGCGTGCTGGTTGGCGGAATTACGACGGCGGCTGCGCGCCATTGGTACCAATCTCCCCGCCGGGAAGCGACCAGAGTTGGTGTTCTTTTTGCACGACGAAGTGATGGTTCATGCGCCACAAGAACTCGTTGAGGAGTGTGTGAGGGCGATCGAGGAATCAGCCCAAACGGCGGCGAATTTGTTGTTTGGCAGGATCCCGGTAGATTTTCCGGTCACCGTGGCCGTGGTGGATTCATACGATCACGCCAAATAATGGCCCGGCACACAACCGCTACATCACTACATGAACGCGGCTTTCATCCCACGGCACCGTCCAGCCGAGATCGTCAAAAAGCTGATTCAGTAGCTTCGCGGTAAACCCCCACACCAGCACATCATTGACTTCAAATGCCGGGCTCGAAAACACTGAGCTGCCGCGCCGCAGAGTCGCCATCACGCGGTTTTCCGGGTCCAGCAAGTCGCGCACTGGAACCCTGAAAACTTGGGCTGATTCACCAAAGTCCACTACCCGAATGGGCGAAGGGGAGGCCCACCAGCCGAGTACCGGGGTGACTAAAAAGTTACTATGCGGAAGCGAAACTTGTGGCAGCTGCCCAAGGACCTGGACGCCGCTTGGGTCTAGGCCTGTTTCTTCTTGCGCTTCGCGCAGGGATGCAGCCACTTCATCCGCGTCTTCAGGATCGATCCCGCCGCCGGGGAACGCTACCTGCCCGGGGTGATCACCCAAAGTGTTGGCTCGCTGGAGCAGGAGTACGTCCAGATCAGCTGGCGCATAATACTTTGCGGAATGAGCCGGGATGTTATCCAAAACCCCAAAAAGCATCAGCACTGCGGCGTGGCGAGGGTTTGTACCGTCCAGTAGATCCTTGTGCCACAAAGGGTCGACCGCTGGAGCCTCAGGAGAGTTGAAACGACGAACCAAATCTTCCAACTGAGAACGCGCACTCACAGTGAACTCCTTTGCGTCTCCTGGCGGATTTGTGCTGCAAGGTCGGTGTTGGCCAGCATCCGCGCGAGCAATTCTTCTTGCCCGGGAGCAAGTTCGTATTTGAGAAGTTTTACTGCCTTGGCAGGGTCCGTTTCGCCGTCGCCAAAGGACGGGCACCACTGCGCCACTGGGCAGGCGCCGCATGCGGGTTTGCGGGAGTGGCAGACGCGCCTGCCATGGAATACCACTCGGTGGGAGAGCATGGTCCAATCCCGTGGCTCAAACAGTTCTGCAACGTCATTTTCCACACGAACCGGGTCATCAGAATCGGTCCAGCCAAAGCGCCGGGCCAAGCGTCCAAAGTGAGTGTCAACGGTAATTCCGGGCACCCCAAAAGCGTTTCCAAGGACCACGTTGGCCGTTTTCCTACCCACCCCGGGGAGCGTCACCAGGTCTTCAAGCCGGCCCGGGACCGTGCCGTCAAACTCGTCAACAATCCGGTTTGCTAGGGCTAGAAGGTTCCTTGCTTTGGCCCTGAAAAATCCCGTGGATTGGATGATCGCTTCCACATCAGCTGGTTCGGCTTGGGAAAGTGCCAGCGCATCCGGGTAGCGCGCGAACAGCACAGGCGTCACCTGGTTGACCCGCACATCGGTGGTCTGCGCTGAGAGGACGGTGGCCACAAGCAGCTCGAAGGGATTACGAAAATCCAGTTCGGCGTGCGCATACGGGTATTGCTTCGCCAGTTCGGCGTTGATCTTCCGGGCCCTGCGCTTGAGCGCCAAGTCAGATTCAATCCGAACCTTGCCCTTGGCGCTCACTCGCAGATTGCCTGTTCCGCTGACGGACATCTGTCTCTAGGAACCGCGCTCGATGTTGGCTAGTTCGCGCAGTACGCCCACTTGGCCATCGGTGTTTTGTACTAGGAATTCGTCACCACGATCTTGCAAAGCCAGGACCCAATTGCCGGGGTGGATGGTGAACAATGCCGCCCCGGTGTGCTCGTCCACAATGGTGCGAGTCTGGGCAACGGCGAACCAGAAAGCGTCATAGTTCACTTGCTCTTGGGCGCCGGTTTCAGGGTGCGACGCCGGGTCAATACTCGCACCGATCGGTTCAGTAGCGCGGTGCGGCTGTTCTGCCGTGGGAACCTCGGCCTCGGGCGTTGCAGCAGCGGACTCATCAGACGCCACGGAAGCCGCCGCAGTGTCAGATCCTGCGTTGTCAGATGTGGCCTTGTCAGATTTGGCGTTGTCAGATTCGGCACGGCCGGCTTCTGGCCCTTGGGGAGCAGCGGACTCTTTGGTGAGTTCGTCTGCCGCTGGGGTTACCGGGTCCGGAGACGGGGAGCTGGCAGCGGTCGCCGGAGTTCCGGCGTCGCTCACTGGAACACCAAAACCGTAGTTTCCGCCAGCGCTGGGGGCGTTAGAGCCTGCGCTAGTGGCAGCGGGGAAGGAAGTGTTGTAGTTGGCACCGGGGCCACCGAAAGTCTGCGTCGGAGTGGACTGTGCGGGAGTGGACTGGGCCGGAGTGGCGTAGCCCTGATTCGCCTGTGGCGGAGAGGGCTTCACTGCGCTGGCTTTGGGGGCGGTCACCTTAGCCGCGGGGGCCACAGCGTTGCGTGCTACAACGTGAGCAGGAACTTCTGGCCGGCCAGCAAAGTCGTCTTTGAGCACGGGAAGGAAGGGTGCCAACACGGTTGCTGCGAGGAGCCCCAAGGAACCAATCAATCCAAAGAATGCACCTGCGCCCCAGTAGCTACCTGCTGCCACAAGTGCCACAAAAAAGAACACACTAAAAGAGGCAACCACGGATGCGAACTGATCAACGGACAGCGAACCGATTCGCAACGCTACCTTGGGAGAAAGCCGCCGTGCTACAAACAGAACCACCACAATTGCAGGCAAAATCAGTCCCAAGCTGAAGTAGAAGATGCCGGAAGCGTTCCACAGGTTGCCCTGCATATGGCTGAAAATCGGCAGCAGAGACCCAACCAGCAACAGCACAAACGCGCCAAAAACTACTAGGTCGCGTGCAGTGAAGGGGCCAACAACCGCCCAAGCGCCTTGCCCGGCTTTGGCTGTAGGCGACGGCTGCGATGACGCCGTCGGCATATTTTCTTGATCCACGATTTGCTCCAGTCCACGTTGGCGGTGGCCGCTGCGGGCACCGTTGGAATTCGGGTGAGCGCCGCACTTGCCTGAAATATAGCGGGCACAGCGAAGTCACGTTTTGGTTTCAGCCTAGCCAAGTCCCGGATGCATCTCTAGCGCCGCACCGTGCACACACCTGTTCATCTTGTGACGCCGAACACCTTCTTGGCTCACAACGGACTAAGGTGGATCCGGAAGTCACCGTCAAAGAAGAAGGTTAAGGATGTCCCAGGAGACCACCCCCACATCACAGGGCGACGCTCTGGAGAATCTACTCCACGAAAATCGCAGCTTCAGCCCCTCAGCAGAATTCGCCGCCAACGCGATTGTGCAAGAGGGCATCTATGCAGAAGCCGATGCGGACCGCCCCAAGTTTTGGGCCAAGCAGGCTAAAGAACTCTTGACCTGGAGCAAAGACTTCACTCAAGACCTGGACTGGTCCACGCCGCCTTTCGCAAAGTGGTTCGCAGACGGTGAGATCAATGCCGCCTACAACGCTTTGGATCGTCACGTTGAGGCGGGCAATGGCGACCGTGTGGCCATCTATTTTGAAGGCGAACCCGGGGATACCCGCAGCTACACGTATGCCGAGCTGACCACGGAGGTCAAGAAGGCTGCCAACGCTTTTGAGTCCTTGGGCGTTACTAAGGGTGACCGCGTGGCAGTGTACTTGCCCATGATTCCCGAAGCGGTTATCACTTTGCTCGCGTGTGCTCGCATTGGCGCTGTCCACTCGGTGGTGTTTGGTGGTTTCTCGGCTGACGCGTTGCGCAGCCGGGTTGACGATGCTGAAGCAAAACTGGTGGTCACCGCCGACGGAACGTACCGTCGCGGCAAGCCGAGCCCGCTCAAGCCCGCCGTTGATGGCGCGCTTGAGAAGGACGGCCACACAGTTCAACACGTTGTTGTGGTCAAGCGAAATGGCGAGGACGTCAATTGGGTTGAGGGCCGCGACATCTGGTGGGATGACACAGTAGGCACGGCATCCCCGGAGCACACTGCGGTTGGCCACGAGAGTGAACACCCACTGTTTATCCTTTACACCTCCGGCACCACAGGAAAGCCCAAGGGCATTCTGCACACCACCGGTGGCTACCTCACCCAGACGGCCTTCACGCACCGCGCTGTCTTTGACCTCCACCCGGAAACCGACGTCTATTGGTGCACAGCCGACGTCGGATGGATCACCGGGCACAGTTACGTCACCTACGCGCCGCTCATCAATGGCGCTACCCAGGTTATGTATGAGGGCACTCCGGACTCCCCGCATCAGGGCCGCTGGTGGGAGATTGTGGAGAAGTACAAGGTCTCGATTTTGTACACCGCCCCCACAGCTATCCGCACCTTTATGAAGTGGGGACGTGAGATCCCGGACAAGTACGACCTCTCTTCCATTCGGGTTCTGGGTTCGGTGGGCGAATCCATCAACCCCGAGGCATGGATGTGGTACCGCGACGTCATCGGCGCTAATCACGCTCCGATCGTTGACACTTGGTGGCAGACGGAAACGGGAGCCATGATGGTTGCCCCGCTTCCCGGCGTTACTGCAACCAAGCCTGGCTCAGCTCAAGTTCCATTGCCCGGTATTGCTGTGGACGTGGTGGATGAGATGGGTGAATCCGTTCCTGATGGGCACGGCGGGTTCTTGGTCATTCGTGAACCGTGGCCATCCATGTTGCGAGGCATTTGGGGTGATCCTGAGCGTTTCAAGGACACCTACTGGTCCCGTTTTGAGTCCATGTACTTCGCTGGCGACGGCGCCAAGAAGGACGAGGACGGCGACGTGTGGCTTTTGGGCCGTGTGGATGACGTGATGAACGTCTCCGGTCACCGCCTCTCCACTACCGAGATTGAATCGGCCTTGGTAAGCCACCCTGCCGTTGCTGAAGCAGCCGTGGTGGGCGCCGCTGATGAGACAACAGGCCAGGCCGTGGTTGCTTTTGTTATTTTGCGGGGCAATGCTGTGGACTCTGGCGATGAAATTGTTCAGGAACTGCGTAACCATGTTGGCAAGGAGATCGGCCCGATCGCCAAGCCGAAGAACATTCTGGTAGTTCCAGAGTTGCCGAAGACCCGTTCAGGAAAAATCATGCGCCGCCTGCTCAAGGACGTCGCTGAGGGCCGTGAAGTGGGCGATGCCACCACGTTGGCGGACAACACGGTGATGTCACAGATCGCGGCTTCGCTGCGTAAATAGCACCTCATAACGACGGCGCCCCTTGCCACTGTGGCGAGGGGCGCCGTCGTAATTTAACAGTTATCCGTAATGAGACATTTAGTTCTTTCCTGTTTGAATTTGGGAGTATATGATCGTCTTCATGTGACATAGCGCACAGGACGTTCCATTTTTCAAAGGAGAGACAATGGCTACGCAGGGGAATTTTGTGTACAGGGACCGCGGCATTGCCCCGGATCGCCGTACTTTTCTCAAGACCGTCGGAGTAGGGGCTGTCGCACTCAGCGGAATCCCCCTCCTAGCAGCATGCACCGGCGGAAGCGCACCTCAAGCGGGCGGTTCGAAGTCACTGACCCTAGGTTCAGGTTCTTCGGATGAAGTACCCAAGAAGGCCTACAAGGCAGTAACAGACGCTTTCACCAAAAAGACAGAAATCACTGTAAATACCAACACGGTGCCTCACAACGATTTCCAGAACAAAATCAACTCCTACCTGCAGGGCAGCCCAGATGACGCGTTCACTTGGTTCGCTGGCTACCGCATGCAGTACTACGCAGGCAAGGGCCTCTTGGCTCCGATCGACGACGTCTGGGAAAAGATCGGCGGCAACTACTCGGATGCCATGAAGAAGGCATCCACCGGCCCCGACGGCAAGATGTACTTTGTCCCCAACTACAACTATCCGTGGGGCTTCTTCTACCGCAAGAGCCTCTGGGCAGCCAAGGGTTACGAGATCCCGGAAACCTTTGACGCTCTCAAGACCCTCTCCGCCAAGATGAAGGCAGATGGACTGATCCCGATCGGTTTCGCGGACAAGGACGGCTGGCCCGCAATGGGCACGTTCGACTACCTGAACATGCGCTTGAACGGTTACCAGTTCCACGTGGACCTCTGCGCGCACAAGGAATCTTGGGATCAGAAGAAGGTCAGCGACGTCTTTGATACCTGGAAGGCACTCTTGCCGTTCCAGGATCCGGGAGCACTTGGTCAGACCTGGCAGGATGCCGCAAAGTCCCTTGAGGCCAAAAAGACCGGTATGTACTTGCTGGGTTCCTTTGTTACCCAGCAGTTCTCCGATCCAGCAGTTCTTGCAGACATTGATTTCTTCCCGTTCCCGGAGATTGCCATGGAAGGCCGCGACGCCGTTGAGGCGCCGATCGACGGCATCCTCTTGTCCAAGAAGGGTGGCGAAAACTCAGCTGCTCGCGACTTCCTCGCATTCTTGGGCTCGGCCGAAGGTCAGGACGCATATGCGGCTGTTGATCCGTCCAACATCGCCACCGCAAAGGGCGCCGACACCTCCAAGTTCTCTGATCTGAACAAGAAGTGTGCCCAGACCATCGCCGATGCCAAATACATCAGCCAGTTCCTTGACCGCGATGCTCTTCCGGCTATGGCCAACAACGTGATCATCCCGGCGCTGCAGTCCTTCATTAAGGACGGCAACGTGGACGTCAAGAACCTCGAAGCACAGGCTAAGACGCTCTACGCAGCCCAGTAGTTCACGCCCGCACTCGATTGTGGCTGGGTAACGCCGTTCGCGTTGCCCAGCCACAATCACGGACAAGGAATCACCATGACAAGCACCACCACGCCTCAGCGCCGCTTCCGCAAGGTTCGCAGACTTTCAAACCGAGACAAGCTGGTTTTGGGTTTTATGGTTGGCGTCCCCACCCTCTTGCAATTGGTCCTGGTCTGGATCCCCACCCTGCTCTCCATTGGATTGAGCTTTACGCGGTGGAACGGGCTGGATCTCTCTGACATGAAGTCGGCCGGTCTGGACAACTACAAATACATCACCCAGGACTACCCGCCGTTCTGGCCTGCTGTTCAACACAACGTCCTGTGGCTGGTCTTTTTGGCTCTAGTGGCCACCCCTTTGGGTTTGCTTTTGGCGGTACTGCTAGATCAGCAAATCAAAGGCACCAAGATTTATCAGAGCATCTTCTTTATTCCGGTGATGCTGTCTCTGGCGCTGGTAGGAATCATTTGGCAGTTGTTCTACA
Source organism: Pseudarthrobacter sp. J1738 (assembly GCF_050490315.1). NCBI lineage: Bacteria > Bacillati > Actinomycetota > Actinomycetes > Micrococcales > Micrococcaceae > Pseudarthrobacter > Pseudarthrobacter sp. J1738. The sequence continues at coordinate 188,430 of NZ_JBNPEO010000001.1, read as the reverse complement.
ACCGCGATCACGGATTTTTGAACCACGTCTTGGGAACCGCCGGAACACCGGCAGCCGTGGATTGGTTCGGTGACCCTAGTGTGAACATTTGGGCAGCGCTTATTGCCGCAACCTGGCGGCACGCTGGTTACGTCATGATCTTGTACTTAGCCGGACTAAAGGGTGTTGATCCTACCCTCAAAGAAGCAGCGTCCATTGATGGTGCAAGCGCCACCCAAACCTTCTTCCAGATCATCTTCCCGGCCATGCGCCCGGTCAACGTGGTCATTGTGGTTATCACCATCATCGAATCGCTACGTGCCTTCGACATTGTTTACGTCATCAACCGCGGCACCAACGGTTTGGAATTGATCAGCGCCTTGGTCATTCAAAACCTGGTGGGTGAAGGCCAAGTCATCGGCGTTGGATCGGCCCTAGCAGTGGTCTTGTTGGTCATTTCTTTGGTTCCGATCGTCTTCTACTTGGTCCGCACCTTCGGCAAAGAGAGCCAGTCATGAGCAATTCAACGGCGGTCCGGAACCGCAACTCACGTCCCACGCCAAATACTGGTCTGGAGGGAAAATCAGCCCATAAGGCTAAGCGTCACTACGGCACCCACATTTTCCTGATCGTGATGTCAGCCATGTGGCTGGTTCCCTTGCTGTGGTCCCTCTACACAGCTCTTCGCCCGCACGCAGATACTGACAAGTACGGCTACTTCAGCATTGGTGGCGCGCTGAACTTCGATAATTTCATTCAGGCGTGGACCCAAGGCGGGTTCGCTAAGTACTTTATGAACTCGCTGATCATCAGCATCCCGGCAGTTCTTTTGACCCTCTTCTTCGCCTCGCTGATGGCCTTCGCCGTCTCGCGAGTTTCGTGGAAGTTCAACGTCACCCTGTTGATTATGTTTACAGCTGGCAACTTGCTCCCTCCGCAGGTTTTGGCCGCACCGTTGTTTGAGATGTTCAAGCACTTTGAACTCCCGTACTCCATGAGCGATTCGGGCAATCTGCTCAACACCTACGTTTCAGTCATCGCCGTGGACACCGCTTTCCAGATTGGTTTCTGCACCTTTGTGCTCTCCAACTACATGAAGGCCCTCTCCCCCGACCTGACAGAAGCCGCATTGGTGGACGGGGCAAGTTTGTGGACCCAGTACTGGCGCATCATTTTGCCGCTGTGCCGCCCGGCCTTGGCCGCTTTGGGAACTCTTGAAGTCATCTTCATTTACAACGACTTCTTCTGGCCGCTGCTCTTTATCCAGAGCGGTGACCGCCTGCCCATCACCACGGCCATCAACAACCTTCAAGGCCAGTTCTTCAACGACTACAACCTCTTGGCCGCCGGTGCCATCATCACCGTGATCCCCACATTGATTGTGTACTTGCTCTTGCAACGCCAATTTGTGGCCGGCCTAACCCTCGGATCCAGTAAAGGATAAGTACCTGTGAGTGAACGCGCAGACATGCAGTATGTGACCGAAAAACTGGGTGGACGCATCGCTTTTGGCGGCGACTACAACCCAGAGCAGTGGCCTGAAGACGTCTGGGAACATGACGTTGCCCTCATGAAAGAGGCCGGAGTAAATCTGGTCAGTGTGGGCATTTTCAGTTGGGCCCTTTTGGAGCCGGAAGAAGGCCACTACGAGTTCGGCTGGTTGGACCGGGTCCTGGATCTGCTGCACAAAAACGGCATCAGTGTGGACCTCGCCAACGCGAGCGCTTCACCACCGCCGTGGTTCAGCCGCAAGTATCCCGATTCTCAACCGGTTAATGCCGACGGCGTGCGGCAAAGTTACGGCTCCCGGCAGGCCTTCGCGGCGTGCTCGCCTGACTACCGGCGGGCTGCAGCAGCCCTGACCACGGCGATTGTGGATCGCTATGCTGACCACCCCGCCGTCGTGATGTGGCATGTTCACAATGAGTACGGTTGCCACAACCAGCCCGACTACGGTCCGCACGCCGAGCGTGGTTTCCAAGAGTGGCTGCAAAAGCGTTACGGCACCTTGGATGCACTCAACGAGGCTTGGGGTACCGCATTCTGGTCTCAGCACTACTATGACTGGGCGGAGGTTATCCCCCCTCGCCGCTCAGGCACCTGGGTGAATCCCACTCAGCAATTGGACTTTGCACGCTTCTCCTCGGACGCACTGCTGGAATGCTTCCGAGCCGAGGCTGACATTATTCGAGCACGTTCACCGCACCCGGTGACCACCAACTTCATGGGCATTTCCATGGGCCTTACTGCACCAATTGATTACTGGCGCTGGTCAGAACAGATGGATTTGGTCTCCAACGATCACTATTTGATGGCTGCTGATGAGCGGAATTATCAAGAGTTGGCGATGGTTGCTGACCTGACCCGCGGTTGGGCCAAAAGCGCTCCGTGGTTGTTGATGGAGCACTCGAGCTCGGCAGTGAACTGGCAGCCGCGCAATGTTGCTAAGGCTCCGGGCGAAATGCTCCGCAACTCGTTGCAGCATGTGGCCCGCGGTACGGATGGTGTCTTGTTCTTCCAGTGGCGTGCTTCGCGCGCGGGTGCTGAAAAGTTCCACTCGGGCCTTTTGCCGCACGCTGGCCGCGAGACCAAGGTGTGGCGGGAAACTGTTCAGCTGGGGAAGACCCTTGAGCAGATTTCCGAGCTGGCTGGCTCCAGAGTGGTGGCAGATGCAGTGATTATTCATGACACTGACGCGCGTTGGGCCTCGGAGCTGGATTCGCACCCGAGCGTGGACGCGAATTGCGTGGCTGAAACTCGGCGTTGGCATGACGCCTTGTACCGGGCTGGTGTGACTTCCGATTTCCGGCAGAGCAGCGATGATTTGTCCGGTTACAAGGTAGCCATTGTCCCCATGCAGTATTTGATCACTGAGGCTGGCCGGGCCAATCTTGAGAAGTTTGTGGCCTCCGGGGGCACTTTGGTGGTCAGCTACTTCTCCGGGATTGTGGATGAAAATGACCACATCATCATGGACCCGATCAATGGCGGCGGTTACCCGGGCGCTTTTGCGAAGCTTTTGGGTGTGAGCATTGAGGAGTTCTTCCCGCTGCGTGAAGGCGCTGGCGTTGCGCTCAAGGGCAGCGGCAGCTTGGCTTCCGCTGCCCTTGGTGACGGTGTTTATTGGAGCGAGTTGGGTGCTGTCACTGACGCGGAGGTTCTTGCAACGTTCGACGCCGGTGCTACCGCCGGCTCGCCTGCGATCACTCGCCGCGCGCCGGGTACTGGTTCTGCTGGCACTGGTGCTGCTTACTACGTGGCGACCACCTTGAACGTGGACGCCAGCAGCGAACTGCTGAAGTTGGTTCTGGCCGATGCCGGACTTAGCACGGGCGTGCCAGCAGGTGCCCGCGGCGAAGTAGATGTTGTGGTTCGCCGCAAGGATGATCAGGACTGGCTTTTTGTGATCAACCACGGCGATACCGAGCACAGCACTCCTGCACAGGGTACTGACCTGATTTCCAGCACTGCCGTAGAAGGAACACTCAATGTTCCTGCCGGTGGGTTCGCCGTAGTGCGCTTGGACACAAACTCTGCTCAGTAGCTAGTAGTACGCAGCTGCTATAAGCCATCAGCTCTGGTCTTTGGCCTCCGATCCCCCTTCGGAGGCCAAAGACCAGAGCGAGCACCTCAGCAAACTAGGCTTTGGTTGAGACTTCATCAGCTTTTCGAAAGGGACTCTTATGCTTCCGGCGGCCCGCCACCAGGCCATTCTTGACTCCGTTCGACGCGAACGGATCATGCGTGTGGCCGATCTTGCCGAGTTATTGGGCGTTTCGCCGATGACTGTGCGCCGAGACATTGATTCCCTGAGCGACGCCGGCTTGTTGGAGCGCATTCACGGCGGAGCCAAAATTCCGGGCCCCACTGGCACCCATGAGCCCGGCTTTGAACTCAAATCCACTCAAAACACCGCCGAGAAGGACGCCATCGCCGCAGAAGCTGCCAGCCTGGTGCACGAAGGTATGGCTGTGGGTTTGAGCGCTGGAACCACCACCTTTGCTTTGGCCAAACGTCTTGCTTTGGGTCCGCAGATCACCGTGGTGACCAACTCGGTGCGGATCGCAGATGTTTTCTACAGCAGCGCTGGCGACTCAAGTGGCACTACGGTGATTTTGATCGGGGGCCAGCGGACGCCGTCGGACGCCTTGGTTGGTCCTATTGCCACTGCTGCACTCAAGCAAGTCCATCTGGACATGTTGTTTATGGGTGTTCACGGTATGGACTCACGCGCCGGATTCACCACACCCAACCTTTTGGAAGCCGAAACAGACAGGGCCATGGTGGACGCCTCACGCGAATTGGTGGTGGTGGCGGACCACACCAAGTGGGGAACGCAGGGCATTAGCACCATTGCCGCACTCGAGGACGCTGATCAAATCATTACGGACTCGGGCTTGGGCGAGAATGCCCGCAATTATTTGGCAACAGCCGTCCGCAAACTACGTGTGGTCAACCCCCTCCAGGGATAACAACGCACCCTAGGGTTTGCCCCAAAGTATTGCCCCAAAACTTTTTACTCAAAGAGGAGTCTCCCCCTATGGAACCGTTGCATCTTCGATCCGCAGGCACCTCAGTGGTGATCGATTTTTCCAATGACCAAGCACAAATGCTGCACTGGGGCGCGGACCTAGGCAAGAAGCTGCCAGAGCTGGGCATACTGACCGAACCCGTGCCACATTCTTCGCTGGACGTCCCGGTGACGTTGAGCTTGGTTCCGCAAGGTTCTGCCGGTTGGCGCGGCCGCCCGGGTCTGCTGGGGCACACCATCAACGGCGGGCAAAACTTCTCCCCGGCATTCCGCGTCACGGATGCCACGGCCAGTACCGCCGCCTCCACCATCACTCAGGTGGACGCGACTGCCTGCCTTGAGCTGGTATCCACCGTGCGTTTGCACCCCGGCGGTCTACTCGAAGTGACACACCGGCTCACCAACCAAGGCCCAGATGCGTACTCCTTGGAGCAATTGGCTGTGCAATTACCGGTGCCCGGGATGGCCACCGAGCTCTTGGATCTGACCGGACGCTGGTGCCGGGAACGTCACCCGCAACGGCGCGCCATCACGCAGGGAACTTGGGTTCGCAGTGGCCGCCACGGCCGCACCGGTCACGATTCTTCACTGATTATGGCCGCGGGAACACCCGGTTTCTCCCACGAGCAGGGGCAAGTGTGGGCTGTTCACTTTGCGTGGAGCGGCAACCATGAAGAGTTCTGCGACACGGCAGCAGATGGCCGCACTGTTCTTGGCGCAGCCGAGTTGCTGGGCCCCGGCGAAGTGACACTTGCTCCCGGGGAGAGCTACACCACTCCGGCAATGTTCGCTGCGTACTCTGAGAGTGGGCTCAACGGGATCTCCCGCCGCTTCTACGATTGGTTCCGCGCTCGCGACCACCATGTGGGTGCTTGGCCTGACGGCCGTGCGCGCCCCCGGCCCGCCGTGCTAAACGTGTGGGAGGCCGTCTATTTTGATCACAACCTTGAGAAACTAACCGCTTTGGCACAGACCGCTTCCGAGGTGGGCATTGAGCGTTTTGTGCTCGACGACGGCTGGTTCCGTGGCCGCCGTGACGATTCCGCAGGGTTGGGCGACTGGTTTGTTGACGAGGGCGTGTGGCCGGATGGACTGACGCCGTTGATCAATGAGGTCAGCAGCCGGGGTATGGAGTTTGGCCTGTGGGTGGAGCCGGAAATGGTGAACCTGAATTCTGATCTGATCCGTGCGCACCCGGACTGGGTGGCAGGGCCGTATACCTCCGGTTCCGGTGCCCGTTTGCCGCTTGAGTGGCGCCAGCAACACGTTCTGGACCTGGTGAACCCGGAGGCCTGGCAGTACATTTTTGACCGGCTGGATGCGCTCTTGACCGAGTACAACATCAGTTACCTCAAATGGGATCAAAACCGTGACCTGATTGAGCACGGCCATGCTGGAAGTCCCTCGGTGCACGAGCAAACCTTGGCCGTATACCGGCTTCTAGACGCCTTGCGTGCCGCGCACCCCGGAGTGGAAATTGAGAGCTGCTCCTCCGGCGGCGCGCGTGTGGACTTGGAGATTTTGGAGCACACGGACCGGATCTGGACTTCAGATTGCAATGACGCCTTGGAACGTCAAACGATTCAGGCGTGGACGCAGCTGGTGGTTCCGCCGGAACTCGTGGGTTCGCATGTTGGCCCCACCCAGTCCCACACCACGGCGCGAACTCATAGCCTCGCGTTCCGCGCCATCACGGCCCTCTTCGGTCACTTTGGCCTCGAATGGGACATCAGCACCCTGGACTGTGCCTCACGTGCCGAGCTCGCCTTCGCAATTGCGCTCTACAAAAAGCACCGGGCGCTAATCCACTCCGGCGACCGCGTCTACACCGACGCGCACCAAACAGATCTCAACGTTTACGGAGTTGCAGCCCGTGGCGGCCGCCAGGCGCTCTTTGCAGTAGTCAGCACTACGACGGCGGAAGCCGAGCAACCGGGGAGGGTTCAATTCCCTGGGCTTGACCCGGAGCGCGAGTACCGCGTGCGTGCGGTGTATCCGCGGGCAGAGGACGGTAGTTTCGCCGCACTCAGTACCCAGCGCACCGCTCCGGCGTGGTTCGCTCAAGGTGCCACGGCCAGCGGTAGGTTCCTCGGCGCCGTCGGGCTTCCGGCACCGATCTTGAACCCGGAACAGGGCTTTGTGGTGGAAATTCGTGGGCTAGATTAGTAGCCATGACTGACTCCACCCGCTCGCGCGGCACCATCCTGGTTGTTAACGGCCCTAACCTGAACCTTCTTGGCACCCGGGAACCTCAGCTCTATGGTTCAGCAACTTTGGAGGATGTGGAGCAGCTCGCCATTGATACGGCGGAGCGTCACGGGTTCACCGCAGATTGTGTGCAGTCCAACCACGAAGGCGACCTGCTCGATGCGATCCACGACGCCCGGCAGAACGCCGTGGGCATTGTGATCAACGCCGGAGCGTTCACGCACACATCCGTGGCACTGCGTGACGCGATCGCTGGGGTGTCACTTCCCGCGGTAGAAGTTCACATCACCAATGTGCACAAGCGCGAGGAATTCCGGCATCACTCCTACTTGTCCCCGGTGTGCGAAGCAGTGATTGTGGGCGCCGGCGTGACTGGATACCGGCTCGCCATTGAATACCTTGCGGACTCACTCCCCCTGAGTGAATAAGCAAACAGTGGCCTGGACGGCGGGCGGGCCTAATTGCAGCCGCAAGATCCGCCGATCCGTAGTCGGGTGGGAAAGACATGGCGAATCGTTTGATGGTCATTACGGAAGTCTAGGAGTGCCTTGACGGCAGCTTCACCCATTTCTTGCACGGGTTGGGCCACCGTGGTCAGTGGCGGCCAACTAAAGTCGGCGTCCAGCGTTCCGTCAAATGAAACCACCGCCATATCTTCAGGAACTGAGAGCCCGGCTTTGTGCAGGGCATTCAGGAGACCCACGGCCTGAACATCGGAACTAACAAAAACTGCGGTGGGCCGGTTGGGCTCGGCAAGTATTTGCGCGGCAGCTTCAGCCCCACCAGCCAAGGTGAAGGTGCGGAGCGCCACTGGCCCTTCGGCCAGCCCAGCATCAGTGAGTGCGTCACGCCATCCAAAGAAGCGATCGTCCATGGTGCCAGACTTGTGGATGCCCACGCACAAAGCGATGTTCGTGTGGCCGTGACCAATCAGGTGCTCTACTGCTAACCGTGCACCGCCAGGTAGGTCAACACCGATGGTGCTAAAACCCGGGGCTTCCCGGGCGAAATTCAGCAACACACAAGGTATTTCGGCAGCGGCAAGATCGGCCAAATCCGGTTCGTCCAGAGTGGGAAACAACACCACTCCGTCGACCTGCCGGGCCGCAAAATTACGGACCAGCACCCTTTCCCGGTCCGCGTTACTGCCAGAATTTCCCAACAAAAGCGAGTATCCCTGAGCAGCAGCCGCTTCTTCCACGGCGTGGGCAAACAGGGCGAAGAATGGGTTGAAGTTATCCGGCATAACCAGCCCAATTGTCTGGCTCGAGCCCAACTTGAGCGCCCTCGCCACGGCGTTGGGCCGGTAACCCAACTCGCGAATGGCGTCTTTAACCCTCGCTTCGGTGGCCGGGGCCACTTTTTTGGGCCCGCCGTTAACCACGTAAGAAACCACCGCGGTGCTCACCCCCGCACGCTTGGCGACTTCCTTACGGGTCACCGAGGAGCGAGCGGCGGGGGTGTTAACGGTCATAAGCACAATGCTACTAAGAGGTAGCCAGCTGCGGGGCATCCCCAAAGTCCCGGATGGCGAGGCGCTCCCCGCCACGCAAAGCCGACTCGTGAGCCACAATGCCTGGAAGCGTAAAACGGGCCGCTGTCCAAGCATTCACAGGCGGGATCACGCCATAGTTCACTGCAGTGACAAAATCATCCACCAAGAATTGATGGCTACCCTCGTGGCCGTTGGGTGCGTGGTTGAATTCGGCAGGCAAACGCGACGGATCGTGAACAGGGGCCAGGCCGGAGACAAAGGCATCACGTAGTTCCGGAGCTACATCCGCCAGTGAAGGATCATCTAGCGAGATGCTCGGCCGAGTGAGAACCTGCTCCGAAATGTCATAGACACCTTCTTTGTCCTGCCAAACGGTGGTGGTGGCCAGCTGCTCGAAGCTCGCTTCGGTACCAAAAAACCTGAACCGGGACTCACGGATGTGGGACGGGTAACCCACGCGACGCATTTCATTGGTGCGCATGGCACCGCCGTCGTTCATTTCAAAAAGTGCCGTGGCGTTGGAGAAATCGTTGTTGAACATACTGATGTCCTTGTTAAAGACGCCGTCGCCCCGATCGTCCTTCACACCAATGCAGCTCACGCTCACCGCGTAGCCACCGATTGCGCCGAGAACCCCGCCGATTGCATGAGTGGGGTAGAGCATAGGCGGGTAGCTCGCGGTGGCCTTCCAGTTCTCGCCCCCGCTGTACTGGTAAGCGTCATAGAAGCCGAGGTCCATGTCATGGACGTAATCGCCTTCCGAGTAGAAAATTCGTCCAAACTTCCCGGCAGCGCGCTGATTGCGGGCGTGCACGGTGGCGGGGTTGTAGTAGCTGGTTTCGCCCATCATGTAAGTCAGGCCGGTCTCACGTACTGCTTCGATGATTGCGGCAATTTCGTCTTCACTGATTGCCATGGGGACTGCCGAATAGACATGTTTGCCGGCGCGCAGAGCTTGGACTACCAGGGGTCCATGAGTCCACCGTTGTGTAAAGATGGCGACAGCATCGACGTCGGAGGCCAGCAATTCTTCGAAGCTGGCCATGGTTCCGTCTAGGCCCCACTTCGCTTGTGCTTCGCTTGCACGTTCAGGCAACGAGTCCACCGCGTAGACCCTGGTAACACCAGGGTGGAGCTTAAAGAGATGGGCAAAGTGTCCGCCGAACTGGCCCACGCCGACTACACCGATTGAAAACGTCATTGTTTTTCCTTTTAGAGGCTCGAGGAATCCGATAGCCCAGTGTTTCAGGGGGATCTACTCGAGTCAATCAAAACAACCAAACTAGAAGAAATACTCACAAATATTCACAATCGTTCTTGACGACAACAAATCTACTCGTGTAGATTCACCGGGAGTTGTTAGAAACATCACATCCCCGAAAGGTCAACGATGACCACACTCAGCAAACAGCCTGCCCCCGGGCACGCGGCTGACGACTTCAAGAAACCCCGTAAACGGGCCAGCCGTCAGGCGGATTTCCGTGGACTGGGCGACCTCAAGATCGCTCTGGTTTTCATCGCCCCGGCAATGATCGGCCTGATCCTCTTCTACTTGGTCCCTACCATTCGAGGTATCTACCTCAGCTTCACGGAGTACAGCATCCTGGGAGATCCCACGTGGATTGGCACCAAAAACTACGAAAAGATCTCTAGGGACCCGCTGTTCTGGAACGCACTGAAGGTCACCGGAGAGTACGTCCTGATCAACATCGTGCTCCAAACCGGGCTCGCCTTGGGGTTGGCCATCTTGATGCAGCGGGTGGCCAAATCCACCATTATTCGCGGGGCACTCCTTATGCCCTACCTGATGGCGAACGTCATCGCAGCGCTCTTGTGGTTCTGGATGCTGGACTACCAAATCGGCATCATCAACCAGATCATCGAATGGCTGGGCCTGCCCCGCGTAGCCTTCTTCGGAAGTGAGCAATGGGCCATCCCTACCCAAGCGCTCATCAATACATGGCGGCACATGGGCTATACAGCCCTGTTGATTTTCGCCGGGCTTCAAGCTATCCCTGCCACGGTTTACGAGGCAGCCAGCATTGACGGATCCAAAGCGTGGAGTACGTTCTGGCGGATCACGATGCCACTCTTGCGCCCCGTTTTGGTTCTAGTCCTGGTAGTAACAGTGATCGGTTCCTTCCAGGTCTTTGACACCGTTGCCGTCACCACCGCCGGCGGCCCCGTCAACGCCACCCGTGTACTCCAGTTCTACATCTTCCAGCGCGCTTTCAACGAGCAAGACTTCGGCTACGGTTCCGCGCTCGCCGTCATCCTCTTCGTTATCCTCGCCATCGTTGCCTTTATCCAGATGAAGTTCCTCCGTGGCACCCAGTCAGACCTGGACTAAGGACACTCCCATGACAACTGCTACATCCTCCAAAACGGCGATCCGCCGTCGTAAAAAACCGTTTAGCTGGCGCACCGCAGGCCTGTGGGTACTTCTGGGCATCGCAGTAGCGGTCAGTGTATTGCCTTTCTACTGGGTCATCCGCACGGCACTGTCCACCAATGGCTCGCTCGCCGCCAACTCGGCAAGCCTCTTGCCAGCAGACTTCAACTTAGGCGCATTCAAACGAGTCTTCGGCTTGCAGTCCGCGGAAGAAGCAATCGCTGAAGGTGGCTCCGGAGCGTCCATCAATTTTTGGCAGTACCTCTGGAACTCGCTACTTTTCTCCACTGTCACCACCGCGGCGGCTGTTTTCTTCAGCTCCCTCGCAGCCTATGCGTTCTCCCGTTTGCGGTGGAAGGGCAGGGACTTTGTGTTCTCACTCTTCCTGGCCACCATGCTGGTTCCACCGATCTTCACGGCGCTACCCAACTTCCTTTTGGTAAAGAACCTAGGCCTGCTCAACACCATGCTGGGTTTGGTACTGCCATACCTCTTTATGACACCGTTCGCCATCTTCTTTATGCGCCAGTTCTTTCTGAATATGTCTCGTGAAGTTGAAGAGGCAGCCATGTTGGACGGTGCAAAGCACTTCCGAATGTTCTTCCAGATCGTGTTGCCGAACGCCGCAGCACCGCTGGCCACTCTGGCCTTGCTGACATTTATGGGCCAGTGGAACGAATACTTCTGGCCACTGTTGGTGGGCACCACCGAGGACACTCGAGTGCTAACCGTGGGCCTGGGTGTTTTCAAGTCTCAGTCCCCGCAAGGATCCCCCGACTGGTCCGGCCTGATGGCCGCCACTCTCGTTTCGGCAACACCTGTGCTGATTTTGTTCTCGATCTTTGGCAAGAAAATTGTGAACTCGATCGGCTTCAGCGGAACCAAATAACTACTTTCTATCCCCGACCCACAGTAAAAAAATCGCACACCTTAAGGACTCAAAGTGATCAAAAATAAAGTACTCGGCACCGTCGCCGTTGCTGTAGCTGCAGCTCTTGCTCTCTCCGCATGTGGCGGCGGTAGTAGCGGCAGCACGGATAGCGCTAAAGGTGAAGTCAGCTACTGGCTCTGGGACGCCAACCAGCTCCCGGCCTACAAACAGTGCGCTGCTGACTTCACCAAGGCCAACCCAGATGTCACAGTGAAGATTACCCAAACTGGCTGGGATGACTACTGGGGCAAACTCACCAACGGTATGGCCTCCGGTACCGCCCCCGATGTTTTCACAAACCATCTGGGCAAGTACCCGGAATTCGTTAAAACCAAGCAGCTTGTGGCACTCGATGACGCTGTAGCCGCTGACAAAGTTGACCTCACCAAGTACAACGAGGGCCTGGCAGATCTGTGGGTAGGCCAGGACGGCAAGCGCTATGGTCTCCCCAAGGACTGGGACACCGTTGGCTTGTTCTACAACAAGAAAATGACTGCCGCAGCCGGGCTCACAGCTGAGCAAATGGCATCACTGACGTGGAACCCCACCGATGGCGGTACATATGAGAAGGCCATTGCCCACTTGACCGTGGACAAGAGCGGTAAACGAGGCGACGAGGCTGGCTTCGACAAAAACAATGTTGCCGTTTACGGCATGGGGCTTTCCGGCTCTGGCGCCGAGAATGCTGGTCAAACTCAGTGGAGCTTCCTCGCGGCAACGACGGGTTGGACCACCACTGACAAGAACCCTTGGGGCACCCACTACAACTACGATGACAAGCGCATTCAGGACACCATTGCCTGGTGGTCCGGCTTGGCAACAAAAGGCTTTATGCCCAAGCTAGAAACCACCATTGGCGCCAGCACTTCGGATAACTTCGGAGCCGGCAAGGCCGCCATTAACGCCAATGGTTCGTGGATGACCGGACAATACACCAGCTACAAGGGAATCGAGACGGGAATTGCACCCACCCCGATCGGTGTAGATGGCAAACGTTCCTCGATGTTCAACGGCCTCGCTGACTCTGTCTGGGCTGGCACCAAAAAGAAGGAAGCCGCCATTAAATGGGTTGAATACTTGGCCAGTTCAGATTGCCAGGATGTTGTAGCCAGCAAGGCTGTAGTCTTCCCGGCCATCAAGACCTCCTCGGATAAGGCAGCGGCAGCATTCAAGGCTAAGGGCACTGACGTTAGTGCCTTCACCCAGCACGTCAAGGACAAAACCACGTTCCTGTTGCCCATCACCGATAACGCCGCAAAAGTCTCCGGTATTTTGAAGCCCGCAATGGATGCAGTGGTTTCTGGCAAGGAGCCGGCGAGTTCACTGACTGCTGCTAACGATCAGGTTAACGAACTGTTCGCCAAGTAGTAGTTTCACCGCTTGACCTCTCGTGGCCCGCCCACTTGCTCATAAAAGTGAGCGGGCGGGCCACGTTCCACTTTGCCTCGACTGTTACAACGTTCCTTTTGAAAGAGACTCCATGGTTTCCCCGCACCCGCGACCGTTATATCTGCGCTCCGCCGGTACTAGCCTCCTACTCGCCTTCCACACGGGCGAAGCCCAGATCGTCCATTGGGGCGCAGATTTGGGCGAGGTGTTGCCGGATCTAGAACTTCTGCGTCCTCCTATCCCCCACTCGGCCTTTGACACGCCTGTGGTGGCAGGGCTAGTCCCTCAGCCGTCATCCGGATGGCTGGGCCGTCCGGGTTTGCGCGGTCACCGCGCAAACGGCACTGCCTTCTCTCCGGCGTTCCAGATTGTCTCGGCAGAATATTCCGACGCCGGCGCTACCGCAGGTCATCCCGCCTCCGCTACTTCGGCGGTTGTCATCCAGGCAGATCCGGAAGCTGGCCTTGAGATCCGAAGCACGATCCGCCTCAATGTGGGTGGGCTCTTGGAACTGTGCCACACGCTGACGAACACGGGCACCAACGACTACAACCTCGACGAGCTCGCATTAGTGCTCCCTTTACCGAGTCAAGCGACAGAACTTTTAGATCTCACAGGCCGCTGGTGCCGTGAGAACCACCCGCAGCGTCGTTCCATTGAACAGGGGACGTGGGTTCGTTCCGGACGGCACGGCCGCACGGGACACGATTCATCTCTCTTGGTTGCCGCTGGCAGTGCTGGATTCGCTAACCGTTCCGGAAATGTTTGGGCGACACATTTCGGCTGGTCCGGAAACCACGAACAATACCTCGATTCCTTGGGTGATGGCCGGCGGATGCTCGGCGCTTCCGAGCTTTTGGGTTCGGGTGAGCTTTTGCTCGGCCCAGGCACTGAATACACCACCCCCACCCTGTATGCCGCGTACTCAGACCACGGACTGGACGGTGTGACGGAGAGATTTTATGACTGGTTCCGCGCCCGCCCTCACCATGTTGGCACTCAAGGCGCCGAAGGCGGCTCCGGGAAGGCACGTCCTGTGGTGCTCAACACGTGGGAAGCCGTGTACTTTGATCACCGGATTGAGCCACTCATTGAGTTGGCAGAATCGGCGGCGGAGCTCGGCGTCGAACGTTTTGTGCTCGACGACGGATGGTTCCGTGGGCGCCGCGACGATCACGCCGGTTTGGGCGACTGGTACGTTGACGGCACGGTGTGGCCTGAAGGCCTAACACCGCTCATTGATGCGGTAACCAGCCGCGGTATGGAATTTGGCCTGTGGGTTGAACCGGAGATGGTGAACATTAATTCGGAAGTGGTCCGCGCGCACCCTGAGTGGATTGTTGGTCCTTGTTCCACACCGTTTACCGAGGGTGGCCGTTTGCCTATGGAGTGGCGCCACCAGCACATTATTGACCTAGTGAACCCAGAGGCGTGGCAATACATTTTTGAACGGATTAGCGCCTTACTGAGCGAGAACAATATTTCCTACCTCAAGTGGGATCAGAACCGGGACCACACCGAACACGGGCACAACGGCCGGGCTTCAGTTCATCACCAAACCCTTGCCGCCTACCGCTTATTTGATGCTCTCAAAGCGGCCCACCCCAACGTTGAAATTGAGTCTTGCTCCTCGGGTGGTGCTCGCGTGGACTTAGGCATTTTGCAGCGCACAGACCGCGTTTGGGCCTCAGATTGCAACGATGCTCTGGAACGTCAGACCATACAACGCTGGACCCAGTCCGTATTGCCGCCGGAGCTGGTGGGTTCACACGTTGGGCCTACCCAAGCTCACACCACGGGGCGCACTCACGGCATCGCCTTCCGTGCCATCACTGCATTGTTTGGGCACTTCGGTATGGAATGGGACATCCGTCAGGCTTCCAACGAGGACCGACAAGTGCTCAAGCGCGTGATCAAGATTTACAAGGAACACCGCGGCATGTTGCACTCCGGCGTTCGGGTAAATGCAGATCTTGGTGTGCCAAACCTGCAATTGCACGGTGTGGTATCCCAAGACAAATCGCAGGCACTCTTTGCTGCCGTGGCTCTAGCTTCGCTGGCTGCCGAAGTACCTGGCCGGGCAGGGATTCCCGGTCTCGATCCGAAGCGCACGTACCGGGTTGAAGCACTTCTGCCCAGCGATACTGAAGAGAGCCACGGCGCTTTCGCTCAGATTGAGCCGCCACTCTGGTACCGAGAGGGCTTCACAGCGAGCGGCGCGTTCTTTGCCGAAGTTGGTTTGCCACTACCTGTGCTGCGCCCAGAGCAGGCAATCCTCATCAAGGCAACGTCCGTCTAGTTAGTACTGGCCCGCTTAACTCGCATTTGTTGCTGTTCCACGGGACAGTTGCTGTTCCACGGGACACAGGATCAGCAACAAATGCGAGTTAGCTGGCTGAAACCAGCCAGGCGGCCTAGCAAATGCTACTTTTTGGTGCACTGTCCCGAGGACACGGTGTTTTGCAGTCCGGGAGCTTGGTCAACCACGGGTTGCAGCTGATCCATGGTGATCGCAAACCCCAACGGAGAGTTGCTGCTGGCCTTGGCGAAAACGACGCCGGCAACTTGACCGCCACTGTTCAATAACGGTCCTCCCGAGTTTCCCGGTTGCACGTCGCCGGAGATTTGGTAAATCTGTTCGGCTTGGGGGTTATTGCCGTAAATGTCCGGCACCAAAACGTTGGTGATGCCCTGCACCGAGGCTGGTTTGGATTGGAACGGACCACCGTGGGGGTAACCGGAGAAGGCAGCAGCAGTCCCAGCGCTCAGGTTTTTGGTCATGGCCAGTGGTGCAGCATTCAGTCCTGCAACGTCCAGCACTGCCAAATCATGTTGTGAATCGAAGTAGACCACTCGGCCTTGCAGTGCTCCTCCGCCGGGAACGGCCACCACGGGTTCGTTGACGCCCGCCACTACGTGCGCGTTGGTGACCACCCGGCCAGGGGCTACAACAAAACCCGTGCCAGTTTGGTTTTGACCGCATTGGTACGCGGTTCCGGTGATCTTGAGGACCGATTGCGCTGCGGTATTCAGGGCTGGAGTGTCTGTGCTTTCATTCGGAACAGGGACCGGAACCACCGGCCCAACACCCTCAATGAGTTGCGGAATCCCGTCAGAAATAACAGTGGATCGGAGCTGTGCCAGTGCTGTTTGAACCGGTGTTGGTGTGGCCGAATCAATAAATCGGATCACTTTGGAATCGGCAATTTGCGCCGAAACTAGCGGCACACCAAGCTGCCCCACGCTAAACGCCAGCATGGACATCACCAGAGCGGCAACGGAAACGTTCACCACGCCTCCTGCTAGCCGGTCAAGGGTGCGCAGCGGCTGGACCTTAACGGCACGTCGGATACTGCGGCCAATCGCGGTACCAAGTCCGTGGCCCAAAAGCATCAGTACGACGGCGGTAGCGACGATCGCTGTGAGCCTCCACCCGGAGTCGGTCACCCAACCGCTGACCAAGGGGATGGCCACAAAGGCGGCCGCCGCGCCTGCGGCGAAGCCAGCGAGCCCACCAACTGTGACCAGAAGGCCGTTGCGGAGGCCGTAAATGAGGTAGGAAATGAGCATCAGCACCAAGGCAAGGTCCAAGACCGTCAAACCGAACACTTGAGCTCCTTTATGCAGCGCACCGGCGCAGCGTTGGCCTTTATTCTACCGATGCGAAGCTGTGCTCTGACTGGACGCAAAGCAAAATGGTGCGGCTCAAATGCCAACTTCGTCACATTCATCACAAAATTCTGAAACAATAGCCGGAGCGCCAACTTACAAGGAGAATTCATGGACATCGAGGTACTTCGCCGCGCACCACTGTTCGCCACGCTGGACGACGACGCATTCCGGTTGCTGACGGACGAGCTCACCGAGGTGGACTTGTCTCGCGGCGCATCCGTCTTCCGGGAAGGCGACCAGGGCGATCAGCTGTATTTCATCGTTTCGGGCAAGGTCAAGCTCGGACGTACTTCACCGGACGGACGCGAGTCTTTGCTGGCCATTCTTGGCCCGGGCGAGCTGTTTGGTGAAATGGCACTTTTTGATCCGAGCCCCCGTACCGCTACGGCAACTGCTGTGTCTGAGACGCGCTTGGCCGGATTGCGTAATGACAGCTTGAACGCCTTGCTGCGTACTCGCCCTGAGGTTTCTGCTCAGCTGCTGCAGGCTTTGGCTCGCCGCTTGCGCCGTACCAACGATTCACTCTCTGACTTGGTCTTTTCCGACGTTCCTGGCCGTGTAGCTAAGGCACTGTTGGACTTGGCTGACCGTTTTGGACGTCCGGCAACGGATGGTGTTCTGGTTGCTCACGAGCTCACCCAGGAAGAGTTGGCCCAGCTGGTGGGAGCTTCCCGTGAGACGGTCAACAAGGCCCTGGCTGAGTTTGTGCAGCGCGGCTGGTTGCGTTTGGAAGCACGCGCAGTGGTCATCTTGGACATGCAGCGTTTGCGCCAGCGTTCCCGCTAAAAGTCACCTGGTTGCCGGTGGGACCTACCGCTCGCGGTGAGGTTCGCCGGCAACAGGATGCGCGGCTTCTACCTCAAGCATCAGCACACCGTCTTCTTCCACCAAAATGGGTTGGTAGACGTGAGTTTTGCGCTTGTAGCTCAGGTACGCGATACATCCCTTGGCAGCACCGATTTTTTCCAGAATGATCTCGGCGCCGGGCACCATCAATTGCCCCAGCGTGAGGCCCACGGTATTTTCTTGGCCAATTTCATCGCCAAGTTCCGTGGAGGACCGCTCCCCCAAAATTTTTGATGCACACACCCAGCGCGCCCACACACCTTTTCCTTCTAGCAAGGAAGGCTGCTGTCCCACGGGCAGTGTGGCAGCAAAGTAGCGGGTGTTGAACCGACGGTGCGCAAAGTCTGGGCTGAGCCAATTCACCAGCGGTTTGAGCAAGTCAGTACGGACGGTCAGTCCACGCTTGTTCAGCAGCTCGGTGAAGCTCTTTTCTTGAGCGGCCACAGCCACGCGCGCCTTCATCCATTCGGCAGTGGTGTTGGCCTCCACAGTGGAGGAAGCGTCCTGACCGGCCAGTAACACGCCGGTCTCTTCAAAAAGTTCACGGATGGCCGCCAGTACGTGACGGCGCGCCAGCCCGGCGTCGTCCATTCCCATCATGTCCGCCCATTGATGCGGTGACGGGCCCGCCCAAGCAACCGGTTCCTGGTCGCCGGGTTCAAGGGAACCCCCCGGGAACGCTACAACGCCCAGAGGCGAGCCACCGGAGCGGTAACCCAGCCACGTTTCTAGGCCTTGGGCTGCATCACGCAACAACACCACGGAGGAGGCGAAGCGCGGCGCACGCGGTGTGCGTTCGCCGTGCTCTAGCCAACTCCGGGCGGCACCCTCAAGGTCGACGGGCAGTTCAAACAATCGTCTGACGATGTGGGGCACAACGGGAACCTAACAGTGTGAGTCAGCTGAATTCAGCGATGATTTCCACTTCGACGGGTGCGTCGAGGGGAAGAACGGCAACGCCGACGGCGGAGCGAGCATGTTGCCCTGCGTCGCCGAGGACTTTACCAAGGAGTTCGGAGGCACCGTTAATCACACCGGGCTGCCCGGTAAATGAAGGATCGGAGGCAACAAAGCCAACCACCTTAACAATCCGGGTAATCCGGTCCAAGTCACCGATGACACTCTTAACAGCTGCCAAGGCGTTAACAGCGGCAATCGCCGCGTAGTTTTTAGCGTCTTCTGGGGACACGGTCACTTCATCGGAGGTGCTCTCCGTGCCGGAGGACACCTTGCCCGTGGCTACCAGCTTGCCGTCAACAAAAGGCAATTGGCCTGAGGTGTAGACGTAATTGCCGGACACAACTGCCGGCACGTACGCAGCTACTGGCGCCGCCACGCCCGGGAGAGTGATTCCCAGCTCGGCAAGGCGGGCCTCCACAGCGCTTGCTGACTCTGTTGTTTCAGTGTTCAATGCCTCAGCGGTCATCAGGCTTTCTCCCGCTTCATGTAGGCCACCAGGCCATTGCCGTCGGGTCCAGTTACTACTTGAACCAGTTCCCAACCATCGTCTCCCCATTGATCCAGGATCTGCTTGGTGGCGTGCGTAATTAGCGGAAAAGTGGCGTACTCCCATTTGCTCATGAGCACCAGAGTAGTCCTTGCCGGTAAACTCTAAAACATGGCTCAACGTAAGAACCCACTATTCGACACGGCCACCGTCCTTGGAAAGATCATTGCTTTTCTTGGAGTGAGTGCTGTTTGCGGTGTCTTGGTGGCTGGTCTACTGGTCCCTGCCGCTGCGGTGACCGGTAGTTCGGCGAGCGGTTCCATACAGTTCTTTGACACTCTGCCCAGTGAGTTGACGGTTGATCCGCCTGGCCAGGTGACTAAGATCCTGGCAGCTGACAACTCGCAGATTGCCTCCTTGTATTCGGAGAACCGGACCAAGGTAGATCTGAAGAACATGTCTCCGTTCGTTAAGAACGCGGTCATCGCTATCGAGGACAACCGCTTCTACGAGCACGGCGGTGTGGATACCACTGGTATTTTGCGTGCGTTGGTCAGCACCGCGCAAGGTAAGAAGCAGGGTGCTTCCACTATCACTCAGCAGTACGTGAACAACGTGATCAATGAGTCCCTGGTAGCTGAAGGTAAGACCGATCAAGTTCTACTCAACGGTGTGAATAAGGGTGTTGGTGACAAGCTTCGCGAGATGAAGCTGGCCATTGCGCTTGAGAAGAAAATGACCAAGGACCAGATCCTTGAGGGTTATTTGAACATTGTGTTCTTTAACAGCAACGCTTACGGCATTGAAGCCGCTTCGAAGTACTTCTTCAGCACCACCGCCAAGGACCTCACTCTTCCTCAGGCCGCCCTGCTGGCTGGTCTGGTGAACAACCCTTCTGGCTATGACCCAATCAGCAACCCGAAAAGCGCCAAAGTCCGCCGCGACTTGGTACTCGCCGCAATGTTGCGGTACGGCAAGATCGATAAAGCTGCCTACGACGCAGCTGTGAAGACTCCCGTTACCACCAAGGTGACGCAGCCTCGCCAGGGCTGCGCCTATGCTTCCCAGGCACAGTACTTCTGTGACTATGTCCTGCACACCATCCTCAACAACCCCGCTTATGGCGCGACCCAAGAGGATCGCGTCAAGAAGGTTTACAGCGGCGGTTTGACCATCAAGACCACCCTGGACCCACGTTTGCAGTCACCGGCCCAAGCACAGGCAGACGCCATTGCCGGTAGCAACCCGGACAAGTGGGGCGCTTCGCTGATCACCGTTCAACCGGGTACCGGCAAAATCCTTTCGATGGCTCAGAACACCCGAATGCTCGCTGGCCAGAGCTCCTTTGCCACCACCTACAACTTCAATGTGGACCGCAAGGACGCCAATGGCAATGACTTGGGTGGCGCGGGTGGTTTCCAACCCGGTTCAACCATGAAGCCCGTGACGTTCTCGGCGTGGCTGAAGGAAGGCAAGGCGCTCAACACCGTGGTGCCCGCCTACAACAGGGTCTACCCGTTGGATTACCCATGGAAGACCACCTGCCAGGCGGTCACCGGAGCGTTTAATGACGCTGAAGAGTACCTTGGTGCGGCACCTACTCTGCAGAACAACGATGAAGGCTATTACCGCAACATGCCGGTGAACTATGGCCTCTACAACTCCATCAACACTGCCACGTACGCTTCGGCGGCAATGTTGGACGATTTCTGCGATATCCAACGCATGGCAGACGCTTTGAAGATGCACAATGGTGAGGGCAAGGACAAGCTGGACATGTCCACCTTGTCCAGCCTTTTGGGCCCGTACAACGTGTCCCCGCTGACCATGGCTTCAGCATTTGCAACGTTCTCAGCCGAGGGTACCTATTGCGAGCCGATGGCAGTCACCTCTGTGACTGACGCACAAGGTAAGGCGCTCCCAGCCCAGACTCAGAACTGCCAGAAGGATGCCATTTCTCCCGATGTGGCCAAGGGCGTGAACTATGTTCTTCAGGACGTTCTCAAGCAGGGTTCGGGTTGGCAGATGCCCAAGGTTGGTGCTCCGGCTGCAGCCAAGACTGGTACTAACAACTACAACTCACAGACCTGGGTTGTCGGTTACACCAAGGGGCTTGCAACTGCCGCCTACTTCGGTGAAGCCCTTGAAGATCCGTCCCAGCGATTGGGCCGTGACGTCACCATCAACGGTAAGTTCTACCCAGTGGTGGATGGTTCTCAGATCGCCGGTGTGATGTGGGGTCAGTACATGCAACAAGTGGCTGGGCTGTACAACACCAGCGAGTTTGCTGAGCCGCCGGCCAACCTACTCTCCGCTCCGCAACCAGTCCAGCGGGACCCGGTTCCGCAGCCGACGCAGTCGTCCACTGGGGGCAGCAACTCGACTACGCCGGAGACCACTGCTCCGAGCTCGCAGCCCACAACTTCGACCACTGCTAACAACAACGGCAAGAAAAAGAACGGCTAGCAATGGCTCTGGATAACTCTGCGGTAAGCCGCGCTCGGGATATCGGGCGCGGCTTTGCCGTTGCCGCCGGAACTCTAGCCGTAGCTGGGGCTGCTACCACTGCTTACGGCGTGTGGGAAAAGAACCAATTTGGGCTGCGGGAAGAAACGCTGCCCATTTTGCCGGCAGGTTTTGGCCCGTTGCGGGTTCTGCATTTGAGCGACATTCACTTTGTGCCCGGGCAAGACAAAAAGACCCGGTGGCTCAAGGAGCTCGCACAGCTCTCCCCGGATCTTGTGGTGAATACCGGAGACAACTTAAGTCACGTACAAGCGATTGACCCGCTCCTCGATGCACTGCGGCCTCTGATGAAGTTCCCCGGAGTATTTGTTCCTGGGTCAAACGACTACTACGCCCCAGTCTTCAAGAACCCAGCCACATACTTCTTGGGCCCCTCCAAAATTCGCAAGGATCCGCAGAAACTGGACTGGGATAAGTTGCGCACCGAATTTGGGATGGCAGGTTGGATTGAGCTGACCAACCGTGCTCAGTCCGTGGTGCTGAACGGTCTGCGTTTTGATTTCTCCGGTATGGATGACCCTCACCTGAACCGTGAGCGCTTTGCTGGCTGGCCGCGTGGCACCGCTGGTCAGGACAAGAATCCGCACCTTCGCGTCGCCGTCGTTCATGCTCCGTATCAGCGAGTCTTGGACCGGTTTACTGCCGAAGGCGCAGACGTCATTTTGGCCGGCCACACGCACGGCGGCCAGATTTGTGTGCCGGGCTATGGGGCGTTGATCAGCAATTGCGATCTGCCTACGTGGCGGGCCAGCGGCCTCCACGATTGGAACGTTGAAAACAGTACGACGCCGGTCAACGTCTCCGGCGGCATCGGCACCTCACGCTACGCACCGGTGAGAATCGCGTGCCGTCCCGAGGCCGTATTGCTCACGCTGACCGAGGGGCCAGCGAAGTAATTACGTTTGGCAATAACTGACCAATCCCGCCAACGGTTCCAGAATTTAGTGAATCGTGTCACCTCGATGGCATAGGCTAGTTGCTAAAGGTAACTATCGGGGCTCTTCCTTGGTATTTACGGATTTCCGGCGGAAGAAAAAAGAAGTAGGCATGCCAGAGCAACGTTCATTTTTTAAATCAATTGGCCGCCTCTACCCGCACATGAAGCCGATCATTCCCCGGCTCTTGATGGGTCTAATTTCCGCACTCCTAGCCAGCATTGTTGCCCTGGCCATCCCACAAGTGTTGCGTGTGTTGATCAACGATTCCTTGCACCCAAGCGGTTCGTCGTCGGGCGTGTGGGTTGCTGTGTGGGTCATTCTTGGGCTGGGTATTTTGGAAGCCCTGCTGGTTGCTTTGCGGCGCCAGTTTGTGATTAATCCGGCTACCACGGTGGAAACGCGGATGCGCATTTCGCTCTACAAGCACTTGCAGGACTTGACCGTTTCCTTCCACGATCGCTGGGGCTCAGGCCAGTTGCTCTCGCGAGCTATGAGTGATCTGAACTTTTTGCGCCGCTGGATGGCGTTTGGCGCGATTATGTTGGTGGTGACGTCACTGACAGTGATTATCGGCGTCATCCTGATGTTTTCCATGAGCTGGCAGCTTGCACTGATCTTTTTGGCCGCTGCCGTCCCGATTATGATTTTTGGTTTCCGCTTCCGCAAGAATTTTGGCCGCGTTGCCCGCCTGAGCCAAGACCAGGCCGGCGATCTCGCCACCACGGTTGAAGAATCTGTTCACGGTATTCGTGTGCTCAAAGCCTTTGGCCGCAGCCGCGAAGCGCTCGAGAACTTCAACGAACAAGCCGAAGGTTTACGCCAAACTGAGATTGCCAAGGCCAAGTACCTTGCCACGTTCTCGCTGGTGGTCACACTACTACCCGAGCTCGCTTTGGGTCTGGGCTTGATGGTGGGAATTTGGCTCAGCACCACGGGGCAGTTGAGCATCGGTTCGCTGGTGGCCTTCTTTGCCACAGCAGCAGTGGTGGCCTCGCCTGTGGAAGCTTGCGGCATGCTGCTGGCCATGACTCTGGCTGCCAAGAGCGCAGTTGACCGCCACTATGAAGTGATGGATTCGGTAAACACCATTACTGATCCAACAGAACCTCAAACGCCTAGCGAGTCCAAGGGCGCATTGACCTTTTCCAAGGTGCGCTTCGCTTTTGAGGATGCCGTTGCTCCGGATCCAGCGGACACCAAGTTCATTTTGGATGAGATTGACCTTGAGATCCGCCCCGGCGAGACCATGGCTCTAGTGGGTGTAACGGGGTCTGGTAAGTCGACCCTGCTGCAGCTCATTCCGCGCCTTTATGACGTGACAGAAGGGTCCATCAGCATTGACGGCGTGGACCTTCGCGACTTCTCCGTGGAGCAATTGCGAACCGTGGTTGCCGTGGCTTTTGAGGACACCACTTTGTTCTCCAATTCAGTGCGGGACAACGTTCTGCTGGGCGCCCCTGAACGCACTGACGCCATCCTTAACGAGGCGCTGGATGTTGCCCAGGCCCAGTTCACCCACACACTGCCAGAGGGGGTTGATACCCTCATTGGCGAGGAGGGCTTGAGCCTCTCCGGTGGTCAACGCCAGCGTGTTGCCTTGGCCCGGGCCATCGCCGCTCAACCCAAGGTTTTGGTGCTGGATGACCCCCTCTCGGCTTTGGACGTCAACACCGAGGCCAAAGTAGAGGCACGTTTGCGTGAAGTTCTCGCGGAGACCACCACACTGATTGTGGCGCACCGCCCCTCCACCGTGGCCCTCGCGGACCGGGTAGCGCTGCTCCAGGACGGGCGGATTACGGATGTGGGTACGCACAGCGAGCTATTGGGCCGGAATGCGCACTACCGCTATGTCATTGCCAGTTTGGACGAGGAACCCAAGGATTTGGACTCTGAACTGGAAACGGAACTTGAAGAGGCCGGGGAGGCCGTGCGATGAGCGCCGCAACGTTTGGAACAGCCAATGAGGACAATTCAGATCTGAGCCGCGAGGACAGCAAAGCAGTACGACGACGGTCGCTCGCCTTATTGGGCTCGTTGATCCGTCCAGTGCGCTTACGTTTTTGGCTGACGCTGTTAATGGTGGTGGTTTCACAGGCCACTCGCGTTGCAGGCCCCGCGCTGATTGCCTTTGGGATTGACCGCGCTTTGCCCGCCTTGGTGCAGGGCGATAGTTGGCCGTTGTTTTTGGCGGGCATTGGCTACGTCTTGGCCGCAATCGCAACCGCATGGCTGACGGCTTTGTACGTCACATCCACGGCCAAACTCAGCCAGGCCATGCTCTTGGATTTGCGGGTGCGCGTTTTCCGGCACACTCAACGTTTGAGCCTTGAATTTCATGAGAAGTACACCTCGGGCCGGATTATTTCCCGCCAGACTTCTGATCTTGAAGCACTGCGCGAATTGTTGGACTCGGGCGTCAGCTCGCTGGCCTCTGGTGTGTTGTTTATGCTCTTCACGGCCATCACGGTTTTCGCTTTGGACTGGCCCAGCGGACTGATTATGTTGGCCGCCGGTGTGCCCATGTTCTTCTTGGCTCGCTGGTATCAGAAATGGTCTCAGATTGCCTACCGCGAGTCCCGAGTGGTGTCCGCACGGTTGATTGTTCAGTTCGTGGAAACCATGACCGGAATCCGGGCTGTGAAGGCGTTCCGTAAGGAAGCTGAGAACGCACAGAAATACACCGAGGTTGCTGAGGAATACCGGAAGGTTACTGTTCGCTCGATCAATCTCAACGGTGTTCTGCAGCCTGGTTTGGTGTTGATTGGCAATGTCACAGTTGCCGTGGTTTTGCTCGCTGGCGGTTTCCGGGTGCTGGAGGGTGGAATGAGCGTTGGTGTGTTGCTCGCGCTAATCCTGTCCACTAAGCGCTTCTTCCAGCCGGTGGATCAGATGACCATGTTCTACAACTCCTTCCAGAGTGCGCAGGCTGCTTTGGAGAAGGTTTCCGGTTTGCTGGAGGAAGTCCCTACCGTACGTCCGCCCAAAAATCCGGTGGCGTTGAAGAACGCCCAGGGTGCAATCGACTTCCGTCAGGTGGAGTTCGGGTACGGCAACGGTCCTGTCATTATCCACACCATGGACTTGCATATCCCGGCCGGGCAGACCGTTGCTTTGGTAGGTCAGACGGGCGCTGGCAAGTCCACGCTGGCTAAGTTGATTGCGCGTTTCTATGACGTCACCTCGGGGTCATTAACGCTAGACGGCGTTGAGCTGCGTGATCTGTCCGGAGAGGACTTACGCAAGGCAGTAGTGATGGTCACGCAGGAGGCTTTTCTCTTTAGCGGTTCCGTGGCTGACAACATCGCGTTGGGCCGTCCTGAGGCTACTCGTGAGGAGATTGTGGAGGCAGCCACCATTGTGGGCGCACACGAGTTCATCACGGCATTGCCGGAGGGCTACGACACTGACGTCAACAAGCGTGGTGGACGTGTCTCGGCTGGTCAGCGTCAGTTGATCAGCTTCGCCAGAGCGTTCCTAGCCAGCCCGGCCGTGCTGATTTTGGATGAGGCAACGTCTTCGCTGGACATCCCCTCGGAGCGGATGGTTCAAAACGGCTTGGCCCGACTTCTGGATGGCGTCAACGGCAAAGGCCGGACAGCCTTGATCATCGCTCACCGTTTGTCCACTGTAGAGATCGCGGACCGAGTGCTGGTGGTTCACGATGGCACAGTGGTTGAGGACGGCACACCAGCAGAGCTGATCAGCGGCGGCGGCAGGTTCGCAGCTTTGCATGGTGCGTGGAAAGACTCGCTGGTTTAGCCCCTAGGACCGGGCGCTTGGAAAGGCTCAGCCGATTTCCCAGCACGGCCTCCCATCGGCTATCCTTGTAAAGTTGCTTTTGCCGCGCATTGGCGTGGTAAATCAATGGATCGGGATGTAGCGCAGCTTGGTAGCGCGCTTCGTTCGGGACGAAGAGGTCGCAGGTTCAAATCCTGTCATCCCGACCACACAGAAAGCCCGTCAGCACTTGGAATCCAAGAACTGGCGGGCTTTTCTTATGCTGGCACTTCTTATGCCAGCGAAGAGGCACCCTCTAGAATCGGATCATGAGCGATTCACTTCCCTCCTGCCCAGAATGCGGCAGCGCCTACACCTACGAGATGGGTGCCCTGCTGGTCTGCCCCGAGTGCGCCCACGAGTGGTCACCAGCCGAGGACGCAGCTGAAGAAGTTGACGGCCCCCGCGTGATCAAAGATTCCGTAGGCAATGAACTGCACGACGGCGATACCGTCACCATTGCCAAGGACCTGAAAGTTAAGGGCTTCCCCACTTCCATCAAGGTGGGCACCAAGGTTCGCAACATCCGTCTGGTGGACGGTGTGGGCGACCACGACATCGACTGCAAAGTGGACGGCTTTGGACCTATGCAACTGAAATCCAGCGTGGTCAAAAGAGTTCTCTAACAACCCGCCAAACCCTTTTAGCTTGTTAAATACGTGTGGCCCCTCCACATTGCGAGGGGCCACACGTATTTATTCAGGAGTTTGTTTAAGCGGGATCTGGCCAGTTGCCGATCGAAGTTACCGATGACCGTGCGGGGTCCGGCCAGTTGCCAATGGCTGAAATGGAAGCCCGAGCGGGATCCGGCCAGTTACCAATTGAGGTCACTGAGACGGAGGACCGTGCGGGGTCCGGCCAGTTGCCAATTGCGGACGCGGGAGCGGCCGCTGAAAAAGCCAGAGCTCCAGCGAGGACGACAGAAGCTGCAATCTTCTTGATCATTTTTTCCTCTAAACACGTGTCGGATTTGTTACAAGTTCGGCACAAACCTTGTTGACATACATTGTAAAATATTTACTACATGAGCTGTCAAGGCTCTTGTGGTGGAAATGTTCCGGTTACAGGAGGTCCCGTGGGGAATGGATTCGGCGAGAAGCTCCGAGCAGAGCGGCTCGAACGCGGATTAACGCAGGCTGAACTTGGTAAGGATCTCTACTCACCAAGCTACATCTCGCTCCTAGAAACCGGTCGGCGTGAGCCCACTGTGGAAGTCATCCAGGAACTAGCCCGCCGACTCGAACTGGCACCCAAGCAACTTGAAGCATGGAGCCAGCCCGTATCCCTCAGCGATGCCGAGTACGTTCTGGCCGGCCTCTACGCCCGTCAAGCCTGGGACCTCCGCGACTACGCTTTGGCCGCCACCCATGCCGCCAGCGCCGCTCTCATTGCACTTGAAGCCAAGAACACCAGCGCCTGGTGGAACATGAGCTACATGCAGGCGGAATGCCTGATGAAGGACGGCAAACTCGCCGAGTGCCAAGAGATTATTGAAAACCTCCTCGAACACCCCATGGCCACCGAATCAATCGGGCTTGGGGTCCGTGCCCGGCAGATGCTTGCCGCAGTGTGCCACGGACAAGGTCACCTAGCTACCGCCGTCGAACATGCAACCATTGCAGTCAACTTAGGTGTGAGCCTTCCGCAAGGTTCCACCGTCTATATCGGCTCTTTGAGGATCCTCATCGGCGCCCTCGCCGAGAGCGGCAAGCTTGAGGAAGCGTGGAAGTATTGCAAAGTCCTGGACGAACAGGTTGATGACCACGCCATGACTCAACTGGCTGGCGAAGTTGCTTGGGTCATTGGGAACGTTGCCTTTATGCGGCACGACTACATTGCCGGTGTGATGCACCATGAAAAAGCCGCCAAACTGCTCTCGCCCGCCAACGACATTGAGCTTTGGGCTCGTTTCAACAAGGCTTCTGCGGCAGTCCGTTTGTCCTCGGGCATTGTTGAGCCGGAAACACTCTCCGCGATTGAACGCGCCGAGCTGGCCTTGTCCATCGTCGGCGGCAACAAGTCAGACCAGCTGGAAGTGGACTTCATCCGGGCACGTTGGCTCTACCTCACCGGAGACGTCCCCGGCGCTCTGGACAAACTACGAGCAATCCACGCTGACCGCGATTCACTGGGACGGCACACTGCAGGGGAAGTATCGCTACTCCTAGGCAAGTCACTCAAGGCCTCCGGCGAATCCACTGCAGCGCTTGAATTCTTGCAAGAGGCTCAATCCGAGTTCACAGCAGCCGGAGCCTCAGACCGGGTTCAGCAAGCTTTGGATGCCATTTTGGAAATCCGTCTCGCTGAACGCCGGGCCGAGGCCAGCAAGTCCGCCTAAACGAACTGCTGACCGGTCAACTTCTCAAACGCTTCAACATAGCGGGCGCGGGTTCGCTCAATCACGTCAGCCGGCAATGCGGGTGGGGCCACGTCTGAGGCGCGGTCCCATCCGGATTCGGCTGAGGTCAGCCAGTCACGGACGTATTGCTTGTCGAATGACGGCTGCGCTCGTCCGGGCTCGTAATCATTAACATCCCAGAACCGTGAAGAGTCCGGGGTCAGGACCTCATCACCCAGCGTGATCACACCTGTGCCACGGTCCATACCGAACTCCACCTTTGTGTCAGCCAGGATGATGCCACGAGTGCGGGCAATCTCCTCAGCCGTGGTGTAAATCTTCAGAGTGAGCTCACGCAAGCGCTCGGCAACGTCAGGCCCAACCGCGTCCACCACCGCATCAAAAGTGATGTTCTCGTCATGCTCACCCACCTCAGCCTTCGCTGAGGGGGTGAAAATAGCGGGCTCAAGTTTGGATCCGTCCACCAGTCCTTCCGGCAACGGCAGGCTGCATACCGTCTGTGAAACCTTGTACTCAGCCAATCCTGAGCCGGTGAGGTAACCACGAGCAATGCACTCCACCGGGAACATGTCCAAGCGTTTGCAAATCATGGCCCGGCCAGCCACTTCCGCCGGTACACCATCCTCCACAGTGGAACCAAGCACGTGGTGCTCCACACCCAGCTGGTCAAACCACCACAGGCTCAGCTGCGTGAGGATACGTCCCTTGTCCGGGATCTCGCTCTCCAACACGTGGTCAAAGGCGCTGATACGGTCACTGGCAACCACCAGCACCCGGTCTTGGTCTTCGTCCTCACCAACGGGCACGTACAAGTCCCGGACCTTGCCGGAATAGACATGCTGCCAACCAGCAAGTTCCAATGTTGTGGTGTTTAACCCAGCCATGCTACGAATTCTCTTTCGTTGAGGTCGGTGATGCTGCCGATGACAGCTTGGTCACCGGCAAGGCGCCGGTGCGCGGCCCGCTGACCTTGATCTCACCACGGGCAGCTTTGGCTGCAATATCTGTGCGGAAGACGGAACCTTCCAGCTGAACCAGCTCAACGCCGTCGTACGCTTTTTCCCGCGCCTTTACAAGATCCGCGCCCAAAGCGACTACAGCCAAAACTCGGCCACCAGCCGAAACCACTTTGCCGTCCTCATTCAGCGCCGTACCGGCGTGAATCACGTGCACACCATCAATGGCTTCAACCTTTTTGAGGCCACGGATGCGGTCTCCCGTGCGTGGCGTGCCTGGGTAATTATTCGCGGCGACCACCACTGCGACGGCGGATTCCTTAGACCAGCGCAGTTCCTCCGCCTTATCCAATTCCCCCTTAGCCGCAGCCATCAAGACACCACCCAGTGGAGTTTTGAGCCGGGCCAGAACAGCTTGGGTTTCCGGGTCACCAAAACGGGCATTGAATTCAATCACCCGGGTTCCACGTGAGGTCAGAGCCAAACCACAGAACAGCACACCAATAAACGGTGTGCCGCGGCGGGCCATTTCATCCACGGTGGGCTGAGCAACCCGGTCAATAACTTCCTGGACCAACCCCTCGGGCGCCCAGTTGAGCGGCGTGTAAGCACCCATACCACCCGTATTGGGGCCTTCGTCGCCGTCGAAAATGCGTTTGAAATCCTGCGCCGGAACCAGCGGCACCGTGGTGCGGCCATCGCACAGAACAAAGAGTGAAACCTCTGGCCCGTCAAGGAATTCCTCAATCACCACGGATCCACCAGCGTCAAAGCAGGTCTGCGCGTGAGCTAGAGCCTCGTCGCGGTCCTTGGTGACCACCACGCCCTTGCCAGCTGCCAGACCGTCGTCCTTCACCACATAGGGGGCGCCAAAAGTGTCCAAAGCGTCCGCAGCTTCTTCAGCATTCACGGCAACCTTGGCCATGGCAGTGGGGACGTTAGCCTCAGCCATCACCTGCTTAGCGAAAGCCTTAGAGGCCTCCAACTGGGCTGCCTCACGGCTGGGACCGAACACCGGGATGCCCGCCTCACGCACAGCGTCGGAGACTCCGGCGGCCAGCGGAGCCTCAGGACCCACCACCACCAAATCTGCGCCCAGCTTCAACGCGAGGTTGGCTACGGCCTCCGGATTGTTGGCATCAATCGCGTGCGTTGGCACAAGCGTTGCAATGCCAGCATTACCCGGGGCCGAATGGACCTCAGAAACATTGGGGTCAGCAAGGAGGGAACGGACAATGGCGTGTTCGCGGCCGCCTGGGCCAATCACAAGAACCTTCACAATTTCCAAGGGTACTTTGTGCCCCCGGGCGCGTCCTAAGTGGTGACGGAATTGAGCCATCCCCGAAGCTGTGACCCTAGAATTGGCCTATGCCTCGAAACTCGCACGCCACCTTCACCGTGGACTCCGCTGTTGAACTTGCCGTTATTGAGCGCAGCGGCTTTATCGAGTCCCGCCACATTGGCTCCGCGGTGGTCCTTTCCGCCGACGGCCAAGTGGTCACCGAGCTGGGCGATATCCGCACACCCATTTACGCTCGGTCCACGCTCAAGCCCTTCCAAGCGATGGCCTCCATGCAGGCAGGCGTACCGTTGCGCGGCGCCCAGGTAGCGCTCGCCTGCGCGAGTCACGTTGGTTCGCTTGAGCACATGGACGTTGTAGAAACCATGCTCAAAGCGGCCGGTGTCACGGAAGATGATCTGCGGTGCCCTGCCGACTGGCCGTATGATGAAGCCGCCCGGAACTGGCTCCTGCGCAGCGAAAAAGGTAAGTCCCGCTTGGCCTTCAACTGCTCCGGCAAGCATGCGGCATTCCTGTGGGCTTGCACCGAAAACGGTTGGGATAAATCCACGTACCTGGACCCCACCCACCCCCTGCAAGAGCAAATCCGCGCAGTAATTGAGGAATACACCGAAGAAGAAATCGCCCACATGGGCATTGATGGTTGTGGTGCGCCGGTTGCCGCTGTCTCTCTCACCGGCCTAGCCCGTGCGTACTCCACTTTGGCAAAAGCCCCGGGCAACAAAAACTCCAACGCCCGCGCTGCCACCATTGCCACCTCCATGCTGGATTACCCTTGGGCCATTCAGGGCACCGGCCAACCAAACACGATTGTGATGGACGAACTCGGTGTAATTGCCAAAATTGGTGCCGAAGGTGTCCTGGTGATGGCCACCGACCAAGGCGTCTCCGTGGCGGTCAAGGTGCTCGACGGCAACATCCGGGCCACCTCTCTCGTGGGGCTGACTCTCCTCGCCGCTGCTGAAGCAATTGAGGTCCCGGCCGTTGCACGTGTGCTCGAAAAAGTAGTTGATCCCGTCCTCGGCGGTGGCGTCCCCGTGGGCCGGATGCGCCTCGGCTCCGCCGTCGCAGCACTCTTGGACTAGACGAGTTATGGCTGTTGCACGTCGCAGAGTAGACCAAGAACAAGGAAAAGCAGCCCTGGTCGAGTGGCGGACCGCCGCTGAGGCGAGTGCCGACGTCGGACGTTCAGTGACTGCCACGGCTGTCCGGTACACGCTCGAAGAAGTGACGGCCCGAGCGCCGGGAAATTCCGTGGAAGTCCGCGTCCCGCCCTTTGGTGTGACGCAGTGCGTGGAGGGGCCGCGGCACACGCGAGGAACCCCGCCCAACGTTATTGAGTGCGACGCCGCCACTTGGCTTGGTATGGTCACCGGCACCTTGAGCTGGGCCGACGCCGTTGCGGCCGGACGGGTTGCCGCGTCCGGATTGCGGGCCGACCTCTCCGAGCTCCTCCCGCTCTAAAGTCCCTCCTCCCCCGTTCCCATTAGCCGAGTGGGTAGATAATGTCCCTTAGGGTGCGTTCTAAAGGCCTTTATCTACCCATTCGGCGGGATGAGGCGGATGAGGCGGGTCAAGAGGGCTTGCGCGTGGGAGTGCGCGTTAGGGTGCGATGAAAGGGAGCGAGCTGTGGGTGTAGCGATCGTTGTTGGTGCAGATCGAGGAATTGGCAGGGCCATTGCACTCGCTCTGGCTGAGGCCGGACACAACATCGGTCTGACGTGGTTTTTAGACCAGGCAGGCGGCGAGCGCACGGTCCGGGACATCGAAGCCATGGGCCGCTCAGCAGTACTCCGGAAACTAGACACAGCTGAGCCGGAAAACTGCGCTGCAATGGTCGAGGAAATAGCCTCAAAGCTAGGCGGCGTGGACATTTTTGTGAACAACGCCGGGGCTGGGGACGGCAAGCCATTCTTCGAGCTCGATCTGCAAACGTGGCGGCACACCATGGACCTCAACCTCACAGGGGCGTTCGCTTCCCTACAGGCAGCGGCCCGTCTGATGGTCGAAGCCGGAAACGGCGGCAGAATCATCGCAATCACCAGCGTCCATTCCACTCAGCCCAAGGTCAACGGAGCCGCTTACGTCGCCGCAAAACACGGCTTGGACGGTCTACTCAAAGCCATGGCTCTCGAACTTTCCGGGCACAACATCACAGTCAATGCGGTGGCGCCTGGCGCCATCGCAACACCCATGTCCGGTTACCCGGGCGATGACCCCGAGCCGCCCACTGCTCCCGGAATCCCGCTGGGACGGTCCGGGCGCGCACGCGAAATTGCCGCCGTCGTAAGTTTCCTTGCCTCCCCGGGCGCAAGTTACGTCACCGGCGCTTCATGGCCGGTAGACGGTGGGATGCTGCTGATGGGTCCGGTGGCCGGGGCTCACCTGGAATCGGGCGAGTGGCGCCCAAACTAGACGCATCCTTCACACGGCGCGTGACCGCACGCCAGTAGGCGCAAGCTATGACACAGTTAGAGCATGGACAGCTTGCCGCAGGCGACAGCCGAAGAAAACTCGTGGGCACACAACCCCCTCTTCCAACTCGCCCACAGGATCTCGGACACTATCAACTCCCTTAGGCTACGGATGGCGCGTAAAAGCCACTTTGTTCCGGCCACCATCGCCTACACCGGATACGGTTCAACAACATGGGTCCGCGTTATGGCCCGCGTGCTGCTGAGCAGCAGGCCACTCCCTGGAACGCGGGCGGACCGCGAAGCGAAGGCAGGCGAACAGAACCTGCGCGGCTGGCGTGCGTTCACGAGTGTCCCCATCCCCAACCGCGATGTTGATATTGAGATCGGCGGCACCACGGTTCGGGTGAAATCGGATCGCGGCGGCATGGTGGACACGGTTGTCCCGGTGCAACTTGAGCCCGGCTGGCACAAAGTCAGCATGCGCGCATCCGGCACTGACACCGCGCACTCCCTCGTATTTGTGATTGGGGCCGAAACAGAGTTTGGGATCGTCTCTGACATTGATGACACAGTGATGATTACAGCCCTTCCCCGCCCCTTTTTGGCTTTGTGGAACACTTTTGTGCTGAGCGAGCGGGCACGTATGGCCACTCCCGGGATGTCAGTCCTGATGGACCGGCTACGCGCCGGCCACCCCCAAGCACCGATCATTTACCTCTCCACCGGTCCGTGGAACGCAGCCCCCACCTTGGCACGCTTCTTGAGCCGTAACCTGTACCCTGCCGGCCCGCTGCTGCTCACCGATTGGGGCCTCACACAGCACCGGTGGTTCCGCAGCGGCCGCGAGCACAAAATGATGAACCTCCAGCGCTTGGCCCAGGAATTTCCCGACGTTAAGTGGCTCCTGATTGGCGACAACGGCCAGCACGATGAAGAAATTTACTCCACGTTCTCCCAAGCCCACCCCGGAAATGTGGCCGCCATTGCCATCCGGCAGCTCTCGGTCAGTGAATCAGTGCTGGCGGGCGGTCACAGTGAAGACGGCGATCACAGTGGCTCCAGCGTGCCGTGGGTTTACTCCCCGGACGGCGCTGGAATGGTGAAGCAGTTGGACGGTTTAGACATCGTCTAACGGTTTTTCGTCTGGTGATTTGCGTTTCCCATTGAGGGTGACGCCCGACGGCGGTCTGACGGCTTTCGCTGGAACGGTACCCTAAGTGGATGGGCGCCATGAACGAGCTGATTAATGCCACAACCGTCGATTCGCTCGCACGGATTCTTAGGACTTCCGACGGTCCCGATTTCCCCCATTTGCTGGCAACCACGGCGGGCTTGGACCCGCTGAGCCTGCGGCAACGCACCGACCTCACCAGCGCCGCCATGGTCCGCGATCTCGAGGCTGCATACGGACCCTCTGCTTACCCTCACGTTGCCGCGTTGTTCAGGCGGGCGCTCGCTCAGCCGGATTTCACTGCTTGGATGATCTGGCCGGTGACTGAGACAGCTGTGACCCTGGCTCTGCGCGACACTGAATTCTTTGATGATTGCTTGGAACTGCTGGCCGAACTGACTGGCCGGTTGACGGCGGAGTTTGCAATTCGCCGCCTGCTTTCCGCGGATCTGGACCGGGCTTTGGGTGTCATTCAAACGTGGACCAGTCATCCGGACGAGCATGTCCGCCGCTTGGCCAGCGAAGGAACCCGGCCGTACCTTCCGTGGGCTGTCCGGGTTCCGGAAATCACCCAGCGCCCCGAAGCCACCATTCCGCTACTCACCGCCTTGCACCAGGATCCTTCCGAGTATGTGCGGCGCTCAGTGGCCAATCACCTCAACGATCTTGCCCGGCACGCGCCCGAACTGGTGGTCTCCACGGCCACCAGCTGGCGTGCAGCTGATGGAACCAGCCTGGCCACAGCTTGGGTAATCCGGCACGGTTTGCGGACGCTCATCAAAAAAGCTCACCCCGGAGCATTGACGCTGCAAGGTTTTGCCCCGGTGAACGTGCAGGTGACTGGTCCTCGCTTGGACTCCCAAAATGTTCAGTTGCCCGGCGAGTTGAGTTTCGAATTTGAAATCGTTAACGACGGCGATGCAGAGTCTCGCTTGGCGGTGGACTATGTGGTGCACTATGCCAAAGCCAACGGCAGTCAAGCGGCCAAGGTCTTTAAGCTCACTGCCGCCACACTGGCACCCGGAGAGAGCCGGACTTTCTCCAAAAAGCATGGCTTCCGGCAAATGACCACCCGGGTTCACTACTCCGGAACCCATGCACTGGAGCTACAGGTCAATGGGGTTCGGCACGGCTGGACCGAATTCCACGTGCAGGCATAAAACGTGCACGCCAGCTCATTTTTCACTCCAAAATGAGCTGGAACAATTTGTGATCCTGCCACTGGTCCGCGATTTTTAGATACTTCGGAGCCGTCCCAAAATACTCAAATCCGTTCTTGGCGAGGACCCGTTGTGAGGCCTCATTGTGCACAAGTGTCCCGGCTTGAATCCGGTGCAAGCCCATGGTCTCTTTTGCGTATTCTGCAACGGTTTTTACCGCCTGGCCCATCACCCCTTGACCGGTGAGTCCGGCATCAATCCAGTAGCCAAGATTGGCGCTCTGAAAGGGCCCACGGACGATTCCGCTCAAGTTGAGGGACCCGACGATTTCATCATCTGTGGCGAGGATCAGCGGTAGGGCGGTACCGGCGTCGTACTGGGAAAGCTTGGACACAATCTCACGTGACTGACCGCGGGGAGTGAAAAATTCCGGGGTCCGCAGCGGGTCCCATGGCGCCAGATGTTGCTGGTTGGCGGAGTATGCAGCTGCGAGCAATTCCGAATCACTGTGCTTGAGCATCCGCAGGTAGACACCGTTTGAAAGTTGAGCTGTGCCGAACATCATTCGATCCTAACGGCCGAAGGAAATATCTACAGTGTCCCCAGGGTTGTGGCCAGCATGACAACAATCGGAATTATCGGTGCAGGACACATTGGAAGCCAGATTGCTCGCAAGGCGGTTGGGCTTGGTTACACGGTGGTGATCAGCAACTCTCGTGGGCCTGAAACCCTCCAGGACTTGGTGACCGAGCTCGGCCCCAACGCAAGTGCAGCCACTCCGGCTGGGGCTGCAGCGGCGGGTGATTTCGCCGTCGTGACCGTTCCACTGAAGGCTATTGCGGAGGTTCCTGTGGAGCCGTTGTTGGGCAAGATCGTGATCGACACGAACAACTATTACTGGGAGCGCGACGGCCACATTGCCGCGCTGGATAACGGCGAAACCACCACTGCGCAGATGCTTCAGGAACACCTGCCGGAGTCCAAGGTAGTCAAGGGTTTCAATCACATCGCTGCCGCGGACATCACCACTAATGGCACCCCTGCTGGTACCGAGAACCGCCGCGCACTGGCCACTGCTAGCAAATTCCCGGAGGCCGTGGAGCTGATCACCGGCTTCTATAACGAGTTCGGATTCGACACCGTCAACATCGGCGAACTGTCCGAGAGCTGGCGTGTTGAGCGTGACCGCCCTGCATACGGGGTCCGGCAGAACGCCGCCGAGCTGGAAGCCAACCTGACCAAGGCACCGCGAACCGTCTAGGTTCTTTTTCCCGTCTCGCCGAGTGGGTAGATAACGTCCCTTAGACCTTGCTCTAAGCGACGTTATCTACCCACTCGGCGGTGAATGCCATGAAGGCGAGTGCTAGGAATCTGCGGCTAGGATGGCATCGATCTGGCCCATAGCCTCGCCCATGCCTTCCTGCATTCCCATCTCAATCATTTTTTCCAGCTGCTCCGCACTCTCAAATTGAGAGCGGATGCTCATCCGGCTCCGCGCGGGCTGATCGTCGATGGATTCGATGGAGACCACCATGTGTGAGGTGCCCATTTCGGTGACGTGTGATCCGTCCTCATTGGCGAATCCGTCGTCGAGTTCTAGGCCATTTTCTGGAGTAATCTGGGTGAATTTCCACCAGCCGTGTGCCTTAGATCCGTCCGGTCCGGTCATGTAATAGGCAACGTCGCCGCCTTCGGTGAAGTTGTATTCCGGGAAGCTGGCAGGCCACGTGGGCGGGCCCCACCACTGCTCTAACTGGCGAGGGTTTTCCCAAATCTGCCAAACGCGGTCCGTGGTGGCATCAAACTCGGCAACGATCACGAGGGACAGCGCCTCGGCGTCTTTTGTGGAACTAATGACGGTCATGATGGAACCTTTCCTATGATTCGTTCAGTACTTGCGCGATCCGGTCTACTCGTTGGAGCCAGATTGCCTCGAGCTGATCGAGCAATTGCCTAGCCTGCCCAAGGCCTTCGTGATTGGCTTGCACAATCTGCTCCCTCCCGCGCTTTTCCTTGGTCACTAAGGATGCGCGTTCCAACACCGCAATGTGCTTTTGGACTGCGGCGAAACTCATGGTGTAGAGCGCGGCCAGACCGGACACCGAGTACTCCGCCGCGGACACCCTTGCCACGATGTCGCGGCGTGTGGAGTCGGCGAGCGCCTGGAACAGTCGATCCAATTCCGCTTCTGATACCTGATCTACAACCATTTGGTTGTATTTTAGAGTTTCAGTGACGACGGGTCAACCCTTTTCTTTAAGTCCGCGCCCCGGAGGGTCACCCCTCTACAATTCGCCGAGTGGGTAGATAACGTCGCTTAGACCTTGCTGAAAGCGACGTTATCTACCCACTCGGCGAAGAATTAGGGCAGGATGTTGGGGGCCGAGGCATATCCCGCCTACCCCCACTCAGGAGAATGATGAGCCGAACTGCCCGAAGCTGGCCCAAGAGCGTAGACGCAATTCTCGGCGCCCTGTGGGGGATCATTTCTGCAGGGGTTGGACTACTGCCGTGGCTGATGGCCGGGGCACGCCTGCCGCTGCAGAACCTCTGGGCCACGGAGACTATGCCCGAAGACATGCCCATCGCGCTCCTACCCGTGAGCCAGTACTCGGTCATCTTGATCCTGGCGATGTTTGTGTCCGGCGCGGTAATAGCCGCCTTGGGCGTACGGAACTTTTTTGGGGCCCGACGGCGCCCGGCAACAGCGTTTACCGTGGCCGGTTTGGCGCTGGTCCAGTTAGTGGCCGTGGTGCAGGCATTTTCAGTGGTGAGTGTGGGCCTGGCCCCGGGCAGGGCATCAACAATGTACTTGACTGGTCTTCTAGCGGCCGCAGTGATTTCGGCCGCCGTAGGACTGCTGATTTTTATGATGCTGCTTGGCAAACACCGTTGGCTTCCCACTGTTGGTTTCGCCTTAGCGGCCGTGCCTTTGGCTTCTTGGGTGGTCGAATGGATGGTTCAGTTATCACCCCGCACGATTGAAGGACCCTTTTCAACATCCATGGTGTACCGCTGGTTGCCCGCAATTTTGGTTGGCGTTTCTCTGGCTTGGTGTGGGCTTAAACCAGCAGCGCTGGCCCTCGCATGGGTGGCAAATTTGGCGTTCTTATGGGCCATCCCGGCGCTGGTGACCGCAACGCAATCAACGCTTGGCACGCGTAACCAGCTCGGAGATTTTGAAGCCATGGGCGAGATAGCAGTCGCCGTGCTCAAAGGCGCGTTGGGACCAGCCGGAGGCGCGATCTATACAGTGCTGTTGGCTCTGGGGATCGCCGTGGCCGGGTTGTTACTGCAGCGTTTTGTTCCGACCTTTAGGGGTAACACCCGGACTTCCCGCTGAGTTTCCCCGCTTTTTAGAACCCCCGACGGCGTGTCGTTGCGCAACGCCGGTGAGAACCGGCGTCGTGCTCCAAAAAGCGGAAGATCTCAGCGTGAAGGGACGTCAGCGCTTCCAGACGTAGGGCGTGGTGGTGGATACTTTAGTGAATCCGTAGCGCTCCAAAATGGGCCGAGAGTATCCGGTGGAGTCACTATGGATGAGGGTGTATCCCTGTGCGAGCGCCGAGCTGGCCCGGGCTGCGGTCAGTGCCCGGTAGATTCCCTGACCGCGCCAAGATTCCACAGTGCAACCACCCCAGATCCCAGCGAAGTCAGTTCCGGGGACGGGTTCCAGGCGGCCCGCACTGACGATTTCGCCGGCGTGATCGGCCACCCAGAGTTCGAAGAGTGGGTCACGGTGTGCGCGGGCAACAATCGCATCCGCGTACTCGGCAGACGGTTGCTCACCGAAGACTAAGTCCTGCATGGCGCACATGGCCCGGATGTCGGCGTCTTTAGTCACGCGGCGGAGGGTGATGCCCTCCGGCAAGGGGACCTCGACGGCGAGCGCGGAGGCTGCACCGATCATGATGGACTCCGGCTCTTCCTCGATGAAGCCATTGGCAAGGAGTGCCTCGTGGAGCCCGGGCGCGTGATCGTGGCCGCGGGTTTTCCATTCGACCTTGGCGATGGCCGGATTCTGGCTGTAGTAGTCCAGAGCTTCGGGGACCCATCGCTCAATCTGTGCGCGATCGGCACCCGCCAAGTCTTGGTAGGTGATGAATCCTCGCCCGCCGCTGAAGGTCACCAAGCGCAGCGGGCCCAGGTGCTTGACCGTCAGCGCGCTCGGTGTTTCGGCGTCAGTGCGCAGTTGTGCGTCGTAGGCGGCGAGTAGTTCATCGCTTGCGGTCATGGGTTCAGGCCTTTCCACGGGCTCGGACGAGGTTCGCGAACGGGAGCCGCCCGTGCTCAGCAATAAATGCAGCGTGGTAACCAGCTTCGGCGTTGCTTAGCTCCTCAGCGGGGATCTCTTTCCACGCAATGACTAAGTCAAGCGCATCCCTGAGTTGCCAGATAAGCCGAGCATCCCAAACCACTGTGGGGCGGCCGCGGCCGTAATCCATAAACTCTTGGATTTGTTTGCGCAGACCACGGTTTCCTTGGCTGCCCGCACTTGCCTTGCCCAGGTATAGGACCTTCGCTTCCGGGATCCATTCGGCTTCGAGGGCCTCACGCTTGAGCGAAGGATCCTTCTTTTTGAAGGTGCCAGCTGTGCTCTTCGCCAAGAAAACGGGCTCGAAGTCAACCGGTTGCAGAATCGCGAAGATGCCTGGCCCTTGAGGCACCCGCATCATGTCGATTTCGTCGAAGACCCGGAATCCGGCGAACCCGTCTTCGCGGAGGGTCTTTTTGTTGGTTGCCATAGATCAGGCGCTGGCCTCATCGGGAAGTTCGTCCAGGAGAGCATCCAACTCAGGGAGTAGAGACGGATTTGCGCGCACCAGAATTTTGCGGACTTCCTCAGCGGGTACTGCCGCGTACAAGACCGGCCGAGCCTCACGGTATTTGGTCACCGGTGGCTTATCCGGCCACTTTTCGGCCAGCGCTTTAACCCGCTCAGGCAAGGAATTGTGTGCGTTGTCCGCGATCTTCACAAGAGTGGCGTCGTGACCTTCGGCAATGTAGCGAATGCCGCTTTGGTAATCGTCCGGGTTCTCGTGGAACCGGTTGGTGACTCGCTCAATAATGTCCGCGGCCCGCTCAGAAACGCCCATGTCCAGCAGAGCTTGGCGAGTGATGGGGGTGTCCTCGGCAATGTCGTGGAGGTACCCGGCGATCTGGACGTCGTCGTCGAAGTCGGCAAGCGCGTCACCCGCGGCAAGAACATGGTCCCGGTAGGGGCGTTTGAGTTTGTCCTTCTGCCGATTATGGGCCACTTCGGCAAGGACCCGAGCCGTCTCTACTGTAAAACGCGGGCGGGGTAGATCTGCTTCAATGAATTCTGGCTCCGACATAACTTCAGACTACGCGTCGGCGCCCGGTGAACTAAACACCGAATGCAGCCAGCGGAATACTCTTCACCCGCCCAAAGTTAGCCATTGCACACACCTTCGCTATGAAAGTTGGCCCACCGTGCTCCCCACTAAAACCGTGAAGCTTCAAACCGGCACTCCAGCCCCCGATTTTGCGCTCCGTGACGCCAAAGGCACGGTCCGCACTTTGGGCGATTTCCGCGGCAAAAACGTGATCGTCTACTTCTACCCGGAAGCCGCCACGCCGGGATGCACCACCGAGGCCTGCGACTTCCGTGACAGCCTGAGCTCGTTGCAGGGCCACGGCTACCAGGTAGTGGGGATCTCCCCCGACGCACCAGAGGAGCTGGCCGCTTTCACCGGCGATTTTGGCCTGACCTTCCCGCTCCTGTCCGATGAGGACCACGCAGTGGCCCTCGCCTACGGCGCCTGGGGCGAGAAATTGCGCGACGGCGAAATCACCGAAGGCATTGTCCGCTCCACCGTAGTGCTCGACGCCGAAGGTAAGGTCACGCTGACTCGTTACCAAATCAAGGCAGAAGGTCACGTTGCTGAGCTCAAGTCTGCACTGGGCTTGGCCTAGAAGAGCGACCTTACCCCACGGTTCCCACCACTATGGTGGCGCCCGCTGAGAAGTCGACTGCGCCGTCGTGCGTTCCGGGGAGCACTGCCTCCAGGACCTCGGCACGGATCTTTGCAACAGTACTGGCGTCCACTCCTGCCAAGCTGGCCACTACAGGCGCTGCAACATCACTCATCAATTCCCAATAGGACTCGGGCGATTCGTGATGCATCACGGCGGACACTTCAATTTCCCCAACATCAAGTAGCCCCGCCCCGGAAAAGAGTTCGCTCATCAGGCCCGGCGCTGCACAGCGGAATAGTCCTGGAGCGCCTGCCGGGGCCTGCGGTACATCAACGTGCCGCGCAATGGCACTCATAATCGTGGTTGCCCACTGATTT
Source organism: Pseudarthrobacter sp. J1738 (assembly GCF_050490315.1). Classification (NCBI taxonomy): domain Bacteria; kingdom Bacillati; phylum Actinomycetota; class Actinomycetes; order Micrococcales; family Micrococcaceae; genus Pseudarthrobacter; species Pseudarthrobacter sp. J1738. Next base: position 146,619 of record NZ_JBNPEO010000001.1, on the reverse strand, counting down.
TTACCCGGTTCAGCCCATACCGCCGCGCAAATTCGTGCACCTGAACGGCCTAAGCGGACATGCTCGGCGGCTGCTGCGGCCATGTCTGGGAAAAAGATGTAACCAAAACGGCAGAGCACAGCATCAAAGCTTCCGTCTTCAAAGGGCAACGAAGCGGCGTCGGACACCACTGTTTTGACGTTCGTCAGTCCTCGATGATGGGCCTTGTCCGTGGCAACTGCCAACATGTTCGGGGATAAGTCAGTCAACGTGACACCGCCGTGGGGAACACGCGCTGCGGCACTCAGCCCTGGTTCGCCCGTCCCTGAGGCAATGTCCAAAACTTGGGCCGCCTCACCGATTTTGGCCTGCTGAATCATGGCGTCCCCAAACGGCGCCATCCAGCCAGTCATGTAGTCATCCCACTTCTTCCAACCGGCCGAAAACTTCTCCCAAGATGCAAGTTGCGACTGACGGATCTGATCTGATGATGCGGACATTTTTTCTTCTTTAAATGACCCCTCAGGCTCAGTGTGCGCTTGTACCTAACAGTCCGCAAGAGAAAATTCCGTACACTCCACGCGGTACCCTTAAAACCATGTCTTCCCAAGATTCCACTACCCCTGCCCGCCGCGAGATCACTGTGCGTCGTGCACCGAAGTACGTTCCTTTTATGGTTGCTGGCGGGCTCTTGGGCATCATCGTTGCGGCCATCGCGGCCTACGGTTTCCACTCGGAAGATTCCGTGGTTCCCGGCGAGGTTTACGAAGCCAGCACGGTGTTCGGGTTCTTCGCCGTCATTTTCGCCGCCGCCGGTGTGGTGGTGGGCTGTCTGGTGGCCCTGCTGATGGATCGATTGAGCCTCAAAAACCAGCGCACCGCCGTCGTACAGGAATTAACCCCCAGCGAAGAGGCTCAAGCCGCGGCAGCAGAAGCGGCCGACGACGAAGCGTAAGTGCCGTTTTTGCCTCGCCTTGGGCGGGCCAAAAGTCACACGTAGGGACATGGCCGCATACGTGAGATAATTCGTTAGTGGCACGCGGCGATGGAAAACTTTCTCATGATCTTCTCCCAGGCGAAAAGGGACCTCAGGATGCTTGTGGCGTCTTTGGGGTCTGGGCACCCGGTGAAGAAGTAGCAAAACTCACCTACTACGGGCTCTACGCTCTGCAACACCGTGGACAAGAGTCCGCCGGCATTGCAACCAGTGATGGCAGCCGAATCAACGTCTATAAGGACATGGGCCTTGTCTCCCAGGTCTTCGACGAAACAACGCTCAACACCCTGACCGGTCATTTGGCAGTGGGGCACTGCCGGTACTCCACCACTGGAGCAAGCCACTGGGCCAATGCCCAGCCAACCCTCGGTGCCACTTCAACCGGCACCGTCGCTTTGGCTCACAACGGCAACCTCACCAACACGGCCGAACTCAAGCGCATGATTTTGGACCGCAATGACGGCCAGCTCACGGGCGAGATGAAGCAGGGTAATACCTCGGATACCGCACTTGTGACGGCTCTCCTTGAAGGTGACAAGGACAAAACCCTCGAAGAAACTGCGCTTGAGCTTTTGCCCAAGATCCGCGGCGGGTTCTGCTTTGTGTTTATGGACGAAGGCACCCTGTACGCCGCCCGTGATGCTTACGGCGTCCGGCCCCTAGTTTTGGGACGCCTTTCACGCGGCTGGGTTGTCGCTTCGGAGCAGTCGGCTTTGGCTACCGTTGGTGCAAGCTTCATCCGCGAAATCGAGCCTGGCGAGTTCATCGCCATCGACGAAGACGGTGTCCGCACTCAGCGGTTCGCAGAAGCAACCCCGGCCGGTTGCGTTTTTGAATACGTTTATTTGGCCCGCCCGGACGCGGCTATTGCTGGCCGCTCCGTGTATGAATCCCGCGTAGAAATGGGCCGTCAGCTGGCCCGCGAAAACACCCAAGAAGCGGACATTGTGATTCCGGTCCCCGAATCCGGCACACCCGCAGCAGTGGGTTACGCCGAGGAATCCGGGATCCCCTTCGCACACGGTTTTGTCAAGAACTCCTATGTGGGCCGTACCTTCATTCAGCCCTCTCAGACCCTGCGCCAACTTGGTATCCGGCTCAAGCTCAACGCCCTGGAATCGGTAATCCGTGGCAAGCGAGTGGTGGTAGTGGATGACTCGATCGTCCGCGGAAATACCCAGCGCGCCATTGTGCGGATGCTGCGCGAAGCTGGTGCCGCATCCGTGCACGTGAAGATCTCGTCCCCGCCGGTCAAGTGGCCCTGCTTCTACGGAATCGACTTCGCATCCCGCGCAGAGCTCATCGCCAACGGTGCCACCATCGACGAAATCTCCACCGCAATCGGTGCTGACTCACTCGCGTACATCTCCGAGGACGGCATGATCAATGCCACCCAACAGCCTCGCGAACGCCTCTGCACCGCTTGCTTCACCGGCAACTACCCGATCGAGCTTCCCACCGCAGACAAGCTAGGCAAAAACCTGCTGGAGCGCAGCGAAGACCCCGCCGAAAAACCTGGTGCCACCGGTTGTGATCCCGGCCCCGATTCCGAGTTCGAAAACCTTCTGAGCGACGCCGACAAGAAAGAAGCAGTATGACCTCCCCCTCCCCCGAAACAACGGCCGACAACAACGCAGGCATCACCTACGCTTCTGCCGGTGTTGACGTGGAGGCTGGCGATCGCGCCGTCGAACTGATGAAGGACGCTGTTAAGGCGACCCACAACTCCTCCGTGTTGGGCGGGGTTGGCGGATTCGCTGGGCTTTACGACGTCTCCAAGCTCCTGACTTACAAGCGCCCGCTGCTGGCCACGTCCACCGACGGTGTTGGCACCAAGGTTGCCATTGCTCAGGCCATGGACATTCACGACACCATCGGCTTTGACCTGGTGGGCATGGTAGTTGACGACATTGTGGTGGTTGGTGCAGAGCCGCTCTACATGACCGACTACATCGCCTGCGGCAAAGTTGTCCCCGAGCGCATCGCCGGGATTGTCCGCGGTATCGCTGCAGCCTGCTCCGTAGCCGGAACCGCACTGGTAGGTGGCGAAACGGCCGAGCACCCCGGCCTACTAGGCGAACACGAATACGATGTTGCTGGCGCTGCCACCGGCGTTGTTGAAGCCGATTCCCTCTTGGGCCCAGACCGCGTGCGCGACGGCGACGTGGTCATTGCTATGGCATCTTCCGGTCTGCACTCCAACGGTTACTCCTTGGTGCGCCGTGTGATCAACCACGCTGGTTGGGCTTTGGACCGCCAGGTTTCCGAGCTTGGCCGAACCTTGGGTGAAGAACTCCTCGAACCGACTCGTGTGTACGCAGCAGACTGCCTGGACCTGGCACGTGCTTTCCCGGTTGCTGGAACCTCAGGTATTGGCGCAGTACACGGCTTCAGCCACGTCACCGGTGGTGGGCTTGCCGCCAACTTGGCACGTGTCCTGCCTCAGGGCCTGCTCGCCACGGTTGACCGCACCACGTGGGAACTGCCTGCGATCTTCAAACTCGTTTCTGAACTCGGCAATGTGCCGCTCGCGGACCTCGAGCGCACACTGAACCTTGGTGTGGGAATGGTAGCCATTGTGTCCCCCGAAGCTGCGGATGCCGCCGTCGCACGTTTGAACGAACGTGGGCTGCCGTCCTGGGTGATGGGCACTGTGGGCACCAACTCCGATTCTGTCGACAAGACCGGCCCCGACTATGTCCAGGGTGCCAAGGGTGTTGACGGTGGGGCCGTGCGCCTGGTTGGGGCCTACGCCTAAAGTTCCCTCCCCCACCTTCTCCTGCCAACGCGGGGTCACTTACGGCCCATGTTTCGGGTAAACATGGGCCGTAAGTGACCCCGCGTTGGCGTGTTTGGCAGCCAGCCTGTGGATAACCGCTCGCCGGGATCTATTTGCGGGCAAAATTACGTTTATGGTCCGCCTCAAACCGCTGCCCGCAGAGCTCGCACTCCGCCCGTTTACCGTCCAAGAGTCCCGGACTTTGGGTGTGCCACCGAAGCGATTAAGGGCCAAGGACGTGTCCGACGGCGGCAGGCAAATTCACCTGCCCACTGGCCGCGAGTTTGAACTTGTCCAACGGGCGCGCGTCCTAGCAGCAGCAACCCCCGGGGCTTGGGTTTCACACGAGAGCGCAGCCCTTCTGATCCCACTTGGCCTTCCTCCCTGGCTAGGCAATGCGGATACCGTCCACCTCAGCAAACCGCACGGGCTTCCGCGCGTGCGGCGTAGGGGCGTAACCGGCCACCGAGTTCACGTACTCCCAGGCGAAGTCATCGAACTGGATGGCGTCCCGGTGTCATCGCCATCCCGGACATGGCTGGATCTGGCACATCAGCTGACCCTGCCATACGTGATCGCCATGGGTGACCAGCTGATCCGCACACCGCGCTCGGGCTTCGAGGGTAGGACCGAACCGTACGCGATCAAGGAGCAGCTGCGTGTGCTTATCCGCCGGCATCCGAACATGAAAGGTGTGGAAAAAGCTCGTCTTGCCCTCGAGGAAATGCGGGTCGGAGCCGACTCGTTCCCGGAAACGTTTATGCGGCTGGCCATGATGGATGCTGGGCTTCCCGAACCGGAATTGCAGATCTATTTGGACCCAGGCGATCCATGGTCGCCATCTGCGGACGCCGGTTACCGACGCTTCCGGATCGCGGTGCAGTACGACGGCGCCCCTCACCTCACGCGCGAACGTCAGTCCAAGGACAACCTGCGGGACGAAGCCTTCTCTAGGGCCGGCTGGACGTACTTCAAGGCCAACGCTAACGACCTCGCCGAGGGGTTCGTCAGCCTGATAGCTCGGATCAAACGGGCCAAACTCCACTCGGCCTAGCCCAACGCGGGGTCACTTACGGCCCATGTTTCGGGTAAACATGGGCCGTAAGTGACCCCGCGTTGGGTAAGAGCGTTGGGTAAGAGCGTTGGGAAAAACAAAACCCTCCGGGAGTCAGATTGCTCTGAACTCTCGGAGGGTGGAAAAACTTGGTGACATTACCGGACTTCAACTCGCTTGCGCGAACCGGCCCTGCTAGCCGATGCGACGGGTATCAACCTCGTCATCATCGTCATCTTGCGCGTACTTATCCTCGTAGGCCGAGTAGTCCGGCTCCAGCGGATCATCCGCGAAGCGGCTCGTCGCACGACTGGATGGCCCAGTCAGCTCTCGCTGAAGTGCCGAATAGTCAGTGTTCGGGGAATAGTACTTAATGTCCCGAGCCTGCTTGGTAGCTTTTGCCTTTTGACGGCCGCGCCCCATGGCGTGACCCCCTTTTGTACTTGGACCGGAGGTGGTCGCCATGGCTATGACGAGGCCCCGGAAAATTTGGTCAATTTGTCGTACCTATAGATTACATGCTTTAAGCGGCATTCGTGGCTTCGACAGGACCCACTGCCCACTCTGTGGACGCCAAGCGCCCAACAATTGCCTGCCCTGTATATAAAAACTTGGGTAGAGTCACTTTTAAGGCCTGTTCGCACCCGCTTGAACTTCGGCTAAAACTTCCGTGCGAACTCAACTGCCCGACCAAAGGGGAACTCGGCAATGCAAGATTGGAATCGTCCGGAAGAACCTTCCAAAGAGCCCGATCCGGCGGCATCCACCCCGGGATTGCAGCCAAAATACCCGCCGCTGCCAACACACCCGCCATACCTCATCGCGGACCAAGAGGGGCCGGGCGCCCCGCAGCTACCCAACAACCCAACCAATGGCTCACCCAACACGCCTCCGAACAACTCAAGCACCAACCCGCGCAAACGTCTTTACCTTCTTGGCGCACTCATCCTCGCAGCTCTCATCGTCGTCGCCTTAGTGATTTGGGGAATCGCCGCGCTGACATCCGGTGGCGGCAACACTGAGCCAAACACCAACGCACCGCTGTCTTCGGACGCAAGCAGCCCCTCGCCGTCGGGCACTCCAAGCCCTACCACCACCGCGAGCGCACAAACGGTTAGCCCACTGGATCTGACGCTAGGCCAGTGCTTCAAGGACTACGATCCGCAGGCCAGCGAGACAACAGTTGTAGATTGCAAAACGCCACACTCGGCCCAACTCGTGGGTGTGTTTTTCTACGAGGACAAGGCCGAATACCCCGGCACCACAGAACTTCGTTCCAAGGGCCGGGAACTATGCGGCGGCGTCAACATGAATTCGGAAGCCAACAACTTCACACTCAAACAAAACAACGTTTACCCCAGCGAAGGCAGTTGGAGTAAGGGCGACCGTCGGGTTGACTGCTTCGCGAGTGTGGACACTGGCAACGCACTCACCTCAAGTCTGCTTGCAAAGTAGCAAGCCACGTAGCCAACATCTTCAAGCCGTCTTCAGAGGGTGACCCCGGATCGGCGGTGTAGACGTTGATCCGAAGCCCGGGGTCCGCCGCAAGCTCGAGTGCCTCAAAGCTCAGATCCAGTTCCCCCACCACAGGGTGATGAAGCCGTTTGTGTCCCGTGCGGTGATACTTCACATCGTGCCGGGCCCAGCGTGCCAAGAACTCTTCGCTCCGGGTTGAGAGCTCACCGATCAGGTCGGTGAGGTCCTTGTCATACGGGTTCTTCCCGGCTGCGGAGCGAAGCACAGCAACGATGTCGTCAGCGCTGCGTTCCCAATCCACAAAAAACTCGCGCGCCTTGGGGTTTAAAAACGTGAACCTGGCACTGTTGGGCGGGCTGACCGGATCGTTCATCATGTCCAGATACAGCGCACGGCCCAACTCATTCGAAGCCAGAACATCACCGCGATCATTCCTGACCCACGCTGGCGCGCTGGTGATCGAGTCGATCACGCGCTGCACACTGGGCCGCACGGTCCGAGGGCTGCCCTTCCGGCGAGCACGCGGCGAAACGCTTGCCGCACGAGCGAGGTCAAAAAGGTGAGCTGTCTCGGCGTCGTCGAGCTGTAACGCCCTGGCGAGGGACTCAATCACGCTGTCCGAAGCGCCCGAAAGGTTTCCGCGCTCGAGTCGAATGTAGTAGTCAACACTCACACCGGCGAGCATCGCCACCTCTTCACGACGCAAACCTGTCACGCGCCGGTTGCCACCGTATACCGGCAGCCCAGCCTGCTCCGGTGTGATCCGCGCCCTGCGGGAAGAGAGGAACTTCCTCACGTCTTCGCTGTGTGTCATAGAGTCAACGCTACGCGGGTACCGGGAAGCGTGGGAGGTACTGCCATTACCCGGAACAACAGGAACTCCCGCGCGTGTTCAAAGCACTGTTGCATTGAAGACATGACATCCCCCACCATGCACCACAAAGCAGCGCACCCTGCCGCGATCCTCACCATCATTTTGGCGAGCTACTTTATGATCCTCTTGGACAATTCGGTGCTCTTCACCGCCCTGCCCAGCCTGCAATCAGAGCTACATCTGAGCACCTCCGAGCTGTCCTGGGTTCAGGACGCCTACACCCTCGTGTTTGGCGGATTGCTCCTTCTGGGCGCCCGGGCCGGCGACTTGCTGGGCCGCCGCCGCGTCTTCGTCTTTGGGCTGGTGGTGTTCTCGGTTGCGTCTCTGTTGATCGGACTGGCTCCGGCTGGTTGGTGGGCAATTTCCGGGCGTGCATTGCAAGGTATCGGTGCGGCGATCGTCGCGCCGGCGTCACTTTCGCTACTGACCGCGAGTTTCCCCGAAGGCCGCGAACGCACCCGCGCCGTCACCCTGTACGGCGCGACGGCGGGAATTGGCGCAAGCTTGGGACTGGTGATTGGTGGGGCGCTGGCTCACTGGATTTCGTGGCGGGCCGGGTTCTTCGTCAACGTTCCCATCGGCGCGGCAATGATCATCCTCGCACCACGATTCCTCCCGGAAACGGGCCGAAGCCGCGGCCGGTTCGACGTTTTCGGTGCGCTCACCGCCACGCTGGGTGTTGGCACCCTAGTGTTCGGGATCATCAACTCCGCTGATCAAAGCTGGAACTCACCGCTGACCATCGCTGCGGCGAGTACCGGCGTCGTACTCTTAGTGATATTCGTGCTGATCGAACGCCAAGCCGCGCAGCCGATCATGCCGCTGCGCCTGTTCGCCAGCCGGCGCCGGACCGGAGCCTATGTGGCGCGATTCCTGTACTTGGGAGCGATGATCGGGTTCTTCTATTTCACCACCCAATTGATGCAGGAAGTCCTCGGGTTTGACCCTCTTGAGGCTGGACTCGGCTTCTTGCCGATGACCGCAGTGAACTTTGTGGTGGCCATGGGCGCTGCACCGCTGGTGCGGCGGATGCCAGCCTCGATGCCACTGGTCCTCGGGATTCTGATGACCCTGGCCGGGATGTTTTGGCTCAGCCGCGCCGGGGTGGGCAGCGACTACCTCACGGACGTTGCCGCCCCCATGCTGCTCATCGGTGCAGGCCAAGGGCTCGCCTTCGCGCCGCTGACCTCCTTTGGAATTGTTGGTGCGCCAGCGTCCGACGCCGGAGCCGCCTCAGGTTTGGTCAACACCTTCCATCAGGTGGGGACGTGTTTGGGGCTGGGTATCGGCGTTGCAGCTGCGGCAGCAGTCCCGTCCAGCGGGACCGCCGCCGCGCAACTCTCAGCCCAAGTCAGCGCCGCGCTTAGCGCCGGCAGTGTCCTCTTACTTTTGGCGTTGCTCGTAGCTGCGCTCCTGATCCTGCCCGCGGACCTTGCCTCGCGTCGGACAGTTCCTGTCCGCACTTCCGCTGAGCCCGCCTCCGCTCACTAAACCAGTACCCCCATCAGTACCACGATAGGAAGATCATGAACATCACGCTTAACAACGGAATCACGATGCCCGCTCTCGGACTCGGCGTGTTCCAAAGCCCACCGGAAGAGACGACGGCGGCAGTCCAGTCCGCATTGTCTGCCGGTTACCGGCACATTGACACCGCCGCCGCGTACGGAAACGAACGCGAGGTGGGCGAAGGTATTCGCGCCTCAGGCCTGCCGCGCCAGGAAGTTTTCATCGAGACAAAAGTCTGGGTCAGCGACTACGGCTACGACCAGACGCTGCACGCGTGGGAGAAGGCGACCGGCAAATTGGGCGTGGACTATCTAGACCTGTTCATCCTGCACCAACCCGCTCCGGACCGCTTCGGTCAGGTCATCGCCGCCTACAAGGCGTTGGAAACCTTGCTAGCAGACGGGCGAGTACGTGCCATTGGGGTGAGTAACTTTATGCCGCACCACCTGGAGAAACTACTGGAAGCAACTGACGTGGTCCCAGCCGTCAACCAGATCGAGCTCCACCCGTACTTCAGCCAAGCGGAAGTCCAAGCGGCCAATGCGCGGCACGGCATCTTGACGCAAGCGTGGTCGCCGATTGGTGGCATCACGTTCTACCCCGGCTGGGGAGAGGAACGACGCAATGTGATGGAGGATCCAACCCTTGCCAGCATCGCGGATAAGCACGGCAAGTCTGCCGCGCAAGTAATGCTCCGCTGGCACCTTCAAGAGGGCCGCTCCGCCATTCCGAAATCAACCAACCCGGCACGCATTGCGCAAAACTTCGACGTGTTCGGCTTTGAGCTCGACGCCGAAGACCTCACCGCGATTGATGCCCTAGACACTGGCGTTCGGAACGGCCCAGACCCGGACGTGATCCGCGAGGACCGTTTCTCGATGGTCATCCCCGAAGCCTGATCCGCCCCGGGCGCCCGCGTGGGGCGAACATATTACGGACGCGGAATACAACGGCAGCTAGCGGCTGCTAGCTGCCGTTGTATTCCGCTATTTGCGGCGCACCACCAAGCCACTGCCCGACGGCGGTTCAGTCGCCGAAGCGCCATTGGCGAACGCTTCCAAACCGGCAATGCTGAGTTCATCAACGTCGGCGGCAGTGTCCACCAGGACGGTATCGCCGTCGAGGATTTCACCGGACAGAATGGCCTTCGCAAGCCTGTCGCCAATCTCCTTCTGCACCAAACGACGCAACGGTCGCGCACCATAAGCCGGGTCGTAACCAGTCATGGCCAACCATGCGCGGGCACCGTCGGTGACATCCAGCACCAAGCGACGATCCTGCAGCCGCTTGCCCAGTTCGCTGACCTGCAACTCCACAATTGTGGCGAGCTATTCAACGCTGAGCGGGTCAAACATGATGACTTCATCCAAGCGGTTCAGGAACTCCGGTTTGAATGAACCGTTGACTACGCTCATCACCGCGTTGCGCTTGGTTGCTGGGTCCAGAGTCTGATCCACCAAGAACTGGCTACCCAGGTTGGACGTCAGCACCAGGATCACGTTGCGGAAATCAACGGTGCGGCCCTGACCGTCGGTGAGGCGGCCGTCGTCGAGCACTTGAAGCAGGATGTCAAAAACTTCCGGGTGCGCCTTTTCCACCTCGTCCAACAGAACTACTGAATAAGGACGACGGCGGACGGCCTCCGTCAGCTGGCCACCCTCCTCGTAACCGACATATCCGGGAGGGGCACCTACCAAGCGGGAAACAGCGTGCTTCTCCGAGTATTCAGACATGTCGATGCGCACCATGGCGCGTTCGTCGTCGAACAAGAAGTCAGCAAGCGCTTTGGCGAGTTCGGTTTTACCAACACCGGTGGGGCCCAAAAACAGGAAGGAACCCGTAGGCCGGTTGGGATCGGAAATACCTGCACGAGCACGACGCACAGCATCCGAGACGGCAGCAACCGCCTTGGACTGACCAATGAGCCGCTCACCCAAAACGTGCTCCATTTCAAGGAGCTTCTGACTCTCGCCCTGCAACATGCGCCCGGCCGGGATGCCCGTCCACGCAGAAATCACCTCGGCGATGTCATCCGCGGTGACTTCTTCCGCCACCATTTGGGAGCCCTTGTCCGTGTTGGCAGCCTCAGCCTCCGCAGCTGCAGTGAGCTCCCGTTCAAGTGCCGGGATTTCGCCGTACAACACACGCGAAGCTGTCTCCAGATCACCTTCACGCTGAGCCTTGTCCGCCGTGGAACGCAACTCGTCCAACTTTGCTTTGAGGTCACCGACCCGGTTCAGGCCAGCCTTTTCAGCTTCCCAACGCGAGTTGAGGCCGGCGAGTTCTTCCTTCCGGTCCGCCATGTCCGCACGCAAAGCAGCCAGACGCTCCACCGACGCCGCATCGGTTTCACCGCTCAGGGCCAATTCCTCCATAGTGAGGCGGTCCACAACACGGCGCAGCTGGTCGATCTCTTCCGGCGCGGAGTCGATCTCCATCCGCAGACGAGACGCAGCTTCATCAACGAGGTCAATAGCCTTATCCGGCAACTGGCGGCCGGAAATGTACCGGTTGGACAGGGTTGCTGCGGCAACGAGTGCCGAGTCAGCGATGGCCACCTTGTGGTGAGCTTCATAGCGTTCCTTCAGGCCACGGAGGATACCGATGGTGTCATCCACGCTCGGTTCGCCCACAAACACCTGCTGGAAACGACGCTCCAAGGCCGGGTCCTTTTCGATGTTTTCGCGGTACTCGTCCAGTGTGGTTGCACCGATCAGACGCAGCTCGCCACGAGCCAGCATCGGCTTAAGCATGTTGCCAGCATCCATCGACGAATCACCACTTGAACCGGCACCCACCACGGTGTGGATCTCATCAATAAACGTGACAATCTGGCCGTTGGAGTTCTTGATTTCCTCGAGAACAGCCTTGAGCCGCTCTTCGAATTCGCCACGGTACTTAGCACCGGCCACCATGGAGGCGAGGTCAAGGGCAATCAGGGTTTTGCCGCGAAGGCTCTCCGGTACGTCGCCTGCCACAATCCGTTGAGCCAAACCTTCGACGACGGCCGTCTTACCAACGCCCGGCTCACCGATGATGACGGGGTTGTTTTTGGTTCGACGGCTCAGCACCTGAATCACGCGGCGAATCTCAGCATCACGGCCAATCACTGGGTCCAACTTGCCCGAGCGCGCCACGGCAGTCAGGTCAGTACCGAATTTCTCGAGCGCTTGGAACGTGTTTTCCGGGTCTGGTGAATTCACCTTGCGGTCCCCACGGACACCCGGCAGTGCGGCGACCAACGCCTCATGGGAGGCACCGGCGTCGCGCAGTAGTTTTGACACCCCACCATTGCCCGAGGCGAGACCCAGCAGCAGGTGTTCGGTGGAGACGTAGGAGTCGCCGAGCTTCTCAGCCTCGGCTTGAGCAGCCTGGATCACCTGCAGTGCAGGGCGTGACAGCTGCGCCTGAGCCACCGAACTGCCGGAACTTGAAGGCAAGGCTTTGATGGCGGTACTGGCATGAACGCTCACGGAGTCCGGATCTGCGCCGGCGGCTTTCAGGAGTGAAACAGCCACGCCTTCGCGCTGATCCATCAGGGCTTTGAGCAGGTGGGCGGGTTCCACCTGGGGGTTACCGGCCGTGGAGGCGTTCATGGCCGCGGAGGACAGAGCCTCCTGGCTCTTGGTGGTGAATTTGGTGTCCAAAGCGTACTCCTTCAAGAGAACTCCAAGACCGGTCGCGGCAGCTTCCCTGCCACGAGAACCGGTTGGTGCTGAAGCTAATTACATACAACCGCGCGTTGCTTATATACGTCAACGCACTAAAGTTGAGTGTAGTCCGCTCAACTTTGAAAAACAAGTTATCCACAGGGTTCAGGGCCCTATTTTCTCGAGTTCTGGTCACCCTCCTCAGGCGTAGACTCCCAGCATGGCTCTGCTGATCGATCCGCCACTCTGGCCTGCCCATGGAACCGTGTTTTCCCACCTTGTCTCAGACGCATCTTTAGCCGAATTACACGCTTTCGCGGCTGCGGCAGGAATCCCAGAGCGAGCCTTCGACGGCGATCACTACGACGTCCCGTTGAGTCGCTACCAGGATCTTATTGCCGCCGGTGCCCTGCCCGTTGACGGCCGCACACTCGTGCGCAGACTCGTGGCCAGCGGGTTGAGAATCCCCGCCCGCGAGCGGAACAAGGCAGTAGTTTTGGCCCTCACGCACCGTTGGGATGCCCTACTGCCGGAGTGCACCGAACTGCGGCAGGAGCTGCTGGAGCGATGGGGCGAAGAGCACCGCAGATATCACAATCGGGCCCACCTTCTCGCAGTTCTCGAGGGCCTCGATCTGCTCTGCACTCCCGAGCCTGCACCCCGCACGGTTGCACTCGCCGCATGGTTCCACGATGCCGTGTACAACGGGGTCGCGGGGCAGGATGAAGAGGACTCCGCCGCACTGGCCGAGGACCGGCTGAGCGCGCTGGTTGAGGTTGTGACACCCCACGACGTTGCGGAGGTGGCACGGCTGGTTCGCCTCACCGCCAACCACCACCCGGAGTCGAGCGACGCTGCCGGGCAGCTCCTTTGCGATGCCGACCTCGCGGTGCTCGCGCGGCACCCCGCCGCGTACGAAAGATACGCCACGGCCGTCCGGCACGAGTACCCCCATGTTAGCGACGCTGATTTCGCAAAGGGGCGGGCCGCCGTCGTACGTCAATTGTTGGCGTTGGAACCGTTGTTTCACACGCAACGCGCACGCGAATTGTGGCTCGACGACGCTCGCAGAAACCTGAGCAACGAACTCGCCACGCTCGCCTGACCCCTCCCCTCCTGCCGCCGAGGTCGGTGTATAGCTCCGAAATCCCCGGAAATTTCCTAGGCCCACGGCGCTATGCACCGACCTCGGCGGAGAATAATGGCGGTTATGACACTTCGATTTGATTCAGTAGCCATCGATTCAACCAACCCGAGCCTCGCAGCCGACTTTTGGGAAGCGGCTTTGGGCTATGCACGCACCTACCAGGACGACGACGAAATTTGCCTCGAGCCAGCCAGAGACTCTGCGCCCGCACAGGACAGCCCAACGACGAGCCCCACCGGCCCCGGCCTGACATTTTTGCGGGTTCCGGAGTCGAAGTCGGTCAAGAACCGACTTCACCTGGATCTTCGCCCGGATGACAGGGATGCCGAGGTCGCCCGGCTCGAGGCTCTCGGGGCACGCCGCATAGATGTTGGCCAAGGCCCGGACGTCACGTGGGTGGTACTCGAGGACCCGGACGGGAATGAGTTCTGCGTCCTGCGAGCCCTGCGCGCCGGCGAATAAGTCAGCAACGGCGAGTTGGTCCACCATCACCCTGCCGCCGAGGTCGGTGCATAGCTCCGAATCCCCCGGAAATTCCCTAGGCGAACGGCGCGATGCACCGACCTCGGCGAAGAGAAAGGGTGAATTAGTGCCGGTACCCGGGGAGGGCTTGACCGGTGCTGATGATCTGCTTACCCAGTGGCATCAAGGAGACTGGGATGAGCTTGAGGTTCGCAATACCCAGCGGGATTCCCACGATGGAAACGAACATCGGAATGGACGTAACCACGTGACCCACAGCCAACCAGATCCCCGCCACAAGCAACCAGACCACATTGCCCAGCAACGAGAAGAAGCCATTTCCACCGGGACGTTCCACCACTGTCCGACCAAACGGCCACAGCGCGTAGGCCCCAATTCGGAAGGACGCGAGGCCCCACGGAATGGTGACAATAAGGATGCAGCAAATGATGCCAGCTGCGAAGTAACCGATCGCCAGCCACAGGCCACCGAACAACAGCCAAATGATATTGAGCAGAGTCTTCATAGCTTCATTGTGCCTTTTGAACGCAAAAACTCTTGCCCCAGTCCGCTAACGGGTGAATAGTCAGGGGTACCCGTGAGAACCGGACGCACCATCTGGAGGAACCGTGGCACAGAACGTCAACTCAGTTTTTCGGCGCAAACCGATCGAACAAATCGATGATGAGAAAAATGACAGCGGATTGTTCCGAAGTCTTGGACTGTGGCAACTCACAGCCATCGGCATTGGCGGGATCATTGGCGTCGGCATCTTCTCCCTAGCAGGCCTAGTGGCTCACGGTGACGAATCCAGCCCCGGAGTGGGCCCCGCCGTTCTCATCTCTTTCTTGGTTGCTGGCCTTGCTTCAGCCGCCGCTGCCCTGAGCTACGCCGAATTCGCAGGCATGATCCCCCGCGCTGGCTCCGCGTACACCTACGGTTATGTGGCACTCGGCGAACTCATTGGCTGGTTCATCGGCTGGGACTTGCTCCTGGAATACATTGCGATTGTGGCAGTGGTGGCGATCGGCATCTCCGGTTATTTGAACTTCTTCCTCGCCGGCATTGGCCTAGAAATCCCCCACCAGCTCACGTCTACTTTTGACGAAGGAACAGGTGGCTGGATTAATCTCCCAGCCATTTTGGTGTGCCTCCTAGTCACCTGGATCCTGAGCCGCGGCACCAAAACCTTTGGCCGTTTTGAACTGATTGCGGTAGGCATCAAGGTGGTGCTGATTCTGTTTATCATCGGCCTAGGCGTCTTTTTTGTGAACACCAACAACTACAACCCCTTTATCCCCAACGGCTTCGGTCCGGTATTCACTGGAGCCGCAACCGTGTTCTTCGCCGTGTTCGGTTATGACGCTATGAGCACTGCCGCAGAAGAAGCCACGGACGGCAAAAAGCACATGCCCAAGGCCATCATCTACTCGCTGGTGATCGCCATGATCCTTTACATTGCTGCAACTCTGGTCCTGACCGGTATGCAGAACTACAAGGACATTGACCCCAAGGCGGGCTTCGGTTCGGCGTTCACCTCGGTAGGTATGCCCGTGATCGCAACGATTATTTCCGCATTCGCTGTCCTGTCCATCCTGACCGTGATGCTGACCTTCCTCCTCGGCGTGACCCGCGTGTGGTTCTCGATGAGCCGCGACGGACTGCTCCCCCAGTGGTTCTCCAAAGTTGACAAGGGCGGTACCCCGCAGCGCGTGACGTGGATTGCCGGCGGCGGTTCAGCCCTGCTGGCCGGTGTTTTACCCATCCGGCAAGTGGCCGACCTGACCAACATCGGCATCCTTGCCGCCTTTGTGGTGGTCTGCATTTCAGTGATCGTGTTCCGCTACACCAAGCCCAATGAGCCGCGCGAATTCCGCCTCCCATGGATGCCCGTGGTCCCTGCCTTCGGTGTGATCGCCTCCGCATTCCTGATCTCACAATTGCACTGGGAAACCTGGTTGCGGTTCCTAGTGTGGCTCATCATCGGCCTCGCCGTGTACTTCTTCTACGGCCGCCACCACTCACTCATGAACCCGGCCAGCCCACGCCTGAAGGACGCCAGAAGCTAAGCAAAAATGCAGTACCTCATAAAAAAATAGTGCCCGACGGCGGAAGTTAGGTTCCGCCGTCGGGCACTATTTTGTTGTAGTCCAGTTTTGTTGTGGTTTAGAAAAGCTGCCGCAGGTTAGTTTTCGCCAGATCCAAAAGCTCATCCCCACGGCCGGACATCACTGTCCGGAGTGCGTAGAGCGTAAAGCCCTTCATCTGAGCGGCGGAGATGGCCGGCGGGATGGAGAGCTCTTGGCGGGCCGTGACCACGTCTAGTAGGACGGGGCCGTTATGGGCCATCGCCACAGCCATGGCGGCTTCGAGCTCGGAGGATTTCTCCACCCGAATACCCTTGATGCCCACGGCTTCGGCTAGGGCAGCGAAGTTGGGGTTCTCGAGGTCGGTGCCGTAGTTCACGAACCCGGCGGCCTTCATTTCCAGCTCTACAAAGTTCAGCGAGGAGTTGTTGAATACCACCGTTTTGACCGGCAACTTGTTCTGCGTGAGCGTGAGCAGTTCGCCCAGCAGCATGGCTAGACCACCGTCGCCAGCGAGGGCCACCACTTGACGGCCGGGGTATGCCGCAGCGGCCCCAATCCCGTGGGAGAGTGCGTTGGCCATGGTGCCGTGATTGAAGGAACCCAGCAGACGGCGCTTGCCGTTCATGGTGAGATACCGGGCGGCCCACACTGTGGGTGAGCCGACGTCGGCTGTGAATACAGTGTCCTCGGCGGCGAAGGAATCAATCACTTTGGCCAAGTATTGCGGGTGGATGGGCTGCCCGTCCTTGGCCGGGGTTGCGAGCTCATCCAGCTTGGCGCGTGCCTTGGCATAGTGCTTGAGAGACGCTTCCAAGTGGGTGCGCCGTTTTTTATGCTCCAAGAGCGGCAGCAAGGCCGTGGCCGTGTCCTTGACAGTGCCAACCAGTCCTAGATCCAGGGGCGTACGGCGGCCCAGTTGCTCTCCCCGAATGTCCACTTGGATGATGGTGGCCTTCTCCGGGTAAAACTGTTGGTACGGGAAGTCTGTGCCGAGCATCAGGAGCGCATCGCAACCCTCCATGGCCTTGTACCCGGAGCTGAATCCGAGCAGACCCGTCATACCAACGTCGTACGGGTTGTTGTATTCGATGAATTCCTTGCCACGCATAGCGTGCACAATCGGCGCACCCAAAGCCTCGGCCAACGCCATCACCTCAGAGTGGGCGCCCTCGGTCCCGGCACCGGCCAGAATCGTGACGTTTTTGGCACCGTTCAGAAGCTCGGCAGCGCGGGCTAATTCGGCGTCGTTAGGGCGAATGATCGGGTGAGTTGCCGAGATAACCGGGGTACGGTTGCTCTGGGCTTCGGCCAAGGCAACATCCCCCGGAATTACCACCACTGCCACGCCGCGCTTCTCAATAGCTGTGCGCATGGCAATCTCCAGAATGCGGGGCATTTGGGCCGGGGTTGCAGCGTATTCCACGTACACACTGCACTCGCGGAACAGCTCTTGCGGGTGGGTTTCTTGGAAGTAGTTGCTGCCTATTTCTTCGCTGGGAATGTGCGCTGCGATGGCCAAAACTGGCACACGAGAACGGTTAGCGTCAAAGAGCCCGTTGATTAGGTGCAGGTTGCCCGGGCCGCAAGAGGCAGCAACCACGGCAAGTTCGCCCGTAAGGGCGGCGTCGGCCGATGCGGCGAGCGCTGCTGCTTCCTCGTGGCGGACGTGGACCCAATCGATGGTGCCGTCTTCGCGGAGGGCATCGGTGAACCCGTTGAGGGAGTCACCGGGGAGCCCGTAGACGCGTTTGATGTTGTTGGCTTTGAGGCTGGCAACAATGTTTTGAGCAATAGTGGGGCGAACAGCTGACACGGGAAGGTCCTTTCAACGGCTGACCGGGCGGACCCTTCAACGCTACTCCCGGAACCGGCGCTTAGGCTTTGGCGGCGGTCACAAATGCGGTGATTTTTTCCGGATCTTTGACCCCGCGGGAGCTCTCAACTCCGGAGGACACATCAACACCCCACGCACCGGCCGTCGAGGCAGCCAAAGCAACGTTGGAATCATCCAACCCGCCCGCCAAAAGCCACTGGCGCCCGGCAACGCTTTTGTCCTTGACGGAGGCGTAGTCCCAGGCTTCCCCGGACCCGGGGACCGCGGCATCCACGAGCAATAAGTCTTCACCACGGTCTTCAAAAGACTCAGAAGAGTCCGCCATGGTGACAGCACGGATGACTTTGAACCCGCGCCGTTGCAGGCCCTCAACCTCGTCCCGGGTGCGTTCGCCGTGCAATTGGATCCAGCGCAGCCCGGCAGCGTAAGCGGCTGCTGCAGCGTCAGCGATGTCCTCGTGACGGAAGACCCCGACGGCGGGAACGGACTGGGGCACTAGGGCCGCCAACAAGCGGGCCGCGTCCGGGTCCACCTGACGCGGGCTCGGAGTGAGAACAAATCCCACGGCGTCGGCACCGGCGTCGAGCGCCGTTGTCACGTCCTCGGCTGTGCTCAGGCCACATACTTTGACGAACATAACGCCCCTTTCGACGTGATTACTCTCCTGACCGTAGCAAAGTTCCGGCCCCACGCTGCTCTGGTGGTGATCTCTGGGGAGGGCTAGCGTGAAGGGCATGGTCATCAAACGAGAAAATGTCGGCATTGCAGTTCGAGATCTAGAAGAAGCAATCGCTTTTTTCACTGACCTTGGCCTGAGCATACTTGGCCGCGACACCGTGAGCGGCGCATGGGCAGAGACGGCTGTGGGGTTGGACGGAAACCACGCAAAAATTGCCTTACTGGAGACCCCCGATGGCAACGGGCGCATAGAGCTCTTTGAATACATCCATCCTCAAGCGATCGAAACTGAGCCCACCTTGCCGAACGAGATTGGTATGCACCGTGTGGCCTTCTCCGTTGACAACATTGAGGATGCCGTGGCCATCGCTGCCAAGCATGGCAGTTACCCACTACGCGGAATTGCTAACTACCAGGACGTGTACAAACTCAGCTATCTGCGCGGCCCCAGCGGAATCATTGTGATGCTCGCCGAAGATTTGCGCAAAAACTAAGCGCCACTGAGCGCCTGCCCTAGCGAAGGGCGCTACGTGTCATGCCGGGGCGATACGCTGGCTGCATGGAGATCATTCGTTTTGCCGCACTGAAAGCTACGCCTTGGAAGAATGGTGGCGGCATCACCCGAGAAGTCGCTTCACAGCAGGCGCAAAGCGGTGAAGGTATCGACTGGCGGATTAGCTTGGCCGAGGTTTCCAAGGCTGGCCCGTTTTCAGAATTCCCGGGGATGGACAGGGTGCTAACCGTCACTGACGGCGAGCTTCTTCTCCTAGAGGTCGATGGTGAAAGTCACCCGCTGGAGAAGTACCGGGCCTTCCGTTTTGCTGGTGACGTTCCAGCGGCCGCGAGCCTACCCACCGGCGAAGTCCGCGATCTGAACGTGATAACCCGGCGCGGTGCTTTTAAGGGTTTTACGTCCATTATTGAACTGTCGAAAAAGCGCGCTCACCCCGTTTTCGCCGGTCAGCACGCCATTCTGCTGCACGGCCAGGCTGACGTCTCCGCTGCGGAGGAGACCGAAAAACTGGAACGGTACGACGCCGTCGTCGGCGCTGACGAAAACCCGCCGGAAATCTTGGGACGGGGTTTCTTGGCAGTAGTGAGCATCGACCCTCTCGATTAGGGGCTGTGAAAGTCCTTATGCCGTGGATTATTTTGATTGCGGCCGGCGCGCTTGAGGCAGTGTGGGCAGCCGCCTTGCACCGGGCCTTCTCCGCTAAGGGCCGCGCCCGGATTCTGCCCGGTGTGGTGTTCCTCGCCGCCGTGAGTGCGAGCATGGCAGGTCTGGCGATCGCGATGCAGAGCATCCCCACTGGCACCGCATACGCGGTGTGGGTGGGGGTTGGTGTGGTGCTGACCAGCGCTTACGCCATGGTCACCCGCGTAGAACGCGCGACGGCGGCACGCATGGCGCTGCTCGCCGGGATCCTTGTGTGCGTGGCCGGGCTCAAGGTGGTGGCCTAAGTGGTTAAGAGTTCACCGGGGCTGGGGCTTCCGTGGCTGATTCTGCTGGGTAGCGCTCTGCTGGAAGCCGTGTGGGCCACGGCCTTGGGCGCTTCGAATGGTTTCACCAACCCGGTTCCTACTGTGGTGTTTGCCGTGGCGGCGACGGCTAGCATGTTGGGACTCGGTTTTGCCGTGCGCCGGATTCCGTTGGGAACCGCCTACGCGGTGTGGGTGGGGATCGGTGCAGCACTGACTGTGGGCTGGGCAATGGTTACCGGCGCCGAATCGGTCAGCGTCCTCAAACTTGTTTTTATTGCCGGGATTGTGGCCTGTGCGGCCGGGCTCAAAGCACTGCCCACCAAAAAGCATAAGTAGCCTGCTGAGTCTCCCCACCTTTAAAGCGAGACGACGGCGTGTCCCGGGGACACGCCGTCGTACTTGCCCTCTGCTCAGCAAAAGACGGGGAATCTCAGCGGAAGCTAAGCCTTGCGGGCTTCGCGGACCAACTCGGCGCAACGCTCACCGATCATCATGGTGGTGAAAATTCCGGCCTCCCACCACTGGGTAGAGGTCTGTGTCATGGGCTGCTTGGCCTCCCACTGGATGACACCTTCCGGGTGGTCCTGCAGATGCTCACCTACGCCGGGAGAGTCAACGCGTACCGGTTGGAGAAATTGATGCTCTTTTGAGCCGGTGGAAGAAAGCGCGTAGTGGACGCGTTGCATCATGTGGGTACGCGTCGCCGGACCGTTCCCCGAACACCTCAAGGAGCCTTATGTCTGCCATTGTGCACTTCGAAGTTCAGATCGATCCCGCCCGCCGTCATGAGGCAGCCGAGTACTTGGCCAAAACTCTCGCCGCTACCCGTGCTTGGCCCGGAAACCAGGGCATTGAGGCGTTAGTGGATGACGCTGATCCGTGCCACATTTTGGTGGTTGAAACGTGGGCTACTACCGAAGATCACGGTAGCTACGCAGCATGGCGGCAAACCCCGGAGGGTAAAAACACCTTGGGTGAGATCCTCGCCGCACCACCGGTCAAGCACGTATATTCCAACACCGTGCCGCTGGGCCTGTAGCTAGGTCCGGCGTCAGCAGCCAGAACCTAGACTGACTCTTATGGACTCCTTGCGCTACGAGCTACCCGAAGTCACTATCCGCAGCATTTCCGTGGGCGAAATGGACAACAACGTTTACCTGCTGACCTCCCGGAAATCAGGTGCCCAGGTGCTGATTGACGCCGCTGATGACCTTCCAGCGATTCAGCAGTTGTTAACCGACGGTGCGTCTGATGCTGCCGCGGATGCCCAGCTGGCGCTGATCGCCACCACGCATCAGCACTGGGACCACGTGCGGGCGCTGGCGGGCTTGGTGGCCGCCACTGGTGCTAAGACAGCTGCTGGAGCTGACGACGCCGATGAGCTGCCCGCTGCCGTGGACGTGCGCCTGGAACACCTGGACGTGGGTACGTTCGACGGCTTTGAGCTCACCGCGGTGCACCTGCGTGGACACACACCCGGTTCGATCGCCTATGTGTACCAGGATCCTGCCGGGCCGGCTCACATTTTCTCGGGAGACTCCCTGTTCCCTGGCGGCGTCGGAAATACCGACAAGGACCCGGAGCGCTTCGCCTCGCTTTTGAAGGACGTGCGCGAGCGGCTCTTCGACGCCTACCCGGATGACACCCTGGTCCATCCCGGCCATGGGAAGTCCACCACTCTAGGTGCCGAACGCCCGCACCTGGATGAGTGGCAAGAACGCGGCTGGTAGAGAACCTCAACACTCGTTAAACAAATGCCCCCGCTGAGCTTCCGTAGAAGCTCAGCGGGGGCACTTTTATGGTTCGTGGACCTTAGCGGCCGCGGCGCTCGTTAGAAGCCGGGGCCGACGCACGGCGCGAACCACCGCGGGCCGGGCGGCCTGCGCTGGAGCGTCCGCCGCCGTTGCCGGCAGCCGATTTCCCGGCACCATAGGAACCGCCCGATGTGCCTCCGGTTGCGGAGGACCACACTGAGCGGTTGCCTGAGGCGGAACCGGCACTAGCAGCACCAGCTGCTCGCTGTCCGGTAGCCGGGCGGGATCCGCGCTGCGCCGCGGGGCGCGAAGCGGAAGAAGGAACGTCGTTGCGGTGAGTAGCCCCAGCCGCGGCGCCGCGAGTGCGCGGCGAGCGAGCGACGTCGTCGTTCGCTGCCGCACGACGTTCGCTGCGGTTAATGTCCGTGCGCGGCTTCTCTGCAGAAACCTTGCCGCGACCGTTACGGCCACCACGGCCGCCAGCAGTGGGTGCGCCCTGAACGGAGCGGCGAGCGCGCTTGCGCTGTGCGTTAGCGCCAGTGGAACTTCCGCCACCCTGCGCCGGGGCCTTAGCTGCGAGCAATGCTGCGCGGGTGCGGGGATCAATCTTGTCCGCAACCTCACCAACCAGCTGTGCAATCAGCGGCGAGTTGGCAGTGACACGCTCAAAACTCACATCAACGCCAGCAGCTTTCATGAGCTTTTTGACGTCAGACTGCTGCTCCGGGAGGGTCAGCGTGACAACTGTTCCGTCCGAACCGGCGCGAGCCGTACGGCCGGAACGGTGCAGGTAGGCCTTGTGCTCTGTGGGCGGGTCAACGTGAATGACTAGCTCAACATCATCAACGTGGACACCACGGGCAGCAACGTCCGTGGCAACAAGTACACGAACGTCACCGGAGGAGAATTCCGCCAGGTTACGGTCGCGAGCATTCTGCGAAAGGTTTCCGTGAAGGTCGACGGCGGGAATGCCGGCGTCCGTCAGGGTCTTGGCCAGCTTGCGGGCGTGGTGCTTGGTGCGCATGAACAGCACACGGCGGCCAGCGCCCGAAGCGAGCTCAACGATGACCTGCTTTTTGACTGTCTGATCGTTGACCACCAGCACGTGGTGCTCCATGGTGGTCACGGCGGCCTGAGGGTCATCCACAGAGTGGGTCACCGGCTTGGAAAGGTAACGGTTGACCAGTTTGTCAACACCGTTATCCAAGGTGGCCGAGAACAGCAGCCGCTGTCCCTGGCTCGGAGTCATGTCCATCAGTTTCTTGACTACCGGGAGGAAGCCAAGGTCAGCCATGTGATCGGCTTCGTCCAAAACGGTTACTTCTACGCCCTCAAGCGTCAGGATGCGCTGCTTGGCCAAGTCCTCAAGACGGCCGGGGCAAGCAATAACAATGTCAACACCAGCGCGCAGCGCCTTTTCCTGACGCGCCTGAGAAACGCCACCGTAGATAACCGTGGTATTCAGGCCCATGGCCTTCGCCAACGGTTCAATGGTGTTGTTGATCTGGGTAGCCAACTCGCGAGTCGGCGCCAAAACCAAACCCATGGGGCGGCCCGGCTTGCGGAAGTACGGTGCTTCACGTTCGGCCAGACGTGCAACCAAAGGAATGGCGAACGCAATGGTTTTACCTGAGCCTGTACGGCCTCGGCCAAGTACGTCGCGGCCAGCCAATGTGTCCGGAAGCGTCTTGACCTGAATGGGGAAAGCTTCAGCAATTCCGTCCGCCGCGAGGGCGTCAGCAATGGCTTTGGGCGTGCCGAGGGCAGCAAAAGTAGTCATTTAGAAAGGGAGTTCTTTCTGGCAATCACCCGGGACAGAGTTGAGCCCGAAAAATGGGCTCCAACAGTGTTGGGTGTTCGGCCCCCGTGCCGGTTGGCTCAAGGGTTCGCCGAGGAAAAGTCAGTGTGATCAACCCGGTTCTGGAATTACCAGTGGGGACCAATAGAACGCGTTCATCGACGCAGGGCATGCCGTCTTGCACACCAAGTAAATACAGCTTAGCATCTGGGCGCCCTGAACCCTATTCGGGCACGTTTCACCGTCTAATGGACTATTCACCCCGTCATTCAGAGGTGAATAGTCCATTAGAGGGTGACATTCCGTCCGGCGGCGGCAACTCGCGGGCTCATCATCACTGCGGCGGCAGCCAGCACACCGGTCAGTACAAACACGGCCACAAATGAGGCGCCCGCGGCGGCAAACGCAGCGAACACCAAACCTGTGGATGCCAAGGACAACGCCCCACCCAGCGAGTCCGCAATGTTCATGGCAGAAGTGTTAAAGCCCTGCGTCTGGGCTGTGGAGTATTGCAAGGTCAGCACGGACATTCGCGGATACATCAGCCCCATGCCAGCCCCGGCCAGGATCCACGCGCCGATGGCGACGGGCGCCGGGAAGGTCAGTGCCGCCGTCGTAATAACAATTGCCAGCGCCACCACTAGCAGCACGCTCCCCCAACGGACCGCGAGTGGGCTAGGCAACCGGGTACCGAGACGGCCCTGGATTTGGGAGGCGCTTGCCCACGCAACGGCGGCGCCGGTGAGGGACAAACCAGCTAACGACGGCGGAAAGTGGTACCGCTCGATCAGCAAGTAAGGCAGATACACCTCAGCCCCGAAGAACGCTGCTGCCACAAAACCTTTGGTGAGAATAACGCTCGGCAAGCCTCGCGCCGCGGTGAGTGTGCCGCGCGGAACCAGGGGCCGGAACGCGATGAGGGCCGCCACAAGTGCCGCTGCGGCAATGAGCCCGGTGTACGCGGGGGCCTCTACCGAGAGGTTCAGGGCAAGGACTGCGATGGCGGCGAGCACCGCCCATAAGAGCCTCGCAACCGACCAAGGAACTGGTGCAGCGTTGGCCCGGGAGACCGTTTGTCCACGAAGTGCCGGAACCACCATGAGCATGGCCGGAATCACCAGCAGGATGACGCCGAGGAAAACCCAATGCCAGCTCAGTGCTTGGGCTACTAGTCCGGCAATATATGGGCCCACCATGGACGGGATCACCCAGCACGCGGCGAAGGCGCCGAACATTTTGGCATGCAGCGTGGGCGGGTAAACCCGGGCGACCATGACGTAGAGCGAGACGCTGAGGGAGCCGCCGCCGAGGCCTTGGATAAGCCGGCCCGCCAGCAGTATGGGCATGGATGTGGCGGTTCCGGCAATGAGCAGCCCGGTAATAAAACAGACCACCGAGGCGTAGAGCGGAATCACCGGGCCGCGGCGGTCGGCGAAGTTCCCGGCAGCCACCATGCCGATCACCCCGGTGGCGAGGGGGCCGGCGAAGGCGAGCGCGTACAGTGCGGCGCCACCGAGTTCGCGGCTGACCAGGGGCATCACGGTGGTGACGGCCATGGACTCGAACGCGTTGATAAACACGAGGGCGCAGGCGCCGAGGGAAACCAGTACAACGTCGCGGTGAAAAATGCTGGTGGTGTTGGGCCGCTGCTCAGCCATGGTGCCCAATAAAGGGTTCGGCGGGGATCACAAGCGGCATCCCTCCAGCCTACCCGTGTCACTCCCCCGCTGGCCGGTATTCTGGAGGGGATGAGTGAATCCCCAGAAGCCCCTGAAACTAGTGCGCCCACCGCGCGTCCCATCACCCCCGGGACGCAGGCCTCCTTTGGAACTTATGGTGGCCGGCCGGTGAGTTTTGTGCGCCGCGGGACGCGTTTGCAGGGTCGCCGCCAAACCGCGTGGGAAGAGCATGCTGAGCGTTGGGCTGTTGATGTTCCGCGGCACGTTGCCTCTACATCGGTGCACCCGGATTATGTGTTCGACGCCGAGGCGGAGTTTGGGCGGGTTGCTCCCCTCATTGTTGAAGTTGGCTCCGGTTTGGGCGATGCCGTATGTCACGCCGCCGAGCAGAACCCGGACAAGGACTTCCTGGCGATTGAGGTCTACACGCCGGGCTTGGCGAACACCATCATCAAGATCAACGCACGTGGTTTGACCAATGTGCGGGTGGTGGAGGCCAACGCGCCTGAGGTGTTGTCTACGATGCTTCCGGCAGGCTCGGTCAGCGAAGTGTGGGTGTTTTTCCCGGATCCTTGGCACAAATCCCGTCACCACAAGCGCCGCCTGATTCAGCCCGAGTTCGCGGCCCTGGTGGCGCGGGCGCTGGCGCCCGGAGGCGTTTTCCGGATCGCCACCGACTGGTCCAACTACGCGGTGCACGTGCGCGAAGTGATGTCCGCTGCCCCCGACTTTGAGAACATGCACGACGGCGAACGCGCCGGCGCTGACAGCCCCCTCACGCAGGTGTGGCAGTCAGGTGTGGAGACGGTGGTGGGCGGCGCACCGGTGAAGGAAGGCCGCGCTCCCGTAAGTACCGAACACACCGGCCCCAACGAAGGCGTGGATGAAGTGGGCGGCTGG
Organism: Pseudarthrobacter sp. J1738; assembly: GCF_050490315.1. Taxonomy (NCBI): domain Bacteria; kingdom Bacillati; phylum Actinomycetota; class Actinomycetes; order Micrococcales; family Micrococcaceae; genus Pseudarthrobacter; species Pseudarthrobacter sp. J1738. Next base: position 120,477 of record NZ_JBNPEO010000001.1, on the reverse strand, counting down.
GCTCCACGTTTCGAAGGCCGAATCCACACGAGTTTTGAGAACAAGGCTCACGAGGCTGGCCGGCTGATCTTCGATCTCGCCTACCGGCGATCGGCTAACGCCGAAGACTAGGTCTCCGGGCCCGCCTGCCTCTACCGGAGGTTCGCCTCTGCCCAGAGTTGGATCGCGTTCCGAATGATCTCAGCGTTGGCCTGGCCACCGTACGTGGCGGCGAAACGTGCGTCCGAAACGTAGAGCTGCGACAACCCCGTGTAGCTGTTCTTATCTGGTGTGCGGCCGTTCCAGTGGTCGGTCACCCACTTGTGGTGCTCTCCCACAATTGCCTGAAACTCTGCCGACTCCGGGTCCACACCTGACTCTGCTGCTTTGCGGAGGGCAGCGTTGACGTCCAAGCTGCGTTCGTCGTCGGCCTTGCGCTCTTCCTCGGTCATATCGTTACGGCGCTTAGCGCTGTTCTCCCAAGCGGCGTCGCCCCAACGCTCGCGCACTTCGCTTTCATACTGGCTCTGATCAAAGCCGGCAAATACCTCTTCGATGCTCATTTCTTGGCCTTCCTGGACTGCGTGAAGTGTCTGCCTTACCACGGCAATTTGTTGATTGGTCCGGTCTCTGCGCTCTTCAAGGAGCGTGAGGTGCGCTTGAATCGTCTCGGCGAGCGATTCGTCGTCGTCGAGAGTTTTCTGGATCGCCGCGAGCGGTAGCTCAAGCGCGCGCAAGGAGAGAATTTTGTAGAGCCGCGAGAGCTCGGTTTCGCTATAGAAGCGATACCCGCTGCTCGCCACCCGTGAGGGGTGAAGCAAGCCGATCTGCTCGTAATGCCGGAGTGTGCGGCTAGTCAGTCCAGTGGCCTTAGCCACCTCTTTGATTGACCACTCCTGCATGGTGTTGTTCTCTGCCATGCTTCAAGCATTCCAGTTGACGTAACGGCAGAGTCAAGGGGCGCAGCGTGTGTCACGCTGCGCCCCACACTCAAACTCCGGTGACCAATGCGCCAGCGATTACGCCTTGACGCTCTCGTGGGCCTCGGCGGAGTCCGCGGAATCGTCGTCGAAGTCCTCAAAGTCATAGTCTTCGTCGTCCTCTTCAAACTCAACCGCGGCGATGATCTCCTGATTTTCAGGGTTGATCATAAACGCTTCGTCCTCTTCCTCGATCATCACAAAGTCGCCGTGATCGGTGGTGAAGTGCCACGCGAGGACCGTACCGCCGTCGTGCTCGTAGTTCGGGTCGCCACTGTTAATCTTGATCAATTCGTAGCCAGCAACATCGCAGAGTTCGCGGATGATGATCTCGAAGTCCGGAGCATCGGCGAGCGCCTCCTCAGCGGCCTCCGCACGTCGATCCTCAATGTCAGCAACCTTGGAAACGCGCTCAGCGATGTGCGCCTCAAGCTCAGCTTCCGGAAGAACCACAAGGCCCTCCTGGCCCTTGAGCCACGCGGCGTTCAAGGCAATGATGTCCTCTTCTTCGAGCGTTGATTCAAACTCGTCGTCGAGCGATTCCATCTTCTGGACGGCCTCGTTAGGCTCGCCATCTTCGTCCTCAGCGTCGCCGTCAAGGTATGCCTCTGCGTCTTCTTCGGAGAGGTCATCAAAGGTTTCGGAACTGCGGTTGAACAGCTCCAAGTGCTTCGCCGCACCCATCTCTTCCAGACCTTCGCGCACGTATTCGTCTACCCCGTCGCGGTCGCCAGAGGTGAAAACGTACTGGGCGAAACCGCCACCGAGGGCCTGGCTGAGGTAGAAGTCAACGTAGTAGCTGCGCAGAGCGTTCTGTGCGATCTCGTCTTCGCCCAAAAATTCTTGGTACATGGCATTCACAACCGTGACGTTTCCGTCCACAACTTCGTCGTTGCCGGCCGCGAGGCTAGCCTCGGTCAGTACTACAGGGAGCTGATTGCTGGTCATCGAAAATCCTCACTGCGGTTCAAACAATTGAATCTAGGGACACCTCGAACTTACGCCCGGGCCGTGCCACATGCCGGATGCCCCCGGTGATGCCCAGGTGAATGTTAGGTGAAGTGTCACCTAGGGCACTGGCAGTGCTTGAAATTGCCAAGGCTACTAGGATTGAAAGGATTAGCGTCAATCTGTGGGAGGAACGCACAGTGAGTTTGTCCAGTAGTTCTCAACACGAACTACTCACGCATGTGCCCAAGATCCGCCCCGTGTCCGTCCAAGCCGGTATTGAATATGCCCGGGACGGCCGAGTTTCTGAGCTGCACTTTGAGCCGGACACCGGATTGTTGACCGGCAAAGTCAACGGAAACTCCACCTACCGTTCCACGGCCAAACTGATCCTGCTCGACGACGGCACTTGGACTTGCAGTGTTGGAATATGCAGTTGCCCGGTCCGTCAAGACTGCAAACACATCGCGGCGTTAATTTACGCCGCTGAGGAGAATCCCGTTATAGGCCGTGAACTAGGTGCCATTGCTGCAGTTGAAGAATCTGCCACAGAAAACTATTGGGAGTCGGGACAAAAGAACGTTCCTCAGGAAGCCAACTCACGCTGGGAAGAAGCGCTTTCGCTGCTACTCCCCCAACGAGCGGCCCCTACCCCACAATTTGGCACACCTCTTGGGCTGATGTTTGAACTCGCCGATCCGGAACCCGTCTTCAGCTACACCGGACGCTCCGGCTCCACTGCGAGTTCTCGCCGCGCAGCACGCCCCGCCTCACAAGCACAAGAGGGCCCCATCCTGCGTGCCCGCCCCGTGGTGAAAGGAGCCAAGGGCAAATGGTTGCGCACCGGCATCGCGTGGAACAACCTCAACTATTTGAACTTTGGCCGCAAGTATGACGAAGCTCCACTTGAATGGCTGATCGAATTTTTAGCCGCCCACTCCGGCCAACAGCGCCAAGTCCAAGCACCCGCACAGTGGCTGGACATCAACAGCTTCGCTGGCCGCAACTTCTTTAGCCTTTTGCGCAGCGCCCACCAATCCGGCATCACTTTGATGCACAGTGGTGCCTCAGGTGAGTCGGTGTGGGTAGCTAGCGACCCTGCCGCCGTGGAGCTGGAACTGCACCGCTCAGATTCCGGCGGCCTGGACGTGGTCCCTTCAGTGGAAGTGGGCGGCCGGGCAGTTGATCCCAGCACCTTAGGTATCGTCGGCAATCCCGCTCACGGACTTTTTATCCGCGGCGGAACCGGCACCGACTCCTCAAACTCAACAGCCGACGTCGGACTGACCTTGGTGCCGCTGGATGAGAGCACCTCCGCCCAGTTGCTTTCCTTCGCCACTGCGGGACGTGCCGTGCACGTGCCAGCGGCGGACGAGAACCGATTCCTGACGCAGTTCTACCCACGTCTCCGGCAGAACGCGAAAGTTGTGGCCGCCGATGAATCAGTGGAACTGCCCAGCTACGGCGCACCAACGCTCTCCCTATTAGCCAACTACGGCAAAGACCACCGGCTAGATCTGCACTGGGAATGGCACTACACCAGCGGTACCAAAGAAGTTTCTCTCCCGCTTCGTGCCGAAGACACCGACCCCGGTTACCGTGACGAATCCGCTGAGCAACGCATCCTCGATTCGATGGGCCCCCTTTGGAACACGGTTCCTGGCTTGGCGGAAACACCGAACGGGGTCTGGGGTGAGCCTCGACTTTCCCCCACGGCCACACTCAAAGGCCTAGACACCATGGAATTCACCGAGCGGGTGCTGCCCGGACTAAAAATGGTGGACGGTCTAGAAGTAGATGTTGCTGGCGAGGTTGCCGACTATCGCGAGCCCGAAGAAGCCCCGGTGGTCAAGGTCAGCACACTTCCCACCCAGGACGGTGACTGGTTCGATCTAGGCATCATCATCACTCTTGAAGGCGAATCGGTCTCCTTCGCCGCAGTGTTCTCAGCCCTCGCCGCAGGTCACACCCGAATGTTGTTGCCCAGCGGTGCCCACTTCTCGCTAGACCTGCCCGAACTGCACCAGCTCAAAGACCTCATCGATGAGGCACGAGCCCTGCATGATCTTGGGCCGGACAAGTTGCAGATCAGCCGCTTCCAGGCCGGATTGTGGGAAGAATTTGAGCGACTGGGCATTGCCGATCAACAAGCCGCCCAATGGCGCGCAGCCGTTTCAGGCCTACTGCGCGGTGGCCCACAAGAGCCCCTTCCCTCCCCCGAAGGCCTCAATGCTACACTGCGCCCCTACCAGCTCGAGGGCTTCAACTGGTTGCGCTTCCTCTACGACCACCAACTCGGCGGAATCCTTGCCGATGACATGGGCCTGGGTAAGACACTTCAAACTTTGGCCCTACTGTGCTCGCTAAAAAATGATTCAAAACTAAAGAACGACGCCGGAACCACCGGCAGCAGAGACCTCCCGGTGGGCCTGAACCCAGCGCAGCGGTCAGCACCATTTTTGGTGGTGGCACCCACGTCCGTGGTGGGCAACTGGGAAGCTGAAGCGACCCGCTTTGCTCCCGGACTAAAAACAGTGGCAGTCAGCGAAACCTTCGCCCGCAGTGGAGAGAACGCACGCGAACTGTTTGACGGCGTGGACCTAGTCATCACCTCCTACGCACTCTTCCGGATTGATTACGACTCCTACGCGGCAGGCGAGTGGTCAGCACTGGTGTTGGACGAGGCGCAGTTCGTCAAAAATCACCAATCCAAGGCTTACCAGTGCGCCCGGAAACTTCCTGCACCGTTTAAGTTGGCGATCTCCGGTACTCCGCTGGAGAACAACTTGATGGAGCTGTGGTCGCTGACTTCGATCGTGGCACCGGGGTTGTTCTCGAGCCCCAAACGATTCGCTGAGTACTACCAAAAACCCATTGAACGCGGTGGAAGCCCGGCGTTGTTGGAGAAGCTCAAGTCCCGGATTCGTCCTTTGATGCTGCGGCGCACCAAGGAACAAGTTGTTCAAGAATTGCCGCCCAAGCAGGAACAGATCCTAGAAGTCGCGCTGAATCCGCGGCATCAGAAGGTGTACCAAACGCACCTCCAGCGGGAGCGTCAAAAGATCCTGGGCCTGCTCCAGGACATGAACAAGAACAGGTTCACCATCTTCCAGTCCCTGACGCTGCTGCGGCAATTGAGCCTAGACGTGACTCTGGTTGATCCTGCCCTGAGTGCTGTACGCTCCAGCAAGCTCGATGTGCTTTTTGAGCAGCTAGAGGACGTGATTAGCGAAGGCCACCGGGCCCTGATCTTTAGCCAATTCACCGGTTTCTTGGGCAAGGTCCGCGAGCGGTTGGACGAACAAGGTATTCAGTACGCCTATCTAGACGGTGGCACTCGCAACCGGGCTAGCGTCCTCAAGGAATTCAAAGAGGGTGACGCTCCGCTGTTCCTGATCAGCCTCAAGGCAGGTGGATTTGGGCTCAACCTGACTGAGGCTGATTACGTCTTCATTCTGGACCCGTGGTGGAACCCTGCTAGTGAGGCGCAAGCTGTTGACCGGACGCACCGCATTGGCCAGGAGAAACGCGTGATGGTGTACCGGCTGGTTGCCAAGGACACCATTGAAGAGAAAGTTATGGCGCTCAAGGCCAAGAAGTCCCAGTTGTTTATGGATGTGACCGGCGGCGAAGAACTCTCCGGAGCCGCCCTCAGTGCCGATGACTTGGCCGGGCTGTTCATCGACTAGCGCGTCGGAGTGCTGAGACTCCCCGCTTTTTGGCTCCCCCACCGGCGTTTCGCCGCGAAACGCCGGTGACGTCCGGCGTCGTACTCTAAAAAGCGGGGAAACTCGGCGGCGCAAGCCTTGGCAATCATGGGGAGTGCTGCCCATCGCGGTCAGTTTTCGCCGCCGGTAGGCTACTGCGTGAAGTCACCCAAACACTCCTAGGGGGAAAAGTGAGCTACTCACAGCCGTACAACACCGTTCCAACACCCGGCGAAACACCACTATGGGCGCCGCTCTACGGTGCCAACATCAAAGTCGCAGTCCAACGCGTCTTCAAAAAGTACGCTACCTTCAGTGGCCGCGCGAGCCTGAGCGAATACTGGTGGTGGATACTGGTCAACTTCCTGGTAGTCCTGGTCCTGTACATTGCGATGATTATTGGCGCTGTGGCCACAGCCACCCCGAGCGCCAGCGGTTACGGAACAAACCCCGGCCCCGGTGGACTGGTGGGAGGCCTGCTGCTTTTGCTGTGGGCCCTGGCAGTTGTTGTTCCCAGCCTGGCCGTTCAGGCCCGCCGTTTGCATGACGCCAACTACTCCGGCTGGCTGATCTTGCTGGGATTCGTTCCCTTCCTCGGCGCGATCGCGGTGATTATCTTGACCGCGATGCCCAGCAACCCGGCAGGCCAGCGATTCGACGAGCCCGGCTACCAAGCGGGCCCCGGATACCCGGCTCCGAACTACGGCCAGCCCACTAGCTAAGCTGCTAGCTCGGCCCGTTCACCGTTGAAAAATTCGAGCTCCCAGCCACCAGAACCATCATGGTTTTGCCGGTGGTGAGCCACATTTAGTACAGCATTTTCAATGCCCGGCAGTTCTTGTCCCAAAGCCTTTCCAAGGCTCAGCCGCAAGAGCGTCCCGTGCGAGACCACCAGGATTCGTTGGCCAGGAAAATCTGCAACGAGTTCTTCGAGGGCGCAGAGCCCACGGCGCGCCGTGGCTTCTGCGTCCTCGGCCTCTTTAAAGCCACCAGGGATTCGGATTGCTTCGAGTTCCGGTCCAGCTTGCAAGCCTTCGGCCAAACCGTAGTTCCGCTCCTGCAATGCTTCACGCCGGGCTGTCACGGTCAGTCCCAAACCGTCAGCAATTAGATCAGCCGTTTCGCTGGCCCGGGACAGCGGCGAGGAAACCACAACGTCCCATTCATAAATGGACAGGGCGGCTACCGCGTCGAGAGCTTGCTGCCGTCCGACGTCGTTCAGTGGAATGTCTGCACTACCTTGAAGGCGACGTTCCGCGTTCCAGTCAGTTTGGCCATGGCGAATGAGGGCGAACGTTGTGCGGGTCATGGAATCCATTCTGCCGGGGACAGTGCTCAACGGCGCATTCCGGCTCAGCAAACTACTTTTGCGGACGCCAAACGACGACGGCTTGGGACCTCGGGCGCGGGCGTCGACCTCGCGCTAGGGAGACAACGTCGCCTGCAACTCCCGCAGCAAAAACTCGTGAGGCGTCGGGGCGTTGACGGCGCTGGGCGTTGCGCAGTTCATCGCTCAACTCGCTCACACGCGACCGTAGGGCCGCCACCTGATTTTCTAGCTCCAATATGCGTTTGATTCCCTCAAGGGACACACCGGATTGGGACAGTCGCTGAACTTCACGCAACACGTCAACGTCATGCTGCGAATAGCGCCGCGACTTTCCGGGTGCACGTCGGGGGGATACCAAACCCATCCGGTCGTACTGGCGCAGGGTTTGGGGATGCATCTCCGCCAGTTCGGCCGCCACAGAGATGACGAACAGTGGTTGATTTGCGTCCAGTGCCATAGCTATACCTACAGCCGTGCCTTGGCGGCCAAGCCTTCGCGCGGATCCGCGTCAGAAGTGGCTTCAGCAAAGGCTTTGACCGCCGCGGTGGCGTCCTCGTTGAGGTTCTGTGGAACTGCGACGTCGATCGTCACCAACAAGTCACCCTTACCTTTAGAGGTCGTAACACCGCGGCCCTTGACCCGCAGGGTCCGGCCCGAAGGGGTACCGGCCGGGACGCGAACCTTGACTTGTTCGCCGTCGATGGTGGGAACATGAATGTCCGCACCGAGAGCTGCCTCGGGGAAGCTGACTGGGACGTGGATTCGGATGTTATCGCCATCACGGGTGAAAAAGGCGTGCGGCTTAACATTCACGGTAATGATTAAGTCCCCGTTGCCTGCCTGGCCCGGGTTTCCCTTGCCGCGTTGGCGAACTTTTTGTCCGTCCTTGATGCCAGCGGGGATCTTCACGTCAATGATGTTGCCGTTAGCTTCGCGGAGACTAACAGTGGTTCCTCGCATGGAACCGGCGAACGAAATGCTGGTGCTGGCAGTCCGGTCCGAGCCCTTGGTAGGGGCCTGCTGGAAGCCACCTCCGAACCCGCCGCCGCCAAAGAGGTCAGCAAACTCGGGCGGAATGCCACCGCCACCGTTGCCGAAACCGGCTGGCCGGCGGCCACGCTGGCCACCGAACATGTCCCCAAAGAGATCTTCGAATCCGGCGCCGCTGGGGCCGCCTGCGCCGCCGGGGGCAAACCGAGCACCGCCACCCATGGCACGGATTGCGTCATATTGCTGACGCTCATCCTTGTCACTCAGGACCGAGTAGGCCTCCGAGACGTCCTTAAATTTCCGCTCAGATTCAGCATCGCCAGGATTGGTGTCCGGGTGATACTTCCGCGCGAGCTTGCGGTAAGACTTCTTGATGTCGGCGTCGGACGCGTCCTTGGCCACCTCGAGGATGGCGTAGAAGTCTTTCTCAACCCAATCTTGACTGGCCAAGGGCGTTTCCTTTCATTCCTGTGTGCCGAGTTGGCAGTTCACGCCAATGTTTGGAGCAAACATCAGCGCGAACTGCCAACTCGATGGCGTTTTACTAAGCCGGTACCGCTACGATGACTTGCGCCGCCCGCAGCACCCGAGTTCCGGTTTTGTAACCGGAACGGAGCACTTGGCTCACGGTGTCCACTTGTACGTCCTCGCCAGGTTGCTGGATGAGGGCTTCGTGGATGGTCGGGTCGAACGCCACACCGGTCTCGTCAATGCGTTCCAGTCCGTAGACCTTGAGAGCATTTTCGAGCTTAGTGGCGATCGAGGCGAATGGTCCGTCCGCGAGGTCGCCGTGCTGCCGCGCGGCGTCAACATCATCCAGGACTGGAAGCAAGGAGTTCAGGACGCCAACAACGGCCATCTCTCCTGCCACAGCCCGGTCACGTTCAACGCGCTTGCGGTAGTTGACGTACTCAGCTTGGAGGCGGAGCAGGTCATTTTTCAGCTCGGCGGCCTCTGCAGAGGACGCGCCTTGTGCTACCGATTCCTCGGCGGGAACCTCCACCCCGTTGAGGATGTCCTCGGCCTGGCTGAGGGCATCGCCTTCGCCAGCTGCCGGGGTTTCCTCGGTGGGGGTGCCGTCGATGTTTGCCGAAGCGTCCTCTTGCTGGTGACCGGAAGAGTTGTGCTCTTCTTCGTTACCGTGGTGAGGCATGGTTACTTCTTTTCGTCGGTGTTGTCTTCGTCGATGACTTCGGCATCAACAATGTCTTCCTCCGGTGCGGAGGTTGCACCCTCGGCGTTAGCCGAATCTGCTGCACCTTCAGCGCTGGCCTGAGCGTAGATGGCTTCACCCAACTTGCCCTGGGAAGCCTGAAGCTTCTCGAAGGCGGTCTTTACGGCGGTGTCATCGGTGCCCTCGAGCGCGGACTTGAGCGAGTCGACGTCGGCCTTGACTTCAGTCTTGACCTCTTCGGGGAGCTTGTCGTCATTCTCAGCGATCAACTTGTCTACGGAGTAGGCGAGCTGCTCTGCGGAGTTACGAACGTCGGCTGCCTCACGGCGAGCCTTGTCCTCGGCTGCGTGCTCTTCGGCTTCCTTGACCATACGGTCAATGTCTTCCTTGGAGAGGCTGGATCCACCGGTGATGGTCATGGACTGCTCCGTGCCGGTGCCCTTGTCCTTGGCGGATACGTGGACAATACCGTTTGCGTCGATGTCGAAGGTGACCTCAACCTGCGGAACGCCGCGCGGAGCCGGTGCAATACCGGTCAGCTCGAAGGTACCCAGCGGCTTGTTGTCGCGGGTGAATTCGCGCTCACCTTGGAAGACCTGGATGGACACGGACGGCTGGTTGTCATCTGCCGTGGTGAAGGTCTCGGACCGCTTGGTGGGGATGGCCGTGTTGCGCTCGATGAGCTTGGTCATCACACCACCCTTGGTTTCGATACCGAGGGAGAGGGGGGTGACGTCGATCAGGAGAACGTCCTTGCGCTCACCCTTCAAAACGCCGGCCTGCAGTGCTGCACCAACTGCAACAACCTCATCCGGGTTAACGCCCTTGTTCGGTTCCTTACCACCGGCGAGGTCCTTGACCAGCTCGGTGACGGCGGGCATACGGGTGGAGCCACCAACCAGAACGATGTGGTCGATGTCGCCAACCTTGATGCCGGCTTCAGCAATAACGTCGTTGAACGGCTTGCGGGTGCGCTCCAGCAGGTCCTTGGTGAGGTCCTGGAACTTGGCGCGGGTCAACTGCTCGTCCAAGTGAACCGGGCCGTCGGGGGTGACGGAGAGGTACTGGAGGGAGATGTTGGTGCTGGTCGAGGAGGAGAGTTCCTTCTTGGCCTGCTCTGCGGATTCGCGCAAACGCTGCAGGGCAATCTTGTCCTTGGAGAGGTCAATACCCTTGACCTTCAGCTGGTTCAAGAGCCATTCAACAATGCGGTTGTCCCAGTCGTCGCCGCCGAGGCGGTTGTCACCGGAGGTTGCACGAACCTGAATGGTGGAGAAGTTGTCTTCGTCCTTACCAACTTCCAGGAGGGAGACGTCGAAGGTTCCACCACCGAGGTCAAAGACCAAGATGAGTTCGTCTTCTTTACCCTTGTCCAGACCGTAAGCCAGAGCAGCAGCGGTGGGCTCGTTGACAATACGCAGCACGTTGAGGCCCGCGATTTCGCCGGCTTCCTTCGTGGCCTGACGCTCGGCGTCGTTGAAGTATGCGGGAACGGTGATCACAGCGTCGGTGACCTTTTCGCCCAAGTAGGACTCGGCGTCGTTCTTCAGCTTCATCAGCGTGCGAGCGGAGATTTCCTGCGGGGTGTACTTCTTGTCATCGATGGCGACGGTCCAGTCGGTGCCCATGTGGCGCTTGACGGAAGCGATGGTGCGATCAATGTTGTTGACGGCCTGGCGCTTGGCGATTTCGCCAACCAGAACTTCGCCGGACTTGGAGAATGCCACAACGGACGGGGTGGTGCGCCCACCTTCAGCGTTGGCAATAACGGTGGGCTCGCCACCTTCGAGAACAGAAACGACGGAGTTGGTGGTTCCGAGGTCAATACCTACTGCACGGGACATAAGGTGCTTCCTTCTTTCTTGGAAACTCGAGGGCGCCGGCCGAAGCCAGGCATTTCGAGATCTTGAGCGATCTGCACTCAACTTTACTCACGTCAGAAGTTAAGTCAACTCAAAGTTGAGTGAAGATGACTCAACTTTGCTGACGGCGAAATCTCTTGGCTACTTTGACGGAAATCCCAAGCTGTTCGCCCACTCATTGAGGTGGTGCTCAAAGAGCTCATCAAGGGCTTCGAAGGTTCCGGAGCCATATTGGCCGAATACTTCAAAGCTCACGGCACCGAATATTCCAGTCCACACCGAGCTTGCTCGCGCCAGCAACTCCCCTGGCAGCTCAAGGCCCAGCTCGGCACAAATTCGCTCCATGTCACGCGCAAGAGAAGGAACGACGGCGGCACTTGCCACGGCGCTCAGCTCACCTTTCCGGTGGGCAGCGTCGAGGATGCCGATCAAGCGATAGACCACTCGAGTTCCGGGGACGGTGGTTCTTTCCGCGGGCGCGGCATATCCCGGAACTGGACTTCCGAACAGAAGTGCATAGCGCGAAGGCTTGGCCAACCCCCAAGCCCGAACCGCTCGACCCACCGCTTGGAAGCGGTCCCGTGAATCACTCTCCGGGAGTGCGTCCACCGCTGCATCCACTGCATCACCGAGCTCATTGTAGGCGTCAACCAAAAGCAGGGTTAGTAGCTCATCCCGGCTTGCCACGTAGCGGTACACGGCAGAGGAAACCACACCCAAATCCCGGGCCACGGCACGCAAGGAGAGGGCGGCGGCGCCATGTTCAGTGAGGTGCCGGCGGCCAATCCGGAGGATTTCGAGTTCGGTGTGTTCGCGAGCACTCGCCCGCGGAGATTTGGGGGCATCTGTGGCTGACATTGCCCTATCGTCGCACATAATGCAGCCAAATTGAGAGCACTGCTCTTGACAATGCTCCAAGTCAGTCGCACGCTTAATCGAGAGCACTGCTCTCATCATCACGTGGCCGCTTGGTCACGTGGCCGCTTGGTCACGTGGCCGCTCATTCAACAATTCGAAGGAACGTTATGTCGCAAACCCCAGCAGCCCCGCACAACCCAAAGCTCAGCATCGTCACAGGCGCTGGCCCCGTGGGCTGGAGCGTTGCCGAAGCGCTTGCCGCAGCTGGCACTCACGTCCGGGTTCTCACTCGCTCCGCCAGCGGCCCCGATCACCCACTCATCGAAAAAGTGGCCACGGATGTCTCAGACCCGGCTCAACTAGCCGCTGCATTTGAGGGCGCGGGCACCGTATTCCACTGCATTCACGCCAGCGCCTACACCGCCAAAGCGTGGGCAGCCCAACTCCCCCAGACCGAGCAAACGGTGATGGATGCAGCGGCAGCCGCGGACGCCGTCGTCGTTTTCCCGGAAAGTTTGTACTCCTATAACCAGAGCAACACGGTGATGACCGAGGATGGGCCACGCGCCGCCCAAGGTGGGAAGCGCGGGATTCGGACTGAATTACTCAAAGCCCGCACAGCCCATCCGGCGAATACCGTCTCTGTGGTGGCCGGCGACTTCTTTGGCCCGCGGGTTAAAGTCGCTCACGCCGGGGACCGGATGGTGCCGCGGATCCTGGCAGGCAAAGCTCTGAACCCACTAGGTTCCGCGGATCAGCCGCACTCGTTCACCTACGTTCCAGATTTGGCGGCCGCCATGGTGGCCGTGGCGAACCGGCCAGAGCTTTGGAACACCGTTCTGCACGCCCCAACGGGCCCCGCACTCACGCAACGAGAGCTCGCCAAGGCCTTCGCAAGCGCCGCCGGCGTCCCACTCCCCACGCTCCGGGTCATCCCAGGATGGATGGTTCGCAGCGGCGGACTGGTCTCCACGGATCTGCGGGAAATCGGCGAACTCCTCTACCAATTCACCAAGCCGTTTGTGATGGACTCTTCACGCAGCGAAGCCCTGCTGGGATTCAAAGCTACGGCGTTCCCGGATGCTGCCGCAGCAACAGTCGCTTGGTGGAAGAGTGCTGCGTAGCCGCTGGTGGAAATCACTTAGTTAGCTCGCTCGAGCAAAACCATCACTTCGTAGTGCTTGGTCTGCGGAAACATGTCCAGAACTCGCGCACGCCGAGGGGTGAATGACGGCATGGCCTCAAGATCCTTGGCCAGCGTCACGGCGTTGCAGCTGGAGTACACCAAGTGCTGTACGGTCGAGTTCTCCAGCCAGCTCGCCAGTTCTGCGCCGATCCCGCGCCGCGGCGGATTCACGATCACCAGTTCAGGGACATCGCCCTTATCCGCTGCCACGGCGAACGCTGTTGCGTCACCAGCCCTAAAATGCGTGCCAGTGAGTCCCGCTTCGTGAGCGCTGAGCTGGGCACTAACAATCGCTTCCTCGCTCAACTCGATTCCGGTGACTTTCCGGTGGAGCGCGGTGCTGTGCAGGGCGAAGCCTCCCACCCCACAATAGAGGTCCCAGATCGATGCCGGGTTTGCCTCGTTGACCCACTCGCGGCCTTGCCGGTAAAGGGCAGCAGCGATCTCGGTATTGGTTTGGAAAAAGCTTTTAGGCCGCAAGTGCAGATTGACGTCATTGACCCGCATTCGGAGGGTGGACTCGCCAGTGAGGACGATCTCCTCCTCACCCTCAAGCACCGCTTTGTGCTCCGGGAGAATGTTCGCCGTAACCACTCGTAGCCCAGGAATCGCCTCCAGTAGTGCGGGCAAGTACTTACTAATTTTACTCACCAGGTTGGTGCTTCGCAGGACAAAGCGCAGCATCAGCTCTCCGTCTGCGGACTCGGTGAGCAGAATGTACTTGAGCTCGCCCCGGCGCTCCGGAACGCTGTACGGGGTCAGTCCTGCCAAGGTAATAAACGCCGAAATGCTTGGGAACGTTTCTCGCAGGGCAGGCGAACACACGCCACACATACGCAGATCCACACCATTTCCGGCGCGGTCCAAAATACCGATGGTTGGTTCCTGAACGCTCCCGGCAATCACCATTTTGGCTTTGTTGCGGAATCCATCCTCACTGCTGGCAACCGCAGGCAACCACTCAAGCTCCCGATGCCCACCGAGCAAGGAGCGGCAGTGACTCTCTTTATCCGCCAGTTGCTCCGAATACGGTTGGCCCATCAGGGTGCATGAGACGCATGTGCGCGCGTCGAAGTAAGAGCACTGCATGCGGCCAAACCCGTCCTGACTCGAGGCAAATCTGGGTCTACGGACCCCGAGCGAACAATTTTACCCACCAGAATTCAGTGGTTCATCCCGCAGTAAACGCCACCGCTGCGCTCAAGGCGACTACTCGCCGTCGTACGCTTTTTGCAGTTCGGCGATGTCCAACTTTTTCATGCCCATCATGGCGGCCATGGCACGCCCTGCGCCGTCCGGATCCGGGCCAGAGATGAGCCCCGGCATAGCGGAGGGGACCACCGGCCATGACACCCCAAACTTGTCCTTGAGCCAACCACACTGACTTTCTTGGCCTCCGTCAGCTGTCAGGGCATTCCAGAAGTGGTCCACCTCGGCTTGATCGGCACAATCGATCGAGAAGGACACCGCCTCGGAGAAGGTGAACATGGGCCCGCCGTTGAGCGCAATGAACTTGGTCCCATCGAGTTCAAAGTCAACGGTGAGAACCGTCCCGGCCGGCAGTGGCGCACCTTCGCCGTAGCGGCTGACGTTGAGGATCTTGGAATTCTTAAAAAGTGAGACGTAAAAAATCGCTGCGGCCTCGGCCTGATCATCAAACCAGAGACAATTACTGATCTTGGACATACCCGCTCCTCGCTGGGGTCCGCGAATCGGACCGCTCCTTTGAGGGTAGGCGCGGCCACTGACAGTATCAACGCCTTGACCTTTAATACTGCCCGCTTAAACGCCAACGACGCCGGGCACCAGCCCGCCGTCGTTGTGTCACCGCAGTCCCGCTCACCTGAAAGTGTGAGCGTTCAGCGGAAGTCCTAGCCTTCGCACTCCACGCAATATGCGTGACCATCTTTTTCGCGCGCAATCTGCGAGCGGTGACGGACCAAGAAGCACGAGTAGCACGTGAATTCATCGGGACGCTCAGGAATGACCACAACGGTCAATTCCTCGCCGGAAAGATCGGCACCCGGCAGCTCAACACCGTCGGTTGTGTCCGCTTCATCAAGCTCCAGCACAACGCTGCGAGCGTCTGAGGAGCCAGCAGACTTGAGGGCCTCTAGCGACTCATTCTGGATCTCTGCAACGTCGGATCGCACTGCATCGTAGTCGGTTGCCATGTGTGGCCTGCCTCTCATCGCTTCGGAGCAACGGTTCGGGGCTCCGGAGAAGCATCATAGACCACACTTCACAGGCTAGCTAATCGTGTTCACCTCAGGCAGAACTGCACTCTATTTGTTGCCGGCGTTGTCTCACGGTGTGGCTACCTATGGCGCTGTCAGATGGAGAGAGTAGCGTGCTGCCATGAGCGAGGAATCCCAACCCCAAACAGCGCAAGACGTCTACACTCACGGGCACCACGAATCGGTAGTAAATGCCCACGCATCTAGGACGGCCCAGAACTCGGCGGCCTACGTTATTCCGTACCTCACCGAGGGCGCCAAAGTGCTTGATGTGGGCTGTGGGCCGGGCACTATCACGTGTGACTTTGCGGAACTGGTTGGGTCCGGCCACGTCACCGGCCTAGACCGCGCACCGGAGGTTGTTGAGCATGCCCAATCCTTGGCTAGCCAACGCGGTGTTAAAAATGCCACCTTCGAAACCGGCAATATCTATGACCTGGACTTTGAAGCTGAGACCTTTGACGTTGTCCACGCCCATCAAGTCCTCCAGCATCTCAGCGACCCCGTGGAGGCCCTGCGAGAAATGCGGCGTGTGGCTAAACCGGGCGGGATTGTTGCGGTTCGCGAAGCAGACTTCCATGGCATGAGTTGGTATCCGGATGTCCCGGAATTGGATGAATGGATGGACCTTTACCAGCGGCTTGCACGCCGGAATAGTGCCGAGCCTGATGCTGGCCGCCGCTTGGTCTCCTGGGCGCAAGCAGCCGGGTTCACCGATGTTGCCCCGAGCAGCAGCAACTGGCTCTACGCCACCGGGCAGCAACGCCGCTGGCAGGCCAGGGTGTGGGGCGAGCGAGTGCTGCATTCGGCATTCGCCGAGCAGGCTCTGGCCTACAACCTGGCCGAGCAGCGGGACCTTGAGCGCATCTCGGCGGGCTGGCACCGGTGGGGTTCAACGGACGACGGCTGGTTCTTGATCCCCAATGGCGAAGTCATTGCACGCGCCTGAGCCCTGCGCCGCTGAGTCTCCCCTCTTTTTGCCGCCACTCACAGCGTGTTGCCGAGAATCCCCGGCGATTTCCGGCGTCGTAATGCACAAGAAGGGTAATCTCGGCGCCCTCCCCACCCACTAGGCTGATTGAGTGCAATTCTCGCTTTGGCTAGCCCTTGTTGGTGCCAGCACCCTGATCAGTTTTACTCCCGGCGCCGGGGCCATTTTCACCATGGGCAACTCCCTGAATTCGGGGTTCAAGCGGTCCCTGTGGGGTGTAATGGGTCAACAGTTGGCCTTGGTCATTCACATTATGATTGTGGCCCTAGGTGTGGGAGTGCTGGTGGCCAGCTCGCCGGTGATCTTCAACGTGATCCGCTACGCCGGTGCCGCCTATCTGGTGTACCTGGGCATCCGGCAGTTTATGCACAAGCCGGACTTGGATCAAGAAAAGACTGATGCTCGCCGGAACGAATCGGGCTGGTCCATGCTCCGCCGTGGAATCTGGGTGAACCTACTTAACCCGAAGGCAATCGTTTTTTTCTTGGCGTTTATGCCGCAATTCATCAAGCCGGATCATCCCTTACTCGTCCAGTACGTGGTTTTGACTGCCACAGTGCTGATCATCGACACCCTGGTGATGTGGCTGTTTTTTGCAGCAGCTGCCAAGTCTTTCCAACGATTCACCCACAATGAGCACGGCCAAAAAGTCCTCAACCGCATCTTCGGTGTTCTTTTTATCCTGGTCGGCATTTTGCTCGCGGTGATTCACTAGGCCCACCGGGTACGCTCTATTGCATGAGCCCAGCACCCGTGATCATCGGCATCGATGGCCGCTCCGGCGCCGGAAAAACCACTCTTGCTGTGGAGTTGGCGGCCGCACTGCGCGAACACCGAAAGGTTTCACTCTTCCATCTTGAGGACATTTATCCGGGGTGGAACGGGCTCAACGCAGGCATTGAGCGTTACGTCAGCACGGTGCTTCCTCCTCTAACCCGCGGCGAGGACGCCGAGTGGGTCTGCTGGGATTGGGAACAGCGTTACGATGGCGACACTCGCCTCACAGCCGCCGCGGACGTGGTGATTGTGGAGGGCGTTGGGGCTTGCTCGGAAGCGGCCCGGGCCTTTCTGGACGTGGTGGTTTGGGTAGAGTCGGCTGACGATGAGCGCAAACGCCGCGCCTTGGACCGGGATGGCGAGGTGTTCGCTGGCCACTGGGACGAGTGGGCGCAGCAAGAAGAAGAATGGCTGGCCGAGGATCCCGTTCACAACCATGCCCAGGTCACGGTGAAAAACGCGGCTAGTGGCTCTGCCCCAGCGGACGTATTGCACCTATTGAGCCACCTCCCGGCGTTGGAACATGTTCTGGCCCCGGAACGGCTTGCGCAGCATTCCCATAAATTATTCGCCGAACGCTTGGATGTTGCTGCGGACCCGGCCCGTGTGTTTGATGCCCTCTACGCGGATTCGCCGCGAGCAATATGGCTGGACTCCTCCATTGCGGAAACGCACACTGGGGCCCCGCAAGCCGATACGCCGCAGCGTAGCCGCTGGAGCATTATGGCGGACGACGCCGGGCCTCACGGCGCGCACGTTACTCACCGCCCGGGGATCACAACTGTGAGAGCTGGCAGTGCGAGCGCCACAATTGAGTCTGGATTTTTTCGCTGGTTGGATGGTGAGTGGGGAACTGTCCCTGCCTCTGATTGGGCTAGTTCGGCTCAGGGTTATTCGGGGGACTTCACGCTTGGTTGGTTGGGTTATCTGGGCTATGAACTCAAGCACGAGACCGGAGGTAGACCTGCCGCACTGGCCGAGGACTCTGCACCTGATGCGGAACTGATCTTCGCTGCCCGGGCCGTGGTGTTCGATCATCTCGAAGACTGTGTGTGGTTATTGTCCTTGTTCCCGTTGGCCGGTGACTCACCGGCGCACCAGGACAATGACTGGGCCCGGCAGGCCCGCGCCGCAGTGAATAGGTCAGCCCGTCACAGTGCCCACAAGCCAAGGAACCCAGAAACCCTTAGCGCCCCGGTGTTCAGCGCCCGCGATTCCGAACGTGAATACAAAGCGAAGATTGCCCAGGCGCAGCACCAGATTGCTGAGGGTAATACCTATGAGGTTTGCCTGACCACCACCGTCAGAGCGCAGGTCCCCGCACTCAAACTGTGGGAAACGTATCTGCGTCTACGGGCACAAAACCCGGCACCCTTCGCCGCCTATCTTCGCTTCGGGGCTTGTGAGGTTGCCAGCACGTCACCGGAGCGTTTTATCAAAATAGGGTCCGACGGCGGGCTTCGCGCCGAACCGATCAAGGGCACCCGGCGTCGTTCTTCTGATCCTGCCGTTGATCAAAAGCTGCGGGAAGAACTGGCCAGCAGTGGCAAGGACCGCGCCGAGAACATCATGATTGTTGACTTGCTGCGCAACGATCTGAGCCATTACGCGGTTCCGGGCTCGGTGAAGGTGCCGCGTTTGTGTGCCATTGAAAGTTACGCGACTGTCCATCAAATGGTGAGCACCATTGATGCTCAACTCTTGCCCGGCGCATCGCGTTCGGAAGCTGTTGCGGCGGCTTTCCCGGCCGGTTCCATGACGGGTGCGCCGAAGATCAGCACCATGGCTATTTTGGATGAGCTCGAAGTTGAGCCGCGCGGTGTGTATTCAGGCGCCTTGGGCTATTTTTCGCTTAATGGTGCCACGGATCTTTCGGTGGTCATTCGGACCCTTGTGGCCCGTCCCGATGGCGACGGCGGTACTGAACTGAGCATCGGTATTGGCGGCGCCATCACAGCGGATTCTGCACCGCAAGAGGAGTACGAGGAGATTCGCATCAAGGCGAGCGGGATCTTGGGGACCTTGGGCTCGAGTTTCCCTTCTCGCTGACTGCGCGTCCAGTTCAAGCTGTACTGGGTTTGAAGGAACTTACTGAACCGTTGCCGTCAGCCGCGCCACGTTGTCCACGTACTTGGCGAGGATGGGCCGGCGCATCCAATCCTCGAGCAACAATTCGCGTGATCCTTCGCGGTAACTGTTCTCCACCGAACGCATTTGTTCCACAATGTCTGCACCGAGCATCATGACTGACACTTCCATGTTCAGTGAGAAGGAGCGCATGTCCATGTTGGAGGAACCAATCACTGCAACTTCATCATCAATGGTGAAGTGCTTTGCGTGCAGCACGTACGGGGCCCGGTAGAGGTAGACCCTCACACCGGCGTTCAGGAGTGCCTCGTAGTAGGAACGTTGTGCGTGGTGGACTAGGAACTGATCGCCCTTTTCAGAGACGAAGAGCTCTACTTCTACCCCGCGTTGAGCTGCCGTGGTGATTGCGTAGAGCAGTGAGTCATCTGGGACAAAGTAGGGGCTGCAAATGGAGATGCGTTCTTGTGCCGAGTAGATGAGGGTGTTGAAGAGGCGCAGGTTGTTTTCGGTGCTGAACCCCGGACCGCTGGGCACTACTTGAGCCGGGATGTGCCCGGCTGAAGTGCTCTCCGGTAGAACGAGTTGGTGCTGAAGAGATTCGTCAGTTTCGCTGAGCCAGTCGGTGGCAAAAACAATGTTCAAGGTAGGGACCACGGGGCCACGCAGTTCTGCCATGAGTTCCACCCATTGGCGCCCTGACTTGATGTTTTTGGGCTTGCGGTAGTGCGGTTCCACCAGGTTTTGGGAACCGGTGAAGGCCACTTCACCATCCACCACCACAATTTTGCGGTGGTTGCGCAGATCCGGGCGGCGCCATTGGCCGTGGATGGGCAATAAGGGAAGCATTCGGCGCCATTTGATTCCACCGCTGCGCAAGCGTTTGAGCAGCTGACGGTAACCCTTCACGCGCAGGGTTCCAATGTGGTCAAAGAGCAAACGCACTTCCACGCCGCGGTCCGCGGCTTCTTCAAGGGCAGTCAACAACGGGTCCGTGAGTTCATCTGAACTCATGATGTAGAACTCAACGTTGACAAAGTTTTTAGCCTCGCCAATGGCTTCTGTCATGGCTTTGAAAGAGTCTTCGTAACCAGGAAAGAGTTTCACGGAGTTGGCGTCCACCAGCGGCAGGGAGCCTAAATGTTTGTTCAGTTCGGCGGCGGACTTTACCCACGCCGGACCTTCGTAGCAGTTGCCGAGTTCTTGAATGCCACTGCTGCTTTGACGCACTCGCTCATTCACTGCGGCTTGTTGCTCGGTACGCCGACGCGAGAGTTTGAAGTTGCCGAACAGCAGGAAGAGGACAAAACCCACGGAAGGGACCAGGAAGATGGCTAGCAGCCATGCCATTGCGGTGTTGGGGCGCCGGTTTCCGGGAATAACCCCGAGGAGCACCACGCGCAAGACCAGTTCGATGACAGCCCAAGCGCTGAGAAGCCACGTCCATTCAAGTCCCACTGGGAACGGCCAAACCACCCGTATTGCCCCTATCAATTTCAGTTGCCTCTACACGCTGGGCAATGTGTTTATGCTACCGCCGATATGCTGATCACATGACTTCTGTGCCTGCCCCCGCCGTTCTGGTTTTCCTCGATTCTCAGCACCCGCAAGGGCGCATTGTGGACGCCACAGCACCGCAGTTGATGGCCACCGATTTGGGTGCCACCCGCGGTGATGGTGTCTTCGAGTCCCTGCTGGCCGTTGATGGGAAGCCACGGAAGGTTCCGGCGCATCTGAAGCGCTTGGCTTCCTCCGCGGCGATGCTGGATCTGAGCATTCCCGCTCCGCAGGCGTGGGAAGCGGCCATCAGCACTGCAATCGACGTGTTCCGTGACGCTAAGCCGGATGAAGATGAGATTGTGGTCAAGCTGCTGGTGACCCGCGGCGTGGAAGGCGCGGCAGAGCCGACCGCGTGGGTGCAAGCTTCGCCTTCTCCCGCCTTGGGGCGGCAGCAGCGGAAGTCGGGGATCGACGTCGTTATGCTTGACCGCGGTTATGACTCTGACCTAGCGGACCGCGCACCGTGGTTATTGCTCGGTGCAAAGACGCTTAGCTACGCGGTCAATATGGCGGCGTTGCGTTATGCGCACACCAAAGGTGCTGATGACGTGATTTTTACGTCCACGGATGGCCGGGTTCTTGAGGGCCCCACCTCTACGGTGTTGCTGGCTCACCAGGAAACGTCCGACGACGGCACCGTCACCAAACGCTTGATCACCCCGCAACTTGACGCTGGAATCCTGCCTGGAACGTCTCAGGGTGCCTTGTTTGTTGCTGCGAAGGCCGCTGGCTGGGAGCTCGGTTATGGCCCCTTGGTGCCAGAGGATTTGCTGGACGCCGATGCCGTATGGCTAATCTCTTCGATCCGGCTGATTGCACCGGTGAACCACATTGACGGGCAGAGAATCGGTAAGGATCCGGCAGTTGCCGCAGCGTTGACTGCCGAACTGAATGAGCTATTCGCCGGGATCTCCTAAGCGTTTTCTGCGGGGCCCTCTACGGAGGTCAGCAACGCTCGCAGTTGGTTTGCGAGCTGTTCGGAGTCATTGGCTGTCAGTTCGCCCAGTAGTGCACTATCGAATTTCGCTACGGCGTCGATGATCGGGCGCAGGACTGAACTGCCCTCTTGCGTGAGGTGGATGAGCGCACCACGCCCGTCACTGGGGTTAACTTCACGGCGGACCCAGCCGGCGTCGTCGAGTTTCTTAAGTCTTTTGGTGACGGCTGCTGCCGACGTGATTTGAGAAGCGGCGAGCGCGCTGGGGGTGAGCGGGCCTGCACTGCGGGCCAGCAGGGACATCAATTCGAATTCGTCCCGTGTGACGCCGTGCTCTGCGAGGACCACGTCGCCTCGCAGCTGGATCATCCGGGCAATGCGGGTAATACGGGCAACAACGCCTGCCGCCGCGGTATCCAGTTCTGGGTAGATGCTCGCCCATTGTTGGCGCATGGTGTCTACATAGTCGCTCATCTCACAATTATAGTTTACCGGTAAAACAAAATGCTAAGCTAGGGACATCCCCACCACAAAGGCAGGCTTCTTTGCAGCGCGTCACGGAATACTTCCGCATGCAGCCCGGACACAACGATCACCACCCGGCTCTCCGCACGGCCGTAGGCGTTGGTGTCCCACTGCTCACTTTGCTGCTTGTGGGCAGGCTGGACCTTGCCGTATTCGCGGCGTTTGGTGCGTTCACCGGAATCTATAGCCGCAACACGCATCACCGCTCACGCCTGCGGGAACAGACTCTCGCTGGAGGTCTTCTCCTGGTGTTTATTTTTGCCGGGCAAATCACCTCGCACAGCAATGCAGGCCCGTGGGTAATTGTCGCCGGAGCTTCAGTGGTCTCCGGTTTGGGAGCGCTCGGCACTGGCTTGGGGCGTTTGAGGCCAGCCGGTTCGCTGTTTCACATTTTTGCGTACGGTGCGATCGCTTCGATCCCGCACCAGGCACCCATCTGGCAGGGGATGCTCGTGGCGATCATCGTCGTCGTTTTTAACTTGTTTGTGGGACTCAGCACGCGCCTGATCCCTAGCCGCCGAACCCCGTGGGTGGCAAAGGTGCGCGAACCGCTCACGGCCAAGGGCCGGCGAACCGTGTACTTGGAATCTGCGCAGTATTTTGTTGCGGCCGCGGTGGCTGGGAGTATCGCAACGGCCATGGGGATCGGGCATAACTACTGGGCCATGGTTGCTGCAGTGGTGCCGCTGGTGGGGGCTACCGTCAACCACCGGGTGGAACGCGGACTCAACCGCATTCTGGGTACGGCGGCAGGACTACTTGTCACGGCTGCGATCCTGCTGGCCGACCCTGCCCCGTGGGCCATGGTTCTACTGATCGCCGTCCTGCAATTTGCCGCAGAAATGTATGTCCTGCGCCACTACGCGCTGGCGCAAATCTTCATCACACCGCTCGCGCTCATCAGCACCGAACTTGCCCATCACAGTGAACCGGGCCCACTGATCACCGACCGCGCCATCGAGACACTGATCGGCGCCGTTGTGGGAATCCTTGTGGTGGTCACGATGCATTACCGGCGACCGACGGCGACTGTCGCCTAGTCAGCGAGAAGTTCGACGAACGCTTTCGCCTGCGCGCGCTGCGTCCGCGAGGCTTGCGGGTTTAGATCCGCGCACCACGATGGATATAACCGAATTCCGCGCTTGCCGGCATGCCGTTCAGAGCTGGCGTATCCGAGCGAGCTGAGATGCTCCGGGGTGAATTTGAAGACGCCGAACCGGCCTTGGTCCTCAACGAAAATCAGAAGCCCCGACAGCGACTCATCAACCGTGAACGGCCGCGTGACCCCGTCAGTCCCCCGCTTCCAGACGGCGACGAAGGCGCCAGGTTTGGTGGGTGTGATTCGGGCAGTCCGGATGCGCCACGACTCATTGCCGAAGCTCGCAACTCCTGACTCGTAGTCGCTGTTTTGTTCTTCAACTTCGACGACCGGCGTAGCTCCGGTGGGGGTAAGTTCAAGAGCTGCGTAGCGATCAAATGCGTTGAAATTCACTCCCACACTGTAGTCGCTCGTGGCGGGAGTCCGGCGCGCATCGAACGACGACGAAAAAGCCGTTGCTTCGCCGACACTAGGAACATCTAATGGAACCCTAGGGACGTCCAGCGGTCAGTTGGAAGGCTTCACGAAGGCAAATCGTTGCTCTGGCTCGAACAGATACGTGTCATCACAGCGGTAGCCGCGCAGCCATACCTGCCCGCCAATGACGCGAAGATAGAAGCCTTTTGGGTCTTCAAAATCGCTGCTTATCGCTGCAGATGAGACATGAACCGACCCGTTCGGGGCGCGGCCGGCAGACAGCACCGAATCGGGTGCTGCTTCCTGGTTCAGAGTCACCAATCGGAGGTAGGGTCCGGTCACCAACGGGCAAAGTTCAAGGCCTTGGTTTTGCGCCGCGTCAAAAATGTTGGGCAGCTCTGCACCGTTTCCGAAGCCGAGCTCGGCGACGGTCCGCTCCACAATAATTAGATCCTGGCTCGCGGGCGTATCGAAGTCAGCGCGATCGAGCAGAGTCTGGGCATGGTTGTTAAGCAATACGCCATTGCCCGAGAGAGCCCGCTCAATCTCTACGCGGGTCAGGTCTCCGACTCGAAGCTCAAATCCGTCGTCGTTCTGTGCTGAAATCATGAACCGATTATCCATGGCTGCGAATGCCAGAGAGTTTCAACTGGTCGCTGGTCAGGTCACGGCCTAATCTAATCCGCGGCAATGAGTTCGATCTCGAATCCATCAGAGTTGACGAGGTAGGCCGCGTAATTACCCAGACCTCCCGCGTTCGGGTATTTATCAGCAAATAACGGTGCCCACCCTTGGGCCGCACTGTCCCCGACCATGGCGTCAACGTTTTCTCGAGTGCCAGCATGAAATGCCAAGTGGTTCAGCCCGGGAGAGGTGCGGTTGTGTTCCCGGCCGGTCATGTCGGACGATTCCTCGAAGACGATGTACGTGGACCCTAGCCGCCAGCTAATCCCGTTTTCCCAACTCTGGTAGATCTCATAGCCCAAGAGATCCAACACCCAGCCCCATTCGCGGGTAGCTCGGTTCAGCTCGGGCACCCAGATTTCAACGTGATGAAGTACGCCCTTTAAGTCATCGTTCACGTAGTGAGTCTGTCACGCACAAAACTGCTGTGGGACAGTCGATGTGCAGGAGATCAGACAGATGCCTCAATCCAGTAGCGTCGCTTGCCATTTCGGGAGTCCTCGTAGACGCCGCCGTTCTTTTCGATCGTCGCCCGAGACCCAACATTGTCCTCATCGCAGGTCACCAAAACCCGAGAAATCCCAAGGTCCGCGGCAAGCGGCAGCGCTTCGGCGAGCGCGGCCGAGGCGTAACCTCGACGGCGAGCCGAGGGCCTAACGCTGTAGCCAATGTGGCCGCCATCGTTGAACAGGAAGTCGTTCAACTCGTGCCGGATCGCCAGCGAGCCGACGAACGTGCCGGTGTCGACCATCCACAAATAGGTGCACGGCACGTAGCCGGGCTTGCGCGGAGAATCCGGCAGGGCATCAGCAACGAGTGAGTCGACGAACTCGCCAAATGCCTTCGGGTCCGTGAGCTCCTCATCGGTCCGACCTTCGGCCCCGGCACCGTCCAATTGGGCGCCGTCGAACTCTTTAAACGCCTCCACCCAGGAGGAATGGAAGCTGGCATCAGGGGTGATCAGGCTGGTCATCCCACGACGGTAGCATTCAAATCACCGCGGCCACGACGCGCAAATTACGACGTCGGTAAAAGTAACCGGCGTTGGTGCCCCGCCTGTTTTTTATACCAATTACGCAAAGCGCTCTACGGCCCGAGCATCGCCTGCAGCGCTCGTCGGTGGTCGGCGAACGCTTGACGACCTTCGGCAGTCAAAGCTACCCATGTCCGGACGCGCCCACGGCCGGTTGGCTTGCGGACCTCCACATAGCCAGCTTCGGCTAGGGCAGATATGTGCTTGCTCAACGACGAATCGCTGATGTCCGCTGCATCGCGCAGAGTGGAGAATTCTGCTTCGTCGACGGCCGAAAGAAATGCGCAGATAAAGAGGCGTCGCGGAGGGTGGATGGTCTCGTTGAACTCGCCAGCTCCCTTGCTCACGCCATGGCCAAACTCAATTTTCGATGGACTGCGCGGTCAACCAAATATCCATAACCTAGGTTCTCAATCAGAACAATTGCGGCCCTAACCCAGGCCGGCCATGGTTGTCCAACGTTTTTGACCAGAAATGCACCGGAAAACATCGATGGAAGCATGATGAGAAGGAACCCGATGGTCAGCCACATAACAGCGCTCCCACTGCGAAAGCCTCCCACGAAAGCGCCCCTGGCTCGCTTGTATCCTCGCGCCGCCAGACTCCCTATAACAAGAGTGGCGATGCCAAGGAACGAGACGAAAATCGGCTGACCCAGTGCAATAACCAACTCTGCGCCGGCAAAAGTGACACCGAACACCGGGTAGTACCACCACGGTGAGCCGACGTTTGGCATGGCGCGTTCGCGGCCGCCGTCGATCATGGACAGCGCAGGCATTGAACCGACCGAATCGTTTTCCATGTTGGAAAGTCAACGCTTATGGGCAGCGGAAGTCAATGGGTAGGCAGGCGACGGCCCACAACGTCAGCGGTGGATCTGGTTGGCTTGGTCGAGGCTAATAGTCTGACCGCCGGCAAGTTCTCCGGCGACCATATCTTTGTAGGCGTACCAAACTGACTTCGGGCCAGTGGGAGGAGGATTCGCCGCGGCTAGGGACAAGGCATCGGGAATTCCGAAGCGGGCGGCAATCTGATCCTCCGTGTCCCCGGGAACCGTGTTGTAAGTCTGAGGGATACCCTTGGCGTCGGCGGTAAACGTTCCCCGGGCACCTTCGATTGCGACCGCTCCTGGCATGAGGCTCATCTTGGTCCCGGACGGTATGGGCCAGTCCGCGTGCAGCGTTGGATTCCATCGCAGGAGCTGTTCCGTGGTGATGCGGAATTCGTAGCCGAGACTGTCAAACGAGTCGCCGGCCACCGTGGTGTAGAAAACGGTGTTGTGGAAAGAGTTGTTGACCCTGATGCCGCCACCTGCGCGGCTGTCCACCGGATTCTTTTGAAGTTGGATGTGCTTGCCGGCACGGACGAAGTAGACGTTGCCTTTCTCGTAGGTGATCGCCACCTTGTTAGCTTCAGCGAGCTGTTCTTCGGTGATTCCAAACCGGTAGGTGATGCCATCCAAGGTGTCGTTGGGTTCAATGACATAGCTTGTGGGAATCCCATTCGCATCAACAGTGGCCTTCCCCATGGCACCCTTGATGGCACCCGGCTTCGGGATAAGACGCAAGGTGGTGTTCGGAGCTAATTCACTGCCGACCGTCAGCCCATTGAACTCGGCGAGCTTGGCCTGTGAGAGATTGAAAGCATCGGCCACGGCAGCAGAAGTATCGCCAGGGATGGTCGTGTAGTAATCCACGTTGCCAAAGGAATCTGCGACTGGCCGCCCACCAAGGAGGATTCTTACGCCATTGTCCGTTGCAGCCGACGTACTAGTTGCTGCGTCCGTAGGAACCGTGGCCGAGTGGTCAACGCTCGGCACCAGGGCCCAGGCGGCGAAGGCGATCGCGACAATTGCCGCAGCTACTAGCCCCGCGAGTGCGAAACGCCCCCAATGACGTTTGGCAGGCACTCGATGAAAGTCGCTGATGGATCCGCCGACCGCAATGTGAGTCACGTCAGAATTAATGAACGACGCCGACTGCTGGCGGCTGCGGTCCAGTTCTTCTTCGGTGATGGCGAGGGCAGGATCGGCAGCTAGGAGAAGGTCTAGAGCTGAATGTTCGTGGCTCATTCTGATACTCCTTCTAAAGTTCTTCACTTTGGAGAGCCCGTGCCAATTCCTTCCGGGCCCGGTGTAGACGCATGCGCACGGCGCTCGCTGAAATGTCTAGAAGTTCAGAAAGTTCGACGGCGGTAAGGCCGTCCCAATACGTCAGCAGGAGGACTTCTCGCTCTCTTGGCGCAAGAAGTTCGATCGCGTCCAAGACCACGGAACCTGTATCCGACGTCTCGTGGCGCCGCTCAAATCGAAGTGCCCCCCACGAGCCCGACGGAACGAGCCACTGACCGGTCATGATTTCGAAGGACGTTCTTCGCTATTCCGAAAAGAAGGATCACTGACAGATCGTCATCGCTGTCCGATTTCTCCCACACAATTCTGAAAACTTCAGCGCAGAGATCTTCGGCAGTCGCGGCGCCATCGGTCCTGCGGCGAAGGTAGCGGTAGATGCGATCATGGGCGGCAGCATGCGCGGTGAGAAACCGCTGCTCCCTGCCTTGATCCACCCGTTCCCCCATATTTGCCAACTCATGCCCTGTCAATGTCCGGCAATCAAAGAACTGTAACGAGATTCTTCAAAAAAAATTTTGGCCACGGCAGACCGACGCCCGTTCCGCGAGTTCGCCCGATTTTAACCACACCCAAGTTGGCCTTAACTGGCCTTTGTTCCTTAAGTTCCAGCCCCACGGACCATACGAATATCCCTCACGCCGTCCTCGACTTGTGAGGTGCCGTCTGGCGCAAACCCGTTTTTCTTGTAGAACGCCTGGGCTCGCGGATTTGGATCGGCCACCCACAGCACGGCCGGAGCGCCGGGCTCGATCACCGCGTTCAGCAACGCTCGGCCCACACCCGAGCCGTGGACATCAGCATAGGAATAGAGGAGGTGGAGTTCCTGGGGTTCATCTGAATCAACCAATGTAGGGCTCGCCATCGCGATGCCAACAACGGAGCCTTCATGCGTAGCGACTGCAACATTATTCGCAGAATACCTAGGGTCGGACAGGACCGCGGTCCAGAACGTCTCTCGCCGTGCCAACAGACCCGGGTCATCCAACACGGCGTCGCTCATCAAGCCGCGATACGTTTCACGCCAAGTGTCCACATGAACCCGTGCCATGTCAGACGCATCGGCGAGTTCAGCGCGGCGCACCACGAAGTTGATCTCCATCGCACAAACATACCTGTGCTGGTGGCTTCGCCTGACCGCCTTCCGATTAGTACTTCTGGGGAAGTTTTACGGATGGCGTCGTAGATGGAGCAACGTTATAGGTCCGGATGCTCGAGGACATCGGATTGGCTCCGCACTACTCGACGCCGCTATTGGGCGACAGGAAGTTCCCATCCGCCTAACCGTCTGGGATTGGCGCGACGCGATTGCCCGTCAGCCCAAAAGGTGTTGAACGATCACGCCCTCGCCGTCGCCGAGACTAACTTCCGCAAGTGCGCCATTAACCAGCGGCATCTGCGGCGGCTGGTGTCCAATGTCGAAGTCAAAAATGATGGGTATGCCAAGGTCGCCCAGTGCACGCTCCACGGCTTGTGTTTGGCTTAGGCCGCTCACCTCTCCCGCACTGTTCCGGCCGATGAGGATTCCTGAAGCGTGCTGGAACCACCCTGCCAGCCGCAAAGACAAAAGCATGCGGAGTACGGATGGTGCATCAGAACCAGAGGACTCAAGATAAACGATCACACCTTCCGGTGCATGGCGCTGGGCGAAACCGGAAACGTCTCCGTAGCGTGAGCCAGCTAAGAGGGACACTGTTTCTAGGCAGCCTCCGATCAGTCGTCCACGCATGTGAACGGGCTGGCCATCCAGCGAGCGCCACTGCGTTGGGGCCTCGTAGGCGGACTCTCGGTCAAGCGGTTCGCTGTTCCAGTCACCCCAAGGACGTGAACGACGGCGGGGAGCGGAACGTTGCGTGAACGAACTCCCCTCAGTCAAACCGGCGACGTGGGTCCAGCGCTGGAATTCCTCTGGTAATTCCCACGGCTCATCCATCAAGTTCGTCCCATGAAGCGTGGCTACGCCGGTAAGGATGGTGAGTGGCATCAGCAGGGTGGAGATGTCAGACCATCCAACGAACCACGTTTTCGCCGCGGCTAAGGCATCCCAGTCGAGGTGCTCGATGAGCTCGATTGCGAGCTGACCACCCCACGGTGGAACCACCGCACCTGCTCCCAGGAAAGCTGCTTCTAGATCTTCTGCACGCTCTTTGGCAGTTGCCGGCACAAGGCCGTCAATGAAGGCATGCGTGCGAAGATTCAGTTCAAATCCTCGACGCGTCAGGGCTTTAGCGCCTGCGCGGAGCCGCTCATGTAGCGTGGTAGGGACGCCCATGGATGGCGCAGGGACCTCAATTCGATCCCCGGCCCGAAGCGGCTTCGGGTACTGAACGGCAACCATCGCTACAAACCGCCTATCGTGCGCGTCGCTTCAAAAACCATGGTTTTTTCCGCCGCTGTCCCAGTAAATGGCGAGCGGTCCCAGCCGTTCCAGACGTTTTCCACCGCTAAGCCGGCACGCTCCAAGTCCTCAGTAACTTGGCTGAGCGTACGGAACTGAAGGCGCTGCTCGACGTCGACCGTGTGCCCAGCGTCAATAAACTCGTTGTGGCAGCGCATGGTGACCACCCCGTCCGCGTCCGGCGCCGTTACCGCCGTCGTTTCCCACAGACGCCCGACGGCGGTGCTCCGCTCGGTGCCGTCGTCGTTCCAGGCTGTCCACGCCTTCGCCTGCGGATTCCGCGTCTCAAAAGCCACCATTCCCCCTGGCTTCAAACCCCTAGCGACGTCCTTGAGGGTGGCATGCCAGTCGCCGCCCAGGATGTGCATGGCGACGTTTCCGGTCATAACGATCAAGTCATTTTCGCCGTCGTCGATTAATTCCGAGGTGCCTAAACGCCACTCCACCGAGGCACCATTCGGCCGGGAAGTAGCCCGGTCCAGCATGGCAGCCGCCGGATCGATTCCGACGACGGTTCGCCCCGGAGCGCTCAGCGTGACGGTCAGGATTCCCGTCCCGCAGCCGAGGTCCGTAATTCTCTCGGCTTTCAGCTTTGCCGCCAACGACCGGAAGTAGTCGTGATCCGGGCCATCGGGGTTGTCGGCGTCGTAAATCGCTGCCAGCAATTCGTCGTTGTAGTCGTCGTAACCGGCAGGCTTCTGGACTTCTCGAGGCATGTACCCACCCTACCTGCGAGTAGCTATCGCCAAACCAACCGGCCCAAACCCCTTGCGCAGGCTTCACTTCTACTTCTAGTCTTGGCCCACCTGAGCAGAAGTTCCTCGCGGATTATTCTGCTCACCTCTCCCAGGATTGAATGAGGCCGAACAGCATGAACCAAGCAGCACAGCCGGGCAAAGACGCCTTCGGCACCATCTCCGTAGCGGCGATCTTGGCGGAATCTGCCAAGCGTTTCCCTCAAGACACAGCACTCGTCGTAGGGGACGAACACACCAGCTTCAGCGAACTATGGGATCAGACCCGTGCCTACGCCGGAGCGTTGCGGGCGCGCGGAATTGGCCCCGGTAGCCGCGTAGCGGTACTCATCCCTAACGTTGCCGACTTTGCCCGCTGTTACTACGCCATTCTGGCCCTGGGCGGCGTGGTTGTCCCGCTCCATGCCCTCCTTAAAGGCCACGAAATTGAGTACGTCCTCCAAGACAGCGGCGCTGAATTGTTGATCTGTGCCGCCCCGCTCTTGGGCGAAGGCGCCAAGGGTGCCCAAGCTGCCGGCGTCGAACTTTTGACGGTTCTGGTTCCGGAAGGCGGCGCCGAAGCGGCACGGGTCGAAGACGAATCCGCCGCTGCCGAACCCATCCCCAGCTACGTCCCGTGCGCCCCCGAAGACACCGCCACCATCCTGTACACCTCCGGCACCACGGGCAAACCCAAAGGCGCGCTCGGCAGCCACTTTGCCTTGGTAGAACAGGTCAACACCTTATTGACCAGCACCTTCGACGTCCGCCGCGGCGACGTGCTTTTCGGCGGCCTACCGCTCTTCCACACCTTCGGCCAGACCTGTGTGCTCAATGCCGGAATCCGCGCCGGAGCAACCATCGTGCTGCTGCCAAAGTTCACCGGAGCCGCCGCCCTAGAAGCCGTCAACCAGCACAAAATCAACGTCTTCTTCGGCGTCCCCACCATGTACATCGCCCTCCTGGAAGCAGCCAAAGAGAACCCAGAACGCCCCACGGCCTTGCGGTACTGCATCTCCGGCGGCGCCTCACTGCCCCTAGCCGTGATGGACCGATTCCGCGAGGTGTATGACTCCGAAATCTACGAAGGATACGGTCTCACCGAGACCTCCCCCGTGGCCAGCTTCAACCACGTTGGGGTCCCGCCGCGCCCCGGAACCGTGGGAACCGCAGTCTGGGGAGTTGACGTAGAGATCGCCCGCCCGGAAGTCACCGACTCGATCGAGCTACTGCCCACCGGCGAACTCGGTGAACTCGTGGTCCGCGGACACAACCTCTTCAAGGGCTACCTCAACCGCCCCGACGCCACCGCCGAGGCCGTGGTGGACGGCTGGTTCCGCACCGGCGACCTTGGCACCAAAGACGAAGAGGGATACCTGCGGATCCTGGACCGCAAAAAAGAAATGATCATCCGCAACGGCTACAACGTGTACCCGCGCGAAGTTGAAGAAGTGTTCAGCGCCCACCCGGACGTTGTGAGCGTGGCGGTTTACGGTGTGGACCACGAAGTTCACGGCCAAGAAATCGCCGCCGCCGTGGTCCTGACACCGGGCAGCACCATTACAAAAAAAGGCTTACTCGAGTACGGGTCAGAACGCCTTGCCGCGTACAAATACCCGCGCGTGATCAAAGTGATGGACGCGTTCCCCACCGGCCCCAGCGGCAAAATCCTCAAGCGCGAGCTCGTAGCGCAACACCGGCAGGAGTAGACGCCCCAAACCACAGCGTTACGCAACATAACGACGCCGGCGAGGTCCGGCGTCGTTATCGGTGCTATGTTTTTGCTGAGTAATGAGCACCGGTCCCAGGCCCTGACTGACCGGTCGGCAACCCTCCCTTCCGCGGCGGGGTGCCTCAGGTGAATACTCGGCAGGCCGGAACGCGGTCTGCAAGCGCGCAGAAAAGGAGTACCCGGATGTCTGAAATCCTCGCCGAATCCGTACCGGCAACCACCGAGCAAGCCCCCACAGAAAAACTGGCCTACCGTCTGATCACCGGCCCTGACACCCGCGAATTCTGCGAGCGGATCTCCGCGGCCCTTGCCGACGGTTACGAACTGCACGGCAGCCCGTCCGTCACTTTCAACGGCACCTCCGTGATCGCCGCCCAGGCAGTGGTTTTGAAGGAAGCACAGGGCCAGGCATGAGCTACGCTGGCGACCTCACACCCGCCCAGGCGTGGGAAAAACTGCTGGCCGGAGCCGTGCTGGTGGACGTTCGTACCGAGGCGGAATGGGCACACATCGGCATCCCGGAAACCAAGGAAACACCCAACGACGCCCTCTTTATCCAGTGGAACCTCGCCGGTGGCGTGCAGAACCCGGACTTTCTGGATGACTTGCGTGCACAAGCACCAAAGAACGACGACGCCGAACTGATTTTCTTGTGCCGTTCAGGTCAGCGGTCCATCGCCGCAGCCGAGGCAGCTACCGCTGCCGGCTTTAGGTCCTTCAACATACTGGAGGGCTTCGAAGGCGTTCCAGACGCTTATGGGGACCGGATAGTGAACGGCTGGAAGAACAGCGGGCTACCTACCAATTTGGGGCGCTGAATTATGACTTTTAACCCTGACGCCGAATCTTGGAGCCCCACCACCCAGGCGGTGCGTGGAGGTTTGGACCGGACTGGTTTCCAGGAAACTTCCGAGGCGCTGTTCCTGAACTCAGGATTCGTTTACGAGAGCGCGGCCGCAGCTGAGCGGGCGTTCACGGGCGAAGACGAACGCTTTGTGTATTCCCGCTATGGCAATCCCTCCGTGGCCACTTTCCAGGAGCGACTGCGGCTTCTAGAAGGCACCGAGGCATGTTTCGCCACGGCCTCCGGCATGTCTGCTGTGTTCACCGCACTCGGTGCACTGTTGGCCGCCGGGGACCGAGTAGTAGCTTCGCGCTCACTCTTTGGCTCTTGTTTTGTGATCTTGAATGAAATCCTTCCCCGCTGGGGCGTTGAAACAGTATTCGTTGACGGCCCAGATTCGGATCAGTGGAGGGAAGCCCTCTCAGTCCCCACACAAGCAGTCTTTTTTGAATCCCCGTCCAACCCCATGCAAGAAATTGTGGACATTGCCGCGGTTTCACAACTTGCCCACGCGGCGGGGGCCAAAGTTGTGGCGGACAACGTTTTTGCCACGCCTTTACTCCAGCGCTGCGGAGACTTGGGCGCTGACGTCATTGTCTACTCAGGCACCAAGCACATCGACGGTCAAGGACGTGTGATGGGTGGCGCCATTCTGGGCACCAAAGAATTTATTGACGGCCCGGTCAGGAACCTGATGAGGCACACCGGCCCGGCGCTATCCTCCTTCAACGCCTGGGTACTGACCAAGGGGCTGGAGACCATGGATTTGCGGGTCACTCGCTCGTCCTCCACAGCGCTTCGCCTTGCCGAGTGGCTTGAACAGCAGCCGGGTGTGAGCTGGGTGAAGTACCCGCTTTTGAAGTCCCACCCGCAGTACGATCTGGCCGTCAAGCAGATGAAGGCTGGCGGCACGGTGCTGACTTTTGAACTGGCTGAAACTGACGGGCGAACGGCCAAGGAAGCGGCCTTCGCCCTACTGGACGGGCTGCGGATTGTGGATATTTCCAACAACCTGGGCGACTCCAAATCACTCATCACGCATCCGGCCACCACCACTCACCGGGCCATGGGCCCCGAGGGGCGTGCGGCGATTGGATTGAGCGACGGCGTGGTGCGGCTTTCCGTGGGACTCGAAGACCCTGAGGACCTCATCGCCGACTTCGATCGGGCGCTCGCTGCCTAAGGTTCCTTTGTGACGGCCACCTAGCGCGACTTTGGTGTACATTGACTCCACTGTTGAGTGGGGGAAATGATGCGATTCAGGTCCAAAGTTGCGCTGGGATGGTCTGTTGCTGCGATCACTGCCGTGGCGCTTTCTGCGTGCACTTACGACGACGGCTCCACGGCAGCGCCGGGCCCTTCACCGAGCGGTTCTGCGGCTTCGACCAACCCTACGGTAAGCGCCACCCAAACCACTAGCGAGCCAAATACGCCCGCGAGCGACATCTCACTATCGGCCTCGCCCAGTGACAAGTCCCTCGGGTTTTTGGGGCCCACTGAGGGCAGAATGCTGACTGCCGTTCCAGAACGAACCGGCGGCTACGATTCCGGCCCGCTGGAAACAAAGAGCCCTGCCATCCTGATCCGGGCTCTGCGCCAGGGTCCAGGAGATCTGAAAGTGACCCTCAACTCTGAACTGCACGTTGTACTGCCTTGCCGAACAAATGAACCGTACGGCCTATCCTCTGCTTTGGACACTCCTGCTGGCCCGGAATTCTCGGTTCATGTAGAGGCTCCGTCAACCGTCCGCTGGGTCCTAGACGTCTCCGAGCAGCCCGTTTCAGGATCCCCAGCGCCCCCTAAGTAGGGGCCGCGCTATCTAATAACTCCTTGCATTGTTGCGCCTTTAGGAGAATACTTAGCATTGCTACTTAGCCCTGCTAAGTATTAGCGAAACTGCGGAGAACCGATGCCAAGCAATCAAGAACACAGCGCAAAATCAGAGCAGAAAAGCCCCGCCGACACGCTGGCCATTGAGCTCCGGACCGCAGTGATGCGAACCTCCCGGCGGCTTCGCATCGAAGGCACCGGTGACGCTATTACACCCGGCCAGTACACCGTGTTGGCCCATCTTCAAGGCGCCCCACACACCTTGAGTGGACTCGCCGAACTGGAACACGTTCAGGCGCCATCCATGACCCGAATAGTCAACGCTCTCACGGACCAGCAATTTGTGGAGCGGACACCGCACCCCGAGGATCGGCGCCAAATCCTGGTATCCATCACACCAGCCGGTGAAGCTGTGCTTAATGAGGCTCGAAACCAGCGGACGGCATGGCTTGCTCAACGCGTCGCCGGGCTCAGCGAAGAGGACCAGGCAACCCTCAGCCGCGCTGCACACATCATGCAGGAAATGAGCGCCAAATGAAGTCAATGTTCCGCGCTCTTGAAAACCGCAATTACCGCCTCTGGGCTAGCGGTGCACTGGTGTCCAACATCGGCACTTGGATGCAGAGAATCGCACAAGACTGGCTGGTGCTGACGATCCTGACCGACCACTCAGGAACCGCCGTCGGTATTACTTCCGGGCTCCAATTCCTACCCATGCTGCTACTGGGCCCCTACGGCGGGGTCCTTGCTGACCGG
Organism: Pseudarthrobacter sp. J1738; assembly: GCF_050490315.1. NCBI lineage: Bacteria > Bacillati > Actinomycetota > Actinomycetes > Micrococcales > Micrococcaceae > Pseudarthrobacter > Pseudarthrobacter sp. J1738. The sequence goes on along the minus strand of NZ_JBNPEO010000001.1, from coordinate 84,696 downwards.
TACCGTAAACGCATCATCCTGCTGTGGACACAGACGGCCATGGGCCTCACCGGACTCCTTGTGGGCCTACTGGTTATGACCGGCTCTGCACAGCTCTGGCAGGTCTACCTGGCCGCACTAATCCTAGGCGTGGCAAGCGCAGTGGACGGGCCAGCGCGGCAGGCGTTTGTCTCTGAACTTGTGGAGTCCAAGAATCTAGCCAACGCTGTAGCGCTGAACTCTGCCTCATTCAATACCGCTCGGCTCACTGGCCCAGCCATCGCCGGCGTGCTGATCGCATGGATCGGCACAGGCCCGGTTTTCCTACTCAACGCGGCCAGCTTCGCAGCCGTCATCGTGTCATTGTTGCGCATCCGAATCGCTGACCTCTCACCAGCACCTGCCGTGGTTAGAGGCAAACACCAAGTGCTGGATGGCCTGAGCTACGTGCGTGAACGCCCCGACCTTGTGCTGATTCTGGTGATGGTGGGGATCCTTGGAGCGTTCGGCATGAACTTCCCCGTCACCAACGCCTTGATGTCCACCGAAGAATTTGGCATGGGCCCCGGCGAGTTCGGACTCCTGGGCTCCATTATGGCCGTGGGCACCCTGGCTGGCGCACTTCTCGCGGCCCGCAGATCCGGCCCACGTCTGAGGTTTCTGCTCGGCGGCGCCCTGGCCTTGGGATTCTTCACGCTGATCGCAAGCATCTCCCCCAACTTCTGGGTTTATGCGGTCATCCTGATTCCAGTAGGCCTAGCATCAATCACGTTCCTGAACAGCTGCAACACCAGCATCCAGCTCTCAGCGGACCCACAATTCCGGGGCCGCGTCCTGGCACTGTACTTGGCCGTCCTGCAGGGAGGAACCGCCATCGGCGCCCCACTCATGGGTTGGATCGGCACCGAATTCGGCCCGCGCTGGGCCATCGGAGTTGGCGGCTTAGCGGTTCTTGTGGCTGGAATCGGCGCGCTCATCGCCGTCAACAGGCATAGCGGCCTGACCTGGCGGCAGCAGTTCTACGCCGTCTCATCTAGAAAAAGTCCGAGCTTTTGAAGCCAGTTTCGAAGTCGCTTTAGATCCCGGGAAGGACTCGCTTGAGCCTTGGACTTGGCTCGTTCTCGCGCGAGCGTGACTCACCTAGCGGCCCAGCGCCGTCGTGCGTTACACCCACCGCCTTGGCCACCACGCCGGCGAACCCGCCGCTGGTCTCAAACGCTTCACGTTGCACGCGCGCACCGTTGCCACGGGCAAAAATGTCAGCCACGGCCGCGGCAGCCACGTCCCATTCGCCCTGCTCTCGAAGCACCTCGCGTACATGCTCCAGCAAGGAGTCGACGACGGCGCGGGCCGGCTGAGGCGTGAAGGTTTCCGGATGCAGCAGCTCGCCGTCGATTCCGGCACGACTCGCTTGCCACGACGCCATCTCCAGCAACACCACCGGCGTGCCTGCGGGCGCATTTCCGGCCACAGCCGAGCGCGCAGAAGTCTCAACCAAAGCGCGAACCAGCACCGCCAACAAAGCAGCGTCCTCGGCACGGAGACAAATATCTGCCACGCGCACCTCCACGGTCGGCTGGTCCTTAGACACCCGCGCGTCGAAATAAATCATGCCCTGATCCAAGGCGACACCGGTGCCAACCATCCGATCCACCAGGCTGCGGTAATTCTCTAGCGACCCAAAAACCTCGGTGGGCCCCGCCATTGGCCAGCGGTTCCAAGCCTGGCTCCGATAGCTCGCGTAACCGGATTCCTTGCCATTCCAGTATGGAGAGTTGGCGCTCAGAGCGACCAACACGGGCAACCATTCGCGCATTCGGTCCAGAATGGCCACACCTTCTTCATCCGATTCCACGGAGGTGTGAACATGGAAACCACAGGTGAGTTGATCGGCGGCCATCAGCCCAAACCTGCGGTTGATTTCAGCGGTCCGCTGCATCGGTGTGGTGTGCGGCTCCGTAGCAACAGGGGACGTTGCCAAGGCTGCGATGCGGGCACCATGGGCGTGCGCTGCGGCATCAGCCATGGCACGGCTCGCCCGGATCTGGCGCAATAACTCGGCGTAATCGGAGCACGGCTCGGTTTGAGTTTCAATCTGCTCAAGCTTGAACTCGGCCGTGAGCCCCTCGCCCTCGGGAGCAGTATCCTCGGCAAGAAGCCGGTCCGCGATGGCCAATGGCACACCCGTTACCGGATCCACAATCAGCAGTTCTTCCTCAACACCAAAAGTACGCATGGGGCCATTCTGCCCTGTTCGGCAGCAGAATCGCTTTAACGCAGTACGCGGTCCGGCGCATGAAAGATCCGCCGGGCCGCATACGAACAATCGACGTCAGTCCTGGAAGTACTCGATCCCGGCGCCGATGCTGTTCAAACGCTCGGCCAGGTCCTCGTAGCCGCGCTCAATCACGTAGATGTTGCGCAGCTCGGAGGTTCCACGAGCTGCCAGCATCGCCAACAAAATGCATGCAGCGGGCCGCAACGCCGGCGGGCAACCAACCTCAGCGGCGCGCCACTTGGTAGGCCCGTTGACGTAAATCCGGTGCGGATCCAGCAACTGAACGTTAGCGCCCAGCTTGTTCAGCTCGGTCAAGTAGATGGCACGGTTCTCGTAGACCCAGTCATGAATCATGGTCTGACCTGTGGCATTGCCGGCAATCACGGCAAAGAACGGCAGGTTGTCGATGTTCAAACCAGGGAACGGCATCGGGTGGATCTTGTCCACCGCGGCACGCAACTCAGACGGCTTGGTGGTGACATCCACCAAACGGGTGCGGCCGTTACGTGCCACGTACTCCCCGGAAATCTCCAATTCCTGGCCCATGTGTTCGAGCATGTTCAGCTCGATCTCCATAAACTCGATGGGCACCCGGCGGATAGTCACCTCAGAATTGGTGACAATCGCAGCGGTGATCAGGCTCATCGCCTCGATGGGATCCTCGGAGGGGAAATATTCGATGTCAGCGTTGATGGCCGGGCGGCCGGTGATACGCAGCGTGGTGGTACCGACACCCTCTATCTTGACGCCAAGCATCTCCAAGTAGAAGCAGAGGTCCTGCACCATGTAGTTAGGGCTGGCATTGCGGATAACTGTGGTGCCCTGACGGTGCGCGGCAGCCATAATGGCATTCTCGGTGACAGTGTCGCCACGCTCGGTCAGCACAAAGTTGCGATCATGCGAATCGGCCGGCGGCGCCTGAACCGAGTAGAAACCGGACTTCGCCTCCACCTCAAGGCCAAACTGACGCAAGGCCTGCATGTGAGGTTCCACTGTCCGGGTACCTAGATCGCAACCACCGGCATACGGCAGCTGGTATTCGGCCCGCTCATCCAAAAGAGGGCCCAAAAGCATAATAACGCTGCGCGTGCGGCGAGCGGCAGCCACGTCCATGGAATCCAAGTCCAAGGTGGCGGGGCGGCGAATCTGCAAGTCGTTGGCGTTCAGCCACATGCACTCCACACCAATACTGGTCAGCACTTCAACAATTCGGTTGACCTCTTCAATACGGGCCAAGCGGCGCAGGATGGTGGTTCCGCGGTTGATCAAGCTAGCGCACAGCAGTGCCACACCCGCGTTTTTGGAGGTATTGACGTCTACGGCACCGGAGAGAGTACGTCCACCCTCAACGCGCAAGTGGGTCATTTGCTGACGGCCCACCTTGACTATGCTGCGGCCAAAAATGTCCTCGAGGCGCTGGATCATTTTCAGGCTGAGGTTTTGCCGCCCGGTTTCCATTCGCGCCACGGCACTTTGGCTAGTCCCCAGCTCTGAAGCCAACTGGCCTTGGGTCCAACCTTTTTCTCCACGAGCATCGCGAAGTAGTGCACCAACGTGTTCAACAGTCTGCTGAGTCATAGCTTAAGAAATATCATCCATGAGTTATTTAAGTCGAATCGACGCGCCGAAGGGCTCCTTTAGTGAGCCCTAAGTCACCTCATGCGATATTTGGCATAACCCAGTGCGGCTTACTGCTGGGTAAATACAAAGTTCCACGTGCCACACACAACGGCCGCGCTCACCGCTGCTAGCGCAATCAACAAGCCACCGCCCAGCACCCAAACGTCCATCCCACTGTACGCCGCAGGCCGTGCCCACGAGCGTTCGCCGGCACCAAAACCGCGCGCCTCCATGGTCACCGCTAGCCGTGACGCCCGCCGGATCGCCTGCACCAGCAACCCAAAACTCTGCCCCAGCTTCGCCTTGATCCGCACCAAGGGATTCCCGGTGGCCCCTACGCCCCGGGCGCGCCGCGCCATCCCAATGGTCTGCCATTCCTGGACCATGATCCCCACGAGCCGCAGCGCAGCCAATGTCCCCAGCACAAAACGGTGTGGCAACTTGGCCTGCTGAGCCAGCGAATCCGCCAAGTCTGTGGGATCCGTGCAAGCCATCAACAGCACGGCTGGCAACGCAACAGCCAAACCGCGCAACATAAACGCCAGCCCCAAGGTCAGTGAGCCTTCGCTCATGGACCAGATGCCGACGTCGAACAGCATTCTCCCGTGTTCCGGCGCCAGCAGCGCCGTAGACCAACCGCCCAGGATCGCCGCCAAGAGTAGTGGCCAGCCTCGCTGGAACAATTGCCGAGCACTCAGCCCGGCCAGCGGCAGTATCAGCAATTCAGCTGCGAGAGCCACGGAGGCTGACAGCCAGTCAATGGACAGCACCAGCGCCAAGGTAATGATTACGACGGCGGCGAATTTGGCCAGCGGATTGGCCCGGCTCAGCAGCGCCCCACCGGGGGTTTGGGTGTCGTTATGCGGCAAAGGTACCGTGGCGCTCATGCCTGCGCTTCCCTTTCCGAGTGCGCTTCCGAGTGCGCTTCCGGACTCAGTTTCAACTGAGCCCCACCCAAAACGTGAGTGAATTCGGCGTCGTGCGTGACTGCGACAACGGCGGTCCCGGCGTCCAGGAGCTCGGTGAGCAAGGACGCAAGTTCGGCCCATGTATTGGCGTCCTGCCCGAAGGTTGGCTCATCCAAGACCAAAACATCGGGGTGCGCGGCCAGCACTGTGGCAACGGAGAGTCGCCGTTTTTCACCGCCGGAAAGGGTATACGGGTTGGCGTCGGCAAGTTTTTCCAACCGCAAGCGGGCCATAAGCTCTTCAACGCGCTCGTCACCGCGGCCCAATTGCGCAGGCCCAAAGTGCAGTTCGTCGATCACTTTTCCTGTCACAAATTGATGCTCGGGTTCCTGAAATACCGTGCCAATCCGCTCGATCAGTTCCTTGGGCTTCCATCGGTAGGGGTCAGTTCCCGCGCCGCGAGCCAGTGGCTCGCCAGCATTGACCTGGCCAGAGACGGGAGCCAGCAGCCCGGCCAAGGTCAGGGCAAAAGTGGATTTTCCGGCACCGTTTGGCCCGGTAACACTCAGGGCTTCGCCATGCTTCAGGACAGTATTAACACCATTAAGAACCGGGACGGCTGGGATTCGTCTAAATCCGCGGCGTGTGGCTTTTTTGCGGGACACAGCGAGGTCCATTGCGCTCAGTAGCGGCTTGTTTCCAAGATCTTCGGCCATAACCGTGGCGTTGCGTCCCCGAACTTCGGGCACCCAGCCCGGCACCCACACCCCGGCCGCTTTGAGCAGGTCCTCATTGTGGGTCAGCACCGCGCCCGGATGTCCGTCCGAAAGCACACCGTCCGGGCCCAGCACCACGATCCTGTCCACGAGGTCTTTCCATACGGAGACCCGGTGCTCAACCACCAGTAGTGTGGCACCAGTTTTCTCCACACAGCGTTCCACGGCATCGCGGACTTCCAGCACACCGGCCGGGTCCAGATTTGCGGTGGGCTCGTCCAACAAAATGATCCCAGGGCGCATCGCCAATACCCCCGCCAACGCGAGGCGCTGTTTCTGACCACCGGACAGTTCCGCCGTGGAGTGCCACAAAGGCAAGTGAGAAAGTCCGACGTCGGCCAGCGCCTCGCGCACCCGTGGCCAGATTTCCTCGCGGGGCACGGCCAGGTTCTCCGCACCGAACGCCACATCGTCACCAATGCGGCTCAACACCACTTGGCTTTCCGGGTCTTGCTGAACTAACCCTGCCCGGCCGCGGGCCGCCCGCGGATCCAAGCCGTCCAGCAGCAAGGTGCCCTGTTGCTCGGATTCCTCAGTGTCGCTTACCGCCCTAGGTGCGGTAGCGGCGTGAGGCGCGGCCCCGGCGTCGTTATCTCCCAAAACGCCGGCGAGGGCATGTAAAACCGTGGACTTTCCGGCACCGGACGGGCCCAAAAGTAGTACCCGTTCGCCGGGCCGAATATCCAAATCTAGCCCGCGGACGGCCGGGGTGGAGCGGCCAGCATGCCGCCACCCCCAGCCCTGCGCCCGGACGCTTGCCGGCCGGAAAGCCGCAGCTGATGAGGCCATCAGGAGAACGCCGGCTCCTTGTCAGCACGGCGCGAGGCAAAGGAGCTCAATACGCCGGTGGTGGCCAAGCCGCGCGTGGCGATCCACGACAACGCACCGGCGATGATGGCTCCGGAGATGGTGGTGAAGACGATGTAGACGAGCTTGTCCGCACCGGAATAGGCAATGTTCCAACCCCACGGGAGGAAGCAGTCATTGAGGCCACAGAACAAACCAGCGCCTGCACCGGCCAGCAGGGAAGCGGTGAGATTAAAGTTGCGGTACTTCAGCGCAGCGAACACTAACTCGGCGCCCAAACCCTGCAGAATGCCGGAGATCAGCACCGTAACCCCATACTGGGAACCCATCAGCAACTCGCCCATGGATGCTACAGCCTCACAAAAGAGTGCGGCACCGGGCTTGCGGATGATCAGCATGCCCAATACTGCCGGAATCATCCAGCCACCGGCATAGAGTCCGGACAGCGGCGGGTACGCCACGGTTGCGGGGGAAATAAGATTGGCGCCTTGGGACCAAGCCCAGAAAATAACGCCACCGGCTACGGCAATCAGTGCCGCAACCACAATGTCTACTACGCGCCAGCTTTTACGTTGCTGAGCGGCTACTTGCGTTGTCATGTCTTCCTCCTGAGGAAACAGGAGGGGAAAGCGCCCCGGCGTCTTGCGGCCCCGGCACACTTCGAGAACTCGACTCCCTATCGCCGGTACTAACCGGATCAGGTTCGAGGGTCTGCGGTCATCCGCACTCTCAGCACCCACACAGCTGACCCGTTAAGGTCCGACGGCGGCGCTCCCCTGTCGTATAAATCTGCCCTGATGGGCGTGGTCAACTTTACACCCGTAGGGGCGCGCGGACGCAGGTGGAGGCCTGAAACTTTCTAAAATCCTTACACTCCGGGCAATTTTGCACTGCGTGCACTTAAGGCTCTAAGCTGAGCGAGTGACACTCACCGCTCCAGAACTGCACTCCCGGCGCGAACAAAACAAACTCGCCACTCGGCAGGCCATCATTCAGGCTGCGCTGTTACTGCTACGCAACCATGGCCTCGGCCAGTTCACCGCAGACCAGCTCGCCGAAGAAGCCGGCATTTCACGCCGCACGTTCTTCAACTACTTCCCCAGCCCCGAAGCCGCCCTCGCCGCGACCACCGAGGGTTTCCTCGACGTCGCAATTGCGAGTTTTTATGACCGACCTGCGGATGAATCGCTCTTGGACTCAGCCATCGCGGCCGTGTCCGCACTGGCAGATCCGGGCCATCTTGGCCCCATGGCCGAGGTGTGTTCGTTGACCATAGGGCAAGCTCAAATGTCCCGTTTTCAGCTCGAAGCCTGGGACAACGCCACCGCCCGGCTCACCGAAGCCACCTTGCAACGATTAGGCCCGGACACTGATCAGCTCTACGTACGCGCCATGGTTGGCGCGGTGATCGCGTGCGGAAAAGCCGCCATGGAAATCTGGCTGGAACGCCACGGCGGCAAAGACAACACCCCCGAATCACTCGCTGAACTACGCCAACTTCTCGTGGAATCCATCTCGCTGTTGCGCGACGGTTTTGCCCACTAACTTTCCGCCTCAACCCACGTCCTAGAACGGTCTTCCCATGGCTCTTTTGCTTTACCGGCTCGGAAAATTCTCCTACCAGCACCGCCGGTGGGTGGTCACCTTTTGGCTGGCCCTCCTGGTCGCCGTCGGTGGTTCCGCCGTCGCTTTCCACGGCACCACATCCAACAACTTCAAGATCCCGGGAACCGAAACGCAGCGGGTCCTCGATGAGTTGAAACAAGAGCTGCCCAAGTCCGCTGGCGGCAGCGCCCCCGTGGTGTTTGAAGGCAGCAATGGTGCGGCAATTACTGATGCGCAAAAAACTGCCATCTCCGCAGCGCTCAAGGACCTCTCCAGCGTTGACGTGGTGGAAAGCTCGGTAGACCCCTTCACCACCCAAGCTCAGCTGGATGGCGCCCTCGCCACCTTGGAAGCCAACCAGAAGAAGATCGACGACGGCAAGGCCCAGCTAGCCGCCGGTCAGAAACAACTCGATGCCGCCAAAGCGCAGATAGATGCAGGCAAGGCCCAAGCCGCCCAGGCTCAAGCAGCTGGTGTCCAAATCCCCGCAGCTCAGGCCGCTGCAGCCGCCGCACAGTTAGAGGCCGCTGAAAAGCAATACAACGACGGCGTGGCTCAAGCTAAAGCCAGCGCCCAGGAACTTACCGATGCACAGAGCAAACTGGACCTCGGCAAGCGTCAGCAAAAGTCTTCCGAAGGTATGCGCTTTGTCTCCGAAAACGGCAACGCCGCGGTGGCACAAATCCAGTTCAACACCTCCATCAACGCCCTAACCCCGGCTCAGCGCGAGCAAGTTCAGGACGTGGTGAATAAGGCCAAGTCCTCCGGCGTGGAGATCTATTTCAGCAAGGAAATTGTTGAAGACGTTTCTGAGCTCTTTGGTACGGCCGAAATCGTAGGCCTGGCCGTGGCTGCATTGGTGCTGCTGCTGATGCTCGGCACCCTGGTTGCTGCGGGGCTGCCGCTCCTGATGGCCATCATCGGTGTGGGTGTGGGTGTGGGCGGAACGTTCGCACTGACCGGCGTGATTGAGATGAGCTCTGTTTCCCCGATGCTCGGCCTAATGATCGGCCTCGCGGTGGGCATTGACTACTCCTTGTTCATCGTCAACCGCCACCGGAACCAGCTGCTTGAGGGCATGGAGATGGGCGAATCGATCGCCCGCGCCACCGGAACGGCCGGTAACGCGGTGACCTTTGCCGGCCTCACCGTGGTGATCGCCCTTGCCGCACTGGTTGTTCCGGGCCTGCCATTCCTTGCCGTGATGGGTATTGCTGCAGCAGCAACTGTGGCGATTTCCGTGGCCGTTGCCATCACGCTCACCCCGGCACTCCTAGGCGTCATTGGCACCAAGTTGATTTCCAAGCGTGCATGGAAGAGGCGCGAAAAGCACCTCGCGCACACCGCACACCACGCCAAGGACGACGACGGTTCCCACGGTTGGGGCGGTTTTGTCACCAAACACCCGTGGCTCTCCTTGGTGGTCAGTGTGATTGCCTTGGGCCTGGTGGCAATCCCCGCCACCCAGCTACGTTTGGCACTACCCGACGGCGGGACGGAACCTGCCGATTCGAGCGCCTACAAGGCGTACAGCACTGTTGGCCAGAACTTCGGTGAAGGCATGAACGGCCCCATCGTGTTGGTGGCCAAGCTGCCTTCCGGGCTGAGCGAAGCCGATGCCCAAACCAAGGAATACAACATCTCGGAAGTTCTGCGCACTGTGGAGAATGTTCAGGCTGCAGTTCCGGTTGCTCTGAGCGAGGACCGCACTACTGCGGTTTTCCAGATCATCCCCAAGGAAGGGCCGGCCAGCGCCTCGACGGTCAAGGTGGTTTCCGATCTGCGGGCTAAAGGCACGGAGTTGAAGTCTTCTGAGGACGTCACCATCGGTTTGACCGGTCAAACCGCCGCCAACGTGGATGTTTCCAACAAGCTCGGCGACGCCCTACCACTGTATTTAGTGATTGTGGTGGGCCTTTCACTGATCTTGCTGATGCTGGTGTTCCGCTCCATCATTGTTCCGCTGCTAGCAACGGCTGGCTTCCTACTCTCCCTTGCCGCGGCATTTGGTGGAGTGGTGGCCGTGTACCAGTGGGGCTGGCTGGGAAACATCTTTGACGTTCACCACCCCGGCGCAGTGCTGAGCTTCTTGCCGATCATTCTCATTGGTGTGCTGTTCGGTTTGGCCATGGACTACCAAGTGTTTATTGCCTCGGGTATGCGCGAGGCCTACATGCATGGCGCCACGGCTCAGCGGGCTGTGCGAAGCGGGTTCAGCCATGCAGCGAAGGTGGTCACCGCTGCTGCGATCATTATGACCAGTGTGTTTGCCGGGTTCATCTTCAGCCATCTGACAATGGTCCGGCCCATGGGCTTTGCCATGGCGTTCGGTGTGCTGGTGGATGCCTTTATTGTTCGCATGACCATCATCCCGGCAGCCATGCACTTGTTGGGCAAGGCAGCTTGGTGGCTGCCGAAGTGGCTCGAGCGCATTTTGCCGGACGTTGATGTGGAAGGTGCCAAGATCGTGGCCCTCACCTCGTCGCCAGCTGAAGAATCTGCTGTTGAAGAATCTGTGGCAGCAGAGAAAGACGCGCCCGCTCACAGACGCTAGGCTGGATCCAGAGTTGTTCGCAGGAAAAATTCCCATCACGAGGAGTGATCAATGAACATTTTGCTGAAACTGTTGGGCACGGGCGTAAGCATCGGTGCAGGAATTGTTGGCAGCAAGCTCGTCAACGCTGCGTGGCTCAAGGCCACTGGCAACAAGCCGCCTAAGCCCGGCGATGAGGCCGAATCTAGCCTGCGTCAGGCATTGGTTTTCGCCCTGATTTCCGGTTCGGTGAGTACCGTTATTCAGGTGCTCACAGGCCGTGGAACCCAGCGAGCCATTGCTCGATTCAACAAGACTCAGGACATCGTCTAGGGCCATCGCACGCCGCGTCATAGACCCTGATCACGTGAGTCGTGAGAACCGCTACATTTTTGGACATCCGCATCCGGGATCCCGGATGCGGATGTCCAAAAATGTAGCGACTTACGGGTAAGTCCGTTCGCGATCTACTCGCGCTCCGGCGTCTGCTTCATCAGTTCCCTCAGTGCCCTGTTCGGCGGCATGGGCTACTACCTCGTCCAGATCATCCAGGCTCAACAACTCGGGGTGACGGTGTTTGGTCCGGTACCCAGCCCGGCCCACCATGTGTGCTGACACGGGCACGGTGAGTAGCTGGAAGATCCACGCAACAATGAGCACCGGCCACACCACCCAGGAACGCATCTGCAAACCCACTGCGGCGAGCAACAAAAACAAACCAAGAACCTGCGGCTTTGTGGCAGCGTGCATCCGGCTCATCAGATCCGGGAAGCGCAACAAGCCAATGGCCGCGGCCAAGGACATCAACGCCCCCACCACCAAAAATACTGCGGTGAGCCCGTCAATAATGGCGTCCCCAAGAGAAGCGTCAAGAATCATTGCTCTCGCTCCTCCGCTCAGCCACAAAGCGCGCCACTGTCACCGAACCAATAAAACCAATCAGGGAAATGGACACCACCAACACCAGATTGTTGAGGTTCCGGTTCGCTGCCATGTCGATGCACAAGACAGCACCAACGATCGCGAGCAACACGTCGGTGGCAAGCACCCTGTCCAGCAAGGACGGTCCGCGCGCAATACGGATAATGGCCCCCACCGCGGCTAAGGCGAGGATCACCGAGGTGACAATCAAAACTATGGTCATCATCGGCGTCGTCCCTGTTCATGACTGTTGTGCAGGGCCGTAAGGTCCGTTCGGCTACCCATAATGGCAATCAGATCCGCCTCGATCTGCCGCACCTGCTGGCGTAGCTGTTCAGCGTCCTCGCTGTCCCGAATATTGAGCCCGTGCAGGTACAGCGTGGAGGTGCTGCGGTCCACATCTACCACCAGCGATCCCGGAATCAGCGCCGCCACGTGCCCGGTGGCTGTGACAATCAGATCGTCGTGACTGCGCAGCGGGACGGCCACCACCGCATTACGCACCTGAGGTCCACGCGCGACGGCGATATACAGCACCTGGCAACTCGCCACAATCACTTTCCCCAAAAAAACGACGGCAAAACATAGAGCCCGCAGCACATTAAACCGCCCGCTGAGCTCCACGGGTGGTAAGTAAAACAAGCGCGCAATTACCACCCCAATAACAGCCCCAAAAATCAGGTTGCCAGCGCTGAAGTCCCGCCACAGTGCACCCCACACCAGCACAAGCCACAGCAGCAGCGGGAGTTCTTGTTTAAGCGAAATCCGGTGACGGGTCACTTGGCACCGTCCTTTGCCGGAACTGGTACATGATCGCCTAGGACTGCGTGAATGTACGGTGTACGGTCCAGCATTTCGTGAGCCGCCTGATCGCTAAACCGAAATAACGGCCCGGCAAAAACAGTGAGCGCTACACCCATAGCCACCAACGCTGCCGTGGGGAACACCATCCCCCACGGCAGCAGGCGGCTGGCAGGTTCATGGCCCAGAAGGGCGGGCGCTGGGAACTCGGCGTCTGAGGGTTTGCGCCAAAATACCCTGTTCCAGACACGCGCAATGGCTAACAAGGTCAACAGTGAAGCCACCACACCACCGGCCACCAAGACGTACGCAAGTGGTGTCCCCAATTGCACACCAGCCTGTAGCAGACCCAGTTTGCCCAAGAAACCGGAGAACGGCGGGATCCCAGCAAGGTTCATCGCGGGGACAAAGAACAGCAGCGCTAGTAGCGGGCTCAGCTTGGCCATTCCCGCCAAACGGTCCATAGACGAGCTGCCACCGCGGCGTTCAATCAGGCCAGCCACCAAAAAGAGCGAAGTCTGAATAGTGATGTGATGGGCCACGTAAAACACCGCAGCCCCCAGTCCAGCCACTGAGCTGATCGCCAAACCAAAGACCATGTACCCAATGTGACTGACCAAGGTGAAAGAGAGTAGACGTTTGATATCGCTCTGGGCAATGGCACCCAGGATTCCCACAATCATGGTCAACAACGCCACCACCATCAGCGGGGTGTTGAGAGTGTCCCGCGGGAACAGCAACGTTTCCGTGCGGACCATGGCGTAAACACCCACCTTGGTCAGCAAACCTGCGAACACTGCCGTGACCGGCGCGGGGGCCGTGGGGTAGGAGTCAGGGAGCCAGAAGGAGAGCGGGAAAACTGCGGCCTTAATACCAAAAGCAACCAGCAGCATCACGTGCAGGAGCGTTTGAATTCCGGGATCCAGTTCAGCGAGTTTGATCGAAAGATCAGCCATGGTGATGGAACCTGTGGCCCCGTAAATCATGGCGATCGAAATCAAGAACAGCACCGAAGACACTACCGAGACCACCACGTACGTAACGCCGGCACGGATACGGGGACCCGTCCCACCTAAGGTCATCAACACGTAGCTGGCGGTTAGCAGGATCTCGAAGCCCACATAAAGGTTAAAAAGATCCCCGGCCAGGAAGGCGTTCGAAACCCCGGCCACCAGAATCAGGTACGTGGGGTGAAAAATCGAAACAGGACCGTCCTCGCCGCCGTCACTCACACCCTGCGCTGAGGCGTAAAGCAGCACCGCGAGGCTGATCGCCGAGGAGACCACCAGCATAAGCGAGGAGAACTGGTCCACCACCATCACAATGCCAAAGGGCGGCACCCAACCACCCAGCGTCACCGCGTACGTTCCGCCGTTCCACACCGAGCCCAACAAAACACATTCGAGCGCCAAGGTGAGGGACAAAATTCCAACGCTGACGGTTCGCTGAGCCTTGGCATGACGGATCAGCATAAAGGTCACTGCGGCACCCAAAATGGGCAAGAGTACTGCCAACGGGGCAAGACTTGCTACGTTCACTGCTGCTCACCGCCGTCGTTCTGAAGTTTGCCTGCGCTGGGTTGATCGGTAGGGCTGTCCTCAATCAACCGGGTGGACCCTGGTTGCTCTTCGGCCGCATGTGGGTGATCTCCGGCGTCGGCGGCTCCGGCTCCGGCAGTACCAGGTGCGCGGCCATCGGGGCTCGGTTGCGCCAGAGGGAATTCAGAGGTTTCCACAGGAATCTCAGCGTCATCCTCAGCGTCAAAACTGGGAGTGTTAGCCACGCGACGGTCTTCAATATCATCAGTAATTTCGTCTTCTCGGCCCAGAACCCAAGTCCGGTAGATGATGCCGAGCATAAAAGCAGTGACCGCAAAGGAGATCACAATGGACGTCAGAATCATCGCCTGCGGCAGTGGATCACTATATGCCTTAGCCGGAATACCTTTTTCGAAGAACGGCGCAATCCCGGCATAGCCACCGGTGGTCAGGATGAGCAAGTTTGTGGCGTTAGCCAAAAGCATCAGACCCAAAAGAACCCGGGTAAGGCTACGTTCCAAAATCAGGTAGATGCCGCACGCATAGAGGACACCCATCACCAACAGGAGGGTCAGGTTGATACTCATGCCTGACCTCCTTCGCGGGTCAGTTCGTCAGCCTGTTCAGATTGGACTGCGGGTTGGAAGCGTTTCTCATGGTTCTCATCAATCTCCGAACCGAGGCTACGCAAAACGTCCAACACCAAACCAACCACCACAATGTAGACGCCAATATCGAACAAAGTAGAGGTCACAAATTTGATCTCACCAAACACCGGCAGGCTGAACTGGATAATGGCGCTTTGGAAAACATCGCCGCCCAAAAACAGCGGAAACAAGCCGGTCAAGGCGGCAAGGGCAAGCCCCACTCCCAACAATGTTCCGGCACTGACCGGGCTTGCCTCAGCAAGTTCAAAACGGCCACCAGCAAGGTAACGAATGGTCAGCGCCAGCCCGGCCATCAGACCGCCGGCAAAACCACCACCGGGCAGATTGTGGCCAGCCAGCAGCAAGTAAACAGAGAAAATGATCATGGTGTGGAAGATGAGCCGCGTCACAACCTCAAAGATGATGGATCGGCGTTCCGGCGCCAAGGTACGCCCCGCCACCAGCCACGCATCCCGGGTGCTCGCCGCGAATTTCCGGGCAGTGTCCAAAGCCGCAGCCTCACGGGTGCCTTCCTCCGCACCTTGATGCCGGCCCACCACACCATCCTCAACAGCACTACTGGAAAGCACGTTCTCCCCGCGCGAGCGCACAAAAATCAGGCTCGCAACACCCGTAGCTGCAAGGGCCAATACGGAAATCTCGCCGAAGGTGTCCCACGCCCGAATATCCACAAGGGTGACGTTAACAACGTTCAGTCCCCCACCGCCGTCGTACGCCAATTGGGGGAAACTCAAGGAAACCGGATCAGCAACCCGGGCGCCCATCACGTAGATAGCCACAAAAATCATGGTCACCCCAAAGGCCACGCCAATAATCACGCGGACCAGCCGGTATTTGCCACCAGTTCGGTCCCGTAGCGCGGCGGGCAGGCTACGCATAGCCAAGACAAAAGCGGCCAACACAATGGTCTCCACAAGCATTTGTGTCAATGCCAAGTCCGGGGCGCCCTGCAAGGCAAAAATGAGCGCAATTCCATACCCGGTCACTGAGACCATCAGCACGGCATAAAAGCGTTTATTGGCCCGGACTGCAGCAAGCGCACCAATCACAATGCCAACCCCGGCCACCCATTGCAGCGGAGAGCCCGGATCAATCCAGTGCATTCCGTCCGGCAAACTTTGGCCGTTGATCAACAGCACTGACGCCGGAACAGCAAAGGCCACGCTAAGGATCACCGCGAGGTAGAAAAAGATGGAACCACGCTGCGTGCGGCCGGTAATCCACACCGCCGCATCATCCAAACCACCAATAACGTTCTGGTACACCTTGTCCGAATCCACCCACGCCGGCACTTTGCTCTGCCAACGGCTCACCGGCTTGCGCAGTAGGTACAGCGCAATTCCCACCATGAAGGTGATAGCCGTGAGCCCCAATGCGGGTGACATACCGTGCCACAACGCCAGGTGCCCTGCGCCGTGAGTTGCTGTGCCGTGAGCTACTGTCCCGGCGTTCTGCTCCAATAGTGCCGCATACGGTTGGATCCAGCCGTCAACTGGTGCCGGCCACAGTCCATACACAATGGTGAGCACGCTCAACAGGGCTGGTGCGGCAATAAAGGACGGGCTGACCGCCTTGAACGGGGTAGCCGCAACACCGGGTTTGTTGGCAAAAGCGCCCCACATAAAGCGGGCACTGTAAGCGAAGGTGAGGATGGAGCCCAACACCATACCAACCACAATCACAGGCCCCCAGGGATGAGCGTGATCGCCGGTTCCCCATTCAACAAAGGCCGTAAACACCGATTCTTTGGCCACAAAACCGGCCAACGGGGGCAGCCCAGCCATGGATGCGGCACCAACCGCTGCAATAATCCCCAGCGCGCGGGCAGAGGAAAAGACACCAGAAAGTTTGCGCAGATCGCGGGTCCCGGTTTGGTGGTCAATGATGCCAACCACCAAAAACAGTGTGGCTTTGAACAGCCCGTGACCTAGGAGCATGGCGATCCCGGCAAGCGCAGCCGCGGGTGTGCCAAGGCCAACCACCATGGTCAAAAAGCCCAGCTGGCTGACGGTGCCATAAGCCAAAATGAGTTTGATATCCGTTTGGCGTAGCGCCCGGTAGCCGCCTACCAGCATGGTGGCGAGCCCCAAGCTCAGAACAACCGGCAGCCAGAACTCGGTGGTAGCAAACCCTGGGGCCAGCCGCGCCACCAGATAAACACCTGCCTTGACCATAGCTGCAGCATGCAAGTACGCGCTGACCGGGGTGGGCGCGGCCATTGCGCCAGGCAACCAGAAATGGAATGGAACCAGGGCGGACTTGGTGACAGCTCCCACCAAAATCAGTACGACGGCGCCTGCCACACTTCCTGAGGTTGCCGGGGAATTCACCAGCTCCGAGGCGTGATCCAGGATGCTGGAAATCCGGTAGGTGCCGGCTGCGTTGCCGAGCATAATCAGCCCGATCAGCATGGTCAATCCGCCAGCCGTGGTGACCATCAACGCTTGCAGGGCCGAGCGCCGAGCTGCCAAACGAGTGCGTGCGTACCCAATGAGCAAGTAGGAGAGGATGGTGGTCAGTTCCCAGAAGATAAACAGCAGAATGAGGTCATCTGCGGTGACAAGTCCGAACATCGCACCGGCGAAGGCCAAGAGTTGGGCGCCGAATCCGCCTAGGTGAGAGTCCTTGTTTTTGAAGTATCTGGCGCAATAGACCAGCACCAGTGCGCCGATTCCCAGCGCCAAGAGGCACATGATCCAGGCGAGTGCGTCTAGGCGGAAAGCTAAGTTCAGGCCCAGTTGTGGGATCCAGGGTTGCAGCTCGGTGACGGCGCCGTTTTTGCTGCCGAAGACGGCGTTGTGTTGGGCCAAGAGCCACACAAAAGAACCGGCCGGCACTGCGGCGAGCGCATAGAACGAGTTCCGTCCCCAACGCTGGAAGATCCAGGGCGCAACAATTGCCAACGTAAAGTGGGTGGCAAGAATTGTCAGCACTAGGTTCTCCGCAAAATCGTGGGATTCGGTTATCAAAAAGTTGGAGCAGGCGGCAAAAAGGTTGGGTTCTGTGCCAGCAGTTTATCAAGTGGAAGAGCATCCCCCACCCCTTGAACCCATTCCCTTTACCAGGCGTTACACGGATGTTAGCGAAGATCAGCCCAGTTCTGCCTTGAGCTCCGGCTAGCATTCCACTATGAGCACAGGACCTACCCCGGCTACTAGCGCGCCACTTTCCGAACTCGAGGTTGGCACATCCACCGTGAAGAAGCGGCAGATTGCTGCGTGGGCTGCATGGGACTGGGGTTCTGCAGCATTCAACGCGGTGATGACCACCTTCGTTTTCACCGTGTACTTGACCTCCAAAGCGTTCGGGGGCGAGGACCATGCTTCGGCCGTTCTGGGTGGAGCCTTGGCGATTGCCGGGGTGTTGATTGCGCTTCTAGCTCCGGTGACCGGACAACGTTCGGATACAGGCGGGCGGCGAAAATTCTGGCTCGGAGTGAATTCCGTGGCGGTGGCTGTGCTGACCGGCTTGTGCTTTTTTGTTTTCCCCAGCGCCCAGTTCTTGCTCCTTGGCGTCACACTCATCGCCCTAGGCAACGTGTTTTTTGAGTTTGCAGGTGTGAATTACAACGCCATGCTCGCCCAGATTTCTACACCCAAAAATATTGGCAAAATCTCTGGCCTCGGCTGGGGAATGGGTTACCTCGGCGGCATTGTGGCGTTGCTGATCGTGCTCCAGCTTTTTGTGCAGCCGTCCTTCGAATGGTTCGGCTCCAGCACAGAGAACAGCTTGAACATTCGTCTTGTTGCAGTGTTCTCAGCGCTGTGGTTTATGATTTTTGCCCTGCCAGTCCTGTTCGCTGTACCCGAACTTCCACGCAAAGTCACCGGCCCCAAGCTTTCCTTCACGGACTCGTACAAACTATTGATTCGCCGGATCAAGGCGATCTACCGCAGCAGCCCACACACCATCTACTTTTTGCTCGCGAGCGCCATCTTCCGCGATGGATTGGCTGCGGTGTTCACTTTTGGTGGTGTGATCGCGGCCGGAACGTTTGGTTTTGAACTCAAGCAGGTAATTTTCTTCGCCATCTTCGGCAATGTGGTGGCAGCGGTCGGAGCGATTATCGGCGGTTGGTTAGATGACAAAATTGGCCCCAAACGTGTGATCGTTTTCTCCCTCATTGGACTGCTGATCGCTGGCACAGCAATTTTGGTGTTCGGCAACAATCCACAGTCGATGTTCGGTCTGAGCTGGAGCGGCACCACCACGTTCTGGATCTTCGGGCTGCTGCTATGCCTTTTTGTGGGCCCCGCGCAGTCCTCTTCCCGGGCTTACTTGGCCCGCCTGGCACCGAATGGCGAATCTGGCGAGCTCTTTGGCCTCTACGCCACTACTGGCCGCGCAGTTTCCTTCTTGGCCCCGGCGTTGTTCACGCTATGCATTGCAATCGCGGCTCCTGTCGTGGCTGAAGGCCAGGCTCAGCGTTGGGGAATTTTGGGCATTATGGTGGTCCTGCTCGCCGGGCTTTTGGTGCTGTTGCCGGTGAAGTCACCGGAGGAAATTACGACGGCGGTAGTCCCGGAGCACTAAGAGCTCACCGTTTTGCCGGGGACAGTTCACGCTGAAGCTTTTCAGCCAGCGGGAGTCCCCCTGAGAGGACTAGGCTGATGGCATGAATGTGGAAGAAACCGAGCTGCCCGGACTGGGCCTCCGCAAGGACTTCATGACCGCTTCCGGCCGGCGTATTGGTGTGGTGCTTCACCGGGACGGGTTGACCGAGTTCATCGTCTCTACTTGGGATGATCCAGACACTTGTCAGGCTTCCATCCCGCTGACGAGTGCCGAAGCCTTGGCGTTGGGGCAAATGCTGGGGGGTCAGGGAATCGTTAACCAGCTCACCGAAGAGCACAGGGACGTCCCCGGCATTGAAACACGTCAATTTTCAATCGGGCAGGATTCGCCATTTTTGGGCAAAGCCATGGGCGCCGCCTCGATCCGCACCCGCAGTGGTGTGTCTATTGTGGCGATTATGCGTGAAGGCGAAGTGATCCCCTCGCCCGGTCCCGACGTCGAACTTCGCAAGGGTGACTTGCTGGTGGCGGTAGGCACTCTGCAGGGTTTGGAAGCTGCCGCAGCGATTCTGCGCAACGGGTAAGCGGTGGATAACCTCGCGCTGACCCTGATTGAACTCGGTGCAGTTGTTTTCAGTTTGGGACTGTTGGCCCGGCTGGCCGGGCGCATTGGCATGTCCCCGATCCCGTTCTATCTCTTGGGTGGTTTAGCTTTCGGCGCGGGCGGAATCATCAAGCTTGACGGCATCCGCGAATTCAGCCACCTATCCGGTGAGATCGGTGTGATCTTGCTGTTGCTGATGCTCGGGCTCGAGTACTCGGCCAGCGAGCTGGTCACGGGTCTGCGAAAGTCGTGGCAAGCCGGTGTATTGGACTTGGTTCTCAACGCCCTACCTGGCGCCCTGGTGGCGCTTTTGCTGGGATGGGGGCCGGTGGGTGCGCTGGTGATGGCCGGTGTCACTTACATTTCGTCCTCCGGCATTGTGGCGAAAGTGCTCACCGACTTGGGCCGGATCGGTAACCGCGAAACTCCTGTGGTGCTTTCCATTTTGGTGTTCGAAGATTTGGCTATGGCCGTCTACTTGCCCATCCTCACGGCAACGCTTTTTGGGGTGAGTTTCTGGGGTGGGCTGCAAACGGTTGGCATTGCGTTGGCCGTGATCACAGTGGTTTTGGTGGTGGCATTGCGGCATGGACACCGGGTCTCCAAGATTGTTCACAGCGAGAATAGTGAAGTCTTTTTGCTCAACGTTTTGGGCGCGGCGATGCTCGTGGCCGGTATTGCTTCAGCCCTGCAAGTGAGTGCAGCAGTGGGCGCATTTATGTTGGGGATCGCGATTTCCGGTGTTACAGCGCATAACGCCACCCGAGTGTTGGAGCCGTTGCGGGACTTGTTCGCGGCGATTTTCTTTGTGGCCTTTGGGCTGAACACTGACCCCTTGTCCATTCCGCCGGTGCTCGGTTGGGCGTTGTTGCTCGCCGTGATTACCACTGCTACCAAGGTGGCAACGGGCTGGTGGGCGGCGTCCCGTGCCGGAATTGGCCGGCCTGGCCGTGCGCGTGCCGGTGCCGCGTTAATAGCCCGCGGGGAGTTCTCGATTGTTATTGCCGGCTTGGCGGTGGCCTCTGGCGCTGTAGTGCCGCAAATCGCTGCATTGGCCACAACCTATGTGCTGATTATGGCGGTGAGTGGTCCGCTCGCTGCCCGTTTTGTGGAACCGGTGATGAAGCTGATCGGGCGAAACTCCAAGCCCAAGCCACCCGCCGTCGTACCTTTCAACACTTAAGCCCCCCGCCGCCGAAGAACCCCTCCGCCGAATGGGTAGATAATGTCCCTTAGAACGGCGTCAAAGCGACGTTATCTACCCACTCGGCGAAGAGCGCTGGACGGGTTACTAAATCTGGCTGCGGTGAAAATTCATGTAGCTGCGCGATGCGGTGGGGCCACGCTGACCCTGGTACCGGTTGCCGTACTCGCCAGAACCATAAGGGTGCTCAGCGGCCGAGGTCAGGCGGAAGAAGCACAACTGGCCAATCTTCATCCCGGGCCACAACTTGATGGGCAATGTGGCCATGTTGGAAAGCTCAAGCGTGACGTGGCCGGAGAAACCGGGGTCAATAAAGCCCGCGGTGGAGTGCGTCAACAGGCCAAGGCGCCCCAGCGAGGACTTGCCTTCAAGCCGGGCAGCAATGTCATCCGGCAGCGTCACGGTCTCATACGTGGAGCCCAGAACAAACTCACCAGGGTGCAGAATGAACGGCTCGTCCGCTTCCACCTCTACCAAACGGGTGAGCTCCGGCTGCTCTTGGGCAGGGTCAATGTGAGCGTACTTGTGGTTGTCGAACAGGCGGAAAAACCTGTCGATTCGCACGTCAACACTCGAAGGTTGCACCATGGCAGGATCGTACGGTTCCAGCACAATGCGTTGGGAATCGATTTCGGCGCGAATGTCGCGGTCAGAGATCAGCACAGACCCAAAATACCGCATGCATTGTGTGGTTCTAGCCCGTGCGCATAAGGTATCCCTCAGAATGACGTCCGGTTCACCGCCGCCGGCGCCTCCGGATCTGGGGAAAAAGTGAAAAAAATTTCGGTCGCCACAGCGATCTGTTTGGCCCTTGCTGCCGCCGTTGTACCCGCCGCACCTGGCCTGGGGACGCTGTCAAATTCGCAGCGCGCCAGTGTTGAGAGCACGGCAACTAGCGCCGAACAGCAGAGTACGACGACGCCACTGGCCACCGCGGCTCAGAGCACCCAAGTGCCAACCGCTTCAGCCGTGCCAGCCCCGCAGTCGACGGTCAGCACAACGCCCTCCGTCACAGCGCCGTCCGTCACAACGCCATCCGCAAAGCAAGCAGCACCAACACCGGCTGCCCTCACTCAAGCAGCCCGGACTCAAGCAGCCCCCACCACAGCTGCAGCAGCGCCCGTGGCGAGTCCCTCCGCATTACCTTCTCCCACTGCCACCATCCCCTCGATCGGCCCACTGTTCCAGCCCACGGCCGGAGCCGGGAAGACCGCCCAGGCTGCGGCAGTACCCGAATCGGTAAAGGCAGCGACCCCGCAAGCTTTGGTTCCGGACAGCAATACCGCTGCCATCAAAACCGTGTTCGACGCGATCAACACCTACCGTGTGCAGAACAAGTTGTCTGCCATGAAGTATCACCCCACGGTCGCGGGCATGGCTCAGGAGTGGTCAAACAACATCGCCAGCCGCGGTGTAGTGGAGCACCGAGCAAACTTCTGGCTGGACCCGCGCGCGCTCAATCCAAACAACGGCGCCGGCGAGGTCATTGCGATTCGCGGCGACCGGGATGCTGCACAACTGGTGGAGTGGTGGAAGTCCTCCACCGCGCACAATGCAGCTCTCTTGGATCCCCGGTTTAACGTGATGGGCATTGGCATTACTTACACGGACCAGACCTACAAAATCTGGGGCGTAGTGAACTTTTTCGGCTACACAACACTTCCGTCCGGGACGGTAACTGCACCAAGTGGAACAGCAGTTCCGCCTCAACCAACCCAGCCGCAGCCTGTCCAAGACGCATGCACACCTCCGGCTAAGCACATGCCGTCCACACAGAATCTGAGCACTTCAGCGATCCGCAGCGGGGCCGATGTGGTGGCCGTCAACGCCGCTGGCGCACTGCTGGATTACCCCGCAACGGGCACCGGAACCTTGGGTGCTGCACGGACCATCGGCACTGGATTTGCCACCACAAAGGCAGTGTTCACCACGGACTGGGACCGCGACGGCGTTTACGATGTGATCGCTCAGTGGACCTCCGGAAAACTCAGCCTGTACCGCGGAATTCTGGGCGGCGGGTTCAGGGCCGAGGTGGTGTTGGGCAAGTCCGGTTGGGACACCATGAAGATCTCCATTGGAGAATGGTGCGCCACAAATCGGATGCCGCAGATTGTGGCAGCGGACGCGAGCGGCAACGTATACCTCTACCCGAATATGGGGCTCGGTGATCTGGCAACGCGAACCTTTTTGGCCTCGGGGACCAGCGCGGTTGCGCTGACCATGGTGGATTACGACGGCGATGGGTTCCAAGATCTCTTGGTCCAGAACGCAGCGGGTTCAGTGAGTTTGTACCGCTCGCGTGGTCAGGCTGCAGTGATTAGCGAGGCGCGCACTGTGGTGGCGACCGGATGGCAGACCGTGATCCAGGCGAAATCGTTGAAGAGTTTCACTGCGTTGAACAGCCGCGGTGTGGTGTTACAGCGTAACGATGGATCGGCGTCGTATCTTCCGCTGGGAGCTGGTGCATGGCAGACGCCGGTGAAGCTAGCTGGTGTGTGGTCCCAAGTTCGGATGGCGCGGTAAGCGGGTAACCGGTTGCTTTAGTCGGCTGCTTCGAGGACTTCTTTAAGCCGTTCCAGTTGGGCAACTTCAGTGAGCATGGACTTTTGAACCATCGAACCCATGATCTTCATAAGGCCTTTGGGAACGTAATCGAGTACAAAGCGCACGCGTGTGGAGTCGCCGTCGCTGCTGAGGTAAAAGCCTCCATGGGGGCGGGCTGGCCCCGCAACCACCTGAAATTGCAGCTCGGCGCCGGGTCGGGCCACTGTGATTTCGTAGTCTCCGGCAATGGGACGCCCGCCGGGGCCGGCGAGGGTTTGTTGGTAAATGGCGCCTTTGGCACCCTTGGCACCTGAGCGGAGGGCAACGCTGCGAACACCCTCGCGCCATTCGATGTTTTTCAGACCGTCGGCAAGGAAGTTGTAGACCGTCACGGCATCCTTGTGAATGGAGACCTCGTATTCGGCGGTTGACACGGTTGGAGACCTTTCGGTGGAAGTTGGCTAGCCGCCTCAGTCCCCCACAACGCTGGCCGCCCGATTCAGGATACGTTTCACCACTTCATGCACCTAGAGAATCTCCCGGGCTTTACCGAAGAGTTACCGCACTTACTTGGCGGTAGATGCCGCTTCTAGCTCAGCTTTGCGCTTGGGCGAGGGAAAAGCATCGCGCATGTGATCGCTGGTGAGGAAGTCGGCCACACCAATCATGAGGACGGCAAAAATGATCTGCTCCACCACCATCCAATAGGGGTATAAGCCGGGGATGGTTGCCACCACAAGGGTGATCACTGGGAAAATTTGGCTGAACAAGCGCAGGCGTTGGTAGCCGTAGTAGAAGCCGTTTTTGGCCCGCCATCCGAAGAAAAACAGAGTCACTGTCATAAAGAGCACCACCAGGCCACGGAACCACACGGCAAACGGCACGTTGATTCCGTTGAGCTGTTGCACCAGAGCGATCCCGATCGCGGCAAGACCCACCACAACCTCCGCGGCCAGAATTCCGAACACCCATTTGAATG
Organism: Pseudarthrobacter sp. J1738; assembly: GCF_050490315.1. Lineage (NCBI taxonomy): Bacteria > Bacillati > Actinomycetota > Actinomycetes > Micrococcales > Micrococcaceae > Pseudarthrobacter > Pseudarthrobacter sp. J1738. The sequence continues at coordinate 60,417 of NZ_JBNPEO010000001.1, read as the reverse complement.
CCGATTGCGTTTTGGGGTGAGCCAGCTTCTGCGGATCCACTGTGTAATGCCCGTGCCGGCCGCCAGCGAGCTTGTCGAGGTCCATCCCGAAGATCTTGAACGATTGCATATCTCAAGAGTATTCGGGACCGAATAGCCGCCGGCACTGAATCCGTACATCATTCGGTTGATTCTTAGGCAGGTTCTTGGCTGGGGTAGAACTGCGCTAAGCTGAGTTCTGCTCCGGCTGAGCAATGCTCAGCTTGGTAGCGATGCGGGCGTAGCTCAATGGTAGAGCGCTAGCTTCCCAAGCTTGATACGCGGGTTCGATTCCCGTCGCCCGCTCCAATTTTTCCCGGTCCGGCCCATTTTTTGCGGCCCTCGCCACCACTTCGAAGCACAGAGTCGCCCTTTCCCAACCCAAAAACCTGCAGGCACCCCGTGACCGAGCATCTGCCCCGGCCTTCCAGCCCAGTTGCTCCCAGAGGCCTCGACGGTTCCCCGGCGTGTCGTGGCAACACGCCGTCGCACTTTGGGCGGGACGGACAGCAACTGGGCCGGAAGGTCAGCAGAGAACGGCCGACGGCGTGCCCAGACTGGGCTCGTACCAACCGTTGCGCGCGGGCACTAGTTCGCCGAAGCCGTCGGAACGCTCCCGCTAACCCTCCGCTGAACAATTCGGATCCGCGGGCGTCGAGTGAATTCAACACTCAGTTTCAGCTCGCCCCGACGCGCCAACAACACTCCGATCACCAAAGCTGCGAGCGCGGGAACCCCGCCAGCAATAGCTAGGGCCAGGTGCGGGCCAAAGTGCTCGGCGAGCCAACCCATCATGGGCCCACCAATGGCCTGACCGCCGATGAGGACCATAATGTATAGGCTCATCACCCGGCCTCGAATCATCATGTTGGCACTGATTTGTACCAGCTGATTCGCCGCGGTGAGGAACATCAAGCAGCAGAACCCGGAAAGCGCCATCACCACACCGAAGACCGGCATGGACGGTGCAGCTGCGGCCAGCAACAGGGCCAAACCGTAGGCCCCGGCGGCTACCACCACCGAGCGTAAACGTAAGTGCCGGCGTCGTGCGCTCATCACCGCACCCACCAAGGCGCCAGCGGCAACCAAGGCGTTCAGCAGGCCGTAACCACCTGCACCGGAAGCGAAGACGTTGTTAGCGAAGGCGGCGAGCAGTACCGGCAGGCTCATGGCGAACACTGAGACGAACCCAGCCATCAACCACGGCCAATAGATGGTGGGTTTGGACAAGGCGTAGCGGAGACCTTCTTTGAGCATGCCTTTGCGTTTGGGGGCGGGCACCGCAATCATCAACTGATCCCGCCGCAAGGAGCTGAGCATCACCACGGTGAACGCACATGCTGCGGCGTTGGCTACAAAGGCCCAGCCGCCACCCACTGCTAGGAGCAACCAGCCAGCCAGCGCGGGCCCAATCAGGCCACCGAGCTGAAAAATTGTGGAATTCACCGAAATCGCGTTTCGCAAATACTTGGGGCCAACCAGTTCATTGACAAACACTTGACGGGCTGGCTGATCAAGCACCGTGACAAAGCCGAGTATCAGGGCAATCACGTAAATGTGCCAGACCTGCAGGTTCCCAGTCAGGGCCAGAACTGCAAGAGCGGCAGCCAAGAATCCGGCCACCACTTGGCACAGGATGAGAATTTTCCGTTTAGGGAAACGGTCGGCAATCATCCCACCCCATGGGCCTAGGACCAATGACGGCAAGAATTGTAGGGCAACGGTAATACCCACTGCGGTGACGGACCCGGAGAGCTGCAACACCAGCCAGTCCTGAGAAATGCGCTGCATCCACAGTGCAATGACCGATACAAAGTGGGCGATTGCGAAGAGCTTGAAGTTGGGGACTTTAAGCGAGTTGAAGGTTTGACGCCATGGGAGGCGTTCAGTAACGACGGCGATGGGCTGGGTTAGGGATGCCGTTGCGGGCTGCGGGGGTGCCACAGGGGTTCCTCTGGTGGAAATTTTTGGGGACAATTCAAGGCTAGTTATAGCCGGAGTAATTGCGTAGGCTTATTCACCGTATAAGACTCATAAAGAATCGCAATAAGTCCCGCACAACGTTGTGGGGTACTGATGGGACGGGGAAGCGCATGAGTGAGCAGTTATATGATCCGGCTCAGCTCAAGAGTTTTTTGACCGTGGCGGAAACACTGAGTTTCACCCGGGCGGCTGAGAAGTTAGGCCTGGCCCAGCCCACCGTGAGCCAACATGTGCGCAAACTCGAGCAAGCCGCCGGCCGCAATCTGGTGGTGCGGGATACGCGTGATGTCCGGCTCACTGATAACGGTGATGCCATGGTTGGTTTTGCTCGCACCATTCTGGCGGCGCATGAAAACGCTGCCCGCTATTTCACGGGATCTGCCATGCGTGGGCGGTTACGTTTTGGCACAGCGGATGACCTCGCGATCACCGGCCTCCCGCGCATCCTACGGGATTTCCGCCAGCTGTACCCAGAGATCAACTTGGAGCTCACTGTGGGCCAAAGCAACCAGTTGTACCGGCGGCTCAAGGCTGGTCAGCTGGATTTGGTGTTTGTGAAATGGGTAGCCGGGGCCAAAGAAGGCGCCGCTGTGAAACATGATTCCTTCACTTGGGTGGGGCTTGAACAAACACAGCTTGAGCCGGGCCGGCCCGTTCCCATGATCACTTACCCGGCACCGAGTTTGAGCAGAAAACTTGCCATCGATGCGCTTGAACAAGCTGGCCGCACGTGGCGGATCACGTGCACCACTAAACAAATCAGCGGCGTCTTGGCTGCTGTGCGGGCAGGCTTGGGTGTGACTGTTATGCCGTCGTCGTTGGTTCCGGACGATCTGCGCATCATCACCCAACGCTTTGAACTCCCGCCGGTGGGAGACGTGGATTTCACCCTCATCAGCAATCCGCACGCCAATAAGGATGTTGTGGACGCCCTGGGCCGCGCCATTTTGGGCCGTACGCTGAACCGCAGCCACTAACTACTCCTCCACTGGAGACAATGGACACTATGAGCGATCTGAACGGCACCATCATGGGCGAGGACGGATTGGCCCGCCCGCCATGGGCTGCCACCGACCCGCTACTGCGCGAGTATTACGACGCCGAATGGGGCATGCCCGTCCGGGACGAGCAGGGCATGTTCGAGCGGCTGAGTTTGGAAGCCTTCCAAGCGGGGCTTTCGTGGGCAACGATCTTGCGCAAACGCCCAGCGTTCCGGGCGGCTTTCGCGGATTTCAACCCGGATGTGGTGGCAAAATACACGGACGACGACGTCCAGCGGCTTTTGCAAGACGTCTCCATTGTCCGTAATCGGCTTAAGATTTTGGCGGCCATCACTAATGCGAAAGCCACCATTGCCCTGCGCGAGGAGGGTGGTTTGGTGGATTTTGTGTGGTCCTTCCAACCCGCGGAAACTCCGCAGCCCAAGCATGCTTCCGAGATTCCAACACAGTCTCCGGAGTCCATTGCATTGTCTAAGGCACTGCGCAAAAAGGGCTTCGCTTTTGTTGGCCCCACCACTATGTACGCGTTGATGGAAGCGGTGGGAATGGTGGACACACACCTGATAGATAGCCATCGGCGTGGCAGCTCTGGCGTGTGGCTGGTGTGAGTTCAGTTTTCACTGCGACCTTGCCGATCAACGGGCGAATGGACGTTGCCGCCATGATGCAGTCGCTGAGCAATCACGCGCTGCCGTGCGGGGAGATCTGTGATCCCGGCTCAGCTCAGCACACCCGAATGCTGCCGGTGGGAACTTCCATGGCGCACGTCAGCGTACGCCTGAGCCCTCGCGAGGTTGAATTCCAGGCCGAACTGGCGCAGCCTGCTCCAAAGCAAGGGCCTGATCCAGGGCAAGGGCCCGGTCCAAAGCAAGGGCTCAACCCCATAGAGGTAGAGCAAGCCGTACGCTGGTGGCTGGATGTGGACACCGATGTGACAAGCATTGAGCGGTATCTGAGCGAGGATCCCCTGCTCGCCGCCCTGATCGAGCAGCGGCCAGGCATTAGGATCATGCGCTACGTCAACGGTTTTGAAGCAGCGATTGTCACCGTTTTAGGTCAGCAAGTGTCCTTGGCGGCGTGCCGGACTTTTGGTGGCAGGCTGCTCGCCGCATACGGCACGCCCTTTACAAGCCCCACCGGGATGACGCTGATGGCGTTTCCGAAACCGGACACACTGGCGGCGATACCGGAGGACGAACTGCGGGCAACCCTTGGCATCACCGGTTCGCGTGCGCGGACGGTAACGGCCGTGGCTCGCGCCTTCGCGAGTGGGCTTCAGCTCGCCCGCCCGGAGCCGAACACCAGCCCGAACACCAGCCCGGGCACCAGCCCGGGGCCTACAAAAGCAGCCCAGCAAGAGGTACGCGAACAACTTTTGGCGATTCCCGGCGTCGGACCCTGGACAGCTGATTGCTTGGCGCTGCGCGTGATGGGTGACCCGGACGCGTTTACGCCGGGTGATTTGGTGCTGCGGCGGGCGCTCGGAAAAATTACTGTGCCAGCCGCCACCAAACGCGCGGAAGCGTGGAGCCCGTGGCGAGCCTATGCACTCGCGCAACTTTGGGCCTCGGCGCTCACCTAAGCGTCACCGGGCTGTCTGCCATCTCACAGACGCGTTGATGCCCGGAGGGTTAGACTTGATGCGTTATGAATCGCACAATGTTCAAGTCCAAGATCCACCGCGCAACGGTCACCCACGCAGACCTTCACTACGTTGGGTCAGTCACTGTTGACTTGGACCTGTTGGAAGCGGCGGACATCCTCCCCGGCGAGCTGGTCTCGATCGTAGACATCACCAATGGCGCTCGCCTTGAGACCTACACCATTGCTGGCGAGCGCGGTTCTGGAGTGATCGGGATCAATGGCGCGGCCGCCCACCTGATTCATGAGAACGATCTGGTTATCCTCATTACCTACGCGGCCATGACCACCGAAGAAGCCACGGCGTATCAGCCCAAAGTGGTGCATGTGGACAAGGACAACAAGATTGTCCAGCTAGGCAATGACCCTGCCGAGAGCATCACCCCGGACCTACTGCGCCCTCCGCACGCGCTCAACAACGCTTCACTGAACTAATCAGATTTAACGCACTGGCCCTGCGCTAGCTAGGGTAAAGAGGTGCTGCAGGTACTCTCCGGCTTTTTCATCGTCTGGGCCATTATTGGCGTGGGCTACTTCATTGGGCGCCGGAACGTCCTAGGCAACAACGCCGGGCAGGTGTTGAGCCGCCTGGCGTTTTTTGTGGGAAGCCCCGCATTGCTGTTTGAGACACTCAGCAAGGCAGATCTCAAAGCTGTATTTGCCCAACCGCTTTTAGTGGCTGCAGTCAGTGCCGTGGGCACGGCACTTCTGTTTCTGCTGGTCAGCAGACTATTTTTCAAGCGGAGCCTTCCAGAAACTCTCATCGGCTCCATGTCTTCTTCGCTAGCCAACTCGGCCAACTTAGGCATCCCCATCGCCGTGTTTGTTTTGGGTGATGCCAGCTACGTGGCGCCGCTGCTCATTTTCCAGTTGGCCTTTTTTACGCCGGCCTACTTGATGGTTTTGGACGCGGCAACCAATGCGGAAATGGCCCGTTCACGAGCTACAACGGACAGCGCTGGTACTCGCCGAAGCGCGCTGCGCTCCACACCGCTGATGTTTTTGTTGATCATTGTCCGCAACCCGATGATCATCGGTTCCGCTCTGGGACTACTTGCGGCGGCTTACAAATGGACGCCGCCGGAACTGATCCTGGAGCCCATCCACCTCATTGGCGGGGCGGCCGTGCCGGCCATGCTCTTGTCGTTTGGTATGTCGCTCAACGGGACCAAACCGCTGCAGGCGTCCGAGGGGCGACGCACAGACACCCTGGTGGCCAGTGCGTTCAAACTTTTTCTGCACCCGCTGCTTGCGTTGGTGTTTGCCCGCTTCGCTTTGAACCTCGACGGTCACGCACTCTTCGCCGCAGTGGTGGCAGCAAGTTTGCCGACTGCGCAAAACGTTTTTGTGGCAGCTACCAGGTACCAACAGGGAGTGACGGTGGCGAAGGACGTTGTCCTGATCACCACCGTCCTCGCCGTTCCCGCGATGGTGGGCATCGCGGCGTTACTCGGTTAAGCGGGCTACTCGGTTAGGCAGGCTAAGCACCCAGCCCTGCAGCCTTGGCTAGCAACTCCACCGAACGCAAACGGTCCTCAGTGGTGTTGGCCTGATGAGCCACAATGAGCTCGTCGGCGTCAGCGTGCTTGGCGAATCCGTCGAGGTACTCCACCACGGTTTCCGGTGTTCCTACTGCCGAATAAGTCATCATTTGCTTGATGTGTTGACCCTGCGGGGAATCCAAAACCATGTCCGCCTCGTCATCGGTGAATTCGCGTCCACCACCGAAGAACAATGACACCCGGGCGCGCATGGTGGCCTGAATCAGCTGGTGCGCGTAGCTTGCCTCGTCGGCTGCAACCACGTTCGCCCCGGCAATAACGTACGGTTCGGCCAAGTGCTCTGACGGTTTGAACTCTCGACGGTACGCAGCCACCGCATCCTGCAAAGCGTTTGGTGCAAAGTGGGAGGCAAAGGCATAGGGCAAACCCAGCGCGGCGGCCAGCTTTGCGCCAAAGAGCGAGGATCCAAGAATGTACAGCGGCACATTGGTGCCCTTACCCGGGGTGGCTTCTACCCCCTTGATCAGAGTTGGACCGGCCAGGTAGCCCTGCAGTTCTTGAACATCCTGCGGGAAAGAGTCGGCGGACATGGGGTCGCGGCGCAGCGCACGCATGGTGTTCTGATCGCTGCCCGGCGCACGGCCCAGTCCCAGATCAATACGCCCCGGGTGCAGGGTCTCCAAGGTTCCGAACTGCTCGGCAATGGTCAGCGGCGAGTGATTGGGCAACATAATCCCACCGGCGCCCAAGCGAATTGTGGAAGTATTCGCGGCCACGTGAGCAATGAGCACGCTCGTAGCGGAGGAGGCAATGGACGACATGTTGTGGTGCTCCGCGTACCAAATACGCTTGTAGCCCAGTGTCTCTGCGAGCTGCGCCATGGCCACGCTTCCGGCCAAACTCTCCCGCGCCGTCTGGCCCTTCCCAATGGTTGCAAGGTCCAGGATGGAAATCGGCAAAGTCACGGCACAAGCCTTTCAAAAACACGTTGAATAAGTCGCCAACCAGTTCCGGCAGCCACGGAAGGCATAACCCCACAGCCGCCATTCTTATTTCCGAATGCGTCGAAGAATGTGACTGTCCGCGTCCTGAGGTGAACTGCCATGACTCCGCGTATCGCCGGGTTGCGGGCCCATTGATTCGCCCCGCACCGCTAACGGATAGTTGCTGCAACGCGCACGTTTCCCACTTATCACTGCAAACTTCTGAGGAGGAGTTATGGCTATCGAGTCCAAGCCCACCGCTTTTATTTCCATCGCAATCGCAGCCCTTGTGGGGCTGACTGCCTGCTCTGATCCTGGCGCGTCGGCGGCTAGCCCGGCGTCGTCGCAGGCCGTCACGGCAGCCGGCAAAACATTCAACCTAAGTCCCGAGCAAAACCGTCCAGCCGTGAGCGTCGATCCGGCAGCCGCAGCATTGGTGCCGGCCGCGATTAAGGCCGACGGCAAACTCACCGTGGTGACCACCGGCGGTACGGCACCGCTGAGCCTGTTCGCTACGGACAACAAAACTCTCATCGGCTCCGAGGTAGACATTGCCTACGCCGTGGGTGAGGCGCTGGGGCTGAAGGTTGAAGTCCTGCCGGTAGCCTGGGCCGACTGGCCGCTGGGCGTGGAATCAGGCAAGTATGAGGCGGTTCTGTCTAACGTGACTGTCACCGAGGCGCGGAAGGAAAAGTTCGATTTCGCCTCCTACCGCAACGACCTGTTGGGCTTCTACGCCAAGTCAGATTCCACCATCGGCACCATCAAAGAAGCCAAGGATGTGGCCGGCAAAAAGATCATCGTGGGCTCCGGAACCAACCAGGAAGCCATCTTGATCCGCTGGGATGAGGAGAACAAAAAGAACGGTTTGGCTCCGGTTCAGTTCCAGTATTACGACGACGACTCGGCCTCAAGTTTGGCCCTCCAGTCCGGACGTGCGGACCTGACCTTCGGTCCCAACGCGGCCGCCGCTTACAAAGCGGCGAAGGACCGAAAAACGAAAGAGGTGGGCACCCTCAATGGCGGGTGGCCGCTGACAGCTCAGATCGCGTTCACCACTAAGAAGGGCAATGGTTTGGCAGGGGCCGCTGAGGCTGCGTTGAATCACCTGATCCAAGACGGGACGTACACCCAGATTTTGGACCGCTGGGGCTTGGGCTCCGAAGCGATCCAGAAGTCTGAGCTGAATCCGCCGGGACTGCCGAAATCCTAAGGATGTAGGCATTCCGCGTCACATAAGGGCACGCACTAAGGGTAGGGGCTCCCCAGCCCCTACCCTTAACCACGTGACTTTGACTAAGATTCGCACCGCCGCCGCGACTACGTTTGCCGCCGCCGGTGTTTTGATTGCTCTTGCTGGTTGTTCCGGTTCTGCCACCAGCACCGCCACCTCAACCTCAACCTCAACCTCCCCGGCAGCATCGGCCACAGCCACCGCCACCAGCACTGCCGCAGCTGACGGTCCCTGCACCGGTGTGAAGGTGATTGTGGATTCCGCTTCGTTGAAGCAGTCCGCCGCTAACACCTCCGTGTGCGTCCCGGCAGATGGCCCCGTCCTAGCCTCGGCAGTGTTGAGCCAAGCGCAGGTGAAGATCGAGGGCACCGCGAAATACCCCACGAGTTTTGCCTGCCGCGTCAACGGTGTACCTGCCGCGGATCTGGACATCAAGCACAAAGGCGGAACCATCCGCGAAGCGTGCGACGACAAGAACACCGTCTCCTACTGGGCACTGTGGGTGAAGCCCGCGGACGGCAAGTGGGGTTACGCCCAAGAGGGTCTGGATACTCTCAAGCTCACCACCGGTCAGAGCCTCGAACTGCTCTACACGGTAGATAACGAACCGGCCGCCCCCGCGGCATGATGTTCCGGCCCGCGCCGTTACGAGCCGCTGCGGCGCTAGCTGCCGTTTTCATTGCGGCGCGGGTCATTTACCGTGTCCTCTTTAATGGGGCTGGGCTCGGCGCCGGTTTGGGGACACCGGTTTTGCTGGATCTTCCTGCGTTGCGTCTTCCTCCCCCGTACGCTCACGTAATTTTTCTGGGCCCTGTCACCGCGCCGGGGCTCTGGCAGGCAGTGCTGTCCGCGTTGCCCATCGCGTTGATGATCCTCGCTTTTGGTGTGCTGAACTCCGTGGTGGACATCTCGCGGGGCTTTGTTCGGCTGGCCCGCGGCGGTCCCTTGCAGGGTGTCGCGCGGATGCTGGTGGTGGCGTGGGCTGCGTTGCCGGCTTTGGCCAGCGCCGTTGCTTCGGTGCGGTTGGCGTTTCGTTTGCGCGGTGAACGTTTTGGCCCGCGCGCCATGGTGCCGATTCTTGAACGCACCCTTGAACACGCCAGCAGGGTGGCCGCCGCACTGGAACTGCGCGGCTTTGGTGCCCGCTTTTCAGGACAAAATACGTACGACGGCGTTGGGCCGGTTCGCCTGCGAAACGCTGAGTTTCGAATCGGTTCAGCCAGCATCGCTGTTGCCGATTTTGCGCCTTCCCGCGGGACTGTCACCGTGATCACCGGGCCCACGGGATCTGGAAAATCAACGATTCTGCGCGGGATCTCGGGGCTGCTCTCGCACGTTGACGGTGGTTCCCTCTCCGGCGAGGTCCTCATCGCCGGAAAGGACCGGGCTGCCACGCCGCCGCGAGAGACGGCCGGAAGTGTCGGCGTCGTTCTTCAAAATCCGCGGGCAGCTTTCGCCACGAGCAAGGTCCGGGATGAGATTGCGTTGGCCCTCGAGTTGCAGGGCGTGCCTGCCGCTGCGGCGAAGGAGCGGGTTCTGGAAGTCGCATGCCACGTGGGCGTTACGCAGTTCTTGGACCGCGACGTCAGTACTCTCTCGGCCGGTGAGGCGACGCTCGTAGCTATTACAGCCGCCGTCGTGAATGGGCCGGAATTGTTGTTGGCGGACGAGCCGCTTGCCGATTTGGACACCGCGGCGCGGGCGCGAGTGATTGCGGTGTTGGCGTCCTTGGCGCGGGAGCACGGCGTTTGTGTGGTGGTGGCGGAGCACCGGGCTCACGCGCTGATTCCAGTAGCCGATGCGTGGTGGCGGATGGAGGGCGGTTCGCTGGTACCGGGTGAGGCGCCTGATGTTGCTGCCACGGCTGCAGTTTCCCCTACTGTTCCTCCGGCCCCCTTGGCTTCCCCAGTGTTGACCGTGGCCGGCCTGAGCGTGGAGCGCAAGGGCGCCCGGCTGGTTCGGGACGCCGCGCTGAGCCTGAACGCGGGCGAGATCGTGGCGCTCGTGGGGCCCAATGGCGCCGGAAAATCATCGCTGCTGGTCGAGCTGGCGCTCGGCTCTCATTCCAGCGCGCGCGTGGCTTTGGTCCCGGATGCTTCTGACGATCTGTTCACGCGGGACACGGTGGCAGGGGAGCTCCAGGCGGCCGAACGGCGCCTCAATCGCCGCTCCAAAGACTCCCCGCGCGAGCCAGGTTTCGCCGCAGCACACCTTCAGCGTCTGCGCGGAAACACCTCCATGCCGCTCGGTTCCCAACATCCCCGGGACCTCTCCGCGGGAGAACGTCGCGTGCTGGCTGTTGCCCTGCAGAGCTTGGATTCCCCGCAGGTTTTGTTGATCGACGAGCCCACGCGCGGTTTGGACCCCACGGCCCAGGCCGCTGTTGCGGGCGCCCTTCGCACGGCCGCCGCAGACGGCGCAGCCGTTCTGATGGCCACCCATGATGCTGACTTCGCCGCCGCTCTGGGGGCTAGGGTTCTGCACATGCACGACGGCGTGGTCCCGGTATTACCGGGGATGGTCGCCACCGTGCCGGCTGAAGTTGAGATCCCCGCCCCGTGCACCCCTGCTCTAGCCGCGCCAGCAACTCGACTCCCAGCAACGCCACGGCCAGCACGTACCGGCTTGTCAGGAACCAGCTTGGCGCTCCCCCGCGGTGCGCAATTCGCGGTCCTCGCCGCCGCCAATCTCGTGGCTCTAGCCGCGTTTTGTTGGCCGCTGCTGGCCGCCGCGCTCCCGGACGATGCCACAGCTGCGCTGCCTTTCGCGGCCTTGGCCATCGCGCCCGTGGCGGCGATCGCCGTCGTCGTTTCACTCGATGGTTCGGTGCGGTCCGCGCATACCGTGGCGCTGCTGGGAGTGTTGGCCGCGGTGGGTTCCGCGGTGCGGGTGGCGAGTACCGGCGTTGGCGGTGTGGAGGCTGTGTTTATCCTGCTGATCCTGGCCGGACGGGCTTTTGGTGCGCGTTTTGGTCTGCTGCTGGGGGCCGCGACGATCGCGCTTTCGAGTGCCCTGTGGGGTGGGTTGGGGCCGTGGACGCCGTTCCAAATTTTCGCGTGCGCGTGGGTCGGCGCCGGCGCTGGTTTACTCCCCCGGCAGGTGCGCGGCAAGGCCGAACTGTGGATGCTGGCCGGGTACGGGATTGTGGCGTCGTACTTGTTCGGGCTGCTCACCAACCTGTGGTTTTGGCCGTTCGCGGTGGGCACCGGAACCGGGATTTCTTACGTTGCGGGCGCACCGCTGAGCACTAATCTGAGCAGTTTCCTGCTGTATTCACTCTTAACTTCGACGGCGGGATGGGACACCCTGCGCGCCGTCACCACGGTGATCGGCGTCGCCGTGGTGGGCCGCGCCGTACTGGCCGCGCTGCGGCGGGCCAAACCCGTCACGGCGTAGCGGCGCGCAGCGCCCTACACCTTGAAGTACTTGGCCTCCGGGTGGTGGAACACAAAGGCGTCAGTTGACTGCTCAGGGTGCAGCATCAACTCGTTACTCAGCACCACGCCCATGCGCTCAGGCTTGAGGAGTTCGGTGACTTTGCGGCGGTCCTCCATGTCCGGGCAGGCCGGGTACCCCAGCGAGAAACGGGCACCCCGGTAGTCGAGTTTGAAGTATCCAGCGGTTTCCTTGGGTTCCTCGGCGCCGAAGCCCAACTCCTTACGAATACGTGCGTGCCAGAATTCGGCGAGCGCCTCGGTCAGCTGCATCACCAGGCCGTTGAGCTCGTAGTAATCCCGGTACTGGTTGGCGGCGAACATCTTGGAGGTGAACTCTTCGATCTTCGAACCGGCGGTGACCAGCTGAACCGGCAGAACATCAATCTGCCCGGACTCGCGGGACCGCACAAAGTCGGCCAAGCACAAGTGCCGGTCGCGGCGCTGACGCGGGAAGTTAAAGCGCAAACGCTCGGTGCCAATCTGCCCACCGGAACCACCATCGGGGGCGAGCAGACCGGGAGTGCCGAGTACGCCGTCGGGGTCTTCACTGTGATGCAAAACCACCACATCTTCCCCTTCGGCCACCACGGGGAAGTAGCCGTACGCCACGGAGGCGTCCAGCATTCCTTCGCCCAGAATCCGGTCCAGCCAGTAGCGCAGACGCGGGCGGCCTTCGGTCTCTACGAGTTCCTCATAGGAAGCGCCGTCCTCGCCGCGGCCGGGTTTCAGACCCCACTGGCCCATAAACGTGGCGCGCTCATCCAAAAACGCGGAGTAATCGTTGAGCGCAATGCCGCGCACAATCCGGGTTCCCCAGAACGGTGGCGCGGGCACCACATTGTCCACAACGACGTCGGACCGGCCGGGCATCGCCTCCGGCTCGGTGACCGTAAACGACGGACCAGAACGGTGAATGCGTTTCTTCAAAGGCGGCAGGCCAACCTCGTCAGGATGAGCGCCCCGCGCGATTGCCACCAGCGGTTCCATCAGAGCGAGTCCCTCGAAGGCGTCTTTTGCGTACCGGACGGTCCCCTCGAACTGTTCGGCGAGATCCTGCTCAACGTAGGCGCGCGTCAGGGCTGCGCCGCCCAGAATCACCGGCCACTTTTTGGCCAGGCCGCGGGATTGCAGCCCGGCGAGGTTTTCCTTCATCACCACTGTCGATTTCACCAGCAGCCCGGACATTCCGATCACGTCCGCGTTGTGTTCCTCAGCGGCGGCCATGATCTCCGCGATGCCCTGCTTGATGCCGATATTGATGACCTTGTAGCCGTTGTTGGTCAGGATGATGTCCACGAGGTTCTTACCGATGTCATGGACGTCGCCGCGGACCGTGGCAATCACCATGGTGCCCTTGCCGGAGGAGTCAGATTTCTCCATGTGCGGTTCCAAAAGCGCGACGGCGTTCTTCATCACCTCAGCGGATTGCAGCACAAACGGCAACTGCATTTCGCCGGCGCCGAAGCGCTCGCCCACAACTTTCATACCTTCAAGGAGGTGATCATTGATGATGCCCAGCGGAGTGAGGCCTTCGCTGCGGGCCAGGTCCAGGTCCGCTTCCAGGCCCTTGCCTTCGCCGTCGATAATGCGGCGTTCCAAGCGGGCACCGGTGGGCAGCGCGGCGAGTTCCGCGGCTCGCTGATCCTTCAGCGCTGCAGTGTCCACACCGGCGAACATGTCCAGCATGATGGCTAGCGGATCGTAGGTGGTGTTGCCTTCGGAGTCGTATTCGCGGCGGTCATAGACCAGATCTAGGGCAACCTTGCGCTGCTCCTCGGGGAGGGATGCGAGTGGGACGATCTTGGCGGCGTCGATAATTCCGGACGAAAGCCCGGCTTGGACGGCTTCGTGCAGGAAGACGGAGTTCAGGACCACGCGGGCCGCCGGGTTGAGGCCGAAGGACACGTTGGAGACACCGAGGGTGGTGTTGATTCCGGGGTATTTTGCAGTGATTTGGCGGATCGCTTCGATAGTTTCGATGCCGTCGCGGCGGGTTTCCTCTTGGCCGGTGGCCACCGGGAAGGTGAGGCAGTCAACGATGATGTCCTCAACCCGCATGCCCCATTCACCCACCAAGGCGTCGATCAGGCGCGAAGCGATGGCCACTTTGCCGTCCGTGGTGCGGGCCTGGCCGGATTCGTCGATGGTCAGGGCGATCACCGCGGTGCCGTGCTCTTTGACCAGCGGCATGATCCGGGCAAAGCGACTATTGGGTCCGTCACCGTCCTCGTAGTTCACCGAGTTGACCACCGGGCGTCCGCCGATGAGTTCCAATCCGGCTTGCAGTACGGGAGGTTCGGTGGAGTCGATAACCAGCGGGAGGGTGGATGCTGAAGCGAAACGGGAAACGATTGACTTGACGTCTGCAACACCGTCGCGGCCCACGTAGTCAATGCAGACGTCCAAAAGGTGCGCACCAACGCGAATTTGTTCGCGCGCAATGTCCACGCAGTCATCCCAGCGTTCCTCAAGCATGGCCTGCCGGAATGCCTTGGATCCGTTAGCGTTGGTCCGCTCCCCGATAGCCAGGTAGGAAGCGTCCTGCTTGAAATTCACGTGCTGGTAGAGCGAGGACACGCCCGCTTCGCGCTCGGCCGGGACCCGCGCCGGGCCCTCCTTCGGTGACCCGGACTGAGTCCGGAAGGGGGCCAAACGTTCGACGACGGCGGACAGGTGTTCCGGCGTCGTACCGCAACAGCCACCCACCAAACCGATACCGAATTCGCGGACGAACTGTTCGTGGGCGGTGGCCAGTTCCGCGGGTGAGAGCGGGTAGTGCGCGCCGTTGGGGCCTAGGACCGGGAGTCCGGCGTTGGGCATACAGGCGATCGCGACGGAGGACTGTTTGGAGAGGTGGCGGAGGTGTTCGCTCATCTCGGCCGGGCCGGTGGCGCAGTTCAGGCCGATCGCGTCCACGCCGAGTGGTTCCAGCGCGGTGAGGGCGGCGCCGATTTCCGAGCCCATAAGCATGGTCCCGGTGGTTTCCACCGTGACTTCAACGAAGATCGGCAGGCGGACGCCGCGGGTGACGATCGCTTGCTTGCAACCGTTAACTGCAGCCTTAGTTTGGAGAAGGTCTTGGCTGGTTTCGATCAGGAAAGCGTCCGCGCCGCCGTCGATCAGGCCTTCGGCTTGGAGCGCGAAGGTCTCTTTGAGGTTGGCGTAGCTCGTGTGGCCGAGGCTGGGAAGTTTGGTGCCGGGGCCCATGGAGCCGAGGACCCAGCGCATGCGGCCGTCTTTGTCTTCGGCAGCTTCCGCACGTTCGCGGGCAATCCGGGCGCCCTTTTGGGCGAGTTCCTCGATGCGGTCCTCGATGCCGTAGTCCGAAAGGTTGGACCAGTTGGCGCCAAAGGTGTTGGTCTCCACGGCGTCGATGCCGGTGGCGAAGTAGGCGTCGTGAATGTCGCCGATGACGTCCGGGCGGGTCTCGTTGAGGATCTCGTTGCAGCCCTCAAGGTTTTGGAAGTCCGTTTCCAGCTTCAGATCACGGGCTTGGAGCATGGTGCCCATGGCGCCATCGGCAATAACCACCCGGGTGTTCACCGCATCAAGCAGGGCCTGGGCGCGGGCCGGGCGGGGAACAGTATCGATGTCTAGCGCAAAACGAGGCATGCCAACAGGTTACGTGTGGTGGTGGGCGCGATGCGATGTGTGTCCATGTGCTACGACGGGGGGTGCGGCGTGGAAGTATTCACATATGACTTTCGATAATGATGTTGCCAGTGTTCCAACGCCACAGGATGCTCCCGTTGAAACTGAGGCCACTGCCCGCAGTTGGGATCACATCGGCGCCATCATTCTCGATGCCGCCTTGCAGCGGCGGCAGAACTATCACGCAACGGTCCGGCCCCGCGTTCTTACCCTGATCGAGGCATGGCCGGACGCTGCCACCACCAGCGGATTCAGGGCACACCTCGACGGCGGGACCCTTTCCGAGGTTATCGACTGGCCATCACCCGGCCGGCTGGCACAAGTAGATGACATGACGGCCGTACTGGAGATCCAAAGAATTGAGACTGTCGCCGAACTCCGCGCAGCCTTTGACGACGCCGCCAAAGGCGCTGACCTCCGCGAGGCCATGGGGGCCGTCTTGCATGTCAGCCCCAAAACCCTCGACTACATCGAGGCACTCAGCCAAGAACCAGCGAACGCAGTCGAAGAATAGAACCGGCGTACTTCAAACGGTCGACGGTGCCCCGGAGGTAGTCGGTGGCGCTAGCCACCCCAACGCCGGACCTAACTTCTCAGCAATATCCGTCAGGATCTGCACGTAATCCTCGTGCTCAAAACTGAACGGCAAAGCGAACGCCACCTCATCCACTTCACGGAAACCCGCGTGAGCGTAGAGCTGCTCCGCGATTTCCTCGGAAGTGCCGATCAGATCGGCTGCGAACATCATGCCCCGTGGGCCCTGAGGCGTCAGGGTTCGCGGGGTTCGCTCGTCAACATACCGCTGATACTTCTCGCGCTGTTCCGGGGATGCAGAATCGGTAGGGATCACCACCAAGCCTTGTGATACTCGAGCGCCTGAATGCCCAGCATCGGCCGCAGCCTTCCGGAACGCCTGGATCTGCGATTGCTGCACCAGAGCAAAGTCAGGTTCCTGATCAGGGATGGGGAAGATCACGCTACTGGAGAGCAAATTGAACCCATTGGCCCCAGCCCATACGGCGGACTTCAAACTGCCAGCCCCGTACCAAAGCCGCTCTCGCAAACCTGCGGAGTGCGGCTCAACCCGGCGCGAAAACTCCTCCACTACACCTTGTTTGCCGGAGAATTCGCGGACCGGTTCTCCGGCGACCAACCGCGCAAAGCGTTCAACCCGGGCGTAACTGAAATCTTCGACGTCGGCGGTGTCCGGGTAGAGCTCATGCTTAAGGGTGTCGAACTGCATCGGCTCCCCCACACTCACCCCGGGATTGATCCGGCCGCCGGACAGCACGTCCACAGTGGCCAAATCCTCTGCGAGCCGCAGCGGGTTCTCCCAACCCAAAGGCGTCACCGCGGTGCCCAGCTCGATGCGGGAGGTCCGCTGACTCGCCGCAGCCATCACAGCCACAGGGGACGAGATCCCAAATTGCAGGTGCCGGTGACGCAACCATGCGCTGTCGAAGCCAAGCTTCTCGCCCAGTTCAATAATCTGCAAGGTCGATTCGTGCCCAGCCGCAGGGTCCGCCGGGTCAAACAAGCCGATGGTCAGGAATCCAAGTTTCCGTAGCGGTTGGGATTTTTCAGGCATGGGATTCCTTCTCTCAAAAACTGCTGTCACTATTGAGACTAAGCCAAATTACAACCACTGCTCCCACACGGCCAGCTCAAGTCGCGCCACCCCCGCGTACGGATCCCCGGCTAAAGCGTCACCCGCGGAAAGGTCGACGACGGCACTTACTTCGCCGCCGTCGTCGAACCTTCCGAAGAAATCAGCCCAAGACATTAGGCACGAACCGTCTCAACCACATCAGCCGAACGGACCGGGGTGGCCAAGCCCAGGTTCTCGCGCAACGTGGACCCCGCATACTCGGTGGGGTACACGCCGCGCTCCTGCAGCTCCGGGACCAGGTGGTTCACGATGTCGTCCAATCCGCTGGGCACCAGCCACGGTGAAATGTTGAACCCATCCACCGCCCCCACGCGAGCGAACTCCGCCAGCTGGTCAGCAATCTCCGAGTACGAACCGGTGAAGGTCGAATCAATCCGAGCTGTCCGGGACGAAACAAACTCCCGAATGCTCAGGTTCTTATCCTTCGCCTCTGCCCGCCACTGATCAGCCAGCTGCCGCGCCTTAGCACCATGGAAACCGCTACCGCGAGTCTCCGAGGTCTCCTCAACCACAGGGTCAATGTCCGGCAACGGACCATCCGGATCGTAGCTAGACAATTCCCGGCCCCAGAACTGCTCGAGGTACGCAATGGCTTGCTGCGGGCCAATCTGCAAACTCCGCACCCATGCCTTCTTCTCGGCAGCTTCAGCAGACGTCGGCGCCAAAATGAACTCGCTCGCCGGCATGATCTGCAGCGCGTTCGCCCCACGGCCAGCCTTAAGAGAGCGCTCCACCAGGTCCTCACGGAATTTCACCGCTGCCTCAAACTTGGGGTGCGCGGAGAAGATCACGTCCGCTTGGCGGGCAGCAAAGTCGCGGCCTTCCGGGGAATCACCTGCCTGGAACAGCACCGGTCGGTACTGGGCGCTGCGCGGCAAACGTGGCGTGACGTCCACCGTGTAATGCTGGCCTTCGTGCAGTACTCGCCGGGCCGGGCCGTCAGCGGTCTCCCACGAATCCCAGATCCGCTTAGCCGTCTCAACGAACGCCTCGGCATGCTTGTACCTGTCAGCGTGATTCAGGTACCCGCCGCGCCGGAAATTGGCACCAGTCCACGCGTTGTCAGTTGTCACAATGTTCCAGGCCGCACGCCCACCAGAGATCAGATCAAGCGACGCCAAACGGTGCGCCAAGTCGGCGGGATCGTTGTAGGTGGTGTTCTGTGTGGCCACCAAACCAATGTTCTTGGTGACTCCTGCGAGCGCCG
The DNA here is from genome assembly GCF_050490315.1 of Pseudarthrobacter sp. J1738. Lineage (NCBI taxonomy): Bacteria > Bacillati > Actinomycetota > Actinomycetes > Micrococcales > Micrococcaceae > Pseudarthrobacter > Pseudarthrobacter sp. J1738. The sequence goes on along the minus strand of NZ_JBNPEO010000001.1, from coordinate 42,091 downwards.
CAAGAGCGGTCTGCGCATCCGGACGGCCCACCACATCGAGGGCGTGCGGACGGCCCAAGTGCTCACGTAAACGCAGACCCTCACCCAAAAAGAATGCTGCAAATAGACCGCGCTCGGCGGTCTGAGCGATTCGTCGGAAGGATTCAAAGTCGGTTTGGGACCCTGATTCTTCAGCCTTCCAAATGGTCCCGGAGTTCACGCCTTGGAAGAAAACACCAAACTGGATTTTTCCGGACGGAACAAAAGTTCCGGCGTCGTTCTGGCTGTGCTGTGTCATGGTTTTCCCTTACTTTCCAGCGCCAGCGGGCGCGGCGGCGGATAAAGCAGATGCGTAGCGGTTCACTGGGCGTTCAAGGCCCAGCACCTCACGAAAGGTCCCGTCCTGAATGACGTCCCGCAGTGCGCCGCGGCGCCGAAGTTCGGGCAGAACTAGGAGGCTCAGCTCCTGAAGATCAACAAAAAGATCCAGCGGGTGCAGGCGAACCCCGTCAGCAGCTGTCAACAGCTCTGCGAGGAAATCAGTCAGTTCGGCAGGCGAGCCAACAAACCGAGCCCGGCCAGATCTAGTACCGGCCACGCGCTCCGCGGCCGCTTGACCGCGCGAGTCCAGTACAACGTCCAACTCCGCAACTACGGCAACCGCGTCACCGTTAGCACCGGCGAGCCGCGCTTTGACGTCCCGCACCTCACCAACCAACAACTCCGGCGTGGGTGCTGTCACCAGCACGGCATCCACAGACTCCACAGGAATCGAGCCCTCGCCCACCAAGTCTGCCGCTGCCAGCACGGGCAATTGACCCTGGAGCGGGCGGGGAATGATGGACGGACCCTTGACCGCATACGCGTCACCGGCAAACTTGTCACCAGTCTCAAAGTCCGCATAGTGCAGTTTGTCCACGTCGATGTAACGCCCGGTGGCCACGTCACGGATCACAGCGTCGTCTTCCCAGGAATCCCACAACCGCCGGGATACCTCCACCGACGCTGCAGCTTCCTGTCCCAGCGCTGCACCGGTCACCGCGGAACGCCCGACGGCGGCAGCCGCCTCAGCTGATTCGGCGGCAGTCACAATCCACCCGGCCCGGCCACGGGAGACATAGTCCAGGCTGGCCAACTGGGTGGAGATGTGAAACGGCTCCGTATATACAGTGTCCACTTCGGGGATCACGGCGATGTTGCGGGTCACCGGACCCGCAAACGCGGCACGAAGCAAAGCGTTAGCCCGTCCCGGTGCCGGGGCGTCGGTGAAGGTGGCGGCGTGGAAGCCGGCCTGCTCTGCGGCGAGCACCGCGCGGGTGAGCTGGGCGCTGTCCCAGCCCGCGCCGTCGAGCTCTATGGCAAGAAATCCTGGCTTGTTCTTAGCGGTACTCACTTCTGTTCCTGACGTTCGTAGGGAATCTTTTCGCCTGCTTCAATGGCAACGGGCAAACGGTTTTCGGCCGGCGGTAGCGGGCACATGGCAAGATCCGTATAGGCGCAGGGCAAGTTCACCGCCCGGTTGAAGTCCAGCAACACCGTGCCGTCCGCAGCGGGGGTCACTGACAAGGAGCGGTTGGCCGCGTAGGTGGTTTTGCCGGAGGTGGCATCGGTGAAGAGCACCAAAAGTGCTCCGGCTTCGTGGCCGTTGAAGGCTGTCAGTGCCAGTTCTTGGCCGTCCAGTTCAAAGTGGATCTTTCCCGGCGCCTCATAAACGTGGTGAATGCCTTCGACGGCGGCACCCACCGTGGTGGGGCGCGGCGTCTGATACGGGACGAACTTTGCCGGGATGGCGAACGCTTCGTTGGGCGCGTAGGCGGGTGTTCCTTGGTATTGCTGAAGGAGCTCATTCTCCGGATGCCGCGGGCGCAGCACGTACTCACCGCCCCGCTTTGCCAGCTCAAGCACGCTCTCGCCGGAGGTCAGGTTGATGCCGTCACGTTCGGGAATCGGCCCAAACGTGACGCTTGTGCCGGCACCTTGGTTGAGTTCCTTGCCGTCCTGCAACAGGCTTTCGCCGGGTTCTAAAATCACCCGGACGGCATCATCCTGAACGCTCCACACCCCGGGAGCACCCTCCAGAACTGCAGGCGAGTCGCCTAACCAGTGCAGGTGAGTTACGGCCAGGAAACCATAGGGGTGGGTTCGGTTCTGTTCGTGCGCTGCGTGCCAGTGGTTCCATTCGGCAGCGAAGGAGGTGGTGGTTTCAGTCTCAACGGCGGTCATGATGCCTTCCCTGAAGCGGTTGCGGTGGCTGCGGCCTGGGTGGCTGCGAAGTTCTCTTGTGTGATGGTTTTGGATTCCGGCACTGCTTCTTCACTCAGGCCCCAACGCTGGAGAACCTTGGCGTAGGAGCCGTCTTTGATGGCCGAGTTGATGGCGTCGGTGATCACCGGGGCCAGCCCATTGCCGCGCAAGGTGGTGGCTGCAACAAGGGTTTCGGACGGCCAGCCGGCGTTGATTTTGCCCACCACTTTCAAGTCCTGCCGGGTGTTTTGCCGGTAAGTGACAGACGGGTAGGGAGCAATGTTCAGGTCTGTCCGGCCGGAGGACAGCGCCAGGATCGTGTCTGCGTCGGAGGAGTAGTACTGCAGTGTTGCAGGCGCTTTGCCCTTCGCTTCTAGCTCCTTGTTCCAGGCCAGCAGGATCTTCTCCTGGTTAGTACCGGAGCCCACTGAGACCTTCAGCCCAGAGATGTCTTCAGCGCTCTTGATGGTGTAGTTTGACGACTTTTTGGCCTCAAACCCCATAAACGCTGCACGGTAGCTAGAGAAGTCGAACAGCTTCACCCGGTCCTTGTTCACACCGACATTGGAGAACACTGCTTCGAAGTCGCCAGATTGGGTTTTCAGCGGCCAGTTCTCCCAGGACGTGACCTGCACATCCAGTTCCAAGCCCAGTTTGTCCGCCACCAGCTGCGCGAGGTCCACCTCAACACCAATGGGTGTTTTGTCATCCGTGGCGTGGAAGGACAGCGGGATGGAACCGGCGGTGGTGGCAACTGTCAGTTTGCCGTCCTTGCCGATCTTCTCCGGAACTTTGGCCGCGAGCGCTGTCTCCTTTTCCTCGCGGATGCGCTTCTGGTCGGGCGAAGTGTTGTACACAATGCCGTTGCTGGCTGCGGTGGCGGTAGAACCGCCGGCGCCGTTTCCGGCGGCCGCAGCGCCAGGGTCAGAGCAGCCAGTGAGCGCGGCGGTGCCAAGAAGTACGACGGCGGGCAGTAGCGTGAGTGCGCGGGTGCGGTTGAGAGCCATAAGAATTCCTTAGATGTTGAATGCCGGTTCGAGCACCTTGGAGAGAAAACTCCTGGTGCGTGGTTCTTGGGGATTACCGAAAATTTGTTGGGGAGTGCCCTGCTCCACGATCTGGCCTTGGTCCATAAACACCACGGTGTCCGCCACATCCTTGGCGAACCCCATTTCGTGGGTGACGATGATGAGTGTGGTTCCGGAGGTGGCGAGTTCCCGGATCACGTCCAGCACCTCGTTGACCAGTTCGGGATCCAGCGCTGAAGTGGGCTCATCAAACAGCAAGATTTTGGGATCGAGGGCCAGCGCCCGGGCTATTGCCACACGTTGTTGTTGCCCGCCGGAGAGTTGGCGGGGGTAGGCGTTTGCGCGATCTTTTAGTCCCACTCGGTCCAAGAGTTCCAGGCCACGGCGGCGCGCTTCTTCTTTGCTCCGGCGTGCCTTCCCGGGCTGACGTGCCACGACGGGTGCTTCGGCCACGTTTTCCAGTGCGGTCAGGTGCGGGAACAGATTGAAGTTCTGAAACACCATGCCGATTTCGGTGCGCTGCTTCAGAATGTCCTTCTCGCGCAGTTCGTGGAGCTTGTCCCCACGAATTTGGTAGCCGACTAGCTCGCCGTCGATGGTGATGTGACCGCCGTCGACCTTTTCTAGGTGATTGATGGTCCGCAAAAGTGTGGACTTCCCGGAACCCGAGGGCCCTACAATCACCGCAACACCGCCTGGTTCAACCGTCAGACTGACGCCTTTGAGTACTTCGGTGGTTCCGAACGATTTCCGGACCCCGTTGATCTGGACCAGACCGAGCGTTTTGGTGGGTGTTGAAGAAAGAGTTGTTGTGCTCATCAGAGGTTCCTCCGGGAGGGTACTGCCGCGTGGGTGGCGAAGAACTTTTTGGCCTTTTGCAGGGGTGTGAGAGGCAGGTTGCGCACCGCACCCTTGGAGTAGTGGCGCTCAATGTAGTACTGGAAAACGCTCAGCACGGAGGTGATCACGATGTACCAGAGGGTGGCCACAAGAAGCAGCGGCAGCACTTGTTGGGTGCGGTTGTATATCACCTGAACCGTGTAGAACAGCTCCGAATACGCCAGGACGTACACAATCGAGGTGCCCTTGACCAGGCCAATAACCTCATTGAAGGCGGTGGGCAGGATGGCCCGCATGGCTTGCGGCAGCACAATCCGGGTGGAACGGCGCCAGGCCGGGATTCCCAAAGCGGCTGCTGCTTCCAGCTGACCGTGATCCACGGAGAGAATGCCGCCGCGGATGATCTCCGCCGAATACGCGGCCTGGTTTAGAGTCAGCCCCAAAACTGCTGCTGCAAATTGGCTAATCAACGTGGTGGTTTGCATTTCAAAGAAGCGCACATCGGTAAACGGAATGCCCAGGCTGATCTTCTCGTACAGGTACCCGAGGTTGTACCAGAGGAGCATCTGCACCAGCAGCGGTGTGGACCGGAAAATCCAGGAGAACGTCCAAGACACCGTCAGTAGCAAGGGTGAAGCGGAGAGCCGCATCAGTGCCAGGACAAAACCGAGCACAAAGCCCAGCACCCCGGAGATCACGGTAAGTTTGAGGGTCTCGAGTAAACCGTTGATGACTGACTGGGCCGTAAACCATTGGGCCACCACGCCCCACTCCCAGCGGGGGTTTGTTGCCAGCGACCATGCCACAGCCAAGACACCAAGTGCCACAACCGCGGTACCCACCCAACGCCAAGGATGCTTTGCAGCCACCACACGGTAGGCGGAGTAGTCGGTGTCTACGCGGATGGAACCAGAGGAGTTGGGTTGCTCTGGTACGTGGCCGGGGCCAGTATTCGGCGCCGCTGGTGTGGGCTTGGCCGCCGCGGTCTTAACTGCTGCACTCATCAGCCACCTCGTTTCTGTAGTGCTGTTAATATCGGGTTGGCTGCAAACATAGGACCGTTTTCAAGTGGCCAGCAAGGGTCTCTGTTGCATGAGGTCACGGGGCTTCGCGGGGCGTCACATGACCATTTGTTGCCCTTTCTGACGCCTCATGACGTGCAGTTAAGCGCAGTGACTATTTGCTGTACGGGCGCCGTTTTCGGTGCCTAGCATGGGCACTTCAGCGGCTCTTCAGCCGCCGGTTCACTTTCTGGCACCACCGGCGCCAGGCCCACCCCAAGGAGCGTGTATGCCTGAGAAGATTCCGGCGATCGTTTTTATTGGTGGTGGTCCGCGCACGGCGGGAGTTCTTGAACGGATCGCCGTGAACCGGGCCGAACTCGGGGCTGGCCCCCCACGGATCCATGTGGTGGAGCCTTATGTCCCCGGCTCGGACAGGATTTGGCGTTACAACCAAGACCCAGGCTTACTGCTGAACTCCATGGCTGCGGACATCACCATGTTCACTGACGATTCGGTGGAGTGCGCCGGACCGGTTAACCCTGGCCCCGGCCTGCTTGAGTGGGCCGCCGGTGTTCTGGACGCTTCCATCATTGACGTCCCGGATTTCACGTCCGATCTTTGGAAACAATTGCGTCAACTCACCGGCACCAGCTTCCCGTCGCGACAGTTGCAAAGCCAATACCTTGAATGGTTTTTTCGGCGTACGGCCCGGTCGCTAGATGGCGCCGTCACCATCCACCGGACCACAGCCCTCAAGATCACGGGGTCTGAGTAGTAATGGAACAGGATTGCGCGTTTAGCCCTCGACCGGGCAAGTCCCCATGGTCTGTAAGTCTTTACCCGGTTGCTCTGTGAGCGGCTGGCAGTCTGGTGCTGTGACCTGGCTGGGGTGTGACTCGCCCATGGTATTGCCTCCGCACGGAGCTTTCCGGAGTGCGCTTGCTTGGATATGTCCGCCCTGGCCGGGTCCGGCATCGGTTCTGTCTACAGCGCTGGCCTGATTAGAAGCATGCCCACCCACGCAGCGGGTGTGGCCCATTACAGACCTGCCACGCCGTAACCCACCGACGCGCTTCCATTCCCGGAACTCAGGAGGAAAAAGATGATTGTGGCAGAGCACTTCTGCTTCGTCGTAGGCATTGATACGCACGCAAAAACTCACACACTAGCCATCGTCGACACCGCAACTGGTGGAGAAATAGCGAACGAAACATTCCCTGCCAACGCAACCGGAGGCAATCGCGCCCTGTCCTGGATTCTGCGCCGCACCGAAGCTTCTCCTGAGCAGGTCCTGCTCTCCATGGAGGGAACAGGGTCGTACGGCGCGAAACTTCGGCAACAAGCCTCCGACGCCGGCTTCCAGGTCACTGAAGCTCCTGTCCCCAACCAACGGTTGGGCAGGTATCAGGGTAAGTCCGATTCCATTGATGCCACCCGGGCAGCACGAGCTATTCTCAGCATCCCTATGGACCGGCTCCGGGAACCCCGGTCCGGGCAGAACCACATGGCACTACGGATCCTCTCCAACGCACGCCGCACCATGGCACGGGAACGCACCGCAGCCATCAACGCTCTCACTGCTCTCCTGCGCGTCGTAGACCTCGACATGGATGCCCGGAAACCGTTGACCGTCACCCAGATCCAGACCATCGCAGGATGGCGGGAAAGGGACGAAGAATTCGGAGTCCAAACCTGCCGCCGCGAAGCCACACGCCTTGCGAAACAGATCCTGACCTTGCAGGAGCAAATGGCCAAAAACCACAAAGAACTCGAGACCCTTGTGCAGCAAGTTCAGCCGGCTCTTCTGAATGTCTACGGCATTGGTCCGGTGCTGGCTGCAATCATCCTCACAGCTTGGTCACACACTGGGAGGGTGCGCTCCGAGGCCGCATTCGCTGCCTTGGCCGGTACCTGCCCCGTCCCAGCATCCTCCGGCAGCAACACCAGATTCCGCCTGAACCGCGGCGGCGACCGTCAACTCAACAAAGCCATCTACACCATCGCTCTCATCAGAATGAATAGGGACCAGGCCACCAGAGACTACGTCGCCAAACGGATAAGCCAGGGCAGAACCAAAAAGGAAATCATCCGAAGCCTCAAGCGCTACATAACCCGCCAGATCTTTAGACACCTCAACAGCAAAGGTTCCGTGAACGGAAACCTTGGAGTAGTACCCGCCACTGGCTAATCCGACGACGTGGTTTTTAACAAGGCGCGCTGCCGCGGCAGTGGTTTGGTTGCTTCCAAGCCGTCGCCGGGTCTGATCGAGGATAGCGCTTGCTCCAGGCTCGCGGAATCATCAGGGTCTCGGGCACGCCCTGCTGACTGAAGCGCCAGTCCTCCGCCTCAAAACAACGCCGAATCTGCTCGGGATCGTTCTGGCCGCGGGTCAGCATCCCCTCAGCGTGCATGCGCGCGGTCTACACGAAGACGTTGATGTTCAGAGGTGCCGGCAGTGCGGGTTGCGAGGTGCGCGACTTGCACGATGACCAGCGGGGTTCGCCGGACGTCACTGGCCTCATAATCGGCGCGTTGACCTGCCCAGTTCCGCATACACCTTTTTGGGAACAGGAAAAAGTCAAGCACAATTCATGGAAAAAATGACGAAACATACAAGCTTCATTACGTCCCATCGGACAAAAAGTTGATTCATAAAATCGATCGTCTATCGTTGGTCCTAGGCCTGAAGGCGGTTCTGGCCCGGCTCCGTTCCATAGCCCACTGGGAGCATGAACGGATGCCTAACCACATCTTAATTTTGGGGGATTCATGAAAACTCTTGTCGATTCATTGAATATCGATGGTCTTAAAACAACTGGATTTGTTCACACTAATCTTGCAGCCGTTTCATCCGACGCGCTTGATGGAGACTGGCAAGACTTTGCCTCGAGCTGGTCCAACCTGCGGCCCGATACTTATATGGCAGATGGTGGAAAATACCGCTTTCGGCGGTACTCGGAGTTTTCGGTTGAGGGGACGACAGGGGCGTCGGAATTGCTCCCCCACGTGCCCTACAAGCAGGAAAAATCGGTCAATCACCTCAATGGCGGCATCGACCGGATGTATGAACCCTTTGAGGACAGTGTTGTTGAAAGTTCCAGTCTTTCGTCCGTTTTCCGGACCGTCTCCCACTATCTGGAGGCAGTGCGTCCGGGGCGCACTTGGAAGGCCCAGTGCTTCCAGAACCGTATCCTGACCAGCCAAGATGAAGTTGGGCAGCCGGCACCTGAAGGTGTGCACCGCGATGGAGTTGACTACGTTCTGACCCTGTTCGTGGACCGGGTCGGCGCGGATGGCGGCGAGAGCAGCGCCTATCTCGCGTCGGACCGCAGCAAGCTGGCCTCCACCCAGCTCAGCGAACCGGGTGAGTATCTTTTCGTGGACGACCACAAGCTGCTGCACGACGTGACTGGTCTATCTCTCAAGCCTGGTCACGACCAGGGACACCGCGATGTTCTCATCGCGATGTTCACCGATACTTCAGCGTAAGGAAGCACCGAAATTGTCGCAGCTAATTCGTTCCTTCGGTCAGCTCGAAAACGCAATTCTTGACCGCACTGACCCGGTGGTGACACTGTTCAGCGGCGGCCTGGACAGCACCTATCTGCTGTACCGCCTTCAAAAACTGGGGATGCAGAACATTCACGCAGTTTCCATCGATGTTGGTGATGTTGAATCGCACACAGGAAAACGCGAAATCGCCACTCACCTCGGCGCGACGTTCCATTCTGTCGACGCCAGGAACGAATTCATCAGCCACCACGTGGCCCCCGCCATTAGGGCTCATGCGGTGTACCTAGGGACACATCCAATTAGCTCGTCTCTGTCCCGGCCTCTGCTCGCAAAAGTCGCCGTGGAGCTTGCGGAGAAAACAGGTGCACGCATGCTTCTGCATACGGCGAACCGCTCGCAAAACTCCTTGCGGCGGTTGAACGGGTCGATCAGCGCCCTGAAATTCACCGGCCGCTACGGAAGTCCGTACGACCTCGAACCGGTCGATCGCTCAACGAAAATCGAACACCTTGCTGCTGCTGGCTTGACCAGTATGGCGCAGCGCGTCGTCAGCGGAGACTCTAATCTGTGGTGCCGGGAATACGAATCCGGATTCTTGGACGACCCGGAAAACCACGCAATGGAACAGGACCTGTACCAGTGGACGGCCAACACCGGCAGCTACCCCGAAGAACTGATGAGCATCGGCTTCGCGAACGGACTCCCCGTGAACGTGGACGGCCGTGCTTTGGAGCTGGCTGCGATTATTGAGGAGCTCAATCACCGCGTTGGAAAATTCGGCTATGGACGCTATAGCGGGCTGGAGCATCTCGACCGCGGTGAAAAGGTACTCGAGGTACGTGAGATGCCGGCGGCCTGGATCCTCCTGAGAACTTTGCGGCATCTGGAAACGGCTTGCCTCAGTGAACGGCTGATCCGGGAAAAAATGGATATAGAACAGACCTGGGTGACGGAAGCTGTGGAAGGGCGCTGGTTTGGCGGACTAAGGTCCGCGGCCCAGGCTTTCATTGAGTCCTCGACCAGCCGGGTTACCGGCACTGTCACTTGGGCTATGAACCAACGTTCAGTGGATACAGTAAGCATTCACGCGCCGGACGCCCTGTACCTTCGTGACCGCGAAGCCTGGGAAGCGGAATCCGTGAATAACGAAAAGGAAGGCTACGCTATGCGTTCTGATGGACTGGTCCTGGCCGGGCTGAACAGTGTCTGATCCAACTTCTCTCCGGTCCGCGGCCAAGCGGGCCTCGGTTGTCGATGCTTTGCTGCTTGCCGTCGCTGTGGCTTGGGGCTCGACTTACTGGGTTGCCAAGGAACTGGTCAGTCAGGACACCGTGCTGGCGGTTCTTGGCGTCAGGATGACGCTGACCGCCGCCGCGCTGGGCCTGATTCTCGTCTTGATGCGCAAGCGGCTACAGAAGACGGAGGCAGCGATCGGCTGTATCCTCGGCCTGTTGCTGTCCACCGTCTTTACGTTCGAAACCTTCGGCATTGCCGCAACCAGCGCGACCAACGCCGGGCTCATCATCAGCCTCACCATCGTGATGACCCCAGTACTGGAAACGTTGGTCGGAAAGCGGAAGCTCAGCCGGCTGTTTTACCTGGCCGCGGTGATCGCGGTTGCTGGGGTCTACTTCCTCGCTACGGGCGGTGCCGCAGCATCCTTCGGGTTCGGCGATCTGCTAATCCTGCTGGCCGCAGTGGCACGTGCGGTCCATGTGACGGGGATGCACAGGCTCTCGGCAGGACGCAGCATTGATTCGCTAAATCTGACCTTCGTCCAGATGGCCACCTGCGCACTGGTGTTCCTCATCCTGTCCAGCCTCTGGGGCATGCCGGTTCCGGCCTATACAGGAGGCATGGACTGGTCCGCGGCACTCCAGATGGCGTATCTGGTGATCGTATGCACCGTTTTCCCGTTCTTTATTCAAATGTGGGCGGTTCGCAAGACCTCCCCGACTAGAGTGAGTCTCTTGCTTGGAACTGAACCGGTTTGGGCAGCAATCATCGGCGTTACGCTGGCAGGCGACGTCCTAGGCCCAATCGGAATCTTCGGTGTTGTGCTTGTGCTTGCTGGAACAATGTGGGGGCAGCGCCTGGAACTCAAGGCTCCGCCTACTGCCTCCGTTGCCTCCCGTGAACCTGAAGAGATCCGCACCCCGACGGCATAGTTAATACAACCCCCAGGGGACAACTGAATGAGTAGAGAAGCAGCCCGACGGACTCTCACCGGAGGGCTGCTTCTCTACTGGTACCGCAGCACAGAACACCGCCAACAACTCGTTCAGGCCGGCCAGCAGGCAATGGACCACGCACGGGAACTTAACCGGAACAAGCCATCACCGAGCCTCCTTCGCTGTCCGAGTTCCCGGGGCGGAGCCCCGTTATCGCATCCAGCGTCACTACATAACTTCACCGCCGGGTTGACGGATCATAGAAGCATCCACGCCTCATGCGTCCGTCTCTCCCATTTGTCTTGGGATGGGTTTTTTAGCCGGGACATAGCCGGCCCCTAACTAGTATCATGGTGATACTGTTTTGATGCTAGTATCAAAACAGTTCCGAAATTATACTGTTGCAGTATCGTCACGTGACTAAAACCAGATCGCCTTGATATCAGGGCAGTAGCATTCAATCTCTTGGAGAGGAAGACATGCCAGTAATCCTTGTCGCTTGCCAGAAAGGCGGGACAGGCAAAACAACGACAACAGTCAATGTCGCAGCCGAACTTGCCCGCTTGGGCCACGATGTCCTGATTGCAGACTGCGATAAAAGCACCGAGTCATCCTCCACATGGGCGCAAGACCGCGCCCAAGACGACTCACTCCCCCGCGTCCACGCCATCCAAAAGACCGGGAATGTTCGCGAGGCCCTGAAGGACCTCGCTGCCCGGTACGACTACGTAATCGTTGACGCCCCCGGCCATGACAGCCAGGAAATGCGCACAGCCATGACCGTGGCAGACCTGATGGTCATTCCTACCCGACCGTCCCAGTTCGATCTGGACACCCTACCCGGCTTGGCCGGACTGATCGAAGTCGCTCGGGATCTGAACCCCAAACTCAAAGCATTCGTCCTCCTGACACAAGTCCCCACGGACTCGAACGCCACGGAACAGGATGAAGCAAAGGAGTACCTAAGGGATTACCCACAGCTCCCACTCATTGATGCTGCGCTGAAGATCAGGAAGGCCTACCGCGACAGCATCCCGACAGGCCGAGGGGTCATCGAGCTGGGGAATGCTAAGGCAAAAGCAGAAGTTCAGGTACTGGTAAAGGAGATCCAAGGATGGCTATAAAGAAGCGCGCCGCACAATCGACGTCCCCCGCGACGGCTGACGAGGACGTCATAGCGAAGAAGGCCGAGGAATTCGGTCGTGGTGGCTACGCGCCGGAGGTGCAGGCGCCTTCCCTGGACCCGAATGCGCCTGTTGGCCCGCAGGGCATCCTGTTCCGGTTCAACGACTACCAGAAGCAGCTGCTCAAAGAAGAGGCTGAAGCCGATAGGCGCAGCCAGCAAAAGCTCCTTGAATCGATCATCTGGCCCGAGCTGGAACGACGACGCGCAGCCCGAACCCGGAAATAGACGGTATCGCGGTGGTATCAAAACAGTCGCAATCCAGTAGCGCAGTAGTCGCATAACGTCCACGGGTAACAAGGGGTGGCTTGTGAAAAAGTGAAATATCCGACGCTAAGGTTTTGCCGGGCGTCGTAGTGGCCTGTATTTGCCGGGTTTGATGTGGTTGGCGTGCGGCCAGGTGTAGTCGCCGGTGAGGTTGATGTGTTCCCAGCCCAGGGGTGAGAGGAACCGCAGGAGGTCCGGGTCAATATCACCGCCGTTGCTGGCCAGGGTGGAGACGGTGCGGTCAAGGTAGACCGTGTTCCAGAGAACGATGGCTGCGGTGAGAAGGTTCAGTCCGCTGGCACGGTAGCGCTGCTGCTCGAAGGAGCGGTCGCGGATTTCGCCGAGCCGGTTGAAGAACACGGCCCGGGCGAGGGTGTTCCGGGCCTCGCCCTTGTTCAGGCCGGCGGTGACCTTGCGGCGCAGGCCGGGATCTTGGAGCCAGTCCAGCAGGAACAGCGTCCGTTCGAGTCTGCCCAGTTCCCGTAGGGCGAGGGCGAGTCCGTTCTGGCGGGGGTAGGCGCCAAGTTTGCGCATCATGAGGGACGCAGTCACGGTGCCGGTTTTGATGGACGTTGCAAGGCGTAGGATCTCGTCCCAGTGCAAGGCGATCGTTGTCGTGTTGATCGTTCCGCCGATCAGCGGCGCCAAGCCAGAGAGTCCCGGATCGTTCGTGGGTGTGTAAAGGCGGGTGTCGCCGATATTGCGGATCCGTGGCGCAAACCGGTAGCCGAGCAGGTGCATGAGGGCGAAGAGATGGTCGGTGAATCCAGCCGTGTCGGTGTAGTGCTCCTGGATCGCCAGGTCGGACTCATGGTAGAGCAGCCCGTCCAGGACATAGGTCGCGTCGCGGTCCCCGACGTTGATGAGTTGGCTGTGGAAGGGCGAGTACTGGTCCGAGACGTGCGTATAGACGAGCCGGCCCGGCTCGGCACCGTATTTGGGGTTCACATGCCCGGTGGATTCGGCTTTGCTGCCGGCCCGGAAACGCTGCCCGTCAGAGGACGAGGTGGTCCCGTCGCCCCATTGCGCGGCGAAGGGGTGACCGTGCTGGGTGTTCACCAGTTCCGCCAGCGCGGCGCTGTAGGTTTCATCCCGGATGTACGCCGCCTGGTGGCGGTCCAGCTGGGCGTAGGTGACGCCGGTGCAAGACTCTGCCATCTTGGTCAGTCCCAGGTTGATTCCGTCCGCGAGGATCGCGGTGAGCAGGAGCTGCCTGTCCTTGGAAGGTTGGCCGGATTTAAGGCTGGTGAAGTGGCGGGTGAATCCGGTCCATGTATCCACTTCCATCAGCAGGTCGGTGATGCGGATCCGCGGGAACATGGCACTGGCCTGGTCGATCAGTGGTTGGGCGTGCGCGGGGACGATCGTCTCGAGCGGGGTGATTTTCACGCCCTTGTCCGTGACCAGTACCCCGGGCAGTTCGTCGCGGGACGCAAGCCTGTTGACCTGGTGCAGCTGTTCGCTGAGCAGGGCCAGGCGGTCCTGGAGATAGTGTTCGCCGCCGTCTGTCGTGATCAGAGGCAGCTTCCCGGCAGTTTTCATGACCGTGTAGTCGGGACGGGCAAGAAGGTAGTCGTCGAAGTCGCGGAATTGGCGTGATCCGGTGACCCACATGTCTCCGGAACGCAGCGCATTCTTCAGTTCCGTGAGGGCGCAGAACTCGTAAAAGCCCCGGTGGAAGCCGTCGTCGGTGAAGACCAGCGGTTTCCATCGGGGCCTGATGAAAGAGACCGGTGCATCGTCCGGGATCCTTCGGGCGCCGGTGGTGTTCAGGGTGCGGATGACGTTGATCGCGGCCAGGAGGTCTTGTGCCGCCGGTGCGGCGTGGAGGTCAAGGACGCCAAGGAACGCCGGGGTGTAGCGGCGCAGCGTGGTGAAGTGTGCGCTGACGAGGGCCAGGTGATCTTCGAAGGCCGGCCTGGTCATTTCCTTGGCCTGAGCGATGCTTTCGGCCAGGGATTCCCAGCCGATAGCTGTTTCGATCGCGGCGAAGGGATCTTCACCGTTTTCCTTTGCCGCGAAGAGGGCATCACCGAGCCGTGAGTGCATACGCATCATGGCTGTGACGGTGGAGCGGGACGCCAGCGTGTGCTGGTTTTGTTTGTTCTGCGCGGTCCGGATAAGCCGGCCAATGATGCGATCGTGCAGATCGATAATTTCGTCGGTGACCGTTGCCATGCTTTCCACTGCCATGGCAAAGAGGGTCGCGTACCGGCGTGCGGGTTCGAACTTGGACAGATCGGCCGCGGTCATGGAGGCACCCTCACGGGCAAGCTTCAGCAACCTGTTCCGGTGAACCAGCCGGCTCGCTGGCCACGGGAGATCAAGGGCACGCCAGGTAGTGAGCCGGTCGATGTGCTCGTTCATCGCGCGTGCGTTGGCGCGCAGGGGTGCCTGCCGCAGCCAGCCGATTTCGGTCGATGAACTCTCAGGGCGACGGAGAAGCAGCCCGTCCAGTCGTTTGCAGTGGTCCACGGACAGCTGCTCACACACGGTGGCGTAAATGTTCCGGTTCGCCTTGGTCAGGGCCTGGGCGCAGGCCCGTTCAATGACGCTGACGCCAGGCAGAGCGATCTTCTTTGCATGGAGGAAGTCTCGCGCGCTTTCAACCAGGAGCAGGCCCATGTCTGTTTGGGCAGCCACGCCGGCAACGTGCTCCACGAGCTGGCGGAAATCCGCGATGCCAAACGAAGACATCCCCAGATACGCGCGGATCTCTCTTCCGTGTTCTTGCCGCGTTTCCTCGCGTTCCCCGTAGTCTGTCCATGCATCGGCGGGGACGACCAAGCGGGAGGCCAGCCAAGAAAGCAGTTCAGGCGGGACCTCGGTGTCTTCGGCCAGCGCGATCCCTGGGTGACGCAGCAGAGCCAGCTGGGCGGCGAAGCCCAGCCTGTTCGTGTCTCCGCGACGCTGGCGGATCAACGACATATCAGCATCACTGAGCGTGTAGTGGGCTGCAAGGTCCTCTGCTCGTGTGGGTATTGCCACGATCTGGCTACGCTCTGCAGGTGTGAGTAAAGAGCGCAGAGCCACGTCAGAAGTCCTTATCTACTAAACGGCCGGGCCTCACAGGCATGCCGTCGTTCTGCTGTGGCGCGCAAGGCCCGTCGTTCATGGTTTGGCGAGGTGCCGGTAGATTGTGGGCCGGGTGACGCCGAACTCCTGGGCGATGTGCTCGACCGTGTGGGCCCGCTTCCCGTCGGGGCCCTTCTCTTCATACATTTCCCGGGCCAGCCTGACCTGGCGCGGGCCGAGCTTGGGTTTCTGGCCGCCGGTCCGGCCGCGAGCACGGGCAGCGGCGAGGCCGTCGCGGGTTCGTTCGGACATCAGGGCGTGTTCGAACTCGGCGATCGAGCCGAGGATCTGGAAAAACATCCGGCCGATGGCGGTGGAGGTGTCGATGCCCTGGTCCAGGACGACCAGGTCCACGCCGCGCACCTGCAGCGTGTTGGAGAGCTCGATAAGGTTCTCCAACGACCGGCCGAGCCGGTCGAGTTTGGTGACGACAAGCTGATCACCCGCCCGGTTGGTCGAGAGCAGCGCTTTGTCGAGTTCGGGTCTGCGGGCGAGTTTTCCGGAGGCCGTATCAATGAAGATCTGCTCGCAGTCGGCCGCTGTCAGGGCGTCGTGCTGGGCTTCGGGGTGCTGGTCATGGGTTGAAACCCGCCCGTATCCGATTCGCATTCCCAAAACGTATCAGTAACCCGGATGGGCGTTACATAGGAGAGTACACGCGAAGCATTACAAATGAGGCCCCGTACTTCCGCGCCTCTTCGAACTCCACTTGGAGTGTCTTGCGAACGATCGTTACCGTTACGGCTGTGTTCTGTAAGTACCTCCGCTTCCGGAAGTTGCGGGGCAAGTCGGGGCATGAGGATGGCATCGTCATCAAGAGAGACCTGAAGATGCTGACGCGCTTGGCCGAGGTGGAGCGGAATGCTCGTTCACGGGGGAGCGTGTCTATGCCAGCGCCTGCACGATGAATGTCCTAAGTGCCAATGGTGTTGCCCGTTTTTCAGGACAGGCTCAGGATCCCGGCGGCGAGCTCAGGGGCCTTGCCTCGTGATTCTCCTCGCCGGGCTGAAACCGCCGGGACTATCTCATTAACGGTGTATCCGGCGGTTTCCTTTAGTAGTTTTCAGCTGCCGGGAATCGGTCGCTGAAGGTGATGGCGAAGGCGTTCAAAGCGGGCTTCCAACGCACGGCCCATCGGGTCCTGCCGGCACCGGTCGGATCGAGGGATCTGGTGACGAGATACAGGCACTTTAGCGCGGCCTGCTCGGTTGGGAAATGACCGCGTGCCTTCACGGCCCGCCGGTACCGGGCGTTGAGCGATTCGATGGCGTTGGTCGAGCAGATCACGCGCCGGATTTCCACGTCGTAGTCCAGGAACGGGATGAACTCTTCCCACGCGTTCTCCCAGAGCCGGACGATCGCCCCGTATTTCCTGCCCCACCGCTCCGTGAGCTCCTCGAGTGCCGTCCGGGCGGCCGCGGCGTTCGGGGCTGTGTAGATGGGCTTCACATCGCGTTTGAGCGCGTCCCAGTCCTTTTTCGAGGCCAGTCGGAAGGTGTTGCGGATCAGGTGGATGATGCAGGTCTGCACCGTCGTCAGCGGCCAGACATTGCCCACCACTTCCGGCAGGCCCTTGAGTCCGTCGCAGACCAGGAAGAAGCTGTCTTTCACACCACGGTTCTTGATGTCAGTGAGAACGCTCATCCAGAACTTCGCGCCCTCGCCGCCGGTCCCGGCCCACAGGCCCAGAATGTCCTTCTCCCCGTCCAGGGTGACGCCAATGGCGGCGTAGATCGGCCGGTTGGCGACCTGACCATCGCGGATCTTGACCACAATGGCGTCGATGAAGATCGCCGCGTAGACCTCATCAAGCGGCCGGTTCTGCCACTCGTTCATCTCCTCGAGGACCCTGTCCGTGATCCGCGAGATGGTCTCCTTGGAAACGGAAGCCCCGTAGATCTCGGCGAAGTGCGCACTGATCTCGCCTGTTGTCAGGCCCTTCGCGTACAGCGAGAGGACCATCTCGTCCACCCCATTCAGCCGGCGCTGGCGCTTCCGGACAATGACCGGCTCAAACGTGCCCGCCCGGTCCCGCGGAACGTCGATGCCCACCGGCCCGGTGGTCTCCGTCAGCACAGTCTTGGACCGGGTCCCGTTGCGGGCATTGCCCGTCTCTTTCCCGGCCGCGTCGTGCTTCTCATAACCGAGGTGCTCCGTGAGCTCCTCATCCAACGCGGTCTCTATGACCGTCTTGGTCAGCTGTTTGAGCAGCCCGTCCGGACCAGTCAGAGACAATCCCTGTTCACGGGCCATCCTCACCAGCTCACGGGCGGCCTCAGCCTCCGAATCTTCCTTCGGTTTCCCAGTGGTGTCCGCAGTCTTCACGGCATCCAGTGTCACCGGCATATCCAGCTCATTCCTGCCAAGCAGACCGCCTGGCGTGTCGAGCCGGATACACCGTTAATTCCACATTCCCGGCTAGGGGTCTGTCAATTATTCGGTGTAACTGGGGTTGTCTTCTCTAGCTCCTGCCGGCGGACAGGCGGCCGTCAAAGGTGATCTCGGAGGCGTTGAGAGTGGCCTTCCAGCGGTTGCTCCAGCGTTTCCGGCCCTTGCCGGTGGAGTCCAGGCTCATGATAGCCAGGTAGACGCACTTCAACGCGGACTGCTCGGTCGGGAAGTGGCCGCTGCACGATGACTGTCCTAAGTGCCAATGGTGTTGCCCGTTTTTCAGGACAGGCTCAGGATCCCGGCGGCGAGCTCAGGGGCCTTGCCTCGTGATTCTCCTCGCAGGGCTGAAACCACTGTCCGTAGCAATACCGCGACAGGCTATGCGCCGAGGCACCCGGTGCGGCACCGGCAAGTGGGGCTGACTCCCGAATTTCTTGAGGCCGCGAGTCAGCCCCCGGACGGAACCCCGATGAAGGCTGAATGGACCCTCTCCAGCAAGGTGAAACACCGCCACTTCAAATACTCCGCTACCAGTCCAGCCCAGACAAGATGACAAGGGAATCGTGGGCAGGTTCTTTCTGCCCGGACTGTCCTGCCGCCGCCGACGGTGGCTGGACACGCCAGGAGCCACGGCGTAGGTTTTTGGTGGCAGGCATCACGTATCTATCCTCCTTTCGGCTTGGTGCATAGCTGGCGGGAGATCCCGCTATAGCAGGATGGCGGGCTGGAATGCACGCAGCTAAAAGGGAGCCGAGCATGGCCGCCTCGCATGTCAACCAGGGCGGTGGCCGGGCCATCACCGCCTGGACCGGCCTGCCAGATACCGCATTCAGCGCGGCAATGCGCCTGGGTTGTGTCGACGGGGCGGATTGCAGCCTGTCCAGCTACGCGGCGGGAGCGTAAAAATGTCCTTCGATCCCGGCGCCGCCAGTATCCGCCCGCACACTGATCGCCCCGGCAGTACTTTGCTCCTGTGCGGCCATTGCGGTTCTGACACGGAGCTGAGGCTGCAGTCGATTAAAGCCCTCGATCCGCCCTCGGACGATTTCGTGGAAGCAGGGTATGTCTGCACCGCGTGCGATCTCCACTACCTGCGACGAGCCGACGTTGCCGCCGTAGGGGCAGTCCTCAGCCGGGCCCCGGGCGAGGATGACGTCCTGATATTCGACGGAGAGTACGTCCACTGCGGCCGGCCGATGCATACGCTCGATTCAGAGGCCGGCTGCCTCAACGCCGTCTACACGGACCGCGACCCGCAGAACGCCAACGACGTCTGCCTTACCACCCGCATATTGCGCTGCAGCTGCGGCTTCCAGATACAACTGCCTGAATAGTGGCACCGCCTCTGGCAACGCCGAAAGCAACAGCCCTGGGTCGGTACCCCGGGCGGTCATGTGGCCCCGCGGCGCCGGCGGAACGTTCTTCCTCGACGTCCCCCGCGCGGGACGTCGTCGAGGCCGGCCTGCGGGTCGCCTGGTGAATATGGCAGGTTGGTTCCGGTTCGAAGAACTCGGCCTGCACTCGCGCACCGCTCCGATGGCAGCCACACCAAGCGGCCGCGCCCGAACGGTGCGGACCGATTAAATGCGGTCGATGACGTTGGGTTTCTTACCGGTGGGCACCGACGCGCCCGGGGGCCTCTGCCGCGTCGTTGCGCTCCTCGACCGCAGCTCTGGGGCGGCTGGGGCGTTCGGAACGGTGTGTAGGGGTTTCACGCCGCGTTCGAGCGCGCCCGAATCCTCGTTCAGGGCAGGCCGGAATGCACCAATCGGATGATCCAGGTCTGAGCAGGGCGGCGGCCAGACGTTGATGAGAACTTGGGGGTAGGCCGTTGAGTCCGTCGCTGCTAGTGTGATGTCCTGGCACCGGCCCGCGCTCCGGCCGCAGGGCGAGTGGTGCATCCGTGCTGCGCTCTCCTTGGAATGACGTTGAAAGTGAGAAATCCCATGCCTGTTCATGCCTTTCCGGAACCGCATGCCTCCGGGATGTCCGGGCGCTTGAACGCCCTGCGGGCTGCCGTGCTGGGGGCCAACGACGGGATTTTGTCGATGGCCGGTCTGGTGATCGGTGTTGCCGGTGCGACGACCCTTGTGCAGCCGGTCTTCATCGCGGCGATGGCGGGGTTGACCGCGGGTGCCGTTTCCATGGCGCTGGGTGAGTACGTGTCGGTGAGCAGCCAGCGGGACAGCGAACGGGACCTTATTGTCAAAGAGCGGCGTGAGCTGGCCGAGGACCCTGAAGGGGAGCTGCAGGAACTGGCCGGGCTCTACGAGGAGCAGGGCCTCAGCAGCGCCACCGCGGCCATGGTCGCCCGGGAGCTGACAGCAGCGGATCCGCTGAAGGCACACCTGCGGATGGAGCTCGGCGTCGACGAGGAAGAGCTGACCAACCCCTGGCACGCGGCAGGTTCATCGGCGGCGGCGTTCCTGCTGGGCGGTGCGCTTCCGGTAGCCGCGATCCTGCTCTCCCCGGTGTCGGTGCGGGTCTGGATCACCTACGTGATCGTGCTCGCGGCCCTGGCCCTCACCGGTGCCTTGGGGGCAAGGATAGGCGGAGGGTCCATCCGCAGAGCCGCGACCCGGGTACTGATCGGCGGAGCGGTGGGTCTGATGATCACTTACGGCATCGGGTTGCTCTTCGGTGCGACCGTGCTTTAACCGGCCGCCCTCAGCACAGCCATCCATCTGCTCCACCCGGCCGCCGCCGGCGGAAAATTCTACTTTCCTTTCCCACAGGCGCACGGGAACTCTCTGCCCCGTCCGGGCCGGCGCCTCACAGGCAGGGTTCCTGAACACTGGCAGAGCCAGGGCCTTTTAGTGGATGAGGCCGGAGACGAGGTTGATGGTGGTGGCCAGGACGATGGCCCCGAGGAGGTAGGACAGCAGTGCCTGGCGCAGGACCGTGGAGCGGATCGCATCGGTTTTCAGGTTGGTGTCGGAGACCTGGAAGGTCATCCCGACGGTGAATGCCAGGTAGGCGAAGTCCCGGTAGTGGGGCGCGCTTTCTTCGTTGAAATCGATCCCGTTCTTGTCCCGGTAGTAGATGGAGGCGTAGCGGAGCGTGAAGAGGGTGTGCACGAGGAACCAGGACAGGGCCACACTTCCGAGTGCCAGGGCGATTACCGAGGCTTTGCTGCCGCCTTGCAAGGTGGCGGCATCGAGCAGGATCAGCGCGACTCCGGTGAAGCTTCCCATGGTCGCGGCCAGGACCAGTACGTCTGAAATGCCGCGCCCTGGGTCTTCCCGTTTGGCATGGGCGGCCGTACCTGCCGGGTCCAGACGCCCGATAACAACCCACACCCAGACCAGGTACGTCGCGGACGCCGCAGCCCAACCGGCCGCGGGCGCGTAGTCCGGCGGCCCGCTAACCGCGACGAGGAACGCGGCCGCGGCACCGGTGACCGTCATGGCCGTGACCCGGAGCCAGGAACGGTGGAAAACGGAGGCGAACCCTTCACGGGCCCCGACGACTGTGTTACCGGCAGTGTTCATAGGACCATCGTCGCAGGTCGGCACCCGGCACTGCCTCTGGCAGATCCCGATAGCGGCCGGGTGCGGGCCGCATTTTGCGCTGCGCCGGGCCTGCGCGCACCCCGGGCCCTGAAGGCAGAGACGCGGGGTACGCGGGCCACCGGGTCGACTATTTGATGTAGGAGAAGACCCCCATCATGCCGCGCTCGGCGTGGTAGGCGTTGTGGCAGTGGGTAAGCCATTGACCGGGGTTATCGGCATCGAATTCGACGCTCACTGTTTGTTTCGGGCGCACGATGACGGTGTCTTTGCGCGCCCCGCCACCGGCGAGCTGGAACGTGTGGCCGTGCAAGTGCATGGGGTGCCACATGGTGGTGTCATTGATGAAGTCCACCCGGACCCGTTCATTGACCTTGAGATCGAACGCCCCCTCGTAGGGATTGTTCATGTCGAAGCGGCGGTTGTTGATGCCCCAGTCGTACTTTGCCATGCCGCCGGTCAGGTGCACTTCATGGACCCGGTCCGCCGGTTTCGCCGGGAGGAGGACGGAGGCGTCTGCCTTGAGCATGCCGCCGTCAACGACCGTGCCACCCAAAGTTGAAGGGAAGGCGGTTGCCGGCGGCGGTGTACCCGTGCCCGTGCTGATCAGGCCGTAGGCCATCCCGGGTTTACCTTCGGGCAGCGCCAGAACAGGGGTGAAACCCTCCTGCACGTTCAGGATCGCGTCGATCCGTTCCCCCATGCCCAGGACAACGGCGTCAACGTCCCGGTGCGCGGCCGGGAACCCGTCCGTGTGCGTCAACGTAATTTTCTGCCCGGGCACACCGACACGGTAAGCGGTGTCAGCGGCCGCGTTGATGATCCGCAACCGGACCCGGCTGCCCGGTTTGCTGGGAAACGTTTCAGGCCCGGCCGCGGCCTTGCCGTTGAAAAGATGGTACGGGTAGGAAACGTCGCCCGCGTCACCGCCGAGGAAGTCGCTGCGCGCCCCCATCAACATGTATTTCATGCCCGGCATCGGCGGCATCGTGGACCCTGACCCGCCCATGTCCATGCCGGGCATCGAGGACGCTGACCCGCCGCCCATGTCCATGCCGGGCATTGAATGGGCCGGTGCCGGGGTGTTCATGGACCCCATGCCCATGGAGAGTTCCTTCAGGACATCGTCGGGGGTGCCGGTGACCCCGTCCATCCAGTCATCAAGGATGATCACCCATTCCTGGTCATAGGCCAGGGTTTCCTTGGGATCGGCGATAATGAGGGCCCCGTAGAGCCCGCGTTCGCGCTGCATTTCCACGTGCGAGTGGTACCAGTACGTTCCCGGGTGGGGAAGAACGAAGTTGTAGTCGTACGCGGCGCCGGGGGCGATGGCCTGTTGTGTCAGCCCCGGGACCCCGTCCTGGTCGTTGCGCAGGGCCAGCCCGTGCCAGTGCACGGAGGTCCCCTGGCTGAGCTGGTTCATCAGCGGCACCGTGAGTTTATCCCCTGCGGTGGCCCGGATCACCGGCCCGTTCAGGGTGCCCCCATAGCCCCAGGTCCGGACAGGTTGTCCGGCGATAACGACGTCGGCTTCACCGGCGCTGAGCCGGGTTGTGATGGTCTTGCCCGTGAAGGCGCGGCGCGCTTCGAAGTCCGCGATCATCGGGTCCCCCGGCATGATCCTGGTCACCGCGGAAGGCCCGGCGGTCGGGTTGGACGTGCAGGCAGCGAGGGCCGCCATGGCAGCGGCCGCGATCCCGGTACCGAGCACAGTACGGCGGGAGGGAAGAGGGTAGGCGTTTTTCATTTTTGCGTGTCCTTGGTCTGTATCCGCGCAACGCGGAGAAATCTCAAAAAAAGGGGGTAACTCTAAGTACTCCAGGGGCGGGAGGAGCCGCTGCGGCCAACCGGCAAACAGGCACCGCCGGCCCGGGCCCGGGGCACGCCCGCAGCAGCGCCCGGCGGAGGCCAGGAGAAGGCCGGGCGGAGCCGCACGCACCCGGGATGGACCGGGCAGCTTTTGGTCGTCTCTGTCCCAGGGGTGCGGAGGCAGCCGGGACGAACACGGCCAGGGCCCTGCAACGATGAAGGCAGTCGCTAGCGGCGTACGCGGGGGCTGTGGGGGCGGACCGGGACCGGTTTACGTGCGGCTGATAGAGAGTTCTGTCAGGGACGGTGCGGCCCGTCCGCGGGCTGCCGGCTTCAGACAGGGAAGAGCAGGAGCGCCCACAAGGGCCGCCCTGCCGGCATCCGGAGCGAGGGCGGGCAGTACAGGCTGAGGGACTGCAGCGCTGGCTTGCGGGCCACATGACCATTCATGTACTGTCATCGTGCACGGCGCCGGGCAACCGGAAGATTGGTTCCCGCCGGGTAACGGAACTGCGGCCACGGCCGGCCCGGCGGTTGCCGCCCGGCCCGCCGGACGCGCCCCCGCGGCAGTGAAATGGCCGCCGGACACCTGTGAGATGCCGCTGTGCGGTGCTGTGCTGTGCGGGGGTGGGCTGCCGTGGCCGGTTCCAGGGGCGTGCATGCCCAGAATCCCGAGTACCAGGCCTGCGAGAACCAGGAAAGCAACGACGGGCGGGGAAACCGGGTTAAGGGCCGGGAATGAGGGGTGCTTTCGCGCTGTCCTCACCGGTCCCCTTTCACCGCCCCTCACGGGGTCGTTCCCTGCACGGTATTCTACCCAACACCCGGGGACGGTCAGTCGCCGCTGGCTTCCCCTGCGTCATGCTGCTGGCCGTCCGCGCCTGCCGGCACCTGGTGCACGGCCGGCGCGGGGGCGGACGCGGTGGACGATGCCGGCCCCGGCGCAGGGGCTGCGACCGCGGGCCCAATCCCGGCGACCGCGGTCCCGGCAACCAAAGCGATTCCGGCCAGAGTGCTGAACAGGACAGCTGAGCGGGGGGTTCGGGTCGCAGACATTGCCGGTATCCGTCCTACTAAGTCGGTGCCCCGTCCGGATGGGGGGCCCGTCCGGGGCGGGCGTCTCAACGACGCCTGCCATCTATTATCCGGAGCTGCGCTGAATGGTTGCTGAGAGTCCGCAGTGAACCGGCAGGGAACCTGGCGGGGGCAGCGCCGGACCCGGAAACGGTCCTGCGTCCCTCGGGTGCTCACCCGGGTCCTGCGGAGGTCAGCCAGCCGGGCCCCGCCGGCGCGTGAATGAGACGGCATGCTGAGGCCTGCAGTGGTACTTGTCGTTAGGGAGTAGGAGTGGGCGCCGGGGTTGGGGAAGTGGCCGGCGGCGTGGTGCCGGGGGTGTGGGGCGGCTCCGGCCGGATCGGGAAGTAGGGTGCGTATTCGGTGAAGGTCGCGTCGAGGACGGGTACCGGGATGGTCTGTGTCGTCGTGTCTGCGCTGATTTTGAGCTGGAGCGTCGCGCCGGGGGCCGCGCCGGTGCGGGCGAACGTGACCGGGGCCGTGTCGAGGGTGAGCTGTCTGCGGTCTTGGGCCGGGACCGGTATGGTCGTTGTCTCTCCTGATGCCAGGGCCAGGGTGAGGACGATGTCGTGGTCGGTGGTGTTCCTCACCGTGCCGATGACCCTGCCCGGTCCGTTGGCGTCCAGGGCGAGAATCAACAGGTTGCCCAGCTTCACCGGGCCGATCACGGTGTTGATGCCGTTGGTGGCCGGCGTGATCCGGGTGGTCTCCTGGGGGTTGGTAAAGGAGCACCCTGCCGTCCCGGGAAGGGCCAGACCGAGGAGCACCGCCAGGGCGAGGGTGTTCGCGCGTTTGCTGACGTGCTGCATCTGGTCACTCCCGTGCCTGGGCCGGATCCTCTACCGTACACTGTACCCACGCGGCCGTGCACCGGTCCAGACCGCCTCGGTGGGCATGGACAGCGCAGGTGCGTAGGCCGCTGCAGAGCCTGCCGGCTCCCCTGGGACACCTCGGATCGGGGCCTCGGGCCGGGATACCCCTGAGGTCGGCGCGGAAAGATCGCCGGAACCGCAGGTGCGTGGGGGGTGGGCGCCAGGAGGAAAGGCAGTGTTGTGGGCCAGATTGTGGACAGTATCCTGAATATCAGCCCGGTGCTGGCCGCGCTGCTGGTCTTTGCCCTGGTATTCGCTGAAGACGCGTTTTTCCTCGGATTTGTGATCCCGGGTGAGACGGCGGCCATTCTGGGCGGCGTCCTGGCCAGCCACGGACGGCTTCCCTTGTGGGTGGTGATCGTTCTGGTCGTGACGGCGGCGATCACCGGCGACACGGTGGGGTACGAGGTAGGACGGTTCTTCGGGCCGCGGATCATGCGCCTGCGCCTTGTTGCGAGGAAAGGGCAGCAGGTGGCTAAAGCCCAGGACCTGTTGCGCCGCCGGGGCGGCGCGGCTGTCTTCGTGGGACGCTTCACAGCATTCTTCCGCGCTGTCATGCCTGCCCTGGCCGGCATGGCGCATATGCCCTACCTGCGGTTTTTGGCCTTCAACGCCGCGGGCGCTCTGGTGTGGGGTACCGGCTGTGCCCTGCTGGGGTTCCTGGCAGGGAACTCATATCAGAGCATCGCCCGGACAGCCGGACACGGAGCCGCCCTCCTCACCGTCGCTGTTGTCCTTGCAGCGTTACTGTTCTGGCACCTGCGCAGGCGCCGCGCCGCGAAAGCGGCCCCGGAAGCGGGCAGTTGACGCCCGTCTGAGCGCACCGTCGGTCAGAGAATGCGGAAGCGTGCCCGGGACAAACACCGTCGGGTCGGGGGGCAGATGCGGTGTCCTGGGTCCTACCCCTCCAGCACCTGCCAGAGGACCACCGGGCGGGCAGTGGAAGTCCTCGTGCGGGCAAGGGTCAGCGGGCTCCGACTCAGTCGTTTTGGTTTCGCCAGTAGAGTGCCCGGGCCGGGCAGTACCGGACGGTCAGCTCAGCGTCGGTCGTTTTGGGGATGGGTCCGTCCAGGATGGGGTAGCCCCATTCGTCGAGGGTGATGTGTTCAGGCAGCAAGGTGGCGCAGACTCCGTGCCCGGTGCAGGCGGTCCGGTCGACGGCCAGGACCGGGACGGCCGAATCGGTCCGGGGCGGGCGGGCAGAAAAGCTCACGACTGATCTCTTTCTTCCTGTCCGGGGCAATAGCCTGCCGCGTGCGCTTGGAGGTGGGTGCTGAAGACCTCCAGTGCGGAGGCGGTGAACGCTGCAACACCGTCGGGGAAGTGGCAGGCCCCGCGGCCGGTAAGCAGTCCCAGTCGTTGCCGCAGCGCGGCGTGCGCTCCGGGACCTCCGGTACCGGCGGCGAGTTCAGCGAACCCGGCCGCTGCCGCGGGGAGCCCGAACATGCAGGGCCCGCATTGGCCGGCTGATTCCCCGGCGGCGTAGTTGAGCATGTCCGCGACCGTGGCGACCGGGCAATGTGAGGGGCCCAGCAGGTGCATCACCCCGGGCCCGGGAGCGGCGCCCGCGGTGGCCATCGACGCGGTGGTGTAGTGCAGGGCCGGTATCCGGGACGCTGCAATCCAGGTGCCGCCGAGTCCGCCGATGTTCAGGGCCCGGGCGCCGGGCAGCGGTCCACCGGCCAGGGAGAGTATTTGGCTTAGGGATGGTCCGGTTTCGGTTTCGTAGACACCTGGCGCCTGGACGGCGCCGTTGAGAGCGACCAGCCGCGGGCCGGGGTCCTCCGGTGTGCCGAAAGACCGGAACCAGGCCGGCCCGAAGGCCTCGATCTGGGCGACCCGCAGAAGTGTTTCGGCGTTCAGGACCAGTACCGGCCGGGTTTTCTTCCCCTCCGGGGTGCGGCCGCCCTGGACCAGGCGGGCGCGTTTGGTCATCGGGCGGGCAAGGCCGCCGTGATGCAGGGAAACGAGGGCGCTGGCCTCGGAGGCGACATACCGGGCAGGTACCGGCAACACCGCCACGCCCGCTGCCCGCAGGCGTCCTTCGGTTTCTGATCCGGCGTGGGCGGCATACGTTACCCGCTTCAGGCCCGTCAATGCTGCCCCGTCCCGGACCTCGGCGAGGTGGTGCCGGATGACGTAGGCGTCCTTCGCGGCACCGATTTCCCCGTCGCAGGCGTTAACTATCAGCTCGGCCCGATTCTGAAGCGCCGCACCGAGTTTCACGGCAGTGCTGAACGCCGAACCGCTCCGGCCCGTCAGGCCGGCCTCGTGCAGGGCCGGCAGCAGGTTCAGCGCCATGGCTGTTGTCCGATTTCGTTGCGGCGGGTCTCATCGGGTTGCCGGCCGGTGAGCCGGTAGGCGATCGCGGCGGCGCCTGCGGCCAGGCAGGCCACCCCCACGGCCCGGAGGATCCAGGCGCTCCCGGTGCCCATCGTGATGCCATGGACTATCGCTGCCGGCCACAGCACGTAGCTCAGCGCGTGGACCCGGCCCCACCACCGCTCGGGAATACGGTGACGCAGCATCGAGGTCAACGTCACGGCCACCAGCAGATCGAACGCGACAGCGCCCAGCCCGATCCAGGCCCGTTCGTAGCCGGAAGTGAACGGCACCACTACCGACACCCAGCCGATGTCGACGTAGCCTTCCAGCACGGCAGTAACAATATGGACTACCACAAAAACCATCATCCCCAGGGCCAGGTTGCGGTGGAGCCCTGTCACGACAGTGGTCCCGATCCCTGCCGGCCGGCGCCGCCCGGAAGTCACAACACCGAGAATGAACGTCACCGTCAGCAGCACCGAAGCCGTGACCCCGCTCGCCCGGGAAACGAACCAGAAAACCTCGCTGACCGCCGGACTCACAGTGCCCCGGCAGGTTCGTGGGGGGCAGGCCAGTTCCCGGTCCTCACGGTCGAACCGTCCGTGGCGTGCAGGCTGGCATCGATGCCACGGGCCCCCAGCCAGGACGGTGCCTGAGCACCCAGGACGATGGCGGCGGTCGAGGCGGCATTGGCTTCCAGAGCGGTCGCACCCAGGCAGGTCACTTCGGCCCAGATGCGCTGTGCCGGGGCGCCGGTGCGCGGGTCGATGATGTGGTGGGCGGTCCCGGACCCGCTGGACCACGCCCGGTGCCTCGTTGAAGACGTTGCTATGGCCTGGTCCCTGATGGTGATGACCTGATCGGTGCGGCCGCGGTCGTGCTCGATCCCTACCTGCCAGCCTGTCTCTGGAGGGGTGCCGGCAACGGCGATGTCTCCGCCCAGGTCGACCAGGAAACCGCCCGGCAGGGTCTCACCCAGCAGGGCCGCGATCCGGTCAGCGGCGTAGGCTTTGGCGCTGGAGCCAAAGTCCAGCACCGTGCCGGCCGGCATGACCAGCAACCGGACGTCGGGTGTGTAGCTGATCTGCAGCCACCCCGGCGCCGGTTCCGGATCACCGGGCACCGTCCAGCCCGCCCTGTCTCTGACCAGTACCATATCGTCATCGTAACCGGCCCGCAGCAGGGCCGCGCCGACTGTCGGGTCCACCAGGCCGCCGGTCAGGGCCGCCGTGCGGAAGGAAGCCTCCAAAACATCCCCGAGCAAGGCACTGACTGCCACCGCCACCGGACCCCGGGCCGACCGGGCGTTAATGGTCGTAAGTTCTGAATCTGCCCGGAACCGCGAGGCAGCAAGGTCCAGAGGCGCCAGCCATTCCCTGGCCGTGCGCACAGCCTGATCCAGGGCGCCCGGGTCGGTCGCGTGCACGCTAACGGTGGTGCCGATCGCATCGAACCGGGCGGCCGGGACAGCTGCCAAGGTCAGGAGGCCCGGGTCGCGGTCTGCGGCACTGCAGCGGCCGGGGCGTTTTGTGCGGGCGTAACTTTCCCGAACGTCCCTGCCGCGGCGGGCGCGGCCGGCGCCTGCTGCACCGCCGCCGCTGCTGCCTGGCCGGTGGCGGCGGTGTGCTGCACCGTGGCCAGCCCGGCGCCGGCGCCGGCGGTCGCGATCCCCGCCAGTACCATCGCGGTCACCGTCCAGCGCCGTACCGCGCCGAGAGCCCGAGCCCGTGAATTCACAACCGCCGTCATCGCATGTCCTTCCGTTACCACCAAGTTTCCCACGAGCCCGATAAGAGGTACCTGAGATGAACCTGTGTACGGTCTGTGAGACCTTCCGGGAGGACCATGGCTGCGCGGGCCCTAAGAAGTTCTCCGGTTTTCAGCGGGATTCGGAGGTGGACGTGGTAGACAAATAACCGGTGTGAGTCTTGACAGTGGCTGGTCCGGGACTGGCTGGCAGGATGGGTGCAGGCCGTTCCGCCCGTGGATGCGACTCACCGCACAACTGACCCGCATGGTGTCTTTAAGTAGATTTGTCGGTCCATTGGGTGGTCCGGCCGGCACTGTCCGGCCCACCTCGGTAGCTTGATCAGAAGATTGTCCACCCCTTTTGCGGGGCGTGACCCATCACAGTGCTGTTCCTTGGTGACCTCACCCGGACTGGCGTCGGCCAGCGACGGCCACGACCGTGTCCGTGAAGAGGAAAGGTACCAATGACCGCCATGTCTATCGTCGCGCATACCCATCCATTCGTCGTCGGTGTCGACACGCACGCCCGCAACCACGTCTACGCGATCCTCGCCGCGAATACCGGCGCCTTGCTAGAATCCCGGGATTTCCCTGCCACTGGTGCCGGGATCAACCGGGCAATCGACTGGGTCGCCCGCCGCACCGATGGTAGTGCCGATACTCTCTGGGTGATCGAAGGTGCCGCATCCTACGGGGCGATCCTGGCCGGCACCGTAGCCAGCCACGGCTTCCCTGTGGCAGAGGCACCGCGCATGGATGCCAGGAAGCGTCGAGGGGTGGGCAAGACCGATGCCCTGGACGCCCACCAGATCGCCATCTCGACCCTGCCCCTACCGGTGGACAAGCTGCGCCGCCCCCGCCTGCATGACGGGATCCGCCAAGGCGTGAGGATTCTGGTGACGGCGCGGGGATCCATGAGCAAGGACCGCACCCGGTCGATCAACGCGCTCAACGCCCTAGTGCGCGGCAATGACCTGGGCATCGACGCCCGCAAGAAGCTCACCAGCAACCAGATCACTGAGGTCTCAAAGTGGCGGTCCCGGGAGGAAGAACTCTCCTTGTCCATCGCCCGCACCGAGGCCGTGCGGCTGGCTAGACACATCCTGCTTCTCGACGAGCAGCTCACGGCCAACGAGAACCAGCTCGATGAGTTGGTCAAGGTCAGTGAGGCCGCACCCTTGCTGGAGGAAACAGGGTTCGCAGCGATCAGCGCCGCGAAGTGCCTCGCTGCCTGGTCACACGAAGGAAGAGTCCGTAACGAGGCGGCGTTCGCATCCCTGGCCGGGGTGAATCCCATACCCGCATCGTCCGGGAACACGGTCAGGCACCGACTGAACCGGGGCGGAGACAGATCCCTGAACAGTGCCCTGCACATGGTCGCGGTCACCAAAATGACCCATGACACCAAAACCCGCGAGTACGCCGAAAAACGACGCGCCCAAGGGAGAACCAACAAGGAAATACGCCGCTGCATCAAGCGCTACCTCGCACGCCATATCTACCGCACGCTCAACGCCTCAGCAACACAAACGCCTTTGGCTATGGCAGCGTGATTCAGGACCGGTGTGGCGTTGCGACGACAGCTCTCCTTAATCCGGTAGCAGCAGCGTCATCTCCACATTCCGCGTTCTGTGTGCCCGGTAAATGATCCCTGAGCGAAACACGCCTGCCTTGGAGGTACTTCCGTGGGATCAACGCCGCGAGAATACCTTCATGACCTCTCCCGACAATGGCTTCGAGATGCCCTTCACCCCGGTGCCGCGCGACTTTCCTGGGCACCAGATGCCGCCATCAGTACCGCGCGGCATGCGACTCGAACTGAGCCGCTCACGCATCGTCAGCGGCAAGGAACACGCGTTCGAGGAGTGGATGAACATGCTCAATTCGCGACCGGACGAACTGCAGCAAGGACTCTCGGCGGAGCGCGCGGTCTTTGAGGCAACGTTCCGAAATGTCGAAGCCGACGGCTCCACGTGGATCTATCACCTTGCTCTCATGGGCGAGGAATCGGGTGGGCTCGACGAGTCCATCCCCATTGATGCCGACCATGCAGCGTATAACCGGAGCGTGAAGGAGCCAGGCTGGGAGGAACTCGAACCTCGCTTCATGCTCACGCCAAATCATCTCCTCGAAGCGATGAAGCGCTGGGCCGCGACCGGACGCGAATGAGGTCTGGATCAGGGGCGGCCCGGCCGCTCCTTCCAACCGTCCCGCAAGCCGATCCCTGAACGGGCACCCTT
Source organism: Pseudarthrobacter sp. J1738 (assembly GCF_050490315.1). Lineage (NCBI taxonomy): Bacteria > Bacillati > Actinomycetota > Actinomycetes > Micrococcales > Micrococcaceae > Pseudarthrobacter > Pseudarthrobacter sp. J1738. Next base: position 10,818 of record NZ_JBNPEO010000001.1, on the reverse strand, counting down.
GCCTTGGTCGCTTTGTGTGCTTGCTCCGTCCGGAAGTCGCAATTCAAGTCGAGACTGAAAGGCTGCAATACTCTGACGATGGCCGTCTATTTTGAGTGCAGAACGCGGACGAAGATGCCCGTGTCCGAGCTATTTGACCTTGCCCGGAGCATCGACGCCCACAAGGACTCCATGAGGCAGTCAAACGAAGAGGCGATAGATGGCGTGACGTCCGGCCTCATCTCCTTAGACGAAGAAGTGACCTGGCGTGCTTGGCATTTCGGCGTCCCGCTTCAGATGACGAGCCGGATCACTGAGATGCAGAAACCCAACTACTTCGTAGACGAGCAGGTCAGGGGTCCGTTCCAGCGGTTCCGTCATGTTCACGAGTTCAGCCAGGACTCGGCAGGAACCACGATGGTGGACCGCATTGAGTTCGCGGCTCCATTCGGCCCTATAGGGCGTTTGGCCGAGAAACTTGTGCTGGGCCGCTATCTCCGAAGGTTGATAGAAGCCCGCAATCGACACCTTGCAGGTGAGTCGAATCTCCAGTAGATCGTCTCGGTAGCCGATCGGCTAATGGAATGGTCTGTGAGAACAGTTCGGCATGCTTGTTGGAGTCAGCTGAGGGGTGGCCGCCGGTCAGTGATCGCAGTCAGCAGGTCGTTCAGCTTGACGATGGCTTCGTCGAACCACTCATCGTCGATCCAGAAGCGCACGCCGGTGGTCTGCCTATTCGTTGTCTCTGCGCGCATCAGGCGTTGGGAGTCGCCTGGGTGTGTAGCTGGGCGGGCATGAAGGACGTCGTTTCTAATTGCTGCGGCCGCGAAGAGCGAGCGGTACACAGCAACCAGGTACTCCTTCGTTGGTCCGCTAGTCATATCGGTGGTCGCCGCCTTGATCTTGGTTGCAATCCCTGACGTCATCTCCGGCTCTAGTTGATCGAGCGAGAGAGTGTCAGGCAGATCGGCCACGAGTCGATGGAGATCACCGAGTATCGTCCACTCCATCGAGGAAATCGTGTACGCGATCTCACCGATACGGGCGAGATAGCTCGGCTCGGGGAGGGCGACCCGGGAATGTTCCATGGCGGCAGCTTAGTCGGAGCGGCTGCGTTGGAACTTTCGACGCCCTGAGCCTCGAGGGGGAACCCGGAGAAGAGTGTCCGGTGAGGGATCAGCTTGCGGGCACCCCGCGTCGGCATGCAAATATCTGGCCTACGTCACTAAGGTAATTCTGTGGATAAAAAGATCTTCGGTGCTATTGCGGCGTGTGTGGCCGCTCTTGCTGTTGTTATCTGCTGCGTGGCGGTGGCAATCGAATTCCCGGTACCTGTCAAGATCGCCATGGTGGCAGGAGCGGCGCTGTTGTTGCTATCTGCAGGCGGGCTGATCGGTGCCGGCATCGCAGCACAGAAGAAGTCACCAACCTGAAGCGGCCAGGGAATCCGTTTCGAGTGACGCCCGGTGAGGGATCCTTTAATGGGCACCACGCCTGGACCATGATGTGACCTCGTAGCGCCCGGTGACGGATCGGCTAGCGGTCGCCGAGACGGTGATATCCATTGACCGCGATGCTTGTGAAGGTGAAGAGTTTCCAGCAGGGAAGGCGTGGCACCCATGACGGAAGTATCCAGCGCCGAGAGATGGATCATCACGTTTGAAGAGATGCGCGCCTACCGTTGGCTTGAATGGACCCGCAATGCAGCCGTGATTGTTGCCGCGCTGGTCTTCATTGTTTGCCGGCTAGTCTTCGGCCGGCAATGGAATGACGACGGTCCGGGAGCCTGGCTTGTGCTCCTGCCTTACATCACGTGGGCAGCAGTAGCGCTGCTCACTGCAAAACGACGGCGAGTGCTTCGGGTTGCCGTGAATGAAAGGTTCCGCGTGGAGTTCATGCTGCGAACGCGCAGCGAGTTCCCCGAAGGACTCGACGTCCTCGAGGTCAAGAAGACCGTCCCCGGCCTTCACTCGGACGGGACCGTAACCATCTGGCAGCTGAAGAGAAAGGGTGCGACCTTCCACCTCAGGCGATCCTGACCCCAACTCCCGCAAACAGGGCCCTCGCTCAAGGGTTTCCCGATGAAGCGATCGCTTGGCGGGAAAAATCCCGCCGGATTTATGCGCACGGCTAGGATCAGGGCACAACGGGCTCCAGCCCGTCCAAAAGTGGGGGAGATATGAAGATGGTCATTCTTGCTATATCCGCGTGGGTCCTGACTGGCGTGATCGCATTACTGGGTGTGAGCGCGGGTTCCACTTTTTGGTTCTACATGGAGCCAGTAATCGATACAGCGCCCGATCCGGCAAGCTACTACGTCGCCGCCGCGGCCGGATTCGTGGCCCTGTTCTTGAGCTCGGTAGTCAGTGTCGGCGTGACTGTCCACGCAGTCCGCTGCAACGCCAGCGGAAGAGCCTGATCCATCTCCATCTGACTACCATCACCGCTGAGCGTTCCAATCGAGGAACGCCGCCCGCGGGACATTTTCCAGCCCCGGGCCGGGTCGGTCCGTCGGGGTTTGCGGCCTGCCTATTCCCGCCCTGCCCGGGGTGGCTTGAAGACGGTATCGGAAAGCGGTGAGTAGGCGAACCATCCGGTGTTTTCTCCACGCTGGGCTGCTGTCCGGGCCCGGGAGATTTCGTCCTGTTTTGCCTGCAGTGCGGCTGCCAAGGCATCGAACGCGGCAGCCGCCCGGGCGTTGAGGGCGGGTCCCGTTCCGCGGAACCGGCGGGTCGGCACGTTTTTCTCGTAGGAGTTGAACTCGATTTCGTAGCCGTCGCCGAGTTCATCCGCTACGCGCCGGGCCAGACGGTTGCCTTCCAGCGTGAACCGGCGTGCGAGCTCCGCGGATTTCCAGTCGAGGTCCGGGGTCAGTGACTCGTAATAGGACTGTTCCCAGACCCTCAGGTCGCGGACCAGTCCTTGCGTCAGGCCGGCGAGGTCATAGTCAACGGGGTCGTCAAACCAAAGCACGGTGTCGGCATAGTCCGGAAACATGCGCACCGTCGGACACCGGTCCTCTCCCGGGGTTTTCATATGGCGATCGTACTGCAGCCGCCGGCTCCGGTGAACTGACGTCCGGTCGATCCGGCGCGGCAGAGGACCGGCGTATTTACCGGACTACGAAGCTCACCGTCCCGAAAGGGGTGTCCCGTATAGAGCCGTCGAATCGTCCCGTTAGCCGGTCGCTCACCGCTCTGCACATTCCAACCTCGGTGTCCGGCTCCCCACCAATAGGGCAATGTACGTTTACCCCGCACGGTGAGCATGCACGCTGAACGGGGGTCAACTGCAACTGTCTGTTCCGTCTCATATCCCATGGGATACGAGACGTCTCACAGGCTCGCCCCGCGGGAGTATGTTCCTGTCTAATCCCGGCACTTGCCCAAGGGTAGACAGGTCTCCGTCGGACACAGCTCCGCAAGCTTCGCCAGCAACCTAAACAACGGGGAGAAAAATGCGGGTTGGCAGACTGCCAAGCCCGACTCCTACCGCTTGACAAGACATAGAAGCGTCGACGGATGCCGCCCGGAGATGCAGGAGGAAAAGACGTGAAGGCTTTGACTGTCGTCCCGGGGACGAAGGAGCCGTTGGTGCTCAGGGATGTCCCCGAGCCCGACGCGGCGGACGGTCAGGTCCTGGTGGAGACCCTGGCCGTCGGGCTCTGCGGCACCGATGCCGAGATCACCTCCGGCGAATACGGAGAAGCACCCGCCGGGTCACCGTTTCTGATTCTGGGACACGAGAACATCGGCCGTGTCCTCGACGCTCCGGCAGGTTCCGGGCTCAGCCCCCGGGATCTGGTGGTCTGCATCGTTCGCCGTCCGGACCCTGTGCCGTGTCCTGCGTGCGCGGCGGGGCAGTGGGATATGTGCCGCAACGGCCGCTACACCGAACACGGAATAAAAGGCCTGCACGGGTTCGCCCGAGAACGCTTCCGGGCTGATCCTGATGCTCTCGTCCGGCTTCCGAACACGCTGGCCGACGTCGGCGTTCTGCTGGAACCAACAACCATCGTCGCCAAAGCCTGGCAGCACATCGACGCGATCGGCTCCCGGGCCTTTTTTGCCCCGAAGACCGCCGTTGTCACCGGGGCCGGGCCGGTCGGCCTGCTCGCGGCAGTGCTGGGCGTGCAGCGCGGACTCGACGTCCACGTCTTTGACCAAGTGCGGGCAGGGCCGAAACCGGGACTCGTCCGGGAGCTCGGAGCGACCTACCACCCGGAGAGCCTCACTGATTCCGGGATTCAGGCCGATATCCTGGTCGAATGCACCGGCGTCGCCTCCGTAGTGCTCGAGACGATGACCTGCAGAGCCCTCGACTCGGTCACCTGCCTGACCGGAGTCTCCTCCACCGGCAGGACCGAGCCAGTGGACATCGGCGCGGTCAACCGTGCCCTGGTGCTGGGCAACGAATCGGTATTCGGCAGCGTCAACGCCAACCGCAGCCACTATGAAGCCGCTGTCAGGGCATTGGAGCAGGCCGACAGCGCCTGGCTTCAGCGGCTGATCACCCGCCGGGTACCACTGGCCGACTTCCAGGACGCCTTCCGGCGCCAGGATACCGACGTGAAAGTCGTCCTCGAAGTCAAGGCCGGCTGAGGTGACGCGCATAGAGGATTACGCCATCGTCGGGGACCTGCACACGGCAGCCCTGATCGGAACAGACGGATCCATCGACTGGCTCTGCCTGCCGCACTTCGACTCGCCGGCCTGTTTCGCCGCGCTGCTGGACACCCCCGACGCGGGACGCTGGCTGCTGGCCCCTGCCGCCGGAGGCACCTGCACCCGCCGCCGGTACCGGCCCGACACCCTGGTCCTGGAGACCGAATGGGACACCGGCACGGGAAGGGTCAGAGTAACCGATTTCATGCCTCCCCGGGACGGGGTCGCCGACCTCATCCGCATCGTAGAGGGACTCAGCGGCACCGTCGCGATGCGCGGCGAACTGGCCTTACGTTTCGACTACGGGCACGTGGTCCCCTGGGTCCGGCGCACCACAACCGGGATTCATGCGGTCGCCGGGCCCGACTCGGTTCACCTGTCCTCGTCCGCCCCCATGGAGGGAGAACACCTCCGCACGGTCAGCGAATTCACGGTCAAGGCAGGTGAGCGTGTCCCGTTCGTCCTTACCTGGTCACCCAGCCACTTGCGGCGGCCGCGGACCGTCGACGCCGAGAATGCCCTGACCGGGACCCTGGCGTACTGGGAGGACTGGTCTTCGCGCAGCGCGGCCGCCGGCCCCTACCGGGACGCTGTCCAGCGGTCCCTGATCACCCTCAAAGCACTCACCTTCGCCCCGACCGGGGGCATCGTCGCGGCTGCGACGACATCACTTCCCGAACAGCCCGGGGGGCCCCGCAACTGGGACTACCGGTACTGCTGGCTCCGGGACGCGACGCTGACGCTGCAGTCCCTCATCACAGCCGGCTACACGGACGAGGCCAAAGCCTGGCGGGAATGGCTGCTGCGCGCCGTGGCAGGCGACCCGGCAGACCTGCAGATCATGTATTCCCTCGACGGGCGGCGCAGGCTCCCCGAAGCCGAGATACCCTGGCTGGCAGGGTACGAGGACTCCACGCCGGTCCGCACCGGCAACGCGGCCGCCGACCAACTCCAACTCGACGTCTGGGGTGAAGTCCTCGACGGGCTTTCCCTCACCCGCAACGCCCTCCTCCACGACGCGGACGACTCCTGGGACATCCAAATCGCCCTAATGGACCACCTTGAGGACGCCTGGCAACAGCCCGACAACGGACTCTGGGAAATGCGCGGACCCAGGCGGCACTTCACCCACTCCAAAGTCATGGCCTGGGTCGCAGTAGACCGGATGATCAAGGCAGTCCGCCAGTTCCACCTCCCCGGACCAGCAGACCGGTGGGAGGACCTTCGCGAGGCCATCCACAACGACGTCATGGAGCACGGCTTCAACCCTGAAATGAACTCCTTCGTCCAGTCCTACGGCGGCACCGAACTCGACGCCAGTCTCCTGCTGATCCCCAGGGTCGGATTCCTTCCTCCGGACCACCCCCGCGTCACCGGCACCATCGACGCCATCCAGCGCGGCCTGACCCAGGACGGGTACGTGCTCCGGTACCGCCCCCAACACAGCGACGACGGGCTGCCCGGCGGAGAAGGTGTCTTCGTTGCCTGCTCCTTCTGGCTCGTCGACGCACTCCTTGGCGCCGGAAAACGCACCGAGGCAACGACACTGTTCGAACGACTCCTGACCCTGCGCAACGACGTGGGCCTGCTCAGCGAGGAATGGGACGTCCAAGACGCCCGGCAACTCGGTAACACCCCACAGGCCTTCAGCCACTTCGCCCTGATCACCAGCGCCTTCCAGCTCCACCACGGCCCCAGCCACCGAAGCGATCAAACAATCACCGCCCGCACAACCCCGCCACCGGACTAACCCCAAACACGGCCGGCCGCACCAGGTGCAGACAGCGAAGAGGCCACAAGGAACCCTCGCCGGCCCGGCCTCGGAGGGCCCCGTTTCGCTCTCGCCCCCAGGGCCCCGCCGCTCATGTCAAAGGCAAACAACCGCAGAGAAATCAGCCGACCGGACAATCACGGTATTTCTCAGCTCGTGAGCCCAGATTCTGTAAGCCCGGTACTTAGCCCGTCCGGGCCTGTTACGGCTCCTCCGAAGGTTCGGCATGCTCCGGCGCCTCCGGTGCCTCTGCCGGTTCGGCAATCACTGGTACGTCCGGTGCGTGTGCCAACTCCGGTGCGGTTGAAGATGACGCCGGCGCCGGCGGGACCTCAGCCGAAGATACGGGCGCGCTGGACGGAGTGGGCGTCGATGCGGGAACAACCGACGATGTGGCCGTGGAGGAAGCCGACGGATCAGCGGCGGGGGCGGCCGGCGACACAGTGGACGTCGCATCGGTCGGCGCAACGGTGGCGGTGGCGGCCACTGCTGCACCGGTGCCACCAGCGGCAACGACGGATGCTACAACAACGGCTTTTCCTGTGGTGCCCAGCGCACCCAGCCAGGGGATGATTCCTGCCATGACAGGGGAGTCCTTTCAATACAGAACATGAGACCGGCTGACCTCATGGACAGCCGAGCGCAACGGTACTTGACAGATGGGGGATCCTGCTCGCCAGTTCCTGGAAACTACGTCAATCCTTGGCGTTTCCTGCGCCGTCCACGCGGAGACAAAAACTCGCTAAGGCATGCCGGCACAATGCCATTGGTGCCAGGCCTGGCTGTGCCGTGGCCGGCACTTGGTCAGTTTCCTTCGGGTGTGAAGAGTCTGCCGAGTTCTTCGTTGACTTTGACCGGGTCGAAGTGTGCGGGATCGAAAGTTTCCTCTCCGCCGGATCGTTGCGCGGTTCCTTGGGCCCATTCGTGCAGGCCCTGGAGGTGCTCGCGGTCTGATTCATCGACGGCATCAGGGTTGGCCAGAGTGGCGATGAGGTCTTCATAGCCGCCGATTCCACCGGAGTCCTCCAGGGGGCAGCGTCGTTTACCGCGGATCACCCGGGCATGGGCGTCGTCACCGGTTTTCCTGACGGTTTCGATCCAGTCGATGCGGTGGAGCCAGCTATCGCCGAAGTCGTATGCGTAGAACAGCGGGGTTGAGCCTTCGTTGAGGACTTTCCCGAGCTGGACGGTCTCTTCAGGCAGGTACCAGCCCTCCTCGTCTTCTGCCCTGACGTAGGCAGGCGCCCAAGACCTGGCCTGTGTCCGTCCGCGGCCCGGGGTGTTCGGGTTGCGGTCGGTAAAGGAATGCAGGTGGGAGTTTTCCCAGCCAATGATCACCTGCAGAACGTCGTGGAATTCGTCCAGGTAAAGGCTGGAATCGACTTCGAATAGCCGCCAGATCTTTGGTTTACTCCCGACGAGGTGGACTCTGGCGCGCAGAAGCTTGCCTTTGGTTCTTGGCGTGGATCTCTCATTCGTGGCCATAGGGGGTCCTTTCCATCACAGAGCAGCGGCCTGGGCCAAGCGGTTGTCACCGGGGGTACGGTGTTCGGGTTCGGCAGAGATCTGGCCCAGGTTCAGGTGGGTGTTCATGTCGAGGGTGAAGCGTCCGTAGGGGTTGATATGGGTCCAGAACAACGGTGTGAGGCCCCTGCGGTCTTCCGGTTCGAGCAGTCCGGTGAACTCCTTGACCTCGAGCACGGTTTGCAGCAGCAGGGTGTTGACCAGGACCAGGGAGGATTGGAGCAGGTGCAGGGCGAGCATGGACACTTCGGTCGTTTCACGGTCAGGGCCCGTGAGGTCACGGTTTTTACCGTAGAAGACGACGTCGTTTCCGCTGTTCCAGTTCTCCACTACCTGCAAACCGGAATTGATTTCGCGTCGCAGGTCTTCGCTGGCGAGGTAGTCGGCGGCGAAGATCGTCCGCACGGCCCGGCCCAGTTCCTCCAGGGCCTGGTACGTGGGGTGTTTGGGCCCGCCCCGGGTGAAACGGCGCAGGATCGTCTCCGACTCTGCCGTGCCGAGTTTGAGGGCCGTGGCGTATTTGACCATCTGATCGTATTGCTGGGCGATGATCTCCCAATTGATCGGCCTGGACAACACGTCATTGATCTCGGCGTAGGCTTCTTCATTGCTGGCCCGGTAGAGGCGGATCGAGCCGATGTTCTTCAACCTCGGCAACAGCTTGAACCCCAGGAGTTCGGTGAACGCGAACCCCACGATCGAGGCCCCGTGGGTATCGACGTAGTTTGCTTCGATCTCGGCGTCGGTGTCGTGGCGCAGAACGCCTTCGATCATCGCCGCGACCTCGGAGGAGGAACAGTTCTTCAGCTGGGAATAGATGCAGGTCGATTTCTTTTCCACGTGCCAGTAGATCATCACGCCGGGACCACCGTAGCGGTTGTGCCATTCGGTCATCAGGTTTGATTCCCAGGAGCCGAACTTTTTCGAATCCGACGCACAGGCGTTCCCTTCACCCCACCAGTGAGGGTTCCTGGCCTCGAACGTGGCGTTGACGACCTTCACGATCGCCTGGCGCAGATTATCCTTCGTAATGAACGTCCGGCGCACATGGCGTAGCTCCCGCTCCGTCTCTCCGTGACCGCCGGCATCAGTGACCGCTTTGATGCCCATGTTCGTCCCAAGCCCGAACAGGCACAACAGCAAACGCCTGCGCAGGGTCTCACGGTCAAGGACCTCACGGGAGGCCACGGAAACAAACTCCCCGGTAAACCCGGTCAGGAAGTCCGCTTCCTTGAGGACTTCTAGCAAGTCCAGGGTGCCCCACCGGGCCAGGACCTCGGCCTTGAGTTTGCCCAGATTCACCGGCTCGTCGAGTTTTTCCAGCTTGGGGACCTTTATCCACGGCGCCCCACGGCGTCTGGTGATCTTCACTCCACCGGTGGTATCGGCCGGCAGCCCCTTATCCAGGTGCTCCAGTGACCTCCTCATTCTGGACTGAAGATCAAGAATGAACCTGGCCGGGTCCAACGGTTTCTGCAGGGCCTCGTAGTGGAGCTCACGGGAAGCGTCGAAGTCCTGGGGAAGGTCCTCTTCCGGGTCCCGCCATTTCCCCGCCCCGTCAACGAAAACCTCGCGGCGGCGCAAAGCGTCCCGTAAGGACACGAGCAGGCACAGCTCGTACGGGATCCGCTCGATCCTGCCCTTCTCGTCCCGGACAGCGCCCTCCCAGGACCTGGGCACCACACCCGCAACCGGGACTACCTCTCCGGGCGCGAAGAACTGGCTCTTACTTCCAGCATCCGCATACCGTTCCAGCAACGCGATGGCATCCATGATGGGCCGGAACGCCGTGTTATGGCACCGGAACCGCAGCACGGACAGCAGCGCCGGTAACATCCGCCGGTAATGATTCGAGTACGAACCCCGCAACACGGTCCTCACCTTGCCCTGGAACACGCTCTCGTTGGCTTTTGCCTCCTGGACCAGTTGCCGCAGGGTTTTCTCACTCACCACCGGGAACACGGCCTCCCGGACCGTCTCATCCGGGCAGGCGACTGCCCTCTCGGCCAGTTTGAACAGCAAAGCCGTCTTGCCGCGCACCCTTTGCAGATCCTCGGTCAGTTCCTTCTCGACCTTCCTCACCGCGCCGGTATTGATCTTCAACACCAGCACGAGCAGCAAATCGACCAGGCTGTCAGCTATCTCTGCCGTCCGTTGATGACACAACGCCGCCAACAGCGTCAACCGCACCGGCGCCGGCGCGTCCTGGAAATCCGATGGATACATCCGTGCCGCCCGCGCCCGCCAGGCACTCACGACCTTCTCCGAAACCCCGGCAAACAAGCCAGCCGGTAAATCAAGAGCCTGGGCTGCTGAAAGCTTCTCCACCTCCGCCAGCAACGACTCCAAACCAGCCGGGCCCGGATCAGCCTTCAACACCGACAACAGGGAACCGGCTGCACCATCAGCGACCAAGGCCTTCAGCCCAGCCGCACCGTCCGGGCCTAGAACCTTGCCCACATGAGCACACAGGCGCTGCTCAAACAACGCCCGGCCAGCACCAACAATCCTGCCCGCACGTCCCGGCGGCTCAATCCGCTCCTGACGACACCGGGACAGCGAAGCCTCCACAAGCGCAGACTCTCGAACCTCAGACGGGCACACCCTCTCCGCCAACCACCCAGCCAGCCGGGCCTCATCAGCGGTCGTGAACTCACGGAAACCAAAATGGGACCGGATCTCGGCCCGGTGGTACTTGATCGAGCGCCCACCCCAATAGGGAGCCAGCGCAACGGGAGGAACAGAAATCTGCGCCGCAATATAGTTCAAAGCTCCCGGTGGAAGGTCAGAAGGGCTACCCGGGAATCTGGCATGTTGCTGAAAAAACTTCAGCAACACAGCAAACCCTGCCCGAGTCGCTCCTGACTTCCGCGCCATCAA